>JBGSHV010000134.1:0-30287 GCA_041752005.1 Pirellula sp. | reverse complement strand
CCACCGTGATTTCAAATGCAAAACGGTACGCCAAATGCTATCGATTGATGAATGCAAATTGCTAGCACTACTGGTAGACTCCGCCCAACGTCAAGCAACTACATGTTGATCCAACTCGATAAAGCCAGTGCCATTCGTACCAAGGATCTCTTCCAAAGAAAGAGAGCAACGGGTGCCAAGCAGGCATTGTAACCAAAGAGTCCGAGCTGAATATTGTCGAATGCGGGTCGCGCGATAAGTCGCTCGGGGTCAATCGAGTCGGTTCCAATCGTGAAATGGTAGATTCCAACCAACATGCCTACGATCGTTCCCGCAAACACCAACGCAGCATGCGTTCGATTGCTCACGGCAATCCCGATCAAAAACAACAATCCGGTCCAGAGACTAGCCTGGAAGAGCACTTGACCAACGCCGTGTACGGCCGACTCGACATGAAAGCCGGTTGCGATGTTGGGCACCAAGGGATCGCCTCCTGGATTTGCAACCGCTCCCATGGCTTTGCCTAAGAAATAAATCAACCATGTGGTCACAATAAAGGGCGTGGTGTAGGTAGGGAAGGGCGCATAGAGTCTGAGACCTCGTGTCAATAAAGAAGCGAGCACACAACCAGCGATCATCAGGGCAATAACGACAATCCCTGGCTGAAAAAAGAAAAAGGATGCGATTCCCACAATCGTCGAATTGAAACCAAAAATACCGCCCCGAAGCTCGGACTCATCGAACTTAAGCCCCCAAGCAACCGCGGAACCAATGGCCGAACCAACGACGGCTCCGATTGCCATCAACGGCGAGCTGAGTGCCATCCCTAGCACCATCAGCGCTCCTGTGAGAGCGTTCTCTTGAAAGAAAACTTGGCCAATGCCGCGCAGCAATACCAGAATGGGCAAGGGGACCGACATGGACGCGTTCGCAGCCAGACCGTCAGAATTCTTCATGGACGCTAATTTCCTATTCCTGTTCCCATCTAGAAACTCAAATTCAATCCCATACCACTACCTCAACGAGTCCTGTTCATTCCCATCGATCTTCTCGCGCCAGGCATTAAGATCGACTAAAGACGGAATCGCATTCCGAACTCAGATACATATCAGCTCTAGCAAACCACCATTTTGGCTATCCAGCCTTGGTGCTCTCCCTCTCTGCTCCCTTCGCTTGCTCGACTCGCCATACCCTCTCTAATCTTTGCAACCGATGGACGACATCGCTCGATGCGATCTTCTTCTCCAGGGGACATGGTACTGGCAAATAGAGCACGTGTTCTTCTCGCCGTGCCAAAAAATTGAATGCGATCGCTGATCGCACAAACCAAGCAGCAGACCTTTCCTCGCGGAAGGGGATGCCAAACCAGCCTGCGGCGTTGCTCTTCACAGTAGAAAAGCCAGTGGTCTCCTGAATTTGATTTCGGATCTCTCGTTCCATCGCATCATACACGATTGGCTGTGCAAGCAACTGGTCGCGCGTGGTTGGTTCAATAAGCGGAGCCAAATCCGAACTCTCGAACAGCGATGTCGCCGCCAGCTTGCGATCCGGCGGCATATGGCTGGTCCAATAGTGAAACGTTTTCGCGAAAGCGACCACAACGTTCTTGATCTCCTTGATGATCCGAAAGGTCGGGCCAGCAGGGAGAAGCAACACGGCGCCCTTCCGCCGTGAAAAAACGTTCTCCGCCATGACCGCCCGGTGCAGCCAAGCAGCCATCGTTTCATGCTCGCACGTCAATTCCATCCAGCCTAGTTCACGGCTGCGAGTCGGCACCAAGCCGGTCGTCAACTGAACTCCTCTTACAATTTCTTGCGTTACCAGATCGTAACCCGCCGGTTCCGATGCGGCTTCGCCGGCTGTCACGGATTCCAGCAGTTTCCCGCGATGAGGTGGCCCTCCTGCCAAAGCAAGATCACAAAAGTGGGTCCATATTTTATCCCAAGCTACATGCGAATCTTCGCTGTACTTCAGGGACGCCGACCCCATCGAACGCGGATTAATCGCGTCCAAACACAAGTCGTACGAGGGCGGCAGCAAGGACTGAATCCTTGCCTCTAGCAAATCCAAGTCCTCCTGAACCCCCTCGGCGTGCAACCATGCATCCACTTCATCGTCGGGCACTGCTGAAGTCATTTAGAACAGGCTCGCAATCACCAAAAGTCCAGCGGCTGTTATCGCACCGCCCGCAACACGAAATCCAGCCGATGATCTGAGCGACTGCAACCAAAAACCTGCCGCGACTCCGATCAAAAGCAGTGCCGATGTCGCCATCAAGAATCCAGCGGAGTAGGCGGCAAACGATGCAACCTGCAAAGCTTCTGCACCATGTGCTTGGCCATGAAACCATGCGAACAGCAAGCTCGTAGCAACCGCAACCTGTGCGGGAAGATCGCGGGACATGCTTATCAACAAACCGAGAGCGAGAACTGAAGCGACGACCCCAATTTCGATGCCTGGCAGAGAAAGTCCATTCACTGCCGCGATTCCACCGAAAAACATACTGACGACGAACGCCAACGGAACCAGCCACACACTACGCCCGCCTGCTCGCACTGCAAGAACCCCAACCGCGACCATCGCTAGAACGTGGTCCAGCCCCAACCATGGATGCAGTAAACCGCTTGCAAGCTCGCTTGATTCAATGCCATGCACATGGCCAGGATGGGCGAACAAACTGGCGCTCGGGAATACCAAAGCCCCCCCCATCGCAACCATCATCAAACCGTAATGTCGCATTCCCATTGGAAAGGATCCTTTCAAAGTACTCGTGCATCAATCTTCAGCAGTAACCACGGCACGGTCAGAGAGCTTAAATGTCCGAGAGTTTACGTGTCAAGCTTTCGGATTGCAAAAAATGTTATTTTTCACAATGAGCATTTTTCAATGCGGCGGAATGGATGGCGCGACCATAGCTTTACATAGCTTTAGACCAATTTATCTGAAAAGGGTAGCGCCCCGGTCAAATCGCTTTCCGATACATCAAATCGTAATCCTGAAAGGTGGCTACCCTAGGATTGAATCCACCGGTCCATTGTTTCGTGGCCATTTCTGCCATGTTTGAGAGGGATAGATCGCGATCCTTCTCGGATCCCTTTGAAACCCAATTTTCCAATTCTCTCAGACGCGTGTACAAGCCAGCCATTTGCAGCCAGTCAGTGAATCGGTCCGCAATGATTTCAGCTCCGCTTCGACGGTCCTCGTAGGAAACTCCCGGAAGCATGTGCGCCAGTTCTCGATAACGATGCTCGACCACTTCCGCGTTGAATCGTACGACATACGGCATCATCATCCCGACGGCTTGCCCGTGTGGCACTTGCAGCAATGCCGTGAGTGGGTTGGCCAAGGCGTGTGCGGCTCCCAACATGGAGGCTTCGATGGCCATCCCGGCAAAAGCGGCTCCAAGTTGCATCTGGGTGCGGCCTTTCAGGTCTTCACCATCCTCGATGACACGGGGGAATCCTCGCGACAGGAGCATCCAAGCTTCTCTGGAAAAACACTCGGAGACGGCATTTCGTTTCTTGGTGACGTAGGTCTCTAAGGCATGCGTCAGCGCGTCGATTCCGGTCAAGGCGGTGACGCGCGGGGGCTGACTCACCGTCAACAGAGGATCCAAGATGGCGATCGCCGCGGCTGCCTTGGGGTCGCCACATGCCATTTTCACATGGGTTTCGGCATCGCTGATAAGGGCGAAGCTTTGGGTTTCGCTTCCGGTTCCGGCCGTGGTCGGGATTGCAATCAGCGGCAGCATGGGATGGGTCGCTTTGCCGACACCCCAATAATCCGATATCTTGCCGCCACAACTGAGAAGGAAATTGATGCCTTTGGCGCAGTCCATGCTGGAACCGCCGCCCAGCCCGACCAATAGGTCGGGCTTGAATTCCCGTGCGATCGCCAACCCTGCGTCAACATGTTCCGTCGAGGGGTTCTCAGAGAGCCCATGAAACCCACAGGTAGTGATGCCCGCTGCCTGCAGCGAAGAGCAACCCTCATCGAACAGCCCAGCTTGTACGACACCTGGATCGCTCACGACCAGCGCGCGTGTCGCTCCAAGTTCGGTAGCAAGCGGCCCGAGTTGAGAAATGGTGCCTTCGCCGGCTACGATGCGAGTTTGCAAGCGATAATCGATCAAACTTAAGATTCCTTGCGCGGGCCGAACCAACATTCCAAAAATCGTACCAAGTAGGCAAGGGGGCGTAGTCCACCCCGCGATTGGTGGAACCGTCATGTCCGAGGGCCGTTCGATTAACGCAGCCAAAGGACACTCCTACTCAACCGATATTCTTGCACAACCCTTACAGTTTAGCATTTTTGCTCGGTTTCATGGTTTGTTGTGAGATTCCTAAAGGTAATGCGATGAATTTTGCGTTACCCGAGCTCCGATACAACCACGGCTGTGTGTTCACGGATGAACCATTTCTTTGCTTGCCACTGTCAAGGAAGATGGGTTCATAGGTGGCCGCGAACTCCAGTATCCCCATGGCCGATGCAGTGGGAGGCCGTAAAAAAATCGCCAATTGCTTTAATAGATCTGTTCAGGATAGGAGTTCCGGAACCATGAGAATCAGCCGACTCGCGCTCAGTGCAATGATTGCCAGCGCTTGCGTGTCGGGAACGGCCTTCGGTCAAAACAACCGAACTGCTCCCCGCTATGCCCCAGCCAATTACTACAGTTATTACGACGACGAACAAGCTGCTGCATCGCCAAGCGATGTGGCCGCTCCCGCTTCGTCTTCAACAACCTCCACTCAACCGAGTGTGGGTTGCGATCTCGGACAAGCCTGCGATGGCAACGGCTGCGATAGTCTCACGGGTTGCGGATCCTCCGGCCTGTTTGGCATGGGAATGATCGGAACCGGTCGTGCTCTGGACGATCCGTGGAAGCTGTTCAAGGAGCCTGTCGCCGGCTACACCATCGGCGGCTGGACCGAGCTCGGCTACCATGCCTACGCGAACCCATTCAGCTTCAATACTTTCCCCCGCAACGTTCAGTTGCAACAGCAATGGCTCTACGCGGAGAAAGTCGCTGACGGAAGCAATGGTTTTGGCCTCGGTGGGCGCATCGACCACGTTTACGGTACGGATGCTCCGGACACGCAAGCGTTTGGTTTAACCGTTCCGAACTGGGACAACAGGTGGGACAACGGCAGCCAGTACGGCAATGCCTTGCCGCAACTCTACGGTGAAGTTGCAGTGGGTGATTTGAGCGTCAAGCTCGGGAAGTTCTGGACGATCGAGGGCAACGAAGTCGTCGCGGCCACCGGTAATTTCTTCTACAGCCGTCAATTCACCTTCTACAACTCGGAACCGTTCACGCACACGGGCGTACTGACCACGTACAATTTGGACGACGACACCCAATTGTTCAATGGTTACGTAATGGGTTGGGACAGCGGTTTCCGCGACAACGGTGACGCATACACGGGCGGGATCAAACGCGTAATTAACGACAATTGGACGGCTGTTTTCACGACTGTTCTCGGTAGATTTGGGGAAGCGAATGCTCCCATTCCTCTGGAACGAGGCGAAGACTATAGCATCACGATCACAGGCAAGCTGACCGACCGATTGACGTTCATCACGCAGAGCGACTATTTGTTCACTCGCAATGACACGGGCGCGATTGCTCGAAACGCTTTTGGAAATATCAACTACTTGCTCTACCAGGTCAACGACCGGATCGTGTTTGGGCAACGGTTTGAGTGGTTCAACTTCGGTGGTTCCGGTTTCAACAACGTGATCAACGATGACACCTACAACTACACCTTAGGCATCAACTACAAGGCTCATGCGAACCTGATGTTCCGTCCGGAATGCCGTTGGGTATGGGATCCGGAGCGATTCGGCTTCAACGAAGACAACCGATCCAGCCAAGCCGCCCTTGGTGGCGACATGATCTTCACCTTCTAGGTTTTGCCTCGTACGCAGCCTGAAGTTCTCAAACGAAAGACGCCTTGCCACATCCGGCAAGGCGTCTTTTTTTGTGTCACGAGCGGCACGTTCGATCGCATGCAATCGAACGTACGACGGTCGACGTACCTGCTAGCCAACCGACTTGATCGTTTTGATCAGTCGCGACAGGATCTTGTACGGATCGGCCTGCGAGTTCGGACGACGGTCTTCGAGGTAACCCTTGTAGCCGTTGTTGATGAAGCTGTGCGGAATGCGGATGGATGCACCGCGGTCCGCGACTCCATAATTGAACTTGTCAATCGATTGCGTTTCATGCAATCCCGTCAATCGCAGGTGATTGTCCGGACCGTATGCGGCGATGTGTTCGTCGCGGTACTTATCGAAGGCAGCCATGAGCTTCTCAAAGTACTCTTTCCCACCCACGCTTCGCAGATGCTCGGTGGAGAAGTTGGTATGCATGCCAGAACCGTTCCAGTCACCCTTGACCGGCTTGCAATAGAACTCGATATCCAATCCGTACTTTTCAGCGAGTCGGATTAGGAGGTACCGAGCCACCCACATGTCGTCTCCAGCCTTCTTCGAACCTTTGGAGAACGTTTGAAATTCCCATTGGCCCTTAGCGACTTCGGCGTTGATACCTTCGAGTTCGATGCCGGCATCCAAGGCAAGGTCGATATGTTCTTCAACTACCTGTCGAGCGATGTCGCCGACATTCTTGTAACCGATGGCCGTGTAATAGGGGCCTTGAGGAGCTGGGAAGCCACCCTCGGGGAAACCGAGAGCGCGACCATCCTCGAAGAAGAAGTACTCTTGTTCAAGGCCGATCCAAAGATCCGCCATGTCGTCGACATTGGCGCGGAAGTTGGAGGGATGGGGCTCGCCGTTGGGCAGCAAGACTTCGCACATGACGAGGAAGCCATTCTTGCGTCCGCTGTCTGGATACAAAGCGACAGGCTTGAGCAAGCAATCGGAGCTCTTACCTTCCGCTTGTTGGGTAGAACTACCGTCGAATCCCCACATGGGAAGATCCGCGACGCTTCCGGGCGCCTTGTCGACAACCTTGGTCTTGCTCCGCAAATTGGGTTCGGGTAGATACCCGTCCAACCAAATGTACTCGAGTTTGAATTTTTTTTCCGAAGACATTCAGCTAACTACTCTCTCTTCAAATAGGTACGAACCAAATCGGCTCAGCACACCTTCCGAGATCCGCATCGAAGGTTCCTAAGTCTGAGTGCACACTCGCATGACTCACGAACAGCTGCGCGCCGCGCTCATCCAGATTAGGAGGATTATGAGGTCGTCTACCCATCGAACTCATGTCCATTCCGATCCGTTTCCGCCTGCGTCCTGGCCCGAAGCTGATTCCTGAGAATACAGCCGACACGGTACCATCGTAGGGAGCGCAAATGCTAAGCTAATATCGCTTTGCCGAATCCATACTGTAGCGTTCGCAATGGCTCGAGCAAGCGACCCGCAGAGTTTATTTGATCCGCACGGTTGAGGAAGACTCCTAGCTCATGCATGCGATGCCTTTGATGTTGGGTGTGCTGGCCATCATGGCCATCGCGTATCGGTACTACAGCGCTTTTCTGGCAGCCAAGGTGGCAGTAATCGATGCGGGTCGAATCACCCCCGCGCATCGACTTAATGACGGACAGAATTACCATCCGACCAATCGTTGGATCTTGTTCGGCCACCACTTTGCCGCGATCTCGGGGGCCGGTCCGCTCATCGGCCCAGTGCTGGCCGTCCAGTTCGGGTACATGCCCGGACTGATCTGGTTGGTCATCGGAGTTTGTTTGGCCGGAGCCGTCCAAGATTTCCTCGTGCTGGTGGCCAGCGTGCGCCACGACGGGCAGTCGCTGGCTCAAATTGCACGCGGGTTGCTGGGACCCAAATTGGGAATGCTGACTTCCCTGGCGATCCTTTTCATCGTCATCATCGCGCTCTCGGGTTTGGGGGTCGTGGTGGTCAAGGCTCTGGGCGGCGAACGCATCGCCATGCCCGCGGGTAGCGTGATCGAGTTCCAGGGTTCTCTCGAGCGTAGTGCCACCCCCGACGGGCGCGAAAAAGTTGTCTTTCCAGCCGGTGCCCAAATCCAATACGCGAGCGGCGCGCGATTGCCTCGAAGCGAGTCCTTTGTGATCGAAACTCCGTTCGCTAGGACCGCAGACCCAGTAGCCTCTCAAGACGGAACTCACTACTCAGTCGAGCCCCAGTCCTTTGAAATCATTCGAGGCAGTTCGTGGGGTACCTTCACCATCGCATGCACCGTTCCCATCGCATTGTTCGTCGGGCTGTACATGTACCGCATTCGCAAAGGGCACGTGTTGGAGGCGTCGCTGCTGGGTGCGATCGGCGTTTTGGGTGCGACGGTGATCGGTGGTTGGGTGCCCGGCTCCTGGGCCGAACCGTACTTTCAACTTTCACGCGACGGTATCATTTTGGCCATCTGCGCCTATGGATTCATCGCATCGGTATTGCCGGTGTGGCTGCTCCTGTGCCCGCGAGATTATCTCTCGAGTTTCCTTAAGATCGGAACGATCCTATTGCTGATCGTCGGGGTCGTGATCGCCAACCCCAAACTGGAAGCCCCGATGGTCAATGAGTTCTTTGCGTTCGGAGGTGGCCCCAACCTGTACGGTGGTATTTTCCCATTCGTGTTCATCTGCATCATGTGCGGTGCCGTGTCCGGTTTCCACGCCTTGGTGTCCTCAGGCACCACTCCCAAAATGGCCAACAGCGAAGCGGACCTGCGGATGATCGGTTATGGATCGATGCTGATGGAAGGAACGGTGGCCGTGTGTGCGTTAATCGCCGCCGCCACGTTGCCCGCCGGCGACTACTGGGCCATCAACATCGACTTGACCAAGATCGAGCGGTATGCCGAAACGCTGACACTCATGCACGCCGACATCGATCACCTCGACCAAATCGAGGCCCAGGTCGGTGGCGAAACACTCCGCGGCCGAACGGGAGGTGCGGTGACACTGGCCGTCGGCATGGCACAAATCATGACCAGCGCCATGGCCAAGATCACAACGGCGGCATCCCTCGAAGGACTGATCAAGTACTGGTTTCATTTCGCCATCATGTTCGAGGCGTTGTTTATCCTCACGACGATCGATACTGGAACGCGAATCGCAAGGTTTCTCTTCCAAGAAATCCTCGGCAACTTCTCACCCGCATTTCGCAAAATGGACTGGTGGCCTGGAGTGTGGCTGACCACCGGGTTGGTCACCGCGGCATGGGGGTTCCTCATTTGGACAGGATCCATCCAAACCATTTGGCCCATGTTTGGAATCGCCAACCAATTGCTGGCAGGTATCGCTCTGTGCGTCGTGACCACGTGGCTGTTCCACGAAGGCAGAGGTCGTTACGCATGGGTAACCATCCTGCCGATGTGTTTCATCGTTGTTACGACGTACACCGCGGGCGCGGAACTCATCTATGGATTGCTGTGGCCCGACTTCGTTCAAGGTTGGAAATCGAGCAACACCAGCCAGATGCTCAAGGGGGGATTGTGCAGCGCCGCCATCGTCTTCCTGATCACCGCATTTACGATTCTGCTGGCCGCATCGATTGCCAAGTGGAAATCTCCTCGACCGACGCAGGCGAGGGTCAGTCCGGAACCGCCATAGGGAAAACCGAGGTGTCCGCGATTGCAATGGATGGGCGACAGAGGATAGCGATGCCAAGTACGGCCAATGCAATTCCTACCTAAGTGGCTTGGCTGGCAGTCAACCGCTTTTTCTTGCGTCGTTTGGCGATCACGGGCAGCAAAAACATCCACATACCGGTTCCCCAAAGCAGCAACAGTCCCAACGCGGTGGGAAGAAAAACACCGAGCTTGGTCCAGTCGCCAGCAAAAAAAGAACCGTCATGGAGGGTTTCGATCCAGTCGGATCTGCGGATAGCGGTTTGGAGCACGCGGCCAGTCCCCAGATCGATCTGAACTTCCCAACCGGATTTGAGGGATACTTTGGCCAACCCCTTTGACGGTCGGACATCAATGCGATGAACAGCCCGCCAGTCTTCGACTTCCAAGTCCGTTTGTTCACGAAGGCTCCGCATCATCTGAGGGAAATCGATGACGGGTTCCGAGCCGGTGCCTCGTTGTTCCGAAGGTTGAACCCAAGTCCATTGCTTCTTGACTTGCAACAAGCTGCCCGAGATCAGGATGATGAGGATAGGCAAGGCCAGGAAGGGTGTGATCCAATAATGGACACGTCGATTGAGCAGGTTGAGTTTCATCCGTCGGCTTTGGTTTCTAGGTTGGCGCGTCGTTCACGAATGCGATCCAGTATGGCTTTGACAAAGGGTTGCGCCAAACCACGTCCCTTCATTTGTTCAGCGATCGCTAGCGCCTCGGCAATGATTTCGCGTGATTTCTCTGGTCGCTTGGTTGCGAAGTAGAGCTCGGACAATTGGACATGGTATTGCAGCAGAACAATCGAATAGACCGCGACCTCGGGATAACGATTTACCAAATCGCGCTGGATCGCAATCGCCTCCAAGAAGTGTTGCACGCCCGCATCCCCGCGATCGCCATTCGGGGCGTTGAGTATTGACCCGAACAGCATGGCTTGGCGTGTCAGAATCGAAGCTTTGAGCGCTAGATATTCTGGGACGAGCGGATGCTCTTGGAGGATTTCGTTGCACAAGACCAGGCCGCGGGCACAGCGCTGGGCATCGATGTTGCGACGGGCCACGGGGATAGCCAGAATCTCAGCCAACTGGTACTTGTACGGAGCCGTCTTGGGATGTTCTCGCACCAAGTTCTCCATGATATCGGCGGCCACGGTCAGCGACTGATCGGCTCGATTCCAATCGTTCTGAGCGCGGCTGAGGCGCACCTGTTCTTTGTGCGCACTGGCTAACGAAACGCGGTAGGCAAGCGTATTGGGATGGGCGGACACCAAGTCCGCTAAAAGCGTAAGTGCTTCTGCATTCAGATCGTCCTCGCGCTGCAGCCGCGCTCGTTGATTTGCAGGCAAGGGTGGTTGCGAAGGGAGGTTGCCACGTCCGAGCCAACCCATTGCCGGCCGACGTCGGCGATCGTTGTTGAAACGCAGGTTGTTGCTGACCATGCAGCCGATGAGCTGTGCCATCGCGTACTTACCGTCCTCGGACGATTGAAATTCCAATTGCGATTCGAATAGTCTCTTAGCGCGCTGAAACAACGACATCGCCTTGGCCATTTGTCCCCGTTTGGCGAAGACCTCAATGGCTTCCTGGCAGGCCAGGATTTCTTCGAGCAACACGCGCTGCGATGGACCGCCAATCGAACGAATGGACTGGAATTCGCCGATGGCTTTGTCCAACGAATCGCTCGCCTCCTCCAATTTGCCGATTCGGTGTTGAATTTCACCGACACGGCGGCGAGCTACCGCGGCTTCGACCCGTAAGTCTGTTGAATTCTCCTCAGCGAACTTCGTGAAAAACTGCTGGAGCATTTGGAGCAGTTCCACATCGGCTTGGGTCAGCGAAGCATCCGCGAAATCGGTCCATTCCGCATCCTCGAGATCGATACTGTTGCGGAGCAATCCGCCGCGAGCCGCGATGTTGGAAGTGATTTGAGCGAATGCTTCGAGGGCCATGTCCATGTTGCGTTGGGCCCGGGTTTGCTCACGCTCAGCGAGTTGGAGAGCAACGGTTTTTTCATTCAGGTTGCCTTCCGCGCGATCGTATTCTGTTTGGATCCGTTCAAGAGCGTGTTGCTGCTGTCGATTCCACACACCCAGCAACAATGCGATCGTGGCCAGCAAGACGAACGATGTACCTGAGAGTGTCGCCAAGATGGGATTGCGCCGGCTCCAGCGGGCAACCCGTTCAACAGGTCCGGCGCGGCGGGCGGAAATAGGTCGATCCTCCAAATAGCGACGCAGATCGTCCTCCAGTTCATTGGCTCTTTGGTAGCGATGCTCAGGCGCCAACGCACAAGCCTTGAGGACAATGGTCTGCAGGTCGCGCGGGATCACGCGCTGCATGGCCTTGCTAAACCGGACGGTCGAATGCCCCATCGGATCGAGGAGCCGAGCCTTCGGGCTCCTCAGCCCCATTTCCAAGGTCAGCAACTCGTACAGGGTCAAACCGAGGCTATAGATATCCATGCGCCGATCCCCTCCGCCTCGGATCTGCTCGGGGGCCATGTAGCGCAGAGTTCCCAATAGCTCGCCGGTCTGGGTCGCGCCCTCGAAATCGCTCCGCTGCGCCAAGCCAAAATCTGCAATCCAAATCGTGCCATCACGATCGAGCAAGAGGTTGGCGGGTTTGATATCGCGATGCAGTACGCCGCAATGGTGTGCGTAGTGCAACGCATTGGCGGCATTGGCCACAATGCGCGCAATGTTTCGGTAGTACGCGCGCGGCGGTTGAAACGCGCTGCGTGACCGGCCGTCAACCTCCTGGACAGGGGGTGCTTCTATCGCTGTCCCCGAGCGCGATGCAACCTCAAACTCGATCGGTTCTTCGGAAGAAGGAATGCCGGTGAGTGCATCATCGATGGGCGTGCGATTCAGAAGCCGCCTAGCTGCGTCTCTGGGTTGGAACCTGGCTGGCGAACCGGCCGAGGCTACTTGGCGAGCCGTGGAGGAACCGAATCCATGCACCGTCGCATTCGATAGCGCGTTCGACTTCGGCGCAACTATTTGTTCTAAATCCTGTGTCGATGCGAGCGTTTCGATGATGTCATGCAATGTAACCCCATCGATCAATTGCATGGCGTAGTACTGGCGTCCGTGATCTTCGCCGATTCCGTAGATGGGAACGATGTTGGTGTGATGCAAGCCCGCAGCGGCTTCGGCCTCGCGCTGGAATCGAAGTCGACTTTTCGAGTGCTCCGAAGAGGCATCGTTCATGACCTTGAGGGCGACGTGCCGTTGCAGCGATCGCTGTACGGCTTCGTACACAATTCCCATACCGCCGGCACCGATGCGGCGAACGATCTCGAAATCGTCGAAGGAGCTTGGGGGCGCCGGCTCGGTGTGCAACAGCCGCCGCGATGGGGACGCGGAGTCCTGTACCGCCATGCGTTCGATCATGGCCAACGATGGGAGGATGGTTCGAATCAGGTCGGCGTGTTCGGGCGCGCGGAGAGCATACTCCTCCACGTCGGGATCCTCACCGTTTCGCACACGCGCAGAAAACTCTTCGGCCAAAGCATCGACGGGATGCCGACCCTCGGCTGCGTCATCGATCCCGGCTGCATCATCGATCATGATCGACCCGACTTGCCCAGGAGTCGAACTGTAAAATCTCAGACAGTTTGGCAGCGGCCCGCACATAGCGGTTGCTCGCGGCGGTAACGCCAATCCCAAGAATGTCAGCGACTTCTTGATTGGTCAAGTGTTCGAAGTGGCGCAGCGCCAGAACCTCGCGATCGGTTTCATTCATGGAATCCAGTGCCACTTGCAATCGCGCCTGCTCCTCGGCTTGGATGGCCACTTGACTGGGCGAGGGCAAGCGGTCCATCAACACCGCTGCGATGGAATAGCTTGTGGATTGGCCGGAGTAAGGGTCCGGCCACCTGGCTTCGCGATGCACGCTGCGTTTGTCGCGGCAATGGGTGCGCTGGAGGTCGATCAATGTTTGGAGGACTCGCTGTCGTATCCACACGAACAGAGGTACGGGCGACTCCCGAGCGAATTCTTCGATCCTGCGCGCGATGTGAAAAAACGACTCTTGGACAACGTCGCTCGGGTCGAGCCGTTTGCGCATGCTGGGGTCCATGCGGAAGGCCACGATTTGCTCGAGACGCGGGCGGTACGTCTCGAACCATCGCCCCAATTCCTCGTTCCCAGCGGAACCGAGAAACCCGCTTGGGTTGGGAGGAATGGGCTGGGAAGGATTCACAACAAACTCGCTGAAAGGGTCGAAAGGACGCTCGGACATCAAGTTGTAATCCTCCCGTGGCTTCCAAAAGTTCCGCAGAAAAGCGACGATTGCGTTCCGAAACCGGATGCATGATTCCGCCATTTCCTAAATAGAGTGGGAAACTAGGTGGATGGTCCGATCGCGACATCGGTATCCATTCTACAGCAATCCCGCACAGCGACTCCATTTCGATGGCCTGTGCATATCGATTCCATGGGGTCTCACCGAACCTTTCCAAGAACACGAGGCATTTTTATGAGAATCCGAACTCGACTGCCGTCCGGAGCGCTCCTTTTGACCGCTGCCCTTGCCTTCGCTCCCAGCACGGCACTCGCTCAGGACAGCGACGGGAAAACCAATCGTGCGCCTCGGCGTGGATTGATGCAGCGACCAGGCGGGGGTCCAGGTGGCGAGCAATCCCCCGAGATGATGATGCGGCGATTGACTTCCATGTTGCAAGGCATGCCGGTCATGAAGGCTCTCGATACCGATGAGGATGGTCAGCTCTCGGCCGCCGAAATTGAAAATGCGTCCAAGTCGCTCATGAAGCTGGACCGCGATGGAAATGGATCGCTCAGCCCTGAGGAGCTGCGACCTGAGCCCGGCCCCTGGATGAACATGGCTGGCCCAGGCGGCCCTGTCGGCGGCCCACAGGGTGCTGGCGCTGGACCATCGAGTCCCGCCATGATGGCTCGGATGTTCCAAAATCGGGATCAAGACGGAGATGGAAAACTATCGGGTGATGAAATCCCTGATCAAATGCGAGAACGGCTGGGCATGATCGACACCAATGGCGATGGCAGCATCGAAAAGTCCGAGATGGAACAAGCCATGGCGCGACGGGGAGCAGCGGGCGGCAATCGACCAGGCCGCGAGCCTGGCGGGGCAGGAATCACTCCGCGGCGTCCACCCCAAAGTGAAGAGGGCAATAAGCCAGACAAAGCCAAGGATGCCGAGAACAACAAGAAGGACAAACAATAATGACACGACTTGTGATTGCAGCCTGGACCGTCGTTGCCTTGGTGACTTGGACGTCATCGGCCACCCAGGGAGATGAGGGGGAGCCACCCTTGTCGGTCGACCAGATTCAATTCTTTGAATCGAAGATCCGCCCAGCGTTGATCGAACATTGCTACCGTTGCCATTCGGCCGATGGTTCCAGCATTCGCGGCGGGCTTGCAGTCGACAGTCGAGACGGACTTCTGGCCGGTGGTGAATCGGGATCCGCCATCGTGCCCGAGAATCTCGACGAGAGTCTCCTTTGGAATGCGATCACCTATCAAGACCTCCGAATGCCTCCGGGCGGCAGGATGCCTCAGACCGTCATCGATGACTTTAAGACCTGGATCGAGATGGGGGCCCCCGATCCGCGGGCCCGCACCGGAGTCGTGATCCACTCCAAAGTCACGGCCGAGGACATCGAGCAAGGCAAACAATTTTGGTCGTTTCGTCCTCCGGTGCAGAAGGATATTCCTGAATCGGCTGGATTGGATTGGGCCGACTCGACGATCGATCGTTGGGTGGCCGACGGTTGGCGCGAAGCGGGCACAATACCTGCTGCGGATTGCGAGCCGGAATCGCTCGTGCGTCGATTGACCTTTGATTTGGTCGGGCTCCCACCGACGCCCCTGCAGCAACAAGCGTTCTTGACCACAAGCAAGCGCGACATCGACAAAGCCATCGCCGATTTGGTCGATGAGTTGCTCGAACAACCGCAGTTCGGCGAGCGTTGGGGACGGCATTGGCTGGATATTGCCAGGTACGCCGAGAGCAGCGGCAAGGAATCCGATTCGACCTTTCCACATGCGTGGCGTTATCGCAATTACGTCATCCGTTCGTTCAACCAAGACAAACCGTACAACCGTTTCGTCATGGAACAGGTGGCTGGTGATTTGCTACCGGCGGCAGACGATGCGCAGTGGAACGAACATTTGATCGCCACGGGTTTCCTGGCCCTCGGGCCCAAATCATTGACCGAACAGAATCCGCGGCAGTTTCAAGCCGATCTGGTCGACGAACAAGTCGACACGTTATCGCGGGTTGTGCTGGGTGTCTCGGTCGGTTGCGCACGCTGTCACGATCATAAATTCGATCCTATCCCGCAATCCGATTACTACGCGATGGCTGGGATTTTTCAAAGCACTCAAACGTTGTACGGAGGCAGTCGCTCGCTTCGCAATCGCCAGCCATCGGACCTGATCGCGCTGCCGAGCGCGGATCGCGACTCCGCTCAAAAACCGCTGACCCGAACCGAACTCGATGCGCTTCGCCAGGAGTTGAAGGAACGCGAAGCGCAGTTGGTCGAGGCGCGGCGGGCGCAGCGGGCCGGTACGCGGCCGGAAGGTACACCGACCTCCAACGGCAATCCTCGCGCGGCAAACCCTGTCCTGAACGCCGCCTTGCTCGATCAGCTCATCTCCCAACTCAATGCACGGATTCAGAGTGTGGATGGCCAAGGTAAACCAATTTCCTTTTGCATGGGTGTCCAGGATGCCTCGCAAGCCCGCAATGCCCGTTTGTTGGTCCGAGGCGAGATCGAACAGCCCGCACAGGAAGTCCCACGCGGCTTCCTGCAGGTCCTGACCAACGCGCCGGTCTCTTTGCCTAAGAATGGTTCAGGGCGGCTCGAGCTGGCACGCTGGTTGGCCTCAAGCGACAATCCGTTGACCGCGCGCGTCATGGTCAATCGCATCTGGCAACATTTGATCGGACAAGGCATCGTGCGTGAGCCCGATAACTTTGGCGCATCAGGGCCCAGCCCCACGCATCCCGAATTACTCGATCACTTGGCGATTGAATTCATGGAGAACGGATGGTCGATCAAACGCATGGTGCGGAGCATCGTTCAATCGCGCGTTTATCGACTTGCGTCCACCTACGACGAACAACGCTTCAACGCCGATCCTGAAAATCGCGCTTTGGCGCGCGGCAATGCCAAACGTCTGGATGCGGAAGCGATTCGGGACGCCATGCTCTCCGTCAGTGGTCAATTGGAAATGTCACCGCCCAAGGCATCCCTTATCGCTTCGTTTGGTTCCGCTCCGATCGGACCCAACGGCCCCATGACTTTACCGCCAGGTCTGATTTCGGCCCTTAATTCGACCAAGAGCACCGCTGGCACTACCGATGACGGTGCGTCGATGATGCGGAGTGCCATGCGGACCGGCGGTCGGAATCCCAACGTCAATGTCTTTGAAATCGTAAACTACCATCGCTCTGTTTATCTGCCGATTGCTCGCAATTCGTTGCCTCGCGTTCTCGATGCTTTCGACTTTGCCGAACCGAGCTTGGTCGTCGGCGTGCGCGAGACCTCCAATACGGCCGAGCAGGCCTTGTACATGCTCAACAATCCCTTCGTCCTGGAGATGAGCGACTCGCTGGCTCGGCGTTTGGTTCAACATACTCAGGACCCGCGGGAGCGCGTGGTGCAAGCGTTTCGATTGGTCTACGGTCGCGAACCAACCTCGCATGAGATGGCTGCGGTCCAGCAATTCTTTCGCAAGGCGACGGGCGAGACCAAAGCCAACAAGCGCGAGGAACTTGTCTTTCTATTGCTGAGTCAACTCTGTCAGAGTTTGTTCAGTTCCGCTGAATTTCGCATCCTCAACTAAGATCCCGATCGCCTCGACAACTCCGCATTCAATTCCAAGGAACGATCGTCCATGAATCCACTGACACGTCGCGAAGTTCTGCGTCAGGCTTCGGCCGGTTTTGGTTATCTCGCCTTCGCTGGCCTCAGCACGCTGGAAGCGTCGCGCGCGATGGCATTCCAAGACTCCGAAAACCTAAAACATCCACTTGCACCGAAGTCGCCGCACTTTGCGGCCTCCGCCAAACGGGTAATTTTTCTCTGCATGCAAGGCGGACCTTCGCATGTAGATACCTTTGACTACAAACCAGAACTCACGAGCGATGCTGGAAAAACGGGACGCGGTGGGAATCGAAAACTCATGCCTTCTCCCTGGAAATTTCAACAGCAGGGCGAAGGCGGACTTTGGATCTCAGAACTTTTTCCAGAGTTGAGCAAACAGGCAGACCACTTGTGCTTGATTCGTTCCATGCATTGCGACCAACCCATCCATCCGCGTGCGATGACGCAGATGCACACCGGAAATGCTCAATTTGTTCGTCCGTCCTTAGGTGCTTGGACACTCTATGGACTC
Source organism: Pirellula sp. (assembly GCA_041752005.1). Taxonomy (GTDB): domain Bacteria; phylum Planctomycetota; class Planctomycetia; order Pirellulales; family Pirellulaceae; genus JBKCUI01. The sequence continues at coordinate 12,357 of JBGSHV010000134.1, read as the reverse complement.
GGTTCTGAAAACGAAAGCTTGCCGGGTTTCATCGCCCTGAATCCGCAGCCAACCGGTTCGCAAAACTACGGCAGTGCATTCTTGCCCGCGGTCTACCAAGGGACCAAAGTAGGACGCGCATCGGGTCGTCGATTTGGCATGAATCGCGGACAGGAGACGCAGACTTCGGTACCCGATCTCTCCAATCCACGGGTCAGCCGCCAGGCCCAACGGCATCAGATCGATCTCATCCAATCCCTCAATCAACAAAAACTACGACGCGATGGGGTCGACCCCAACGTCGAGGGAATCATCGAATCGTATGAACTAGCGTTTCGTATGCAAGACACATTACCAGAATTGATGGCGATCGAAGGCGAGACCGAAAAGACGCTGTCGATGTACGGCATTGGCGATGGAGAGACGGATGCCTTTGGTCGTCAGTGCTTGATGGCCCGCCGCTTCATCGAAGCCGGCGTAAGGTTTGTTGAGCTGACCCACGGCAACTGGGACCATCACCAACGACTTCGGGATCAACTGCCAACCAATTGCCGTGAGATCGACAAACCGATCGCAGGATTGCTCGCTGACCTGGAGCAGCGAGGGCTGCTCCAGGACACGCTCGTGGTATGGGGTGGCGAATTCGGTCGCACGCCGGATGCCCAGAATGGAGATGGCCGGGATCACAATCACAAAGGCTACACCACGTGGATGGCGGGCGGTGGAGTGCGGGGAGGTTTCAGTTACGGAGCCACGGATGAACATGGGGGTGAGGCTATCGAGAACAAATGTCACATTCACGATTGGCATGCGACCATGTTGCATCTCCTGGGCTTGGATCACGAGCAGCTCACCTATCGCTACGCGGGTCGCAATTTCCGACTGACCGACGTCTACGGCACCGTGGTTCGGGAAATCCTCGCGTAGAGAATTAGCACGGACATCAAGTTTGCGATCGTCTGCGAGTTCCATTGGCTTTCTGTCTCCCTTCGCGCAATCTTCACATAGCGATTGAAAGATGTTCGGAGCGTCCTTTTTCATAGAAAGCACGCTCTAAATCGCTTTTTATTGCTTTCGGAATTCGATGGCTCTCGCGCTGCTATGTGAAGGTTGTGTGAAATCATCGCATTGAAACTTCCACAAGTTTCCCGCATCGATATTCTTCTTGCGGTCGATCCGAGTGGGTCGTGTTTGGGTACCGATGCTTTTCGAATTTTGTGGGGTGGGTATGATTCGTTTTTCACGTGTTCTTCGTTCGAAACGAGCGGCGTTTACGCTCGTCGAACTACTGGTGGTCATCGCGATCATTGGGATTTTGGTCGGACTTCTGCTGCCAGCCGTGCAAGCCGCTCGCGAAGCCGCTCGCCGTATGAGCTGCCAGAATAATATGAAGCAGATCGGCTTGGCCGTTCTCAATCACGAGTCCGCTTACAAGCGGCTTCCATCTTCGGGTCAGTGCGGTTCCACAGGCAGCACGACGACCGTTTACATGATCCATTCGGTCATGACCATGTTGTTGCCCTACATCGAGCAGCAAAACGTCTATCAGAAGTTTGACGTGTCAACCGATCCTGTGCTCCAGTATGGGTTGTCGCCGCACGCGAGCGGACACAATGTCTCGTCGACCGGATGCATTGTGCACCGCAGTGCGAAGGGCCGTTCCTACGACGATCCGAGCCATCCGCCTGGACAGGAAGCAGCTCGCACTTCAATTCCAACCTATGTTTGCCCATCCACGCCGCTGGATATCGGAACGCGTGACCCAATCGATCGTTTGGGCGGCAACGACTACATGTTTGTGGACCTTTCGGACGTCGACACACGTCCCGGCTCAGCAACCTTCGGGGCTCGGACCCCGAGCAGTGACCCACAACTCCCGGAACTGAAAGTTCAAGGCATGCTCGATTGCGACAGCAGTAAGCTGGCAGCCACCACGGACGGAACGGCTTACACAATGTTGTGCGTCGAAGACTCCGGTCGTGCTCATCCTTCGGTTTCGAAATTCGGTGCGTTGTCCTCTCGCGTTTCTCCGATCAGCAGCCCAGCGTTCCCAATCGATTGGGTTGGCGGTGGCACAATCGGTCGTCACATGTACGCTTGGGCCGATGCCGATTCGGTGACCAACGGTTACTCCGGTCCTAGCAACGCCATTGCTCCTGGAACGCGAAAGGCCCAACTCAATAATTACGCCAATGTTTTGGGTGGACCAGCCGAGTGCCGCTGGTCGGTCAACAACTGCGGTCCGAACGACGAACCTTTCGCGTTCCATGGATCCGGCCTCAACGCCGTGTTTGGAGACGGATCGGTTCGTTTCTTGGCTAGCAGTACCGACGGTATCATCGTCAAGTGGATGGTCGGTCGGAACGATGCCCAGACCTACCAAGTCGAAGAATAAGGAACGATCGTGACTATTATGATTCGAGCCGCTTATGGCCTGGTGCTGATCCTGTGCATCGCTGGATGCGGGTACAGCGTGTCGATGAAGGGCGAACCCGTCAATGTCTCTGGGAAACTGTCGAGCGGTGGCGCCCCGCTCGGTGGCATCACCGTAACATTCCAACCGTTGGAGGACGGTCACGTCGCTCCGATCAAGGTAAATACAGACGGTTCGTTCAGCGGCAAAATGGTCCCTGGAAAGTACGCTTACTACATCGCTGATTCGAGCAATTCAGATGCAGAAGCGATGGCCAAGGTTCCGGTAAAGTACCGAGAGCCTGACATGGGACGCACGATCAGTGTGCGACCCGACAACTCCACGTTCGAACTCACGTTCGACTGATTTGAAAATTCGAATCGAAAACGTCCGTAACCGAGAACGGGTGGCAGGCTTTGAGCTTGACCACCCGTTTTTTATTGCGTTTACGCAATTTCGCGAGTGTGTCCAGCAGTTGGACTTCGCCTGCAGCCCGTAGTTGGACGATGCTGGCAGATCGAGTACCTTGATCGTTGGACGGCAGCGGTCTCAGGCTGCTGGTGTGGATCCTCCAGCCTCTCGCGCGATCAAATCGGCATGCCAAAAAAATCTTCGTCGTCGCAGCAACCGATGCTGGCGTTGTTTGCAGAAAGCTTAGACGGCGTACCCTCTGCCGCAGGCTTACCCTCGGCCGTGGGCGTACCGCAAGCGCCGGACGATTTGGCCCATCCTTTGCAGACCGCGGAATCACCGCCACAACCCTTCGTGCGAACCGCCTCGCTCCGCGAAGGCCCACCCGGGGCGGAGGATCTGGTCATCCTCGTCGATTCGCACTCGCTGATTTATCAAGTTTTCCACGCACTGCCGGCCATGACCAGTCCTCAGGGCGTGGAGGTAGGCGCGGTGCACGGCTTTTTGCGCGACGTGGCCAATCTGTTGCAGCAGTGGCGACCCGATTACCTGGTGTGCGCTTTCGATGAATCGGAGTTCACCTTTCGAAACACGTTATACGATCAATACAAAGCCCATCGCGAGTCCATGCCCGAGGCGCTGCGTAGCCAAATGGATCTGATTCATCACAGCTTGAATGTACTAGGCATTCCCAAAGTCTCGCTCCCTGGCTTCGAAGCCGATGACATATTGGCCACGCTCGCTCTTCGAGCCGAAAGTTGTGGAGCGCGGGTGCTGCTGGTCACCAGCGATAAAGATTGTCGTCAGTTGATCACTTCGCGAACCAAGATGCTCAACCTGCGCAAAAACGAACTCTACGGCGCCGAGGAATTGCTGGCCACCTGGGCGGTACGCCCCGATCAGGTCGTGGATTTCCAAGCGTTGGTTGGCGATTCGGTCGACAACGTACCCGGCGTTCCGTCGATTGGTCCCAAAGCCGCGCAGCAATTGCTCGAACAGTTTGGAACGCTCGATGCGATCTATGAAAATCTCGACAAAGTCGCCGGGGACAAGAAGCGACAGAAATTGATCGAGCACCGTACCGACGCTTACCTAAGTCGCGATTTGGTGCGACTCCGGAACGATTGCCCGGTCGCTCTGGAATGGGCTCAGATGCGGCCCGTGCGCCCCAAGCCTGAGGAACTCGAAACCTTGTTCCGCGACCTTGGATTCCGTCGACTGGCCGATGTGTTCTTGGGAGCGGTGTCGTCGGGTGACGGCACTGAAGTACTCGAAGTGGCTCAACCGGTTCGGTTGAATGCCGAAGGCTATCGCACGCTGGTATCCCACCAGGAACTCGGCGCCCTCGTCGATCAACTGCACACTGCCGAGTGGATTGCGATCGATACCGAGACGACCTCGACCCGTCCACGGGACACCTCGCTGGTCGGAATCAGCTTGTGTTGGGCACCGGGCCAAGCTGTCTACGTACCGGTTCTGGGACCGCCGGGCTCTGCATGCTTGAACCTCGAAGAAGTTCGCTCCGCACTGGCTCCGATCTTCGCGGATCCAACCAAGCGATGGATCGGTCAGAATCTCAAATTTGATGCGACGGTTCTTCGCGCGCACGGGTTGCCCTTAACCCATCTCGCCTTTGACACGCTGGTGGCGGATTATCTGCTCGACGCTGGCGGCCGCAATCACGATCTGGGCGACATTGCGAAACGCTGGCTGGGTGTGGCTTCCATCCCGATTGAGTCCTTGATCGGTTCCGGCCGCAACCAGAAGACCATGGACCAAATCGATGTCGAGACCGTGGGGGTCTATGCCTGCGAAGACGTCGACATCCCGATGCAGTGCCACGGACCAATGCGGGAACGCTTGGCTGCAGAATCGTTGCTCGGAGTGTTGGACGAACTCGAATTGCCCTTGATCGGCGTACTCGCCGAAATGGAATACATCGGCGTACGTGTCGACACCGAGCGGTTGGAGCAACTTCGTTCGCAATTCAGCGAGCAACTCGCGCTATTGCGAGTTGAGATCATGGAAATGGCTGGAGGCGAATTCAATCCCGATAGCCCCAAGCAACTGGCAGTGATTCTTTTCGATCGACTAGGACTGCGCGTCGTAAAGAAGACCAAAACTGGGCCCAGTACCGACGCGGAAGTTTTGGAGGAGCTCGCAGGTGACCATCCACTTCCCGCGAAGATTCTCGAGTACCGACAACTCGCGAAGCTGCTAGGGACGTACGTCGACGCTTTGCCGAAGTTGGTAAGCCCGAGTACCGGGCGCATTCATACCTCGTTCCGTCAAGACATCGCGGCCACCGGACGGTTGAGCAGTATCGAACCGAATTTGCAGAATATTCCCGTTCGAACGCCGGAGGGGCGTTCGATTCGTTCCGCCTTTGTTCCAGGCGAACAGGACTGGCTGCTGATGACGGCTGATTATTCGCAAATCGAATTGCGGGTTCTGGCCCACTGCTGCGAAGACCCGAATCTTTGCAAGGCTTTTGAGGAAGATGTGGATATTCACACCAGCATTGCGGCTCAGGTGCATGGCGTGGCAATGGACCAGGTCACGTCGGCCATGCGTCGCAGTGCCAAAGCAGTGAGTTTTGGGATTCTCTATGGACAAAGCCCCTTTGGATTGGCCAAAGGACTCGGTATTTCACGCTCGGATGCAACGCAGTTTATCGATGGTTACTTCGACCGCTATCCGGGTGTCCGCGAGTTTATCTCGCGGACTTTGATCGAGTGCCGAGCACGTGGCTTTGTGACCACAATGTCCGGACGCCGTCGTTACCTCAAAGGGATCCGCGATTTCGAATCTTTGGATGCGAACAAAAAGAAACAGTTGCTCGAACCCGAGCGTATGGCGGTTAATACCGTCATCCAAGGTTCCGCTGCCGACATGATCAAGTTGGCAATGATCGAGATTGCGGCTCGACTGCGAGCGTCTCCCATGCCTGCCCGGTTGCTGCTACAGATCCACGACGAATTGGTGTTCGAAGTCGCGCCCTCTTCCGTAGATGCGTTGGCCGAAATGGTGCGACAGGAGATGACACACGTCATGCCCCTTCGGGTGCCTCTCAAGGTGGACGTTAAGACGGGTCGCAATTGGGCTGAATGCGAACCGCTATGAGTCCCCCCCTTATTGTTGGAATCGTGGGTGGCATTGCAAGTGGCAAAAGCGAGGTCACGCGCCAACTTGAGAGCCTTGGGGCCGCGGTCGTTTATGCCGACCGAATCGGACATGAAGTCCTGACCGAGACGGACGTCATCGCGAAGTTGAGACAGCGATTTGGTGGGCACATTTGGGATGCAGCCACGCAACGCATCGAACGGTCGCGATTGGCGGCGGACGTGTTTGGGGACGGGCATGAAAAGAACGAGAACCGTCGGTATCTCGAGGAGTTACTGCATCCGAGGATTCGATCCCGATTGGATCGTCGGATTCAGGAACTTGAAAAGGAGTCACATCCTCCTATGGTCGTAATCGACGCGCCTCTTTTGATTGAGTCGGGTTGGGTACGCGACTGCGATCGGGTTCTGTTCGTCGACACGCCCGAATCCGCAAGACGCGATCGGGCGATGGCTCGTGGTTGGTCTCAAAGCGAGTTTCAGGATCGTGAAGCAGCACAGATCGGGCTCTCGGAGAAGCTCGCTGCGGCAACAGACGTTCTAAACAACGATGGAACGCTCGAGGCGTTGCAGGCACAGGTCGACGCCTGGTGGCGTCGCACTCTGTCGGATTCGGTTAACGCAATCGAACGACGCGATCGGCAATGATTTGTCGTGCTGCCAGGTTGGGCAGGTAACCCGGTTGTCCGTAGACGGTCACTGGCTGCTGTAGGTAGCGTCTCAGGTTCATGCCCGTGGTCGGACGTAGGTAGGCAATGACCTTGCCTGCGTCGTCGGTCAACGCAAATTCGGGTTGACCCGGAACGGAGGTATGGACCGTGACCAGCCATCCAGAAGCTTGCGAACCCGATTCCGCGGCGCGTTGCGGGACCGCTTCCGTCAATGGATTCGCGGGACTCGAAGGCAGCGTAGCTGGAATAGTGCCGGTGGTGAGAGTGCGTAGACGAAGCGACTCGAACTGTTCGACGCGTTCGAGCAGCAACCGAGCTTCACCACGCATCAGCGGTGTCTCGCCTAGCTCGATCCATGATTTGGCCGTGACTCGAAATGGCTCTAAATTCCATTGCTCGGTCGGCTTACTAACCATGGCGGAGAGTTGGACCAACGCGTCCTGGATGGCTGCCGTTTCAAAGCGATCAGGTGTTCCCAATTCCACGTCGCTCATGTTCAGGGCCATGCCGCCAACACGTGTGCCTTCGTCGAGGCCGGACTTGCGATACGCAGCCGGGTAGACATCAAGTCCCGTGGATGTTGTACCGGCTTCCGGTAGGAAATCGTCCATGGCGGTCGGTTGGTTCACGCTGTCGGCTGCATCACCGAAGAGTGGTCCGCGCGAGCGCAACAGATTGCTGAACCGATTGGCTCCAGACTTGAGCGAGTTATCATCCGCTACGACCGTCGCGGAAGGATTGTTCTGGCTGAACACTGAAGGTTCGAAGTTGCGAGGCGTACGTTCCATGCGACTGGCGAAGCGACTGTTCGGATTCATGCGGTCGCTCAGGAACGAAGATCGCAATCCGGACAACAAACTTGGGGCACCGGCTTGTGCAGTTGGGGTAGGGGTTTGACTGACCGGGACTCCCGTAGATTCCACGACGCTGAGTCCGAGCCAACCCAACACGCCACCCATAGGACTGACCTTTGGCAATGCGTTGGTCGAATCGCGCATCGTATTCCAGTAATCCGCGTCCGATTCGTATGCCGAAGCCGACGATGTCTTCGCCGCACCATTGGTCATGTTTGCGGTCGAAGATTGAGGCCGCGTTTGGTTCTGGATTCGCTTTTGTTCGTCGGCGATAGCGCGTTCAATGGCAGCGAGTTGTTCGGCTTCGTCGGACCATACCACAACGCCGTCGACCTCCGACCCTGAACCCGTGTTGGAGTGACCAGCGTTCGGAGGGCCACTCGCCAACACGACCTGACCGCCTCCGGTGCCATCGGGCGATTGTTGGTAACCTGCCAGTTGAACGGCCTCGGAGGATTTCAAGATCGGATCATCGCTTAATTGCGAGGTCCGTACCCATCGAAATTCGCCTTGGGGAGGTGCGATTCGAAACCAAAGTTTCTGCACTCCCCCGTCCTCGCGGGCGGCTTCACCGAGCACCGATACCTTTTGTGATTTCAACAATTTCGTCTGAAATCGAAGGCTCTCCTCATCCGAGAGTTCACTACCGATCCATGCCACAACGCTATCCAATGCGACCTCGGCGACTTTTCCTCCTGGGAGCAAGTACACCGACTCGGCGGGTATCCAATCGTGGCTTCCCTCGGTTGGTCGAATCCCTGACCAGCCATCCTCTGTCTCGGCATAGACTTCCACCGGAGTACCGCGGATCAAGTGTGTGGTCGCGTAGAAGGATGGGCCCGGTCCGCAGCGCGCGCTCGCCTTGGGCGTCTGGACAAAACGCGAGCGTGGCTGAGCAAAGCTTTTGGTTGTGTGTTCCGGGTCGGTAGCGGAGGGATGCGTGGGGGACTGCTGCCCGAAGGCGAGCGATGTGAGTCCACAGGACGTCACCATCAGAAGGTTGGCCAGCAACCACTGCAACCGCAGGCAAACCTCGCGTCGATTCCATCGTTTGGCATTCATGCTTTGACTTCCTTTTACCAATGAACGATCAACGTAGGTTGCTACCGGCCGACCCAGCGGCCAGCAACACTTGAGTGATTTGCTCCGCCACACGATTGTCGAGTTCACGTTGTTTGAGCAATCGCAATTTGCGGAATGCTTCTTCGTCGGCGGTTGCACCAAGCATGGCGACGGCCTTCATCCGAACATTGCGATCCTTCGATTCCGCCATCCAGAACAACCATGGGATGGGATTGACTTCCGAATCATGAGCGATTTTTTCCATCGCGCTGATCCTCTTTGCGGAGGAGCCTCGCGCCATTTCCATCGCCAACTCCACATGATGCTCCTTCATACCTCTGGATTCCAATTCCTCGACTGCTTGCATCACGAGCTGATCTTGGGCGCTCTCAAGCAAGCGAATAATCTGTTCTGTGCTCAACTTCTCAAGTCCACGGAGCACGCTTGAAGTCTCTGCAACCGCCCGGAGTTTATTCTCGATGGGCATGCCTGCAGACGAGATCATCTGCACTCGGTTGTCGGTCTGGGATGCCATGGGCGATTCCGTCACGCGTCGCAAAACGGCGGGGGTATTGGACAGAGCCGTATCGGGCGAACGAGTCGTTGCACCGGAGCTAGGCAGGCCGACAGGCTCTCGGAGTGTATTCTGGGACGAAACGATGGGTGCGTCCGACGTGACTCGAGCGTGTCCAGGACGGTACTCAGTTGCCTTTGGGAGGGGTGGTAGTGGTGGCAGGGATGTGGGCTTAGGAGACGATGCCATGAGCGGAAGCCTCAATGCGTCTTGAGATACGTTCTCTGCAATCACCCTGGATTGCATCGACGCTGTCGTCATGAATGCCAGATCGTTCGGTTGGTCGTGGTTGACCCGAGTCGTTCCGCTGGATCGATCGCTCTTCGACGCATCTTCGATCATGGTCAATGGGAACGGAGCCTCCATTTCGTTGCCTACATTGGAGGGATCCAAATTGTTCAATGCGATCAACGCGGCAATTGTTTCCGCATCGGTGTCGTCCGCCGCCAACATCCGGGTCCATTGCCAACGAAGCACTTGTTGGCTAACCGTCTCCCATTGCCATCCGACGACCGCAATGACGCCGATCAACCCAGCGACAGAAACGAAACGTCGAGCGGGCGTTGGGCCACTCTCCCGATTCGGTGCCCGCCGCTTTGGCCCGGAGGATGGTCGTTTCGGGGCTGGACCCAACAACCATTCCGTGTCGATCTGAATTTTCGATGGTTTTGATTTTTGGAACCAGGACATAGCCGTGCCAGCTTAGGAGTTCAATCAACACGGTGCGTAAATACGCGGAGTGCATCGAATGCCTATAGAGGGTCAGGCGGGGGGAATCAAGGCGAGGTTGGGCGGGCTGAGAGTTTGGGTAAGCTAGGTGCCCGGCCCTTGGGCTAGGAACCGTCGTCGGCCATTTTCTTGAGCTTGCGATCGAGCGTGGATCGCTCGATTCCCAGGATGGTGGCGGCTCGGTTTTTTTGTCCGCCGGTGTGCTTGAGGGTGGCTTGAATATGTTCGCGTTCGAGTTCCTCGATGGTGCGTTCCTCATAGCCAGTCGTGCGGCTTGCGGTTGGCTCGAGGGAATCGGCGGCCCGATTGGGGACCTGGAGATGGGACAGGGCAAGATCCTCGGGTTCGGCCAATTGCCCCGTGGCCAGAACGTAGGCTCGCTCGACGCAGTTTCGGAGCTCCCGAACGTTCCCCGGCCATTCGTATTCGAGCATGGCTCGCTCGGCCCGCGGACTAAAGCCGGCAGGACCATGTCCGGACCGACGGACGAACTGCCTCAAGAAGAAATGGGCCAGCGGCAGGATATCGCTGGACCGATCGCGCAGTGGCGGAGTCCTCAGTTCGATGACGCGAAGACGGAAGTAAAGGTCGGATCGAAATTGATTTTCCTTCACAGCCAGCTCCAAATCCCGATTGGTGGCTGCGATGACACGCACATCCACGTGAATGGGCTTGCTTCCGCCCACTCGCTCGAAGACGCGATTTTCTAACACGCGCAGGAACTTGGATTGAATCTCCGAGCTCATTTCACCGACCTCATCGAGCATCAGTGTACCGTTATGGGCCAGTTCGAACTTGCCCAATTTGCGCTCGGTTGCACCGGTGAAGGCTCCTTTCTCGTGACCGAAAAGTTCGCTTTCAAGTAGTGTGGATGTCAGTGCAGCGCAGTTGATTGCAATGAACGGGCCAGTGGACCTGGGGCTGCGGTCGTGGATGGCTCGAGCGACCAACTCCTTGCCGGTCCCACTCTCACCGCGAATCAACACGGTCGCTAGTGTCGGCGCCACCCTTGCCACTTGTTCGGTGAGTCGCTTCATTGGATCGGAGTTTCCAATCCAATCGCCATGGCCGAGAAGCTGTTCCAGCTCGTTGATGCGATCGTTGGTTGTTTTGAGTTTGCTCTCGAGTGTCTGACGCTGCGCAAGATTCTTAACCGAAACGGCCAGTACATCGGCGATCGCCAGCGTTACCTCGAGATCGTCTGGAGTTAAGTCGGGTTCACCCTCGCGCGCGTATAGATGGATCAAACCAAAGAGTTGTTCGCCGAATCGCATCGGTGCAGCGATGATGCTGGTGGTGCTCAAGGCTTGACTGGCTCCAGGTCGAGCATCCCCTAGCAGCTCCCGGTCCGAGGATACGTTGCGGGCGAGAATGGCCGAAGGATCACGAAGCAACGTCGTGACCAATGCATCGGATACCGGATGATACGCGCGGCCACTGCGTTCGCGGGCGGCCAAGATGCTGATCGAGAACGCTGAAGGTGTTGCTGACGAACTCACTGCTGCGGCCACGTTCTCGCACTCAACACGGAGAATTCCGCCGGCTTGACATCGAACGGTCTGCATCAGGCGACTGAGCGCCATCTCACACGCTTCGACAACCGTCGACTGTTGGGCTAGCTCGAAGGCCAGTTGCAGTAACTCCACCGCGACTGTCGGAGCGTCGGCCGGACCTTCGTGTCGATCGTAGGTCCGCGGCTGCGGTTGAACTGACAACGAAACTTCCGATGGATCAAGGGCTCGCGATTCGAGCAACGACGCCTTGGATCGCCGGTGCGTGATGGCCGGTGATATTTCGGCTTGCGTCTTTGAAATCGGACCATTGCCACCCGTTTCCTCCGCAGGTGGTGGGATAAAGTCCTCAAGGGAGTGCACGAACGTCACGCGGCAGGATGCCACCGCTAGCTGGCAACCAGGGGAGAGCGGCTGCGGTCCATTGATCTTGATGCCATCCAAAAAGGTGCCGTTACGCGACCCCAAATCTCGAATCCACCAGCCCTCTTTTTGGAAAAAAACCTCGGCGTGACGCCGGCTGGCCCGTTCGTCGGCCACTGGAATTTCATTGGAGGAAGCCCGTCCAATGACCAGAGAACTGCCATTTTCAAGCCGAAAGACGTCCGTCCAGCGATTTCCTTGGCGAATTATGAGGTAAGCCGACGATCGGTTTGGTTGCATCGCGGGACAGGTGAAATAGACTAGAACAGACTGAATTGAGTTTCCGATTCATCCTACCACAAACCAATCGTCTTTTACTTCTAGTTCTCGCGGAGTCATGAACATGCGTTTCCAAAAGGCCGACCAGCTGAACTGCCGGATGCTCTGGGTTTCAGTTTTGGTGTGCGCAGTCACCGCGATCTTGGGTTCCAATGCCCAGGCTCAGTTCTTTCCGCCATTCGGTGGTGTTGGGAACTTTGTGGGTGGCGTTCGGATCGACGCCGATGGCGTTCTGAAGAACGCGACGCAAGAAGAGCAGAACATGGTTTTGGCTCAGATGCGGCGCGACTTGGCTGCTCCGCAGGGCCAACTGGCCAAAGCGAGCGATC
>JBGSHV010000133.1:0-5090 GCA_041752005.1 Pirellula sp. | reverse complement strand
CATAGAATACTACAACGAAGTGCTCGCGCATCCATATCAATGGACATACCGAGGCAAACCATTGTGCGTCTAGGCAACGCTGGAAATCCTGGCGAGCAAAGCCGCTCGTGCATCAAAACTTGCGATCAGAGGCACTAGTTTCTCCAATGGAATTGGCAACCAGATCGGTTGCCTTACTACCTTTTTTCCTTTCTGCCCCTTAGTTTCTTTTTGTCAATTAGTTTCTATTTCGCCCCTTTCGTATCGGAAAATTTATTATGTCAAGATTTGCTGCATGTTGTTTTCTAGCGTTTGCAGTGGCTGTGATGCCATGCATGGACAGTGATTCCGAAGCCGCTATGATCGTAGGAACCAAGTTATCCTTGGTTATCGATACTTCAGGAAGTATCAGTGCTAATGAGTTCACGTTGCAGATGACGGGTTACAAGAATGCATTCAAAGATGCAGGTGTTCAAGCTGCGATTCTGTCCCAGACGAACGGTATCGCCGTGAATACCATTTTCTTTTCCACTACTGCGAAAGAGATGATTGCATTCACGCAGTTGGATACGCTGGCTAAGATCGATAGTTTTGCGGATTCGCTTGGCGCGCTTGTTCGCCATGAGTCACTCAACACCAATATTGCTGGAGGCATGTTGTTGTCTCGCTCGAAATTGAACGACAACACTGTTTTTTCGTCGACCAGACTAATAATGGACGTTTCCGGCGACGGCGAGCAGAATGTTGGTGCCGGTCTAACCGCGGCTCAACGTCACAACCTCGTCAATGCTCAGCGCGATGCAGCAGCCTCAGATGGGATTAAGGTAAATGGTCTTGCGATTGGTGGTCCTACAATTACAAACTACTACAATGCCCGTGTAAGAACGACCGATGGATTTGTGATTGCTGCTGCGGACTTTGCTGCATTTGATACGGCCATTAAGCAGAAGATCGTATCCGAAATTACCGGCAACCCACCTGTCCCAGAACCTGCTACGCTCGCTCTGTGGTCTCTCGGCTTGATGGGCATGACATACGCACGTCGTCGTCGTCGCTCATAGCACGTGCCGAATAAGTTATTAGATATGAGTCTCTAAACGGGCAGCCATTCTGGCAGCCCGTTTTCCATTGGATGATGTCGACTCTTTGACCACCAATTGCCGGCTTGTCCGGCAGAAAGCAAAGTTTCAGCGTTTGCCCCTATCGAGCTTGCCCGTAACCGTTCACGAGGTAGTGCGAGAAAGATGTTTCAGCGACGGTGGATTCTGATTTGGTTGACGGTGTATTGCTTTGTGGTGCGCGGCAAATTTGGGAAGTGGCCGCCGACAGCGATATGCTTAATGCATCCATCACACTTGCACACTTGCCTTCGACATCGGCGCGGCGCTCGGGTCGCTTCCCAACTGGCCCCTCTCCTCAGGTCGAGTACCTTTATCCTACCTCATGCTTCGGAGCTCAGCTCGCATGCTGTCTGCAGTCGAGCATATCGCGAGGCGCGACGTAGCCTAGCACGCCTCATGATGGTCCCCCTTCCTAGAGAAGCAGGACGCATTCATGCAACCATTTCGCTGACCATTCCGACACGGTCGCAATGCATCTCCTTGTTTTCATGCATTTTTTCTTGTTCTCCATGGTGGCATATGTCTACGTTCGCTTTAGCTATTGCCCGAAGAACCTAGAATAGTCGCGATCGATCCAACGCTCGGCTGGATTCGCCCAGCAAATTTAGCCTCCCCAATCGTATCTCGATTAAAGACATAGTTGCGCTAACAAAAGGGAGCGTCGAGCGTAGTACCCTGAATAACCATTGGTTTCTTCTGGACCATAACACGAGATTTTTATGTACCGTCACTTTCTAAGTCTCCTAGGCTCGGCACTCCTTGTCGGGCCTCTTTTTGCACAAACCACTTTCTCGGTCTATCTCAATTCAAATTTCGAGACGGCAGAAGCAATCGATCCCAAGCTCGGATACGATCTTGCCGTCGGAGCCCCGTCGAAGATTATGATCGACGGCACGGACTGTGGTGATTCCCTGGTGACGGACGGCGATGACCTGAGCTCCTTCGAATCACCTTGGACCAACGGTCATCGTGAGGCCGTGTTGACAATCGATCTGCAATCGACCTGTACCATCCAGGCCATGCGATGGATCGCATCGGATGCCAATTGGATCTGGAATGCGGACGTGGACTTCAGTCTCGATGGCGCATACTATCAGCCGATTTCATCGCTCCAGGAATTCGACATGCATAAGCGATGGTCCGTAAACGACTTTCCGCTCGCGATCCCATTGCAAGCGAGATGGCTCCGTTTTCGTCTGTACAATCCCAACGGTACCATGAACATCGTTCGTTTGCCCAAGTCGATCCAAATCTTTGATGGAGCAGAAAATGATTCAATTCGATTGCCGGCGTTTGGACCGCTGCTTCAACAGGGAATCATCGCAACGGACGTGGATTCGGATTCGATCAACAAGGAACTGCGGCTCGAGTCACTTGGGTCCGGATCTTACATCGCAACCTGGAAAACCTTCAACGAACCGTCGACCAAGCTTCATTGGAAGCATGTTTGGGTCCCTCCTAGGGATCAAGTGGACAAGGACAAAACGCGACGATTCGGGATCAATTCGTCGGATCCCAAACTTGCCAAGTCGATGTCGGACTGTGGATTCGGTTGGGTTCGTTTTGAAAACGCAAAATGGATCATGTCTTCCACCGGACCCGATGACTATGCCTTCGATGGATCCATCGGTCCATGGCATGTCAATCAAGACGCGATCTATGAGTCGTACCATCAGCTTGACATGAAGGTTCTACCCTACATCTTTCAGACACCAGAATGGGCCACGAAGGCAGATGCCAACATCACGAAGAATCGGGCTGGATACCCCCCGAAGAAGGCTCAGGACTACGGTGATGCCGTCTACCAATTTACCGCGCGGTATGGCGATCATAAAGTCGATCCATCCACGCTTAAGACGACGGATCGTCAGACCGGATTGAATCGGGTTTCAGCAATTGAGTTGTGGAATGAACCAAATCTCGTGGGCCCCGATTGGGCGGCTTTTGTTGGACCAATCGAAGAGTATTTTGAAGTCATGAGAAAGGGAGTGGAAGGGGTCAAGCGAGCCGACCCACAGATGACCATCACATCGTGCGGCTGGGCGGGCATCGATCTTGCAACGATCAAGCAGATGATCGATCATCGATTTGATGATGGCAAGTCACCACTGGATTTGGTAGATGTGATCAATGTCCATTTTTACTCAGGCATCCAAGAACCCGAGGTGGCGATCGAGGATCCAAATACGCGGCAAGAGAGTCGCGGGGATCTCAAGACCTATTTGGATCAGCTAAGTGAGCTAATTCAGTGGCGCGACACGCATAAACCGAACGCCGAGATTTGGTTGACGGAAACAGGAAATGACGTTGGTGGCCCAATCGGACTTACCGAACGAAAGCAAGCAGCGAAGTTGCCTCGCGTTACCATGATTACGTTGGCTAAGGGTATTGATAAAGTTTTCATCTATCGTGAAAGCGGATCGCAGCCATCGATGCATGCGGGTGCAGGACTGGTTCGCGACGACGGTTCGATGCGTCCCTCTTGGTTGACGATGGCCACGCTCATGCGGCAATTACAAGGCATGGAGGGTAAAGCCGTACGAATTCCACATCCTGATCCCAATGTATGGCTCTTGGAATGGCGAGCCGCGGATCGTGCTGTTGTTGCGGCATGGCATGTTCCGCTTGGAATCGACGTATCGAAAGTGGTTAAGATCAAGCTCGAATCACTTCAAAAACACATGCCAATAGAATGTGTTGATGCGTTTGGCCATCGATTAGAAATTGACTCGATCGAGCAAGAATTAGAATTGAGCGAGTTCCCCATCTACGTCACCTACCCATAATGCGAAAACAAGGACTTCCTGCTGCGGATCGATCCCGAAGTCGCTGAGTCCTGACGGCGTTCGATCGAGCGACTATTTCGTAAACTTGCCGTTGATTTCGCTTGCCACGCAGGTTTGATATGCCACCAATCTTTCCGATTGAAGGTTTAGGTATAGTGGATTGCCGACGACGGTTCTCGTCCGTCGCCAATTGGTAAGATTGTAACGAATTCAACTCACACCTCGCAGCAAAAGACGAACCCATCATGGCATGGCGACCTGAACGATTGGTGAAAGCCGGCGAACTCGATAACACGACGCTCGGCTGGACCATCGGATGGTTAGAACTTGAAGGCGTCGACGGCCGAATGCAGCTCAAGTTGGCCGGCAACTGCCACCCCGATCTCGCGGGCTGGAAGTTTCGTATTCATCGCTTCGAGCCTGAGTTGCCCCTGGCCGACGACGAGGACTGCGCGGACTACACCGGAATCAGTCTCGATCAATCCGGCCACGTCGGCGACATTACCGCCGACCAGATGATCAAACACCACGATATGTCGCAAAAGGAACTGATGGAGCGACTGATGGCAGGCGAGAAGCCACCGTTCGTGTGGCGCAAGTGTTTCTATTTGGAATGGTACAGCAACCGCAACGGTCGTGTAGTGATCCAAAGCACGCGGCTCGCGGTCGAGCGACTTGGCGAACGAGCGTTCGAGCTGACCGAAGACCAGTATCGCGAACAGGCACTTCTAAACGCTGATGAGTTGAACCACTTCATGTCGCAGCTCGGCGACACAATTGAAAGGCGGAAGGATGAAGGATGATCAAGAAAGAGTTACGGTGGATTTGAAAACGTGGACACGGCAATTTGCATTGCGTCATCCGAGTGTGTTCGGTATTGCCGAAGGCAACGGAAGCACAATGGCTAAGGAAAGACCACGAGTTAACCGTGATTCACCTGGAGTGGGAAAACGGTTGTGGTGGCGACCAACGTGATTGGGTCGTTGCCGATTCAGTCGAGATTGCTGAAGCCTTTGTCCTCGACGTCAGTCGCAAGACCCACGCGCCTGGCAACGCCATCCTTGTGTTCTCCGGTGGGCGATGGAATCGAAGTGAAGCACTCTACAACGCCACTCAATCAGCCTCTTTTGAAGATCTCGTTCTGGCGGACGATTTGAAAGCGATCATCCGCGAAGACTTTGAAGGGTTTCTGCAATCCGAAGAT
>JBGSHV010000132.1:0-12893 GCA_041752005.1 Pirellula sp. | reverse complement strand
GCAGTCGGGAATCGTCCTGGGCGGCAGGAGAAAAGGGAAGTCAAACGGCGACCGAAGTCCTACAAACTCATGCAGTGCCCTCGCAACCCGAACCGAAACCGTTATGCCACAGCAGCTTAAGCTTACGCCAGTGCCATTCGGGTCTGACCCCTTTTCCGGCTGCACTTTGTTCGCAGTCACATCCCTGCGAGCAGAACGGAGGCTAGCGGCTTGAGCTCGACCACGGGCTTCCGCTACCGACTCTGCAAAGTTGGCGAACAGGACCGTGAACCACAGAATGACGGTCAATGCCAGAAAGTACCAAGTCGCTTCCCCTCCCGTCGCGATCGCTTGTGCGGTGATGAGGGTCGTCAGTGCTGCACCGACCTCAGCAATAAACATCACTGGATTCTTGGCCATACGGACCGGGTTAAGCATTTCAAACGATCTGACGATCGATGGCCCGAGCATGCTCAGGCTGAACAACTCAGGCCTTGGTCGATGTGGTTGTGAACTTTGATGAACCGAATTGGGTTCCATCGAAACAGTAGACATATTTAAACTCCGATAATTTTTATTGTTTCGTTTCTAATCAGCCGGAACGCGTTAGCGTCCGGTTATCTGCTTGCGTTCAAACCGGAGGCTAACGCCTACCGGCTAGTTGATACTTGTTGGATCACCATCAGCCGGAACGCGTTAGCGTCCGGTTGCCTTGTTCGCCACTGAACCGGAGGCTAACGCCTACCGGCTGATTTAACGTCAAATACATGCTTGCAATTGCTCGGCGATCGGGCCAAGCACTGCGAGCGGCAAGAACAGAAGTGCCCCCACGATGAGTACCGTGCCGATCAGAATGACACCGAACATCCACGAGTCAGTACGAAACGTTCCAGCTCCTTCTGGAGTTGCTCGCTTGGTGCTGAGCGATCCAGCGATTGCCAGCGGTGCGATGATCGGAATGAATCGAGCAAACAGCATCACCAACCCGGTAGCGATATTCCAAGGCGGTGTGTTATCTCCAAGCCCTTCGAATCCCGATCCGTTGTTCGCGGCCGCTGAGCTGAATTCGTAGATGATCTCAGATAGACCGTGGCTGCCCGGATTGTTGAGCGTCTCGCGTCCCCACGAAGTTGCTGCGAACAAGGCGATTCCTCCGAGAATGAACAACGGATGTGCCAGGATTGTTAACAGAGCAACCTTCATCTCATGAGCTTCGATTTTACGTGCCAGATACTCAGGCGTGCGACCGACCATCATCCCGGCTAGAAACACGGCCAAGACGATGAACAGGAACATGTTTAGCATCCCAACTCCAACGCCGCCAAAGATCACGTTCAACCACATGCCCATCATGGGAGCAAGTCCCGTGAGAGGATTGAGGCTGTCGTGCATCGCATTGACTGATCCGTTGGACGTCGCTGTTGTTGCCACTGCCCATGTAGGACCAGCGGCCATTCCGAAGCGTAGCTCTTTGCCTTCCAAGTTCGATTGCGAGGTAACGGGCAAATCGCTTAACGCGACGGTCGGTTGCTGTTCACAGTAGTTGGCATAGCCAATGAGCCCGATGAACATAAGCAGCATGACAGCAAACACCACGTTCGCATGCGCCATTCGCTTGGATATACGTCCGAACATCCACACCGATGCCATTGGAATCATCAATATGCAGACGTTGCTGATGACGTTTGTCCAGAACGTCGGATTCTCCAGCGGATGGGAACTGTTGGGGCCGAAGAAGCCTCCTCCGTTAGTTCCAAGTTGTTTGATCGCCACAAATGCAGCCACAGGCCCACGAGCAATGGTCTGTGTGGCACCTTCCAAAGTCGTGGCCTCCACAGCTCCCGAGAGCGTCATTGGTACGCCTCCGATAGCCAAGAAGAGCGCGGCAATGGTGGCCAGGGGTAACAGCACCAGAAGCGAAGCCGTGGCAACATCTTTGTAGAAATCGCCCATCGACTTGGAACCCGCCATCGCTCTTGCGACCGCTACAAGAGCCGCAATGCCGGTCGCTGCCGATACAAATTGAAGCCACATCAGCGACAACTGCGAAAAGTAGCTGAGCGATACTTCGCCCGAGTAATGCTGGAGGTTGGTATTGGTAATGAACGAGATCGCCGTATTGAACGCCAACGTTGGCTCAAGGCCTGGCTTGCCATCCGGATTGATTGGCAAGTAATCCTGAAACGACAGAACCATAAACACCAGCACGAACATGCAGTAGTTAAACATGAGCATCGACCGACCGTAGGCTGCCCAGGTTACTGACTGGCTCGCGTCGCTCTGCCCCAACATCAGTTCCAAGCTCTGATGCCAACGCCGCATGAATGGTGATTTTTGATTGGGATCGAATACAAATTGCATGTACCAAGAAAGCGGCCAAGCAATTGCGACAGCCGCGATCAGTATCATTAACGGTAGAATCCAAGTAGTCATAGTGTGTTTGTATTTTTCTAATTAGCAGGTATTTGACCAGCCGGATTCGATCCGCCGGATTCGATCAGCCGGAACGCGTTAGCGTCCGGTTCTTGCACTGGGAACCGGACGCTAACGCGTTCCGGTTGATGTGCTTGCATTGGGAACCGGACGCTAACGCGTTCCGGCTGATGTACTTGCATTGGAAACCGGACGCAAACGCGTTCCGGCTGATGTGCTTGCATTGGGAACCGGACGCTCACGCGTTCCGGCTGATGTGCTTGCATTGGGAACCGGACGCTAACGCGTTCCGGCTGATGTTCTTGCATTGGGAACCGGACGTTAACGCGTTCCGGCTGATGTGCTAGAATTTTTCGGGACGCAACATCGCGTAGGTCAGATAGACGAACGACAAAGCGACCACGACAAGAATGATCGTGTTCATAGGGCACCTCGCGATTGGTCGATCCAATGGATCAGTGCCCAGAGCAGTGCAAACCCGCAGGTCGCGAGAAAAAACATGGTAAGCGTCAACATTGCAATCTCCTTCAGTACGAGTGACTGAAAGAAGTATCGCAATGTCGATGTTAAGCGTGCATCAAAAGTGACCCGTGAAGTATCAAAGTTTTATCAAGATGCAGCCGACTACGGCTTGCGACTGATCCGGGACGCAAGATGGCGGGCTAGGGCTGATGGTTACCCATGTCAAGGTTTTCAGGGGCTTCTGTAAGCTCGTGGTTTTGTCCTCTGATGGCCATGCCTGAGCCCGAACGGCCGCCTTCTTTATCTGAACTTTCTCCGCGACCACCGCCACTTCCCTTACCGCGACAAAGATGCGGCGACCGCTTTCGCTACTGCACATCCTTAGGAAAGCCACTTACGAACGAGCAACACCTTCGGAGCATCGAAGCGTTGGTCATTCCTCCTGCCTGGACCGACGTCTACATTTGCCGACAGTCCAACGGACACCTGCAAGCCGAGGGCATCTTCGAGTCGGCAACCGCAGTTACGCAGAGAAAAACGGTGCCCACGGTGCGACCACCCTAAAAGCAGAGCATGTCGATCTTGATAAAACGCGGATACTGCTCGACTTCCCAGGCAAAAGTGGCCAACGCCGCGAACTGGAGTTGGTCGATGCAAGCCAAGCGGCAGTTGACGATTGATGAAACTCGCTTCCTAGCGATCTTACCTAAACTTGACTTTGCCTGAGGTTCTTCCCCAATGCCGCTTAAAGTGGCGAGCGACCGCCGGTACAACCGAGGACCTCGCCCGTGACGTAACTGGCTTCGGGACTGGCCAGCCAAACGTAAAGTGGTGCAAGTTCGATTGGCTGCGCGGGCCGCTTATACACCGTGTTGTCACCAAACGACTGCACTTTGTCCTTAGGCATCGTGCTCGGAATCAGTGGTGTCCATACTGGCCCGGGTGCGACCGCATTCACTCGGACACCGTGCTGCATCGCCAGCTTCGCCATGGCCTTGGTCATACCCGCGAGAGCTGATTTGCTAGCCGCATACGGCAGCAAGTATCCTCCGGGTTCGTAGCTTTGGATCGAGACCGTGTTGATGATAGCCCCTTCAATCGTTCGTCACCTCGGTAACTTTTTTCACCATGGTCCGGCATCGGGTTCATCTCAGAAAGCGGGCCTGGTACTTCAATTGGCTGCTGTTCGTCAAAGGGTGGCGCGGCGTAAAGCGTTCGCGGATCAACGAGTTGAACTCGTTGCGAAGGGACTGTCGCCATAATGCATTATCCTTGCTGATCGGGTTATTCGAGTAGAGCCCACCATCATGGGTCGAAATGCGCAAGATATGCAAACTCTGTTCCAAATTTGGCACGGCGGTTGCGGAATCAAGTTCGTAAGGGCGTTGCCCAAGAATTCAAACATTCGACTGTGCGTTAGCAAGCCAAGTCACCATGGATCAATGGTCTCCAAACCAACAGCCTGGCGTCACAGAATCCACGCTCAAGCGCTGGATGCGGCGTGCACTAGCGGCTGCGAAGGACGGCATTGCTGTCGGCGAGAATCCGTTCGGAGCTGCAATCTATCACCCCAGCGGCGAGCAGATCGCGGTTGCCTGCAACACGGTGAACTCGACGGACAATGCTTCGGCTCATGCAGAAGTCAACGCCATCGCACTGGCTTGCAAAAGCCTTCGCTCGTCGAACCTGAGCGGGCTGTGGCTGTTATCAACAGCCGAACCATGTCCGATGTGCATGGCTGCGGCAGCCAATGCGGGGATTAGGTTGATTGCATTCGGAGCCATTCAAGCGGCTGTGAAAGAAGCCGGCTACGGTGATCTGGGGATTAGCGGCCGACAATTGATCGAACACTTCAACGAAAAATTCCAAGTCGTTGGGTCCGTACTGGGTAATGAATGCTTAGCGCTTCTGCTGGCAAACAGGCGTGCTGATTAGCCAGATGCACTTGGCCAAGCATAAAAAATTGAAACACCAGATCTAAGATTTAGGCACTTTGGAAGTCAATTGACTGACGAGGCGCACTAACCGCTGAGCATCAATCGGTTTAGAGAGGTAGTCATTGCAGCCAGCTGCCAAGCATTCATTCATGTCACCCTGCATGGCGTCAGCGGTCAATGCAATGATCGGCCCGATATAATTGAGTTCTCGAAGCGCACGAGCGGTCTGGTAGCCGTCGAGATTGGGCATCTGCATATCGAGCAGAATCAGATCGGGTAAAGAGCCCCGCTTCCCGGTCGTGTGTGGATGAAGAAGATCGGTAATGTACTCCACTGCCATTTGCCCATCGTCACATTCGTCAACTTCGGCACCGGCTTTCGTCAGTAGCGTTTTACTAAGGAAACGAATATCTCGCCGATCATCGACGACCAGCACGCTGCAGTTCAATCGCACCGACTCGGTGTGCGCCTCTTCCGCTTCGGTCGATCGATTCCTTTGCCTGTCGTTTGAGCTGCCGAAATCGATGATGCCCACTCGTACAGTTGCACAGAAAGTGCTTCCTTTACCAAGCTGAGATTGGACGGAAATGTCGCCGCCCAACAGCTCTGCTAAGCGGTGGCTGATGGCTAGGCCCAAACCCGTTCCCCCGAAATGCCTTGAAACGTTGGTATCCCCTCGTTGAAACGGCTGAAACAGTTTGGCTTGGTTTTCTTCACTGATCCCAATTCCCGTGTCGATCACATCAATGCGTAGTGAGCCGTCGGAGTATCGAACATGGACAGCGACCTTGCCGTACTTAGTAAATTTAATCGCATTCCCGACCAGATTGATAAGGATCTGTTTTAAGCGTTTTGGATCACTCTCCACTTTGCGAGGCAACGGATCGACATATTCAACCTCAAGAGTCAGCCCCTCCTCATGTGCACGTACTTCCATGATGCTTCGAACATCCTCGATCAGTCCGGTCGGGTCAAAAACATCACTCAGAAGGTCGAACTTGCCCGCTTCGATTTTCGACAGGTCCAAGATGTCGTTAATGATGTCTAGCAGGTAAGCACCGTTACGTCGGATCGTGCGTAGGTAGCCAAGCACTTCCTTATCATTCAGACGGTCTCGCATCAAATCAGCGTATCCTAAAATCGCAGTCATCGGCGTTCGAATCTCATGACTCATGTTTGCCAAAAACTCGCTCTTAGATGCGTTGGCGGTTTGAGTTTGCTTTCTCGCAACTTCAAGTTCAATGAGAGCCTGCTCCAATCGTGCTTCGCCTTCCTTTCGATCGGTGACATCGACGCTATTGCCCACGAAACCTAAAAATTCGCCGTTATTATCGAAACGCGGTTGTCCCCACGATTCCAGCCATCGCCAATCGCCTTCGACATTGCGAACTCTTGCCTCAGCATGGAAATTGGCGTGCTGTTGAGTTGCTCGCACAAACTCAGCCGTATATCGTTGCAGGTCCTCCGGGTGAAACAAGTCTTGCCAGAATTCACCGAGTATCTCATTGTCCGACAATTGGTAGTAGTCACGGTACGCTTGATTGATGAACAGCAATCGACCTTCGGCATCGCGGACCCAAATCATCGAAGGCAAACCGTCGGCCATCACGCGGAACTTGGCCTCACTTTCTCGAATCAACTGCTCCGATTTTCGAATCGCCTGCTCGGCGGCGTGACGTTCACGAATGTCAACACCCGATGGAATCAAAAACTCGACCTCGCCCGCCATGTTCTTCACCGGAGCGATCATGAAGTCGATCATCACGCCCTCATCGCCGTGAGCAAAAAGTGAAACGTCATAGCGGACTACTTCCCCAGCGAATGCTCGATTCATCGCCTCTCGTATCCGCTGGGAGACTGCAGGGTCGTAGCTCCACCACGGGGCGTCGGCGAAGTGCTCTCCGACCACATCAACTCGTTGCACCTTGGCGATCGCCAAGGAGCGATCATCGACTTCCTGCAATAGACCGCTGCTGTCGATCACCCCGACCAAGCCAAGCTGGTTGTTGATAACCCGCCGCAAATGAGCTTCACGCTCAATCACATCCAATTCTCGGTACTTCCGATCAGAAACGTCGTAGATAATACCGGCGAAATTTTTCGGCAATCCCCTGTCTGAATAGTTAAGTCGGCCAAAGGCTCGGACCCAGCGAATGTCACCCGTTTTCAATACTATGCGATACTCTTCGTCGTAAATCGTGCCATCATTGATCGATTTTTGAATCGCAAGAGTGACCCGGTCACGATCATCGGTATGCATAAAAGCGAGAAAAGTATCCAGAGGCGTGCAATTGGCTCCATCGATTCCAAACAAGCGGTTGAGTGCTTCACCGCCAGTCATTTCATTTGTCTTCAGGTCGAGGGTCCAGGGTGCAATTCCACTAATCTGCATCGACATGTCGAGCCTTGACTGCGTAGCAACCAAATCGCGCTGGGCTTCTTTTATCTCGGTGATGTCACGTACCTCGAGGACCGTCGATACAGGTTGGCCATCATCAAAGATCGGGCTGGCTGCACACAACGCCTCGAAGCTGCTGCCATCTTTGCGAAAGAACAAGTCTTCGTGAGCACGAACGCTGCAGTCCTCCGGTAGGGCGCGACGAATCGGGCATTCCGATGACGGATACGGGCGGCCATCGGGGTAATGATGATGAATCAAATCGTGCAGTGGTTTGGACCGGATTTCCTCTTCGCTGTATCCTGTCATTTCCAGCAACATGCGGTTGTGATAGATGACGTAACCTCCCGCATCCATCATCACCAAGCCTTCGGTTGAATTCTCCGCGATTGAGCGGACCAGTTGTTCGCTCTCCTCTAGTTCAAGCTCTGCTGTCGCTCGTTCAAGGCGGGAGAAGACAACACCCGCCAATTCGTTCAGAAACCGTTTGTCGCTTTCGGTCCATTCGTGAGATTTTGGTTTGGTGATCGTCATGGCAAAAATGCGGTCAGCAATGCCAGAATACAAAGACTCCAAATCAGCGACTACATTCACGCTCCGAAACGCGGCTTCCTGCTCCGCTGTTCGGGTGCCATCGAGCGCGTTGTTGATGCACAACGGCAATTCCAATCGGTTCAATCGTGCCTCTTCCTCCGTCAAAAACGACAGTCGCTGATGGTCACCGAGAATCGACCTGTCGCTTTCGGACTTGTACTCGTGGAAGACACGAGTCACCTTAAAGTCGTCCAATATTTCGGTCAAAAGGCAACGATTGGCTTGAAAGAATGTTGCGATTCGCTCGGTCGCGACGCTCATCACCTGCTCGGGTTTCAAAAGTGGAGCGAGCTCAGCAACGAACTCTGCGCGAAATTCAAATTCCAATTCGCGCTGTTTGCGGTCCGAAACGTCGATGACAACGACATGAACACCCTCGACGTTACCAGCCGGATCGCACTGCGGAACATAGACCACGTCTTGAAATCCCATTCTCCCGTTCGTCGGGTCGACGATCCGCAATTCATACTGCTGCCGCTCGCCAGCCAGCGCAGCTGTGAGATGGGGGTCAATCTGTTTTAGCGTATACTCATCCACCACTTCGGCGACCGAGTGTCCGATGATCTGGTCTGCCGTTTTTCGCCAGCGTTGCAAGTAGGCAGCATTCGCGAATTGGTAACGGCGTTCATGATCGACAAAACAAATCATCGGTGGAATCGCGTCTGCGATCGTTTCTAGACGTCTTCGGCTAACCTCCAGTTCCATTCGTGACGATTGCAGTTCGGTAATATCAGTGAATGTGATCACGATGCCGTCGATTTGGCCCGTTTGACTGCGGTAGGGAAGCACTCGACGCATGTAGTGATGGCCATTCGCGGCGAGAATCGTGTGCTCGATTCCTTCAGCCGCTGCCTGGAAGGCGAAACTCGAGGGATTTGGTAGGGCGGGCATCTCAGCGACTTTGGGAACGAACATTGCCAATGGCCGACCTATGTCCGTCGCAATCAATTCGTAGATGTCAGTAATTGCTGGTGTAAAGCTGCGGATCGACAAATCGTCATCGAGAAACACAGTTGCAATGCGAGTGCTGCGGAGTAGGTTTTCCAAGTCAGCGTTCGCGCGACCGATCGCATCGCTGGCAGCGCGAATCTCTTCTTTCGAAGTTTCAAGCTCCTCGTTGGCCGATTGAAGCTCCTCATTCATCGAGAGCAACTCTTCGTTGGAAGATTTCAATTCCTCATTGGTGACTTCCATGTCTTGAATGGACCGCTCAAGATCGTTTCGCGTCGTCTCAAGTTCCGTTTCCAGTTGGTCGATCAATTTGTCGACTTGCGGTGTAGAGGGGTTGGTAGCGGATTCCGTATCGTCGCGATCCAGCGGTAATCCAACATCATGAAACACAATCATAAAGAGCATGTCATCGTCACCAACTTGGGGCATCGGTTGGACCGTCACCATCACCGGCTGGATCTTGTCTCCGACGCGAACCGACAGTCCTTCGTGCTGAACTTTACGAACGATTTTTTTCGCTTCAGCGATTGCTGCTCGCAAGCCCGTTTTCAATCCGCGGGCCGCCATCTTGATGATATCATTCTGAAATTCACCTTCTCCCACTCCAAGATACTTATGCAAGTTGGCTGAAGCATCTAGAACTTTTCCATGGGCATCGATGATACAAGAGCGTGGTGCGAACTCGTCCAACACAATTCGTTGGCGTAAATCGGTCAAGTCAATCGCTTGATCCGGCTCAGGTGGGTTGCCGGCCACCGTTCCACGTCGCGATTGACGCAGGCCGATTGTTGTCGCAGAACCGAGTGCAGTCCCTTTCCGCTGCGTGATTCGGAATCGCGCGTCGATCGGGCGGAACAATTCGCCATGAGCCGTAATGTTTTCACTGGGGCCGAGAAAGAGATAACCCTGTGGACGCAGCGCATAATGAAACAACGGAATCAGTTTGTTTTGCAGATGCGAACCAAGATAGATCAGTAGGTTCCGGCAAACAATCAAATCTTGCCGAGAAAACGGCGGATCGCTAATCAGGTTATGCTCGGAGAACAGAACCATCTCGCGAATCTCTTTCGTCACTTGATAGCGATTGTTTCGTTTGACAAAGAATCGTCTTAAGCGATCTGGAGAGACGTGATCTTCAATCCCGACGGGATAGTTGCCCATCCGAGCGATCTGCAAGGCGCGCTGGTCGATATCGGTTGCAAAGATTTGCACTTCCAATTCAACACCCAGCTTCTGTATAACTTCACGACATAGAATCGCCAGCGTGTATGCTTCGGAACCGTTGGCGCAACCGGCGGTCCAGATGCGAACGCTTTCGCCATTGGGTCGGTACCGGAAAAGTTGTGGCAAAACGACTTCAGCGAGTTTCTCGAACGCATCGGGGTCGCGGAAAAACGTCGTTACACCTATAAGCAAGTCGCGAAACAGCGATTGAATCTCCTCGTCATGCTCCTCCAAATGACGAATGTATTGGTCGATCCGGCCGATCTTCAGCACTTGCATCCGCCGTGCGACTCGACGAGTCAAGGTTTTCGACTTGTAATGTTGGAAGTTGTGGCTCGTTGACGCGGCGAGAATCGTGGCGATGGCCGGGATCGCCTCCTCGAGTTGGCTTTGTCGTTGGTCCGATGATCGGTAGTCAGAGTGTTCGGTAATGTGCAGAACGTACTTCGTTATCTCCAACGCAATCGCGTCGGGCGAAAGCACATGGTCGGCGACTCCGGTTGTCGCCGCACTGCGTGGCATCGAGTTGAACTTCGCTGACTCGGCGTCCTGGGCAATTGTCAGCCCGCCAGCATCGCTGATCGCCTTGAGCCCTAGTGTTCCGTCGGTTCCGGAACCCGAAAGGATGACACCCACACTCTGCTCACCCTGATCATCCGCAAGCGAGAAGAGAAAATCGTCAATCGGATTGGCATTGGTCTCTGCTTCGTCCAGAGCCATCGGCACGAGCCATCCGTCCGTCACTTCTAAACGAGTTTTCGGTAGGCAAACGTAAACGGTACCGGCAACTGGTTCAACCGAAGATTCGATCGCAACGACGTCCCACTCTGTCACCTTGCGTAGCAGTTCGACTAACAAACCCTGGCCGGTCGGTTCCAAATGTTGCACGAAGATCAGCGTCGTGCGGTTGGAGATGTCTGCCGTGTTGCCGAGTTCCTTTAAGAGTTGCGTGAAGGCATCCAAGCCGCCCGCCGACGCTCCCACTCCGACAAATATTGGCTTTCGTCCATTTTCTTCGCGGTTCAATTTTGCCATCCTCTGTGCATTCACCAATATCTGGTCGTTGCGGCGAGTCCGCGGCGAAAATAATCGGCTGTACGTACCTGCGATTGTAATCCTCCAGGCATGCAAATTGAAGCGACCCCAGGCGCGTTTTGGATTGGCGTTAGGTGATGCATAAGGAATTGAACGACGATTAGTCACGGTGATCGTTTTGCGAACACACTGATGGCTACGCGAGGATCGGTGTTGACGGTGCGCCTTGTGCAGTCGCGGAACTCAGATTCAATCTCACAGTACGAAGGATTCTGATCGCTGCGTCGCCGTAGAGGAGAATCGACTTGTTTCCTAGACAGCTTGCCTGTAGGCGCACATCGTGTGAGCAAGAAAGAACAGAGCATCTCGTCAATCACACGCTCCTCTTATTTCTTTTGGCACAGCTTTTGCGACCCGTGCTATTGCGACGCGTGCATGGCTGATTGCGGAACTCATCACGATCTATTCCTCTTCGCGATGAAGATTCGGTCGTGAAGATTAAGCGAAAACTTTCCACAAATGAAATAGGAGGACAGCAGATGGACCATCCAACTACGGTACGAACTGACGGCGATGGACTACGGTCAGATACATTTCGCAGCGGGCGCGTTGAGACGGCAGTCGTACGCCGCTTGTACGCGAGCTGGCCTGCGATCCTCTGTGGGTTGGTCGCGTCGATCGCGACCGTTTGGTTTCTTTCGCTACTGGGATCTGCAATCGGCATGAGTGTACTGGATGGCACCGATGCTGAAGCCATGGGAGACGGTCTGGGGATTGGTGCCATTGTTTGGATTGTCGTGACAGGATTGGTTGCTTTTCTTATCGGCGGTTTGGTAACGGGCCGGCTGTGCGGCCAGGACGATGATCAGGCGGGAATCTTGCATGGTGCAGTCATGTGGAGCATGGCCACGATCCTCATGCTCGTGCTCACGTCGTGGGGAGTGTCCGGCCTAGTGAATACTGGGGCTTCCATAGCTTCCGGTGCCACTGCGGCTGTTTCAACTGCGGCAAGCGCAGCCCCCGGGGCAGTCCAGGCCGTGGATTGGGCCGGGCGGGACGATCGATCGAACAGTGCTCTCAGCGGAATCAGTGCGTCGATTAAACGCGAGGTTGCGGCAGCAGTGACGAAGGACGGTGAGTCCGCGATCAGTGAGGAGGAGGCTCGTTCAGCCTTAGAGCAGCTAGACGGTGATGCCCTGCAACAGATCAGTATCGCGTATTTACGCGACGACAAGGAAGCGGCGAAGGACACCTTGGCCTCCCAAACGAATTTGACTGAACAGCAGGTAGACCAGCTTGCTAACAGCATCTCTACAAAAATCGAGCAACGGGTGCAAAAATACAAGGATGAGATTGCGCAGGCGATCGAAGTGTCGTCCGATTATGCACAGGCCGTACTGTGGACAGCTTTTATTGCTTCAGCATTGGGGCTCATTGCTTCGATTCTGGGAGCGATGTGGGGATGTCGAGAAGCCGTGCGAATCCACACGGTCGCGGTCGATCGTCATCGTACTGTAACCACCGCATAGCCCAACGTCTGCAACATTAATTCATTTCGCGATCTTCCCAATTGGAGGTAAACACAAATGATCTATAGTCTACTAGTATTGTTTCTAATCATCATGATCGCGTCGGCGGTTCTGAAAAGCGTGGCTATCGGCAGCATCGGTGGGCTGCTGCTGCTGATATTCCTAATCGTTCTCTTGACGGGCCGAGTGTAGCACCTGTAGGCATCGAAATTTTCGTAACCGTTCACACCCCGATATTCATTGTGCATTTTTGCAGCTAAATCAGCCGGTACGCGTTAGCGTCCGGTTTCTTCGAATTGTTACGGAAACCGGACGCTAACGCGTTCCGGCTAATCGGAGTGTGAACGGATA
>JBGSHV010000131.1:0-38148 GCA_041752005.1 Pirellula sp. | reverse complement strand
CTCGGTCGCCCTCGCGCAGTTGCCTTCACCTCGTGCTTGCTCTCTTGAAGCTGTCATTTGGTATACTGATCTCCCAGAGGTTCCTATCTCGCACAGGGGACTTGAACCCCATAAACTAATGCCCATGACGGGCGTACCAATGCATTGCATCGAAGTCGCCGGTCAGCCCATTCCTGATGGTGGCTCTACTTCGGCGACTCGATGAATGCGGGCGTTAGGCCCTTCACAACTTCCAATACATGCCTGAACCAAATAAAACCCGCATCAAATCTTTCGCGACAGCCGATGCTTACGGCAAGTGGCTGAAAGCAAATCATGAATCCGAAACTGAGTTATGGTTGAAGATTTACAAGAAAGGTTCTGGTGTTAAGACGATCAACTGGGGAGAGGTTGTCGTCGAATCATTGTGCTGGGGATGGATAGACGGTTTCAAAAAATCTCTTGACGACCAAGCCTATCTTCAACGTGTGACCCCGAGACGAAGCGGTAGTAGTTGGTCTATAAGAAATCGCGAACACGTTGAAAAATTAATATCTGAGAACAGGATGCAGGATCCGGGACTGCGGCAAATTCGCGCGGCACAGGCTGATGGTCGTTGGGACGCGGCTTATTCGCCGGCAAGTGAGATGACTATTCCTGATGACTTTTTGAGCGCACTAAATAGTTGCCCCAAGGCACTTCAGTTTTTTGCTACACTGAACAAGACCAATTTGTATTCCATCGGATATCGGTTGCAGACCGCGAAAAAACCTGAGACTCGCCAAAAACTTATTGTCAAATTTGTCGCTATGATGAAAAATGGCGAAACGTTTCATTGACAAATCGCACTCCAATTAGCCAATCCAGGGCATAACATCTAAGAATTAGTCAGCCGCGAGATAGTAGTCGACTGCGGCGCTGCCCGGCGTTTCAATGGGGCAATGGAGGCGAGTGATGAAAATTGAAACTTTTATTGACAGGTTGAACCCCGAGCAGCAGCAGGCTGCCTTTGATCTGCTTTGGCAGCGTTTGGCTGCTGATTCACGAGCATTGAATTCTCCCGCTTGGCACGGGGATGTGCTTGCCTACCGCACCGCGAATCCAAGTGACGAACCCAATATATCGGTTGCTGAGGCTAAGATTGCAGTAAAGCGAATTATCGATGAACGTCGAAGTTCGCAATGGCGTACGGCAATGCAGGCAGGCAGGCAGAAATCACAGGCTGGAGAAGCGATCCGGCATAACGTAGAATCACCCTTTCAATTACCCAGAAAATGAAAACTAATGAGCACCGCACTTTGGATATCATTGTTAGCAGTTGCAATTTCGTTGTTTACGGTTGTCATGGTCGTCAAAAACAAAAACAAATAGGCATTGTCAGGGCGTGTTGCCTGTGTTGAGCTTTGCTCACATTGTTTTTGGGCCGTATGACATTCGGCCGACTGAATTCGGCTTGCCATGACAGGGAACTCCTTTCTCGCTTCGGAATTCGCGGACAAAGCCATGCACGCCGGCCACGCGATCGGCTGTTTTGAACATGGAGGACTTGCTCGCGCGTGCCGATTGATGGCTGCCGTTCGGTCCCTGACGGCTGTTTGCCCTGACTTGGGCAGGAGAGATTAGCCGGTGGTTGCCTGTACTCGGGCGGACCACCGGATCCGAGATCCCTCCATGCGATTCGCTACCCTGAAGGGGTACAAGAACGCCGTATACGATCCATTCAGCGCGCCGTTCTTCAATCCCTTCAGGATTGAAAACCTTTGGTCTCGAACCGCAACCGGTGGCAGCGCCCGCCCTTGGCGAGGCTTGCCACCGGCTAATGTCTTGAATCCCTTCGGGATGAGCAGCCACCGACGGGTGGCATCAGGCGGACGTAAGGCGGTGCAAAATTTACGGACAACACGTTGCACCGAAAACAGCGAGCCGCGCCGGTTGACTTGCAGAGTGCCATTCGTGCCTGGCACCGATCGACTATTGAAAAGACCGATGCATGCACTGATTGGCCTGCTCGGCGCAGCCGCTTTACTTGTCTCCACAAGCGGCCGTGATGATCAATTCCGCTCGGTATCCGGGTGCCGCCAGCGGGGTGTGCAGGCACGCGCGAGACGGCGCATGGCCACGGGGGACCCAGGCATCCCACATCGCATTGAACTGCGCGAGGTCTTCGGGGAACGGCAGGTAGATCAACACCTGCAACAGTCGCTCACGCGAACTGTTGGCCATCGCGAGACGTTCGTCGACTTGGTGAAAGAGCTGCTCGAATTGTCCTCTCGCATCCAACGAAGGGTCCTCGGGGACTTCCACAAAGTACGCGGTACCTCGGTGAATGACCAAGTCCGACCAGCGCTGGGTCACTCCGTAACGTGAAATCTTTTCCATGCGAATGCGAGGGGCTGTAGAGGAAGGAAGCGTGTGGAACCGGGCCTTAGTATAGCCAGTGACCCTTCGGTACCGTGAGCCATCCCGTTGGCCTCTAAAGGTGGCTCGCTCAACCCAACCGATCGGTGGCCAAATGGTACTGCGGATCCTCGGAAAGATTGACCTCCACAAAATCCTTCGCATTGTCGAGCAGTTGACGGCACTCAGGGCTGAGATGCGTCAAATGGAGACGCTTCCCAAAACTCGTGTAACGGGCCGCGAGGGCATTGATCGCTTCCAATCCCGATTGGTCGTAGACGCGCGTGTAATAAAAATCGATGACCACATCTTGCGGGTCATTCTTTGGATCGAAGGAATTCAAAAAGGCGCTGGTGGAGGCGAAGAACAAGGGGCCATGCAACTGGTAGATCCTGCTCCCCGCCTCGTTCGTCTTGATATCCACCCCCAAATGCTTGGCATGCTGCCAAGAAAAAACAAGCGCCGAGGCGATCACACCGATGATCACCGCCGATGCCAAGTCGTGCATGATGGCGGTGTAGAGCGTGACGACGACCATGACCAGGACATCTCCCAATGGCATCTTGCCGAACATCGTCAATGAAGCCCATTCGAACGTGCCGATGACGACCATGAACATGACGCCTACCAACGCGGCAACCGGGATCAACTCGATCCACTTGGACAGAAAGAGCATGAAGAGTAGCAGTGCAATCGCTGCCACGATGCCCGACCATCGGCCGCGTCCACCGGAATTCACGTTGATCAGTGATTGTCCGATCATGGCACAACCGCCCATCCCGCCGAATAAGCCGCACGTGACGTTCGCAATGCCTTGGCCGATGCACTCGCGATTGCCTTGACCGCGCGTTTGCGTGATCTCATCGATCAAACTCAGGGTCATCAACGATTCGATCAGTCCGACCGCCGCCAAAGTGAGCGCAAACGGAAAAATGATCCACAGGGTCTTAAGCTCCAACGGCGGCAGGATGTACTGCAGAAAGAACGGCCGTGGCAAACCGGCCGCGAGCCCTACGGTGGCTGGATCGATGGCCGCCAGGGCTTGTGTTACCGCCTCGGGATCCGAAGGATTCTGCCGCGCGATGCGAGTTGCAGTTTCGGCTTTTGTTTTGTCCAGCAACATGTCGCCTACCGTCAGGATGACATTGGTTTGCCCCTCCGCCGCCAATTGCGGATCGAGCCATCGATTGCCTAGACCAGCTAGCAGACTGACGACGCCAATTGCAACCAACGAGGCTGGAACCATCTTGGTCAGTTTCGGCAATAGCCAAATGATCAGCATCGTAAGCGTGACTAGTCCCAGCATGATTCCGAGCGCCGGACCGCGCAGAAACCCAACGTTGCCCTGGAAGTCCACGACCTGAAAACTTCCCAGTTGCGCCAATCCGATGACGATCGCCAACCCATTGACGAACCCGAGCATGACCGAATGCGGCACGATACGAATGAATTTCCCCAGGCGCGCCAATCCGACACTGATCTGCAAAAGGCCACACAACATCACGGCCGGAAATAAATACTCGATTCCGTGCAACGCGACCAACGAAACGACCACGACGGCCATGGCACCCGTGGCCCCCGAGATCATGCCCGGTCGACCGCCCAACACCGCCGTAATGAGCCCGAGAAAAAAGGCTGAATAGAGCCCGATAATGGGTGAGACACCCGCGACAAATGCGAACGCGACAGCTTCGGGGACCAGCGCCAGGGCCACGGTCAATCCGGAGAGTGTGTCGTCCTTCAAATTCCATCGCCGCTTGCGGAAAAAATCAAACATGCCCAAAAGGATCCAAGAGGGTAAACGTGCTGGTTCGGAGGGCGAAGCCTAAACGGGGAGCGGAGCCTAGACGACGTTCCGCAACAGAGCAACAGACGCCAAGGCATGGTGAGGGTCGAATGCGTCCGACCGTTCGCATACAGTGGGGGGATCTTCCCTCACAGGCGTGCCTGAGGGCACAGGATGTGCCATAACGCCCTAACTCGGAAGCCCGATCTCCACTTCGGGCAAAACCACGAAAAAATCAAAAAGATCGCTACGTTGCTGCCGCTGTTGACCTACCAACGGTCCCGGCTTTGGCATCGCGATGCAGCATGGCTGGATCAAGGTTGGTTGCGGATGCGAACAGGCTCGGGATGGCTGGGGATCCAGAGCAAGATCACGCCTGACGAAAGGCCAGCGGCGAGCGTCTCGGAGTGCTCGGGAGCGATCGCGATTGCGAGCGGAAATTCCTTCGACTCGGCCCCTTCGAAACGCACGGGATCGACTTCGTCGATGATCCAATTCGTCTTCTTTTTCTCCTTGCCGTCTTCGTCTTTGGACTCGACCACTTCCTCCTTCCGAAGACGAAAGCGACGCACCATTCCATCGGCGGGAACGAAAACAGTTTCGCGATCGGAAACCATTTTGGGCGTACGCTGTGGAAACCCGCCTCGGCTGGTCCGTGGATTGGGACTTGTCCCTCCCGGATAGACACGCAACTCGCCTGCTTCATCCAAGGTGACGCATCCCATCTGCAAACTTCGGATCGAAGCTACGGTCCGTTCGTGATCGACGAAACCGGTTTGTATTTCTCCGGTGGATGCGTCGTAGCTTTTCGCCATCCGATCGCGCGAAGACGAAACAACCATGGTTCCATCGGCGGACCAATCGACCGAGGTCACGGCGGCCGCATGTGCTGCCGATCGCCATAACACTTGATTGGAGTTCGCTGCCGTAACGACCACCGTGCCATCCGACGTTGCGATCGCTAGCCGATCTCCCGAAGGTGAGAGCGCCAGATCCAGGGGTACGTCGCGTGCCACCCAATGCACCACCCGCGCCGACTCGTTGCACCGCTGCGTCTGGTGCGACCAAGGAACACTTTCGACATATCCGATCCGACCAGGTTCGCCCGAGCTGATGCTTAGGCTCTCGGAGGCTGGGTTCCATTCGATGTCGCTCACGAAGCGACCTCGCGTTGGGATTCGCCCTTGCAATGCTCCTTGCCAATCCCACACCAAGACTTCTTGTGCTCCGCTGCTGAAGATTCTGCCAGCGGCGGCATCGATGGCCATGGCGCTGACGGCGATCGGCTGTGGATAGCGCACCCAGCGCGGCGTTTCCAAGATTTTCGAAGGCACAAAACTCTCTAACGGAGCGTCATTGGAACCGTCGATGGTGGCGCCGACGGCAAGCCATTCTCGGATGGCTTCGATATCCTCCCAGTCCAACGCAGGCGAATCTTTAGGCATGCGGACTTCAGGGTCTTCGCTCACGATGCGCCGATAAAGTTCGCCGAGCTGTTCGGCGGGCGCCGCTGTAGGATCCAAGTGGATGGGGCGGCGACGACTCTCACCTGCCATGAACATCGCCGCAGGGGTCACCATCGAATAGCCTCCGTCGGTCTGCTCTCCATTGTGACAGCCCAGGCATTGCGATACGAACACGTCGGCCACGCGCCCAAGACGCGGTCGCAGACTCGCCGGCGCCTCGACCAAAAGCGCAAACGTGTCCACCGATGGCTCGCGAAAATCCGAGGGTGTCTGGGCGAACGCGGGCTCGACCCAAGCCATGAACGATAGCCAGAGTACCAAGAGGGCCGTGGACCAAACCATTGATTTCATCATGGGAACACAACTTTAATGAGTGGTTTGGGCGACGGGCTGTTTACTTGCGGGCTGTTAGGGCATCGCCAATTGGTCTGCAATCCAAGTGTCGGCCCATCGCGTCCACGTTTTCCGCGATGACGACGATGTTGGACTCGGACGATGCAAGTAACCGACGTGGCCACCGAAGTGCGTACGCACCAAGCGCGTGGTGGGGGAATACTCGGTTCGCTCGAAGAGGGCGGCCGGCACGATCGGATCGTGTTGGTCGATCAGGATATGCGTCGGAATGGTTATATGCTTGAGAACGGACGTTGAGGAACCCGCATCATAGTAATCATCGGCATCTCGAAAGCCGGCCAAGCGCGAGGTGACGGTATCGTCGAATCTTCGAACCGTCGAATAGTCCGCGCCCGCGAGCACCTTCTTCCATTCGGGCCATAGATCCGCTCGCAGGTTCGCTTGCTTCTTCAGCGCGCGGAGAAAATAGTTTGCATACAACCGATTGATGCCGATCTCCATATTGCGGCAGCATTCGGCCAGATCGATCGGAGGAGCCACCGCGATGGCTCGATCGACTTCGAAAGACCATGGATAGCGTGTTGGATCGAGGCTTGATTCCGCCAGCATCTTTAACAACAAGTTGCCCCCGAGTGACACGCCAGCCATCCGCCAGCGGGGAATCGAAAGCTGTTGGCTGAGCCAATTCAAGCTATCCCGTACCAAATCGTAGCAGGCACCGTGGGGTGGCAAACTGGTCGTGCGGTACGATGGCCCTGCTCCTGGCAGATCGGCGCGGAAAACGCGGCAACCCTTCGCGAGCAGCGCACCGGCAATGCTGGTCATGTACGTTCCCGCATGCGACGAGCCCAGGCCATGGAGCAACAGGACGGCCGGCCGATCCGGGTCCGCCCGTTCCGGCTTGTTCTCGTGGATGAGCATATGCCCCCATGGCTCGATCGGCACACGATGCACGGTCGCCACTGGAAGAGTCGCCAGCGGCCGATAGAATCCGGTGATCAGTGTTTGCACATGACCGTTGCGCAGATACCACGGTGGTCGAAAATTCAAATAGGTTTCTTGTCCGAGCACGGCCGACCGCCATCCAGAACGTTTGTTCCAACGAGTTCATTGCATCGAAAGACTTCTCCATGACCCTTCTGTGCGTTGGTACCCTTGCATTCGATACCGTGGAAACGCCGATGGGTCGCCGCGAAAGAGTGATGGGAGGAAGCGCATCCTATTTTGCATACTCTGCCGCATTTTTCACCCCCGTACGCGTGGTTGGCCGCACGGGTAGCGATTGGCCACAGGAATTCACACAGTGGATGGTCGCATAACATCACTTCCCGCGATGCAGGTACTGAGGCGTGCCGGAAATGATGGTGTTGCCTTTGGTTCCAGGGGCTTTCTCCAGGGTCAACAAGGCGAATAAATCGGCGGCCTCCTGCGGTGTCATTTGGCTTTCGATCCCCTCAGGCATCAGTGATTTGGTGTCTTGCCGAAACTCTTCAATTTCCGATTCCGGAATCGTCGTTTCCTTACCACCTTGAATCTTGATCACTGTCTTGACATCGTCGCGGGAAACCAGCAAGCCGGTGATGACGGTGCCATCCTCGGTCCGAATCGTCACCCCTTTGAAAGCATCACCGATGACCAAGCTAGGGTTGAAAACGCTTACGAGCAATTGCTCGTAGGTCCCTCGACCATTGGCGGTGATGTTCGGTCCCACCTCGATTCCTCGAGCATGCATGACATGGCATTGACCGCAGATGCGTTCGTAAACAACCCAACCACGTTCCGGATTGCCGCGCGCGTCCCACCGCAACAGGTCACCCATTTTCCGGACGACGTCTTCGCGTTCTTTCGAGCTTGCGGTATTGACCGTGCCCCAGATTTTCGCCACCAACTGCTTGGCCGATTCCGAACCATCAGCGGCCAGCAATCGCACGCGGTTCGGTCCGAGCAGTTCCTTGCGGACCCCACCCTCGGCGACCAAACTCAAAAAGGCAGACGCATTCGGTTCACGTTGGCACATGCGTTCGGCAATGGTCGCCTGCACATCGCTTCCCAACTTCGGAAGAGCGGACAGAATCACCGCCCGCGCTTTCGCGTCGGCCTTTCCAATCCCGACATCGAACACAGTGTTGCGATAATTGTTGTCGATAGGCTTGCCATCGATCAGATCCTTGACGACTTGTTGCAGCGCATCGCTCGGAGTCGGAACGGGGTGTAGCGAGACGAAAAGCAGCAGTTCGCGCCGCAATTCAGCATCTTGTTGACGATCCAAAATGATGCCCTCGGCCATCTTGATGGCGTTGGGGTCTTTGACGATCACGCGGGCAATCAGCAAAGCGAGTCCCCAATCATTGTCCGCGTTTTGTGATCCTTCGCTCTTCGTCCATTGCTTCAGCAGGTCTCGATAAAGCGGCTCCATGGCCGAGAGAGGTATTTCTCCATTGCGGACCCGATCCGCGAGCGGCATGATCAATGCCCCGGCAACATCGGGATATTCTTTTGCCAGCTCGGAGGCCACGCTCAGAATCGATTGCACTCGCTGGCGACTCGCATCATCGGCCAAAAAGCCGGGCAAGGCCGCGATCCATTTAGCGGCCAATCGCGGAGCCATCGACCTGAGAAGATCGTCCGGTCGATCGACACTCGCACGAAGCTCCTCGAGCACCACGTCGGGGTAGTCATTGAGATACGGCAGCATGTTCTGCCACACGACCCGTGGTAGGAGTGGGTCCGGGGACGAATGCTTCAAAACATCCAATTCGCTTTTCAAGGCCATCGCTCCAGCGTTGTTGGCGTTTCGTCCGATCTTCGGCGCGGCGATGGCCACTTGCAGTCGGACGCGCGGATCGGAATCGCTCGCGAGAGATCGCATCGTACCCACGAGCGAAGCATCATCGGGCCGATGGTCCCCCATCAATCGCACGCCCCAAGCCCGGACCTCGGGCAACGGGTCTTGCATCAAGCGATCGAGAAGAGAGGCAGGCAATTGCCCAGATCCGGCCAGCGCCCACAGCGCATGCATCCGAGTCTTCAACGGTTCGTTACCAACCACCATGCTTTGCAGCAATGTCAAGCTCGGTGCATCCTCAATCGCGCGTCGTTCCGCCAATTCCAATTGCGCGCGTTGTCTGGCAAAGATATTCTCGTTGCGCAGGGCATCGATGAGTGCAGCGTTGGACATCTTTGCGAAATCTTTGAATTGCACTTCAGGTCGCTTGTCGTAAACGATTCGATACAGACGTCCATGCCCGCGATCGATTCCCTCGGGATCCGCTTGAGCATCCTGATAGCAGTGGTAGCGATCGTACCAATCGAGCACGTACAAACAGCCGTCGGGTCCGACTTTCTGCGCCACGGGCATGAACCATACATCGTTCGCCGTTAGGAAATCGGGTTCTCCGAATCCTTTGTACGTGGCACCCGAGCGCTCGACGCGATCGACATTGATGCATCCGCCATGGATATTTCCCATGTAAAGTTTGTTGCGGAAGGATTCGGGATATGCCGCCGAATCGAAGTACTCGATACCGCAATATGCGGCCATTTGATGCTTGTGCTCAACGATCGAATCGGCCCAAAAGGTATGCGGAGGATAGGGGCCACCTTGACGTTGGTAGTACGCGCTTTCGGTCAGATGCCATAGGTGATCGATCACGCATGCGCTGATGAACGCGCTCCCTTCATGATCGAAAGCCACTCCCCACGGATTGCTTGTCCCTTGGCAAAAGATTTCGAACCGTCGCGTGCGAGGTTCGATCCGGAACAGCGCGCACGTGAAATCGAACTCGCGTCCATCTTGTTTGATCAGCGACCGATTAAAGACGCCGTTGAGTCCATACAGGTATCCGTCAGGTCCCCAGGTCAAGGCGTTGGGGAGTTCATGCGTATCGTCACGACCGAAGCCGGTAACGACCACGGTCGAGCGATCCGCGACGTCATCGCCATCGGTGTCTTCCAAGAACAATAGGTCAGGTGAATTGGCAACCCAGACTCCACCGTGCCCGACAGCGATACCCGAGGGGATATTCAATCCCTCGGCAAAGATTTTGACCGAGTCGACTTTGCCATCCCCATCGGTGTCTTCCAGGATCTTGATGCGGTCGCGTCCCGGTCCAGCCTCTTGCCGCGGGTACTCAAAACTCTCGGTGACGAAAATTCGCCCCGCATCGTCAAAGGCCATGGCTACGGGATTCTGAAGGTCCGGTTCGCTCGCCACCAATTCGATATGGAAACCCTCCGGCAATTCCATTTTGGCCATGGCTTGCTCGGGAGTCAGGGGTGGCCCGGGCGGCTGGGTCTGCGTGCGAGGAATGAAGGCGTCCTCCTGCGCGCTGACGCTCATACCGAGCGCCGCGACGACGAATCCAATTAGGAGTGCATCCTGCAGGAAACAACAGCGCGAAAAACGGAGCGGCATGGCGGGTGACCTATGTCAGAGGCGAGAGGGGTTTCGTCGAATCATTGTAATCGCATCAAGCCCGCGGGGCGGAGTTGTCTCGCCGTGTTTCGGTGATCAACCGGGCCGATCGATTGCGGGAGACGTAGTTCCAAATCCATTGGAACAAGACCAAAACCCGATTTTCGAAACGGGCTAAGTACAGGATATGGATGAAAAGCCATGCCAGCCAAGCGAGTTTGCCGGTCATCCGCCAATTGCCCGATTCCATCACCGCTCGCGAGCGGCCAATCGTGGCCATGTTTCCTTTGTCCCAGTAGCGAAATGGCTGCTCGGGTTTCTCTCCTTGCGTCAACTGCGCGATGCGATGCCCGATGTAATGCCCTTGTTGCATGGCCACGGGAGCCACACCAGGAAGTGTATTTCCGTCTTCGGTTGGGAAGGCCGCCATGTCCCCTGCGGCGAAGACGTTGGGAAAGTTCGGCAGCGAACAATCTGACTTGACCGAAATACGTCCTCCTCGGTCGAGAAGGGATAAATCCCCAGCCGATTCGGCCAGCATGCGGGCCAACGGTGAGGCTTTGACTCCGGCGGCCCAGATGACATTGTGGGTGTAGATGGTATGGGGTTGATCGTCCTTGCGAATCACCACACGGTCCTCATGAATTTCTGCAAGCCGTGATTCGTTCCAAACTTCAGCTCCCAGACTCAGCAGAGCCGTCTTGGCACTCGCCGAGAGACTCGGATGGTATTTGTCCAAAATAAGGGGACTGTTCTCGACCAGCAGTACCCTAGCCGCTGTTGGATTGATGGATCGAAAGTCACTTCGCAGGGTACTGTGCGCCAGTTCGCAGATCGACCCAGCCATCTCCACGCCGGTGGGGCCTCCGCCGACAATGACAAAGGTCATCAAGGCGGCTCGCTTGGAATCATCAGGCTCGCGTTCCGCTTCTTCGAACGCGCTGAGCAACTGCCGGCGAATGCGCGTCGCATCTTCGATCGTTTTGAGTCCTGGAGCGAGTGGCGACCATTCTTCGTCTTTGCCGAAGTAATGGTGCGTTGAACCGCCAGCCACCACCAAGTAGTCAAATCGATATCGACCGCTTTGCTCGAGTTCCAAGTGCTGTTGGTTTACATCGATTCCAACCACGTTGTCCATGAGGACTTGGACATTGCTTTGGCGTCGAAAGATGCTTCTCAAAGGAGCCGCGATGTTGGCCGGGGACAAGCCCCCCGTTGCGACTTGATAGAGCAAGGGTTGGAACAAGTGGAAGTTGCGACGATCGATCAATTGGACATCGACGCTCGTTCGGGACAGAGCGCGGGCGCACGCCATGCCTACAAAGCCCCCTCCGACGATGACGATGCGCGGTTTATTGGAGTAGCTCATGGAGATGTTGGGGTTAGGAGTCCGGCCGCGGCTCGATCGAGAACGATCGTGGCTCGAGGATGCTGCCGGAGGATGGAAGCGGGCACCAGGGGCGTGACCGGGCCTTCGATGGAGTCGGCCACCGCCCGGGCTTTTCGAGAATCAGGAACGCTGCACACGATGCGATGCGCCTGTA
Organism: Pirellula sp.; assembly: GCA_041752005.1. GTDB lineage: Bacteria > Planctomycetota > Planctomycetia > Pirellulales > Pirellulaceae > JBKCUI01. The sequence continues at coordinate 26,208 of JBGSHV010000131.1, read as the reverse complement.
GGATTTGGGAGATGGTCATGCTGATGGCATGCGTGGGGACATCGGCCAAGCTGGCGAACCAACCTTCGCCGACCTGCTGCAGGCGGCAGGCTTCGTCGAGTTGCACCACATGGTAGGCCCGCTTCGTCTCGAAGTCGGCCGGAGGGTCATTGAACGCCAAATGGCCATTCTCCCCGATGCCGATGAGGGCTAGATCGATGGGGGCCGAACGGATCGCCCGCTCCGCTTGATCGCAAACCGTGCTGGGATCGGACAAGCCATCGAGGTAATGAAAGCTGCGTAAAGCAACGCGGTTGACGAAGCGTTCTTTGAGATAACCGCAAAATGAGGCTGGGTGAGAACTCGGCAGGCCAACGTATTCATCGAGATGAAATCCATCGATGGCGGTCCAGTCGATCCCATCGGTCTGGACCAAGGCGTTCAGAACTTCGAATTGGCTAGAGCCGGTGGCCACGATCAGACGGGCTGTACCGCGCTGGGCGACGGCTTGCCGCAACGCATCCGCAGCCAATCGAGCTGCCAACGCGCCCAGTTTCTGGCGATTCTCTTCGATGAGAATGTCGATCGTTTTGCCTCCAACGAGTTGAGCCTATACCAACCAAACGCCATGGTTTAGCATATCAGACGTCCGGTTCGGCTGCACGCCGAGGCCAGGTCATCCAAGACCTATATCCCGTGAGATTGTACCCGTATGGCAGGCCTTTCGATTCAACGCATTGCATTTCTGGGCATGGGGCTTATGGGGGTTCGCATGGCTCAGCATTTGCTGCGAGCAGGGCATTCGGTCCAATGCTACAACCGCACCCACAGCCGATGCGAGCCGCTGGTCGCGGCTGGGGCGCGAGCCTTTGGCACGCCGCGCGAGGCCGCTCATGAAGCCGACGTCATCGTCTCATGCGTGACCGATGGGCCCGACGTTGAATCCATTCTTTTGGGGGAAGAAGGGGCATACCGCGGAGCTCCACCGGGCGCCTTGATGATCGACATGAGCACCATTGCTCCCGCGGTCTCGATCTCCCTGGGCACACGGCTCTCTGACGCAGGCTTTCGTTTTTTGGAAGCCCCTGTCACCGGCGGTACGGTCGGGGCCGAAAACGGTACGCTGAGCATCATGGTCGGCGGTTCACAGGACGACTTTGCAGCCGCCAAACCAATACTCGAACTCATGGGCAAAAACATCACGCACTGCGGACCGTTGGGCGCTGGCCAAGGAGTCAAGCTATGCAACCAAATCATGGGCGCCATGAATCTGCTCGGGGTCTGCGAAGCCATGTCGCTGGCTCAGGGCTTGGGCATCGATCCCGCGATTCTTTCGCGAGCACTCCAAGGCGGGGCCGCTTCCAGTTGGGCCTTGCAAACGCTCGCCCCTAAAATTTCCAATGCCGACTGGTCCCCTGGCTTCATGGTAGATACGCAGCAGAAGGACATGCGGTTGGTGGCCCAAGCCGCGGAAGAGGCCCGCGTGCCCCTTCCCGGTGCCGCGTTGGTCACACAACTATGGCGGTCCGCACAGGCCTACGGCGATGGAGCCGAAGGCATCCATGCACTATTCAAAGTCTTAGAACGGATGCGACCTGGTTGAGTCAAGTCTCCGCGCCCATCGATTGCTACCCTCCCAAAATTCGCCATACCGAATCGGCGAGCTCACCTTTTTCGAACACCAATCTCATGTCTGATTCCGCTGCACCCGATGACTCCCAACACAATGCCACGCTCCCTTCGTTCCAAGGATTGCGAGTGGCGGCACTGGAAAGTCGACGGCGCGATGACTTCTCCCGATTGATCGAGCGATTCGGCGGTCAACCTTTCGTTAGCCCATCGATGCGTGAAGTGCCGATCGATCGCAATAAAGAAGTGATCGATTTTGCCTACCGTATCATGACCGGTGAGATCGGAGTGGTGATCTTCTTGACCGGAGTTGGCTTTCGGCACCTCATGGCCACGGTCGAAAAGCACGTGGACAAGCAACGGTTGCTCGATTGCATGTCCGATATCATCACGATCGCACGCGGACCGAAACCGGTGGCCGCTATGCGCGAGGTTGGGCTGCGACCGACATTTCGCGCTCCCGAGCCCAACACTTGGCGCGAAGTTCTGCAGTTGATCGATCAGAGCGTTCCAGTCGGAAACGTAACCGTCGGATTGCAGGAATATGGAGTTACCAACCATTCGCTCATGGCCGGACTCGAAGCCCGGGGCGCACAGGTCGTCAATGTGCGTGTCTACCAATGGGAACTGCCAGATGATACTGCCCCCTTGATGGGCAATATCGCTGCGATTTGCAATGGCGAGCGTGATTGCCTCCTCCTGACCAGCGCCCATCAGGCCGTGAACTTACTTCGAATGGCCAAAGAGATGAATTGCGAACGGGAACTTCGCGTCGGCATCGATCGCTTGGTCGTGGCTTCGATCGGTCCCACCACTACCGAAATGCTGACCCACCTGAACTTGCCCGTCGATGTCGAAGCCTCACCCAACAAGATGGGGCATCTGGTTCAGGCAGCGGCGGACAAGTGCCATCGGATTTTGAAGGCCAAGCGATTTGTAATGGGAACGAGCATCGCCAGCACCTACGGAGACGTCGCAGATTCCGCACATGTGACTCCACTGGATCGATTGGGAACGGAATTGGCCGGCAGTCCATTTCTTCAAGCATGCTATCGCCAACCGACCAACGTCACTCCGATTTGGTTGATGCGTCAAGCCGGTCGGTACATGGCGGAGTATCGCGCGGTCCGGGACAAAGTTTCCTTTTTGGAATTGGTGAAAAATCCAGCCTTGTGCGCTGAGGTCATGGTGACTGCGGTCGAAAAGTTAGGTGTCGATGCCGCCATCATCTTTTCTGATTTGCTTCCCATTCTCGAGCCCATGGGATTCCAACTGGAATTCACCCAAGGCGACGGACCGGTCATCCACAATCCGATTCGACAAGCGTCGGAAATCGATCGTGTCCTGGAACTGACGACCATGGAGGCTCTTAGCTTCGTACCCGAAACCGTTCGGCAGACCCGCGATGCACTGCCCGCCAAGATTCCGGTGATCGGCTTCTCAGGATCGCCATTTACCTTGGCCAGCTACATGATCGAAGGGGGCTCGTCACGGAATTATGTCCATACCAAGACGCTGATGTACGGCGATCCTACGGCTTGGAACACGTTGATGGACAAGCTCGTCAATTCCATCGCGCTGTACCTGAACTCGCAGATCGTGGCGGGGGCTCAGGTGGTGCAGTTGTTCGATTCCTGGGCCGGGTGTTTGTCTCCCAACGAATATCGCGTGTACATCCTGCCCCACATGCATCGGCTGCTAGAATCCATCATGCCGCATGTCCCGGTGATCAATTTTGCGACCGGCAATCCGATGCTCATCGCGTCGCTCCGCGGTGATTCCCGGACCGTGGTGGGACTCGACTGGCGTGTGCCGTTGGATGTGGGCTGGGACATGGCGGGCGCCGACCGCGCGGTCCAAGGCAACCTCGATCCCACCGTCCTGTTTTCGGACGTAAATACCATCCGCGAGCACGCTCAATACGTCCTGTCGCAGGCCGCAGGTCGCACAGGGCATATTTTCAATCTTGGGCATGGCATTTTGCCTGGCACGCCGGTCGACAACGTCATCGCCTTGATCGACATGGTGCATGAGATGACCGATCGCCGCCAGGATGATGCGCCGTTTTGAAAGGTTTTTTGAGCCGTCGCTGAGGCGAGCATGGGTGGCTTACTTCACCGAACGCTCGCAGAAAACGCTCGCAGAAAAATCGCAAATTCAAAAACAAAACGCGCCTTGTACGATTCGCCGATCGGCCAGGGTGGAACCGCTTTCCCCCGATCCGAAACCTTTTGAGAACCGATCTCTGTCATGACTGCAATCGACTCGACCATGGCCGTGGACCTCCGGGGGGTCACGAAACGATTCGGTTCTCAGACAGCCGTGGAAGCCTTGGACTTGCGGATCCCTGCGGGCTCCATTCAAGGCATCATTGGCCCGAACGGATCCGGCAAAACAACCACGCTGCGAATGATTTTGCGGATCTACCAGCCCGATGCGGGAAGTGTGCGCGTTTTGGGAGAAGCCGAAGGTGTGGCCGCCGACGACCGCGTCGGCTATCTACCCGAAGAACGCGGGCTCTACCATCGCATGAAGGTCCGGGACGTGCTGCGTTACTTTGCGCAGTTGAAAGGGCATCGTCGTCCCGACAACGATATCGATCATTGGTTGCAGCGTCTCGACGCAACCCAATGGGCGCACAAAAAAATCGAACAGCTATCCAAAGGCATGGCACAAAAAATTCAGTTCATCGCAGCAGTCGTTGCAAGGCCCAAGTTAGCCATCCTCGACGAACCGTTTAGCGGTCTCGATCCCATCAATATGCAATTGCTAAGCGAAGCGGTTCTGGAACTCAAGCAGCAGGGAACGACGATCCTCTTGAGTACGCACGACATGGACGTGGCCGAGCGGATGTGCGATCGCATCTTCATGATTTATCGAGGTCGCAAGGTTCTTGATGGGACATTGTCCGAAATTCAAACGCAATACGGCGAAGCAGTGCTGCGGGTCAAAATGAATGGAAGTGGTTTGCCATCACTATCGCATCTGCATTCAGTCGAGTCGGTTCATGACGTTGGTGCTTACTCGGAAATTCGATTGCGTACCCCTGAAGGACGAGCCGAAGTGCTGCGGGCTTTGGTACAGCACGGGGATGTCGAGCACTTTGAAACCGCCAAACCAAGGCTGAACGACATTTTCGTGCGAATTGCAAAACCGACCGCAGACACAACACCAGCCATCCCTGCCTGACCAAGGCTCGATCGAAGGAAGTTCCATGAATAAAATTCTGGTCATCGCCAAACGCGAATACCTCGCCATGGTCGCAACGCGGACGTTTCTGTTCACGCTGATCATGATGCCGATCCTGATGTTCGGCGGTTTGTTTCTCATCCCCGCGCTTACCAAGTTGTCCGGGGGCAAGGAGCGAACGATTCGCGTCGTTGACGGAACCGGGCGTATCGGTGCAGTGCTCACGGCGGCTTCCGAGCAATACAACGCAACCCTTCGCAAACAAAAGGAAGGTCCGTCTGAGAGCGATGCCGCGCGCAAGACATCGCCAATGGCAAGCGGTGACTTTTACAACATCGTCGTTGCCGAGGAATCCGAGCTTGAGGATGCAGCCCGTATCCAGTGGAGCGACGAAATCCGCAACGGAGATCTGTACGCCTTCGTCGAGATTCCACCAGCACTTTTTGCGGTCGAAGGCACACCACCGACCGTTCGTTTCGTCAGTCAGGATGCGGCCCTGTCCGACGCACGGCAATGGATCGAATCGATTGTATCTTCCATGGTTCGCGAGGAACGATTCAAATCCCTCGGTATCGATTCCGCACAAGTGCAATTGGCCAACATGCCCGTTCGGTTAGCACCAACCGCTCCCTACGAACGATCCGCAGCCACCGACGGCGTCGAAGGGGCGGTCCAAGCCAAAGAAAAAGCATTTGATCTGGCCGCCCTTTTCGCACCCTTCGGCATGATGATGCTCATGTTCATGGTGATTTTCCTCGCGGCTCAACCGATGCTCGAAAGCGCCATGGAAGAAAAGTCCCAACGGATTGCTGAGGTTTTGTTAGGAGCGGTTTCACCGACCCAATTGATGGCCGGCAAACTGCTGGGAAACGTGGCCGCGTCGCTGCTAGTATTCTCTCTATACGGCGTCGGCGCGTACTGCGTGCTGGTGCAGCAAGGCATGCAAGCCTTGGTTCCGATGAGCCTGTTGCCTTGGTTCTTTATCTTTCAAATTCTCGGCGTGCTTTTCTTCAGCTCGATTTTCATGGCCATCGGCGCTTCGGTGCGCGAACTGAAGGAGGCGCAGAGTTTGCTACTGCCGGTATGGATGGTCATGATGCTGCCGATGATGGTTTGGTTCGTCGCGATCCGAGATCCATTGGGACCTGTCGCCCTGAGCCTTGCGTTGTTTCCACCCAGCGCGCCCATGATGAATATTCTGCGATTGGGTACTGGCACGACCATCCCACTCTGGCAACCCATCGCGGCGGCCGTCTTGCTAGCGGTCGCAACCCTGGGGGTGATTTGGCTGGCCGGCCGCGTGTATCGCGCGAGTCTATTGCGGAATGATTCCGTCAAATCCTTGATCCAGTTGTGGAAGCGGGCCATTGCTTCGCAGGCCACCTAAAATTCGTCGGCATGAGCAAGAGCGTCTGCATGCGCGTCGCGAGTCACAAATTTAGGAACGCTCGATACCGTTCGCCTTGGAACCGTTCGTCGAACTGGGGATTGGCGCGCATGACGTCCTTCATGGCCTCCACACGATCCGCTGCGTTGGCGAGCTCTTCGATGCGTGGTAACAATCGGTACCGAGCGTGAAAGAAACTCGATGCCTCGTAGTCGGGTACTCCCCGCCATGAGTCGTCCATTAGCATCGGCACCTTGAATGCGAAAGCAGCGTTCATCGCACCCGATACTCGCCCATCCCCATAGAATCTGTCGCTCGAGCGGGGGTACAGCAATGGAAGAATCAAATCGGCATTTCGCAATTGCTGGTGCACATACGTTGCCGATTTGAAGCCAGCGGTGCCATGAAACTGGTTGCCGAAGCATGGGGCCCTCGAAAGCAAATCATACACCTCCGGATCGCTGTTGCGATCGACGTGACCCAAGACTTCGACGTGAACATTGGAGGGCAAGCGTTGGTTTTGCAATTCCTGAGCTAAGGCCATGGAGTCTTTGCGGGCTGAGGACAAAGTCCCAAGGATACAAATCCGAAAATGATCGTCCCTTGGGACGGGATCCGATCCGTTCGACACGCATGCGTTCGGTACGGATGCGTTCGAATCGAGATTGGGAAAGTAGATCGGGTAAAAAGACTCCACGCTCACCCCAGCCATGCGCGGGACATGCGTGCGGACCAGATCGTGCATCACCAAAACGCGGTGCATGTGGGCACGAGCCAACCCGCGCAGCAACCAACTCGATTTCAGTTTCATGCCGTTGTGCAGGATTCCATCGCATCGCAGGCCACATAGCTTTGAGAAGACCACCAAATAACGGACTTCGTTAATTTCGGCGGTGTTGAGAATCAGTCGGCGTATGCCATGCGTCCTGCAATATTTATGGATTTGGCGGAATTGATTGAGAGCGACCCAAGGGCTCTTTTGTCTCTCTCGCGTGGTGATGGATAATTGACCCTCGAGGCATTGGCTCTCGGTCAGCATGTCGACCAGATGCGGATTGCAAATCACATGCACCCGATGGCCCGCTTGATTCAGCCAGCGGATTTGCGAATGAAGCGTTTCCGCATGCGAACCGCCGAGTTCGACCAACGCCACGGATTGCCGGTGTTTGTCGGACGCAATGTTGTTGGGAACGCGATGAAGATCCTGCCGATTCATGCACCGATCGTAACGCCATTGCATGGGTCGTGCCACGCGGCGTCCCCAATCCGAGGTGTCTTTGTTATGTTGGCTTCGGTACGCATTCTGCATTTCGACAACGAACGCATGGCATTCCAAGCATTGGGACACAAGGACGACGATGGAATTACTTGAGAATACGTGGAAGCGGCTTCGGGAGCACGCGCACCAGACCAGTCTGTTGGAGTCGACCTCGGCCGTGTTGGAATGGGATGAGCACACCGGTTTGCCCGAGCAAGCATCCGAGCATCGGGCCGAACAATTGACACTGCTCAGCGGCATGATCCATCAGCGCCGTACCGATCCCCAACTTGGACAATGGCTCGAGGAACTCGCCCAGAGCGATCTTGCCTCCGACCCGCATAGTCCGATCGGGGCGTCCATTCGGTGCATGCGACGCGATTTTCGGAAGCATGTGCGATTGCCGGAATCGCTCGTGATGCGGACTGCCAAGGCGACCTCGTTGGGACAACAGGTTTGGGTCAAGGCGAAACGTGAAAACGACTTCGCTACCTTCGCGCCCCACCTCGAAGAGATCGTGCGTTTGCGTCGCGAGGAAGCCAGTCTGCTCCGCGATGGAGATGGGACCGCTTACGATGCGCTGTTGGATCAGTACGAAGAGGGAACGCGGAGCGCGTCCTTAGTGGTTGTGTTTCGCGAGCTTCGCGAGGCGCTGATCCCACTAATCCAACAAGCAGCTGGTCGTAGTCGTCCTGGTTCGAACGCTACCCTTGCGGGGGAATACGACGTCGACAAGCAGCGCGGGCTGTCGCGATGGGTGGCAGAACAGATCGGATTTGATTTCCGTCGCGGTCGACTCGATGAGACCATTCACCCATTTTGCACCAACCTCGGTCCGCACGATCATCGGATCTTAACACGCTTTCATGCCCATTCCTTTTCCAGCGGCTTGTACGGTGTTCTGCACGAAGCAGGGCACGGGATGTACGAACAAGGATTTGCACCGGAGTGGTACGGAACTCCGGTAGCGGCCGCCGCCTCGCTCGGCGTGCACGAGTCGCAATCGCGATTGTGGGAAAACCAGATCGGTTTGTCTCGCGATTTTTGGAACTGGTGTTTGCCGCATGCAGCAGCGGCGTTCCCCAGCTTGAATCAATTCTCACTCGATCAGATCGTGGCCGATCTCAATCGCGTTGAACCGAGTTTGGTTCGGATCGAAGCCGATGAGGTCACGTACAATCTTCACATCTTGATTCGCTTCGAGTTGGAGTTGGCCCTCATCGATGGCGACTTGAGTGTCCGCGATCTGCCCGCGATGTGGTCGGACAAGTACGAGTCGTACCTAGGCATACGGCCACCCGATGATGCGCTCGGTGTCCTGCAAGATGTGCATTGGTCGGCAGGCCTGATCGGCTACTTTCCGACGTACACTCTTGGGAACATCTATGCAGCAATGCTCCAAGAAGCCGCCGCAGCAAGCCTTGGGAACTTAAGCGACATGATGGCCAGAGGGGAATTCCTGCCATTGCTGGAATGGTTGCGAGAAAACATCCATCGACTCGGTCGCCGGTACGAGCCAATGGAGTTGATCGAGCGAGCGACGCACAGCCGCATTACCTCCGAACCGCTGATCGCGCATTTGAAGGCAAAGATCGCGATGGGAGTGGAATGATTGGTCACTAAGTGCAATGGCATGACGATCGCGACAATTGTCGCGACAACGGTCGCGACGACGGTCGCGACCATGGCCTTATTCTTTCGAGACGTCTGAAAAAATGGCTTCGAACTTTTTCAACTTGGGAACGATCACCGATTGGCAGTAGCCCTTCTTAGCATTCAAGTTGAAGTAGTTTTGATGGTACTTTTCCGCTGGGTAGAACTTGGGCATAGGTGTGATTTCGGTCACGATCTTGCCGTCGTAAACGTCGCGGTTAAGTTTCTCTTTGTACTCTTCAGCGGTTTTTTTCTGCTCTTCGTCTTCATAAAAGACGACGCTGCGATATTGGGTGCCCTCGTCGTAGCCTTGGCGATTGAGGGTCGTCGGGTCGTGGGTCTTCCAATGGATCTCGAGCAGTTTGGAGAAAGGTACGAGGTCCGGGTCGTAGGCCACCTGGATGACTTCGGCATGACCAGTGGTTCCGGTGCAGACCTGTTCATACGTGGGGTTCTCAATCGTTCCGCCGGCATAGCCAGAGACGACCGATTCGACCCCTTTGACTCGTTGAAACACCGCTTCGGTGCACCAGAAACAGCCTCCACCAAAGGTCGCTTTCGCCAATTTCTTGCTCTCCCGATCGCTTGAGGTAACGGCCTTGGAGGCCGTGTTGGATTTCGTACTCTTGCCCTGCGCCATGGCCTGGCTCGGCAATAGGACAAATGCAGTGAGAAGCATGGCTGCCAGGGGGAGCCGTGCTGTGAGCGAGACTGATTTCATTGTGTAATTTCCGTCATTGCGGTGGAGGAGTCTGAAAATCAGGCGAAAGTAATTGGTGAATTGTACGCAAGCGGACAGCCGGGCCAAGGTCCGGGTTTCGTGGGCAATTCCTGAACTTAGGGTGGCACGCTCTGAGGAACGAAGGGCGTGGACGTTGCTGTCTATCGTTTCCACACAATCCCACACCCATCGCATTCGCTCTGACTGCGCCACCTCTACTCAATCCCTACCCTGCGCTGTACCAACCCACCTTTCGAATGCGAACCCCTAGCCAGCCGGTGTGACATGCGCGCGTTGATTGAATTCCGAGCGCTGGGATGCTACCGTATTACTGCATTTTATGGATCGTGATTGATCGAGAAAGCATTGACCCACTCCCTCCCCTCCTCACGAGATCCCCACCTATGACGCTGTTATCCTTGCACCGAATCTGGCTGACGATCGGATTGGCCGCGATGGTTTCCTTCGCGGACGCGAGCGTTGTGCACGCGCAAGCGTTCTGGATCGGCGGCTATGGACCCGGTCTGTACGCCAGTCGCTTGATGGATAATGGTTCGATGGCTCCTCCCGTGTTGGTATCCGAGCAAGCCAACCCTTCGTTCTTTGCATTGCACCCGAGTCTGGATGTTTTGTACGCGGTGACCGAGACGGCTCGCAACGACGCGAAGAATCCGGCCAAGCTGGTTGCCTACCGCTTCGATCGCAGCGCTTACCTAGCCGGAGAGACGCCGAAGCTGACACCCATAAGCTCCGAAAAAATTGGTGGCGATGGCCCTTGCCACATCGCGATCGATGCTGAGGGCAAATGGGGGGTCGTATCCAATTATGGGAGTGGATCGGTAGCGTTGTTTCCATTGGCTGCCAACGGCGAACTTCAACCCGAATGCTTCACCGTCCAGCATGAAGGGACCGGTGGAGATCCCGCGCGACAAACCGGGCCGCATGCCCACTGCGCTGTGTTCGATCCAACCAACCGATGGGTATTGGTCGCGGATCTGGGTATCGATCGCGTCCTTATCTACTCGATCAATGCTTCGACCAAGCGACTCGAGCCCGGTCCTCATCCTGCTCTGGAAATGCCGCCCGGCAGTGGGCCTCGTCACCTCGCGTTTCATCCCAACGGTCAATTTCTCTACATCATCAATGAACTCGGCATGACGATGACGGCTGCAACCTGGGATGCCAAAGCAGGTCGACTTGAGATCATCGAAACCATCAGCACCCTAGCGGAGGGCAAACCCGTTCCTGGGGGATCGACCGCAGATGTGGTGGTTCATCCTTCAGGTCGATTCGTGTACGGAAGCAATCGAGGTCCCAATACATTGGCCTTGTTCGCCATCCAGCCGACCTCGGGTTCCATTCGACGCATCGAGAACTTCGATACGTTGGGCAAGACACCGCGCAATTTTCGGATCGCTCCCTCAGGAAAGCTACTCTTGGCAGAGAATCAAGACAGCGATTCCGTTTTCGCATTCCGCATCGACACGGCTACCGGATTGCTCAAACCGACCGGTCATTCGATTCGGGTCATTAAGCCCGCGTGCATACAATTCCTTAAGAAGGAATGATGAAATAGTAAGGCGTCTCTAAACTTCTCGATTGCCGCGAGACTTCAACCGACCAGCAGCAGTATCGCATCGAGCACGACAAACAGGACGAAAACAGTGAGGACGACCCACGCTACGTACCACCACCATGGGCGGGCGCGAAGTCGTTTCGGTTTTCCAAATTCCTCTTCGAGGAACTCTTCGTAGTCAAAGTCATCGTCGCTTTCGGAATGACCACCCCAACGGACAGCTTGATGTTCGTCGTCCGAATCCGATTCCCTTGAAGTCGCCGGTTCAGAACCCTGCGATCGAAGAACCGCAATGACTGGTAACTGACCGCAGTGATGGCAGTGAGTCGCGTCGGTGCGCACGCGCTTGCCACAGTGAGGGCAATCCATGAAGGTCAAGGACTTGGGCATACTCAGACTCAACGCGAGGGGAAAGCGTACGCTTTGTTGTCGGGATCGAAATCCATATCGGTTAGCTGAGCATTGAGCCGAAGATCTTCGTAAATGAATTCCTCGTCCAACAGCGGTTCGCCGCCTGGGGTTTTGGGCCACAGATAGCTCACGTAGTGGATAGGAATACCATGCTCGCGATCCATGTCGATGATGGCTCGGTAATAGTCGAAGGAGGTCGTATGACCATCGATCGTCACCGATGCTTCGGGGTGTTCGATTTCAAATCGAATGCACGCACGACCCTGAAATTCAAAATCCTCGGTCGTGGTCACGCGGCAACCACCCAGCAAGCGATCCTGTTCCCCTTTCTCGATCAACTTCACTAACAAGCGTTCGATTCCGATGTCAGTGATCGGGTATCGATTTCCCATCATCGCCAATCGACTGGTTGGATCGAGTTGAATTCGCATGAGGTTGAGCATCCCTGATTGATGCACGATCATCATGCCTTTGTTGAAGCCTTGCCTCCAAATGACTCCGCGTCCCGCTTGCGATCGGGGTGCAAGGAACCGCAAATAGACGTCGATATCACGCAGCCCGATGGTCTCATGTAGACCTTCGGTAGCGGTCGAAACAACGGAATCCGTTGTCGTAGCGGTCGAGCCAACGCTGTCCGTTGGAACGTGCGGGTTGGTTCCGGGTTCACGATAGCGCAGCTTCAGTTCGATCCGGGACTCGTCCCCCAGCTTACCCGACAATCGCACCCGTTGGATCAACGTGGCTGTGTAGTCGTGATGGTATTCGCGATGCCGAGCAAGGGCGACGCGCGCCATGCCCAAGACCTGATCGAGTGGGTGAGGTTCCCGAGCTACATCGCTCGCGAGCGGATCGGTAGCGCCCGTGAACGAGTGCTGCAACACGTCGGACGGAACGGACGGCGTCAGGAGCCATTCCTTTGCTGCATAGCCACCCACGGCCAATAGCCCGACGAATGCCACAGCAGTCCAAACTAATCGTGCAATCCAAACTCGGTGCCTTTGTTGAGCCAAGGCTGAACCTCCTGAGGGTCAATGGTGCGCGCGATTTCGAAGCCGCGGAGCGAAAGTGAAAAGTCTCGGTAGATGTGGTGCATGACCAAACCAGCGTAGCACAGTTGTCGAAAACCCTCCAAAAAAGCAACCGTGACTTCTGGATCCTCGACATTACGAAAAGCGATGGTTTGTGTGCTGTCAATCTCCACGTACACCGCCAGGAATCGGGCCGCCGGGTCGAAGGCCGTATTTACGGGCTTGATTTCAATCACCCCACGGTTGCGAGCTGCGACCAAGATAGCCTTGGCCTCTGGAGACAGGCTTTCCTTTGCGATAAGGTTAGCGGCCGGCAAACTCACCATAGCTTGACTGCATAATTGCGCTAGAGCGATCAAAACCGGCGCGCCGGCCCCGAGGGCCTCCCAGCTGCCGTGTAAGTAGTGATCGACTGGTGTCAATTTTGTAACCGATCGTATCGGTCGGGAGATGTCGTCATCCATCGTTGGTCATGGCCTTCAAACACGCATTGCCGCAGTTGAGATTTCACGGATAATCCTAGGCCAATTGGGTCTGTGGTCCAAGGGGAATGCCACGTTCGGTATTCTCGATCACGCCCAAATTTGCAATGTGCTGGAGTGGATTGTTATGGCATTGGTTCCTTTGCGAAAAGTTCTCGATCACGCCGCCGAGCATGGATACGGTGTGGCTGCGTTCAACGTAAACAACATGGAACAGATCCAGTCGATCATGGAAGCGGCACGCGAAACCGATTCGCCGGTGATCATTCAGGCATCCAGGGGCGCGCGAGGCTATTCGCAGGACGCCTACCTCAGACACTTGATGCTGGCAGCGGTCGAACTCTATCCGCAGATCCCTGTCGTCATGCACCAAGATCACGGCAACTCGCCAGCCACCTGCCTGTCCGCGATCGAAAATGGATTCACCTCGGTCATGATGGACGGATCGCTGATGGAAGATGGCAAGTCACCTTCGTCGTTCGACTACAACGTGGAAGTCACCAGGAAGGTTGTCGAAATGGCCCATGCCCGTGGTGTATCCGTGGAAGGCGAACTGGGCTGCCTCGGTTCACTTGAGTCCGGGGCCGGCGAGGCCGAGGATGGACACGGGGCCGAAGGGGTCCTCAGCCACGATCAGCTTTTGACCGATCCAGACGAAGCCTTGGATTTTGTGAATGCCACCGGTGTCGATGCCTTGGCCGTCGCTATCGGCACCAGCCATGGTGCTTACAAATTCACACGCAAACCCGATGGCGAAGTCCTCGCGATGTCGCGCATCGAGGAAATCCACAAGAAACTACCCAACACCCACTTGGTCATGCACGGCAGCAGCTCGGTTCCACAGGAGCTCCAAGACATCATCAACCAATTCGGTGGTTCGATCAAACAAACGTGGGGTGTGCCGGTCGAAGAAATCCAGCGCGGTATCAAGAGCGGTGTTCGCAAGATCAACGTCGATACCGACTGCCGTTTGGCGATCACCGGCGCGATTCGCAAGGTGCTCTTTGAACATCCTGAGAAGTTCGATCCTCGCGACTACCTCAAGCCGGCTCGCACCGCCATGAAAGATGTTTGCGTGGCCCGTATGGTCTCGTTCGGTCAAGCTGGAAACGCGAGCAAGATCAAGTAACGGCCGCAACCAACGCGACCACTATCATGATCGCACCGACCAGTAGCTTGCCACTGGTCCCCAACAACCGACCGTAGAACGCCCCGGTACCAACGTGCGTACCTTCGGCCGACGTTTTTCCTTTCCAGAGTTCGCCCAGCCAAGCTCCCGCGAACGCGCCCGCGCCGCCACCTAACAAAGCGCCGACGATCGGTCCGAGGATCGGGATCGGCAAACTCACGAAGGCACCAGCGATACTTCCAAAGGCAGTTCCGACCACGGCCAATGCCATGCCTCGGCGACTGCCACCCCGTTTCCCTGCGATCACCGCTCCGGCCACGAACTCAAGAATTTCGCCGATCACTGCCAGCACCAAGAGAACAATCACCGCAGTCCAACCGACTCCACTTCCATCGGCGGGCGCATACAGCCATGCATACAGCCATGCATACAAGGCCGTGATAATCACGATCAACCAATTGCCTGGAAGGGTGACCAAATTGGCCAGCCAAGCCAGCATATTGGCTAGCGTCAATAGTATCGCCCAGACATAAATCACGATCCGATGTTTCCTTGGTTAGGTGCGCGATACTTAGTGGTCATGCTTCAGGGCGAGCGTCACCACTTCGGGTGGAACACCGATCGGCAATACTGTCACGTCGCCTACGGCCTGTCTTGCATTCGGAGAGGCAAAGCCAATCTTGGAAGCGACGAAGGTCAAGGTGCGATCGGCTCGAAACACGCGATCGAAGCAATGACCCGTATCGGCATCGAATCCGGAAGGGATATCGATAGCGACGCGATGGCCTATAGAACGGTTGGCCAACTCGATCGCCAGCCCCATGGGCTGTCGCGGTGCGCCGACCGAACCACTGCCTAGCATGGCATCAACAATGACTTGGGCTTGGTTCAGGTCGTCCACCAAGGAATCGAATAACGGATGTTCGAGCCACACCGTGCTTGCATCATCGGTCGCCGCCTGAAGTGCAGCCGCAGATCGCGTTTCAAACAGGCATCGGCTAGCCGCTTGAGTCTTTGCCAAGATCGCATGATTGACGGATGCATCGTGACTCAGTCGCTTGGGATCGGCCAATAACCACACGGCGAGTCGATAGCCCGCTGCATGCAGATGCCGTGCAATGACGAAACCATCACCGCCGTTATTGCCAGGCCCGCAGAGAATCACAACCAACGCATCGCTGGGGACCATCGTCCTAAGCACATCAGCGGCTCCACGACCTGCATTCTCCATCAACACCAAGCCGCTCATTCCATACTCTTCGATCGCGATCGAATCGATCCGGCGGCTTTCTGCGACACTCATCGGTGCCGGTATGCAAGAGTCCTTAAGTTGCATCATCGACGCTTCCAGTTCTTACGAACGATTCGTGCAATCCATAACGCGCCCAGCGCGCCGATGCCGATCGTGATCGCGTTGACCCATTGCGGAGGGGTCTGAGATGCGTTGGTTGGAGTCACGGGCCCGGACAGCTTGATGGAATCCACGACGACCAAGGGCCCTTGCTGACTCTGTGAGTCATCGGTTTCCATGCTGACTTGCGTGGTCTTGTAACGCCACATCCGGTAGAACCATCCTTCGACGTCCACCCGCGTCCTCGGGTACCATGCTTGCGACTCACTGCTGGTCGCGTCACCGGAATCCACCAGCAACCAACTGGGTACCTCATTGGCCACCAGCGTGATCGGAAACTCGCGCTCGAAGACCACAGGCGATGTTCCTTCGCCATAATTGATTTCGATCCGAGCCCGACCGATGTCTGCGAAACCGTCGAGCTGGAAGTAATGATCGGCGCCCAACGAGGCGCGTGCTTCCGGCGAATCCACCACCACCCGTTGCACGCGTCGCACCTGGACCGAGGCCTTGGTTCGATAGCCCGCCGATGCCAGCTCGGGTTCGCGCGATGCTTTCTTGCGTTTCCTACCTTCCGCCCGCTGGATCAGAGGAAGGATCTCCATGGATGGCTCGATCGTGCTCGATGCTGCTTCGCTGTCAGCGGACCGCGTGTGCGAATCGGGATCCGCCGAGGATTCGGCGGCTGCACGGGCTGCTGCCAATAAACTGTAGAAGGCCGCACCCTCGCGAGAGGTCATCGGTTGGCCTTGCAGTCCCTCGACGGTATCGAGCCATCCTAAATCCCAACCGAGATCGAGCAGTCGTTGCCAACCCGAAGGCACGGCCGGCCGAACCGGACCGATGCTCGGAGGTTGGGACGCGGTAGCGCTCGAAGGTAGAACCCGCCATTGGACGGTCGAACACAGCATCAAAGGCAACGTCGGACTCGGGTCTGACGCCCCCGCCAGTCGATCGCGTTCCGAAGCAATGGGACTCAATCCATAAAAAACACCTGGTTGACGCATGTCTTCAACTTCGAGCCACGTGGCGGGGATGTTGGTCGCGAGGATCCATCGCCGAATGGGGGCACTGGAGCCTTGTGATTCGGACTCGACCAAACACCCGAATACCTTCGTCCAGTCCAGACCGGGCGAGGTTGAAGCCGCAATCGGGATGCGGATCGCCCGCACCACTGTCCCCGCAAAGCGTTCGAGTTGGGCGAGGCCATCGGAGGTCAGGATGGGACCGGCAGTTGTCAGGAGCTGGATCTCCTCGTCGACTTTGCTCAGTCCGAATAGCAGACCGAGTGCGAGATCCGAATCCGCGAATGCGGAGATGGCTTGCGGGTCCATCGACCGAGTCGAGCTTTCCAGTTCCTCCCAGGCAAGATCCCTCAGAAGCGGTGTGCGCGAAGCGATGCGTTGCTCGATGCGTATCCGAGCTCCGGAAGTATCCAACGGAGGCGACCAAATCGCGTCTACCGAGGGTAGTGCCCAATTTTCCATTACAAGTCGTTGCACCGAAGTCAGCGTTGGGGGGAGTTGCCCGTCCTCGGGTGCCGTTTCGATGGAGGCGGCGATGATGACCGGGGCGACTTCGCCACCCCGTTGGGATGGGTAGGCTCGGCGTTTGGCGAGCAAGCCCGTGACCTCAACAGCCTGATCCTTTTCCAACAAGCTCGCAGGCGCAGCTATTTCGGTCGGAAGGTGGATGACGATTGGCTGATTGCTGGAATCGTCGGGCCGGAGCCACAGGACCTGGTAGCGGACCGTTCCCAAGCCGCCGAGACTCACCGCCGCGATTGGATCGATCTGGGCCAATGTTCCGCGGACTCGTACGCCATGACCGCGATAGATTTCTGTTTGGGTAACCAGTTGCGGGATGGAGGTACCCGGAATCATGGCTGGGATCACATGTCCGTCGACCATTCCGCGATGCAGGCTCAGGGCGCGTTGGGTTGTGCGGATCAAAGGCCAACGCTCGTCGGTGCGCCAAGGCGTGTTGTCGACAAACAAGGTCAGGGTGGCGCGGTCGAGAGCCATTTGCATGGCGCGTTGAAATCGATTCATCGCAGATTTCTCGAGTGCCAAAGGGCTGCTCGGTGTCACCGGCGGGTCAAGGGCCGCCGAAGGGTCGAAGGCCCCTGTCGGACCGAAAGCTTGGAACGATCGCAACAGTTCTGTCATCGTGGCGTGATCGGCCGATTGGGAGTCCACAGTATCAGTCCAACGCGTCAGGTCGACCATGGCAGCGGCCCACCACGCCGCGACGAGTTCCGCGTCAGGAATCGAAGGCAACTGTCCGGCCGCATCAGGCACGGTTGCTGCGGTTGCGGGTGCTGTGTTAACTGCATCGGTGGATGATCTGGATCCTTCGCGTTCTGGAATCGAATCCTGGAGCCACTGCATCCCCAAGCTGGTGACGACCTCCGGCGATGCCGAGACCAACAGTCGCGCAAGAATGGCGGATTGCAAGGCGACCGACGAATCGTCGCTGTGGAGGGTCCAGGCTTCTACCGAGTTGGCGAGGACCGGGTCGATAACGCCTTCGGCGCCTTGAGAGTTGGCCGGGTCGCCAGATTCCACAGGCACGATTTGCAAGCTGGGACGGTTGGGCGTGTCGGTGCGCGACACGTCGCTGGTCGGGAGCAAACCGATGGCACGTGCTGCGTGCCCTACCCGTTTGGGATCGGAGACTTGCCGTATAGCAATCAATACCAACACCAGCAAGAGAACAAGGGATAGCAACTGCCTCGAACCCTTGGTGCTTTCCAGCGCCGCGCGATGGTTACGACGTTGACCATCGATCGAATACCAGCGCTCTCGTCGTTTTGCAGCCATCGGAATGCCGGCGATCGATTGCCGTCTCGTGAGAAAAGGGGGACCGGTGCACTCTTCGGACCGTACGATCACCGTTATACTCAATGTACGCGTCGAATGCCTCCGCGGATGCGCGAAACGATATTCCTCCGTGCTTGAGCGGGCATCTTAACCTTTGGATGATCACATGGTAGACAACCAACAGAGCCTCAGGCGAACGCTTCCGAATCTCCGTGTTTCGTCCGGACTATTGGTCGGCGTCCTGATGAGTGGCACCTTTCTTGCCAGCATCCCAACGTGCGGCATTGCCCTTGGCGAGGAACCGGCCGCGAAGTTTCTCGAGCGACTCAAAGAAGAGGGATACTACGACGAAGGACTGAAGTACCTGGACATCAGCCTGCAGCGCAATCGATTGCCACAAGCCATGAAGGGCGAGGTCGATCTCGAGCGCATCCTGCTGCTGCAGTTATCGTTAAAGGACGTGCGGAGTGAAAAAGCCGTGGCCGAAAAAATAGCCGCGATTGAAAAAGGATTCAAGGATTTCCTAGCCGCTTCTAAAGATCATCCGCGGCGTGGCGAGACGTTGCTGAAATTGGCCGATATGTACTTAGCCCAAGGTGGCCAGTACCTCGAAGAGGCCAAGTTAGAGGCGAAAAGCGACGCCGGCAAAACAAAAGCCGAAGAGCTGCGTCTGCAGGCCCGAGCCTCGTTGCAATTGGGCTTCGATACGTTCGGAGAAACGATCACCTACCTACGGCCTGTGCTGGAAGGAATGCAAGGCGCCAATGTCAAGCCGAACGAAACCGAGCGGTTGGCGCTGCGCGAGAAATTGCAGACCGAATATCGACAAGGGCAGATTTTGCAAGCCATCACCTCGAAATTCTTGGCCGAGACCTACGAACCAGAATCCGCGGAATGGAAGAAACGTCTCGAGGACGCGGATACTCGGTTGGCCGACGTCGCGGACAAGAGTTCCAAACAGGCCGGTGCCAAATACCTGAGCTTGCTCAATCGAGGACACGTTCAAGCGCTGCTACGGCAAATCGATGCCGCTCGCGAAAGTTACAACCGGGTGGCCGAAAACGAGGAGCCCGGTGTGTTTCGAACGTGGCGCGTGCAAGCCGTGGCGGGCATCGTACGATTGGATAGTTCTCCCGCGTCCGGCAAATACGAGGCGGCGGTATTGCGTGGCGAAGAGCAACTCAAAATGGCCGATAGCCGCGAACGGGACAAACCAGAATGGCTTGATCTACAAATGGCCGTCGCTGAAGCTCGGTTGGCATGGCTGAAGACCATCGACGAAAAGAATGACGAGGGCAAGTATCGAAACATTCGTCGCGAAGCCCGTGAGTCGTTGCAAAATTTGGCCAAGCGTCCAGGCACACTGCAGCGCAAAGCAACAGAACTCCTAAAAGATCTCGGGATCGAGACCAAGGTCAACGAAGACACGAAGCTGCCCGAAGTCAAGACGTTTGAGGAAGCTGTCAGAGCTGCACAAGGCCGATTCAATCGTGCCGAATCCGGTGACGCCACACTCCAAATCTTGGATCGACAATTGCAGCAGGCAGCTGTCGAAGACAAACCTGGGATCGAAGAGCAAATCGGAATTGTGACCGAGGATGCCAATCGAGATCGTCAACAAGCCATCGAGCTCCACCAAACCGCCTTCACGTTGTATCGCGATGGCGATTCCCGCGACGATCTTTTGCAGGCTCGGTTCCTGCAATCCTATCTCTATTTGAAATTGGGTGCGTTTCGTGAAGCGATCGCGATCGCGGATGTGATTCTCAGAACCAATCGCGGGTCGGACATGGTTCTCAAAGCGGGAGCGATCGAACTCCAAGCCTTCGCCCAGTTGATCGATGGCACGCCGAGCGAGAAGCAAGCCGAGTGGATTCCCGTGTTCAAGGGTTTCGTGACACGTTTGGTGGAAGTTGCGCCAGGCACACCCGAGAGCAACCAGGCAGTTGACGTTCTCGCCAGTTTGGCCATGCGTGAAAAGCAATGGGATCAGGCCGAAGAGTACTTTCAATTGAAACCGAACTTCGGCGGCCCCAAGGAATTTCTGCTCGGTCGCGTTCGCTGGGCTCAGTACCGTCAAAACATGTACGCCCACCGGCAGGACGGAACTGCGGAAACCCCTGAAGATACCGATTTGCTACAGCGGGCTGAGAAATTGATGAGTCGGTCGTACGAGGTGTTGGAGGCGAGTAACATTGATGCCAAGTCTCTGGAAGGGACCAACGACTTGATTGGATTGTACTTGCAGACCGGAAGGCTCGACGATGCCACTCGGATCCTCAATGAATCCGGCAAGGGATCCATCGCGCAATCGGAAAACATTGCCGATATCGATGCGAAGATTCAATTGGAAACGCAGCGGATGCGGCTGCAGTCGTTGGTGCAATTGGCGGGGCAAGGTCGTTTGCAATTGGCCGCTGACGAAGTCGCAAAGTCAATCGCGGCCATGAAAAGCCTCAGCGATCAAACAGGTGACCCCAACATGCTCACCCGGTCCCTGCAAAGCTTAGCTGCGGATCTGCAAAACCAACTCGAGACCAACAAGGATCCGGCGCAGCAAGCCAAGCTCGCTGACGCGTTTAAGATCTTGGTCGATCAACTCGTCGGGCTCAGCACCGATGCCGCGACGCTCGAGTCGATTGGTTCGGCCATGACGCTGCTCGCGTCCAATCTCGAGCGCCTACCTTCGTTGGCTGCGAAAGTACCCAGCTTGATGCAGTCGGCCGAAGCTGCCTTTGAAAAACTGCGAGGTCTGCCGGAATCCGAGCTGCAAAAAATCCAGCGCAAACCCGAAGAGGTGTTGCTCAAATTGGGCATGGCCAAGCGTGGGGCGGGCAAATTCAAAGAAGCCCATGCGCTGTTCATCGAAGGACTTCAGAAGAGCGCCAACAACATCACCATTCAGATCGAAGCCGCCAGGAATCTGCTCCTCTGGTCGGGGGGCACGGATGCGGAGTTGCTCAAGCAAGCCATGCTGGGTACCGAACGACAAGCCAACAAGAAGAATTTGGTTTGGGGTTGGGGGCAGATCGCGCAAACGACGTCGCGGTATCCAAACTTTCAAGCGGAATTCTTCGAGGCGCGACTCAACGTGGCCAAGTGCCGGGCACAGCTCGGAGATGCCGAACCTGACAAAGACAAAAAGAAAAAACTCTATGAGGCTGCCATCGGAGACATCCGAACCACCTTTGTTCGATTTCCCGAACTCGGCGGCAAAACCTCGCACGACGAATTCGATCGGCTGATGCGTGAGGTCCAACAGAAGGCCGGCCAACCGGCTACAGGGCTGTAAGCAATTCAACACGTTTCTAGCGCTGCTGCGAATCCACAATCCCTATCATTTCACCCCATCTCTCCTCACCCTTCCAACGCTTCATGAATATTCACTTCGAATGCAAAAAGTTCGGCCACTGTTTCGGACGCCGTCCGAGCTTGGCCGCACTGACGCTCTTGTTGACCATGGGCTTGGCAATGACAGGCTCACCCTCCGCGCGAGGCCAAGACCGAGATCGGGTTTACCCAATCAAAGGGGCCGCAGTCACTGGAAAGATCGTCGAACGGACGCGTGACCGCGTGGTGGTCGAGGTGCGTGGCAATAATCAAAATGTGCCGACCAATGAACTGCAGCGGATCATTTTCGATGGCGAGCCACAAGCCTTTTCACGCACCAAGGATTTTGCTGCCCAAGGCCAAATGGACCAAGCGGTTGAAGAGTTCAAGAAGATCGATTCCGGGTCATTGGCCTCCGACGCCATGAAGGAAGAGTACAAGTTCTTTCGTGGCTATCTGGCAGGTAATCTTGCCCTCCGCGGTCGCGGCGATCCCGCCAATGCCCTCAAATTGTTGAGCGATTGGGTCAGGGAGGATTCGCAGTCCCATCAGTTTTATCCCGCAGCGGAGATGATGGGCGACTTGGCATTGGCCTCGGGTTCGGCCGACGCGGCCGCCAAGTACTACGGTGGTTTGGCCAACGCTCCCTTTCCAGAATTGAAGCTGAAAGGGAATTTCTTGCAGGGCAAGGCGCTGTTGTCCCAGAAGCAAGCAGCGGACGCAAAGGCGCGATTCACTGCGGTCATCGACGCCAAGCTTTCGGATCCCTTGTCATTGAAGTATCAGAAGTTGGCCAAGGTAGCGCTGATTCGATGCGATGCTGCCGACGGTAAAGCGGATCAGGCCATCGCCGATCTGGAAAAAATCGTCGATGAGGGAGATTCCACCGATTCGGAACTCTTCTCCGAGCTCTTCAATGTTCTCGGTTCGCTGTTTGAAGGCGCAGGGCGTTTGGACGAAGCGGAACTATCCTATCTGAAGACAGATTTGTTGTACCCCATGCAAGCCGAACAGCATGCAGAAGCCCTGTACCGACTTTCGCAGCTTTGGTCCAAAACAGGCAATGCTCAACGAGCGGCCGATGCCAAGCTGAAGCTCGGCAAACTCTATCCAACCAGCCCATGGGTCAAGAAGTAATCGAACCCACTAAGATTTTCGGGGGATGCAGACACGTTCTCCCGATCACTGACCATTCGTAGTACGCTAGAATACGTCTGCCCGAATTTCCATCACTCATCCTCACCTTTCCGCAAAATTGCTCTATCGGAGTTGCCATGCATTCTCGCCGCCGTCCACTGCACGAAGCCTTGATAGCAATGCTGCGTCCAGTCGTTTCCATGGTCCTGGTCGCAACGGTGCTGGGCAGCGTCAGCATGGCGCAGGACGAACCGGCCGGCAGAAATGAGAACATGCTCGTCAAGGCTTGGAATTCACTCGGTCCTTTTTATGCCGTTACGTTCCTCATCATGTCCATCATCCTGGTGGCTTTGGTCGTCCGCGCCATCCTTGCCGTCCAGAAAAACAACTTTGTTCCCGAGGACCTTATCCAAGGCGTCGACGCGAGTCTGGAAGAGAAGAACACACAGGCGGCGGTCGAATTGGTCCGCGCCGACGAAAGCTTCTTAGGACTATTGGTATCGGCGGGTTTGGAAAAAATTCAGAAGGGCAAGGAAGCGGTCCTCGAGGCCATGCAGGTCGCGGGCGATTCCGAGACCATGCGGCTCGAACAGATGCTCAGCTACATCGCCCTCATCGGCAACATCTCGCCCATGGTGGGGCTGCTCGGAACGGTGCAAGGGATGGTCGCTTCGTTCGGTACCATCGCCAGCAGCACTCAAACTCCCAAACCCAATGAGCTTGCATTGGGGATTGAACAAGCGTTGTACACGACGCTCGTAGGGTTGTACTTGGCCATTCCAGCCATCGCCATCTACAACATCCTTCGCAATCGCATGCAGCGCATGATCCTCTCCGCAGGTTCCAAGAGCGAAGAGATGATCGAGAAATTCCAAGCACTCGGCAAATAATGAGACTCGCCTCGATCCCTTCCCGCCCTTCGGCATCCATCACGATACGTTGACACATCATGGCAGTCATTCGAAAATCCGAAGTCAAGATGAGCGAGGGGGACATGACATCCATGATCGACATGGTCTTCCAGTTGATCATCTTCTTCATGGTCTTGATCAACTTCTCGCAAGAGGATCAGAACGAGAAGATCAAGTTGCCGTCGAGTGAACTGGCCAAGCCCGCCGATGCACCCCTTGAGCATCCCATCGTCTTGAACCTCGATTTCAATGGAACGGTCTACATGGGATCGGAGATCGCGACGGTACCTGGTTTGAGACCTTTGTTGCAGGTCGAAGCCGATGCGCTCAAGGCCAAGGGTCTATCGGCAACGGATGCTAACATCATCATTCGCTCGCACCAAAACACGGCCGGTGGATTGGTCCAGGAGTTGATTAAGAAGTGTCAGGAAGTCGGATTTGAAAAATTTGCCTTGCGAGCCCGCGAGGATCGAGGTTAGTTTCCTCAGGGTTGTCAGAGTGATCCTTCGGTGAGTCCTGTCGCGCGCCCGTAAAATTGAAAGAGCACGATCAACATGGCGATGAAATTCAAATCGAACATCAGTGACAAGGCGGAGATGCAACTGACGTCGATGATCGACGTGATCTTTTTATTATTAATTTTCTTCGTCATGACATTCAAAATCTCCGCACAGGAAGGGGATTTCAACGTCAAGATGCCGATCGGCGGCGGATCGGGAACGATGGATACGACCGACATCCCGATCAAGTTGCGGCTGCGGTCCAACGCCGATGGCGAGTTGATCGACATCGTGGTGGATGACACGCGGTCCTTCGGCAATGACTTCTCGCAACTTCGCGCGTTCATTCTGCAGTTAACAGGCGGAAACGCACCTCCAGATGCTGCCGATGGGCCTGAGGTTGAAATCGATCTCGATTACAACTTGCGTTACGAGTACGTGATTGGGGCTATCACCGCCATCACGGGTCAACGGCAAGGGGACAAAATCGAACGATTGGTTGAGCGGATCAAGTTCGCTGCCCCACGCAAACCGCAATAAGGCATGAATGGGGAGCCCGCCGGTTCCCTGGAAGATATCGTTTGGTATATTGAACGCCATCGAGAATCCCTGCCTCGCACTGGGATAGTCCAAGCAATTCATGTCCATGGCGGACATGCTAACGCGATGCACACGAAGGTCTCGAACTTACGTGGCTTCTTGTTTCAACAGCAGCCACGCCCATCACAATGAGGTAGAAAATGAAGAAGACGCTAAGTATTTATTCGAATCTAATCGCGGCTGGTTGTTTGACAGGCTTGCTGTGCACCGGCTGCACACCGAATCCGTCTGGAACCAACGCTTCGGTGCCAACCAGTCCAACCAAAGCGCAGACTTCCTCCGCAAAAACGAGTGAAATTCCCCGTGTTGAGAAAGTATTGACCAAAGAAGAACGCGACAAACTGACGCCAGACGATGTTCTTAAATCGCTCCAGGAAGGCAACGAGCGATTTGTGGCGGGAACGTTGACGAGCAGAGACCATTCAGTGCAAGTACGCAAGTCGGCACTAGGTCAATTTCCGAAGGCCGTAATACTTTCCTGTCTTGACTCACGCATTCCAGCCGAAGATGCGTTCGACCGAGGAATTGGGGACGTATTCGTAGCACGGGTGGCCGGTAACTTCCAGAATACCGATATCCTCGGTAGCATGGAATTCGGATGCAAGGTCGCCGGAGCAAAGCTCATTTTGGTCCTTGGGCACGAACACTGCGGTGCAGTCCAAAGCGCAATTGACAACGTCGAACTTGGCAACATCACCGCGATGCTAAGCAACATCCGGCCAGCCGTCGAACACTTCAAGGACTATGCAGGCGAAAAATCGAGCAAGAACGAAGAGTTCGTGCAGATGGTTGCCCGACAGAATGTCCGCTCGACCATCGCAGGCATTCTGGAGAAAAGCCCGATCTTGAATGAAATGGAATCGAAGGGTGAGATCAAGATCGTAGGCGCCATCTACAACATGGACACCGGCGCGGTAACGTTCCTGAAAGATTGATCAAAGATTTTATAACAACCCTCTGCGCCGAAGATGCCCTCCGCCCAGGCGTCCTTTTGACACCCTAGAATTTTGAAGAAACTCGGCCCCATGCCAGCTCGTCTGGCATGAGCCAAGTTTTGTGGATTAGAAGGTATCGCAAAACACATGCCCCTTTACCAATCCTGACCGCACACCGCC
>JBGSHV010000130.1:0-118719 GCA_041752005.1 Pirellula sp. | reverse complement strand
TACGAAAATTCGATCGAGGCGGCATTGGCCTGCTTGAACTGGTCGACCCAGAACGGCTGCTCGGTGCCTGGCGATTTACGCCGGGCAAGACGAATGGGGCTACCACTTTGGTGGCAGAGTTTCGGCGTTGGCAATCTGGATCCGCACAACCGAGTTCAGGTTCCATCTGTCCATCCTGTGGTGGTCCGATGCTCGAGGGGCAGTCGTTGTGCAGCAACTGCGCTCCGACACCCGTGCCTGACACTCGCCAAAGTCTGATGCGATTGGTCCGGTTCGCCAAGCCCAGGGCTTGGATGATCGCTTTCGGTTTCTTGCTGACCGTCCTGAGCACTTCCGCGGCCATGATTCCGCCGCTGTTGACCAAGCCGCTGATGGATGATGTGCTGATTCCATTCCAAAACGGCAACCCAGCGGATTTTGGGATCGTGCCTTGGATTTTAGGTGGGATGATCGCTGCGGCACTATTGAGTTGGGCCTTGAGCTGGGCCAAAAGTTATTGCTTGGCCAGCGTAAGCGAATTGGTCAGTGCCGATCTCCGGAACGCCACGTACGAGCATCTACAAAAGCTATCGCTTGAATTTTTTGGTGGAAAGCGAACAGGTGATTTGATTTCGCGGGTCAGCAGCGACACGCAACGCATCTGCGACTTTCTCTCGATCCACGCCGTCGACTTTGCAACCGATCTGATCATGATCGTGATCACCGCTATCCTCTTGTTCTGGCTGGATCCGATGATGGCCTTGGTCGGGCTCCTGCCGTTTCCGTTTATCGCTTGGATCGTGGCCCGCGTGCAAGCACGAATGCGTGCAGGCTTTGCCCGCGGCAGTTCTGCGTGGGCGGATATGGTCAACGTTCTGGCGGATACCATTCCTGGCATCCGCGTCGTCAAAGCCTTTGCTCAGGAACATCGCGAAGTCGATCGATTCAAAAAGAGCAACGATCGCGTGTTGACGGCCAATGATCGCGTCAATCGATTGTGGGCTGCCTTTGCCCCCATCATCACCTTCCTGACCGATATCGGATTGCTGATTATCTATGGCTTTGGCGCGTATCAAATCTATCGCCGCGGGATCACCGTCGGCGAGTTGACCGTCTTCATCATGTGGATCTCGCGCTTGTACCTAAGGCTGGACGACATGAGCCGTTTGATCGCCAACGCCCAGCGGACTGCGGCGGCCACGCATCGCATCTTCGAGATTCTGGACCGCGTACCAAGCGTGGCTGAATCGGTGCGACCACAACATCCCGGCCGCATCGATGGCCGCATCGAGATCCGTGACCTGACGTTCCGATACGGGACGCGGCAAGTGCTCCATCACTTGAACTTGACAATCGAACCGGGCGAAATGATCGGGTTGGTTGGCCCCAGCGGCGCAGGCAAAAGCACGCTCGTCAATTTGGTTTGCCGCTTCTACGATGTCTCGGGTGGAGCCATTTTGGTCGATGGGACGGATATCCGAAACTTTCCGATTACTGAGTACCGAGGCAATATCGGAATCGTTCTTCAAGAGCCATTTTTGTTTTTTGGCACCATCGCTGAGAACATTGCATATGGACGTCCCGAGGCGACTCGTGCCCAGATCATCGCCGCCGCCCGGGCTGCCAAGGCCCATGACTTCATTCTGCGACTTGCAGATGGATACGATTCGATCGTCGGGGAACGTGGCCAATCCCTGTCTGGAGGAGAACGACAGCGTATTTCTATCGCACGCGCATTGCTCACCGATCCCAGGATCTTGATCCTCGACGAAGCCACCTCGGCCGTTGACACCGAAACCGAACGAGAAATTCAAGAAGCGCTGGATGTACTCGTTCAAGGCCGAACGACGATCGCCATTGCGCATCGCATCAGCACACTCCGTAAGGCGAATCGCATCGTTGTGTTGGAGAAAGGGAAAATCACAGAGATCGGCAATCATGAGCAGTTGCTCGGTCTTCGAGGCACGTACTACCGATTGCATCAAGCCCAACAGCAGATGCAGACCGGGGATGTTATCGATGCCTTTTCGCTCGACCCTAATGCGTGAACGTAGGTCCCACGCATCTCAACGCAATTGGCAGAGGTACTGTTTGAACCTCAGGCCATCAGCCTTCTTCGACGGCTTCTCGAATCGCAGTCACGATGGTAGACCGGTCATGGTACCGATCGACAATTCGAATCATATCGACCCCCAGAACTTTTCCTAATCGGGCCGCCAGGTCGACAGCCAAAACACCTTCAAACTGCGTGACTGGTCGCCCATCGTAGTAGATCGTTTGCCGATCGTTTTGATAACCACTCTCGTACGCGTCGCGCAGTTCCGAGATCCAAGCTTCTGGCACCTGCTGAATACGACAGAATTCCAGGGACCAAATCTCTTCCCCGTCACATTGGGAAAGGAGGTTCAGGGCATGCGAGCGACTGATCATCATTGGGCTGCGCACAAGCGGGTTTGGAAAAAGTCGAGAATGGATTCTTGGAGCAAAATTCTCGTGAAGATCTATGAATATAGCTCGAAGGCCAAGTAAGCCAAAGATTGTAAAGCATAAAATAATCGCAGCGGTTGCGCCTAGAAGGAAGCGTCGAACCGGCCAACATCTTCACCGCAACAAACGTCTGCCTTTTTTCGATTCAAGAATGGGGTTTTATGTTCGGATTGGACTTAGGCCACAGCATCTTGCTGTTGATCTGCATCGCGGCAGTATGCTTGTTTGAGTTCATCAATGGTTTTCACGATACCGCAAACGCGGTGGCAACCGTGATCTACACGAACACACTCAAGCCGCAGGTAGCGGTCATTTATTCCGCGATTCTTAATGCGCTCGGAGTTGCGCTGGGAGGTATCGCGGTCGCGGTGGGAATCATCAGTATGCTTCCCGTGGAGACCTTGGTGAATCAAAGCACCGCACAGAGCTTAGGGATGGTGGGGGCGATACTCATTACCGCCATTTTCTGGAATTTCGGAACGTGGTACCTCGCGATACCCGCGTCCAGTACCCATACCTTGGTGGGTGCGATCCTGGGTTGCGGGATTGCATACAGCTTATTGCCAGGGACGGGTGAAGCCGCCGTGAACTGGAACAAAGCGGCAGATGTAGGTTTGTCCCTTTTGCTGTCACCGCTGCTCGGTTTTTTACTGGCGGTCATGGTCATGGGATTGCTTCGATGGACTGTTTCGCATCGCCGTGAAATCTTTCGTCCGCCCGAGGGTGAAGAACTACCGCCCAACTGGGTGCGAGCCGTTTTGATTCTCACTTGTGGCCTTGTTTCTTTCTCCCATGGATCCAACGATGGGCAAAAAGGGATCGGGCTCATGATGTTGGTGCTGATCGGTATTGTACCGGCACATTTCGCTCTCTCGGATCGAGTCACGGATCAGGACATTCTCAAGCAAGTCAATGCGAGCGTTGCAGCCTTTGACGCAATCGAATCGAGCGAAAGTAGGGAGGAATCTCCGGAATTGGTTCTGGCCGTTGGAAAGCTCCGACCCGAAGTCGAGGCCTTCCGCGCCCTTGCCGAGAAGCATGCTACTAGTGGTGAACCTATCGATCGATTTGAAGTTCGAACGCAGTTGCTGCTAGTCCGTGACGCGATGAAGAAGATTGAAAAGATCGAGGACAAGACCCTCTCGGAATTGAAACCGTTCAAAGAGTCGATTGGTCAATTCAAAGAAATGACCGACTATGCACCGCTATGGGTCGTGGTGCTGATCGCACTGTCGATCGGCTTGGGGACCATGATCGGATGGAAGCGGATCGTGGTAACGATCGGCGAGAAGATTGGAAAAACCCATTTGACGTATGCCCAAGGTGCTTCGGCCGAGTTGGTCGCAGCTAGCACGATTGCTTTGTCAACTCAGTTCGGGTTGCCTGTGAGTACCACGCAAGTATTGGCGTCTGGGATTGCCGGATCCATGTTTGCATCGGGTGGTGCAAACAACCTGCAGAAGGGAACGATCACCAAAATCTTGTTGGCCTGGGTACTCACTTTCCCCGTATGCTTGACCATGTCGGGGACACTCTTTTTGATTTTCAGAACCCTGACTGGTTGACCCGCATTCCGATGGCCGGAACGATCGGAAACGATCGTTCTGCAATGGCTGCCTCAGCCGAACTACTTTCAGCTATTCAAATCAGTGAACAGCGGCGTGGAGAGATAGCGTTCACCCAAGCTGCACATAATGGTGACGATGCGCTTGCCTTTCCATTCCGGTCGGGTGGCCAATTGGCAAGCGGCCCAAATATTCGCGCCGCTACTGATTCCCGCCATGATCCCTTCTTCGCGATGCAAGCGACGTCCCCATTCGAACGCGAGTTCATCGTCGACTTGGATGACCTCGTCGATCAATGAAGTGTCAAGGTTTTTAGGGACGAATCCAGCTCCGATGCCTTGGATCCGGTGCTTGCCGGGCGATCCACCGCTGATCACAGGCGATTGCTTGGGTTCGACCGCGATGGCTTTGAAGTTCGGGTTCATCTTCTTGAGGTACCGCGAAACGCCGGTGATGGTTCCGCCAGTTCCAACACCCGCCACGATAGCATCGATGTCGCCGGCGGAATCGATCCAAATCTCGGGTCCAGTGGTGCGTTCGTGTACGGCGGGATTGGCTGGATTTTCAAATTGCTGAGGAATCCAGCCGTTGGGATCCGCGTCCACCAATTCATGGGCTTTGGCAATCGCTCCGCGCATCCCATCGGCGGCTGGGGTCAATACCAACTGAGCACCCATGGCTTTAAGCAGGGCTCGACGTTCTACCGACATGGACTCAGGCATGGTCAAGGTCAAGCGGTAACCTTTGGCAGCACAAACAAAAGCCAATGCAATTCCGGTGTTTCCACTGGTAGGTTCGATGATGTGTGTCTCGTGGGTCAGCCGACCACTCTTTTCGGCGTCTTCGACCATGGCCAAACCGATACGATCCTTGACACTTTTGAGCGGATTGAAAAATTCGCACTTGGCAAAGACCGTAGCGGCTCCGGGGGGCAGGAGCCGATTGATTCGAATCATCGGGGTGTTGCCGACACTCTCAACGATATTGTCCAGGGTTTTTCCAATCGGCATGGTTCTTACAGCTTTCCAGGATGGATGTGGAGAAGAAAACAGAGTGGGTTTACGTCCGTGCAGGGCATCAGTTTAGCGATTTCGGAACGGCTCGCCCACATAGACTTGCCCAATCCACTACCCAATAAGCCCCATCTCCTTCCGAAGCAGTCGGACGTTTTTATCGGGACGATCTGCCGACCAAATGGCGGACCCAACGGCCACTCGCGTGAATCCCGATGACACGACTTCGGACACATTTTCATGGGAAATCCCACCAATCGCAAAGGCAGGTACGTCCGCATCCTGACTGGCCAAATACTGTACGGCTGTACGCAAGAAATCCGTACCCGCGAAGGACGCAAAGGATTTGGTTGTGGATGGAAATGTCGGTCCGCATCCGATGTAATCGACTCGACTGGCGATTGCGACTTCGATTTGGTCAATGCTGTGGGTCGAGAGCCCGAGCACTTGGTGGCTGGCTTGGACACTCCGTACCGCTACTGGCGTTAAATCATCTTGCCCCACGTGCGTGCCCCAAGCGTTGCACGTTTTGGCGATATCCGCACGATCGTTGACGATGACGCGGGTCTTCGTAGGCATGATGGCTTCGATCGCGGCTTGCGTGTACTCCACGATTTGTCGCCCCTCAGCATTTTTATCGCGAATCTGGACTAGATCCACTCCAGCGTCGGAGATCTGCTGAAGCCTCGCTACGAACTCCGTAATCGGCAACTGGCAGTCGACGAGCGCGTACACGTGCGCTCGACGTAGAAAATCGATATTTCGATGCGAATCGAGTAAAAACTGCGCGTTCAAATCGTAAATGCGGTAACGCAGGGCTTCAATTTCCGATGCCGATTGGGGTTCGACGAACTTCGCGATCTCTTCCAAGACGCGTAGACCTTGCTCGACCCTTCCGGCAGCCGACGCCGCGATGGCATCCAGTCCCGAGCTGCGATCCATTTCCGCGGGCTGCTTTTCCTTTCGTCCGACATCATGCTGGGCGCTGCGTGCTGCGAGCAAACCATTGCGATTCCAATTTTGTAGGCATCGCTGCAACGCATGTCGGATGCCTTTGTATTCGGATTGCAGACGCCCGCGATCGGTGAAGCGCGCAAGGTCCTCGAGGGTCCGCAACCCTTCCATGACGCGATTGCCATTGGCGTCCGCGATCCGCAGAGAGGTCTGCAAATCTGAGGAAGGAACGACTGGGGATTTAAGTGGTCGAGGATTTTCAACGCTCATGATGACGAAATGCTACACTCGCAGGCTCGCAAGCGGTAGGTTCCTCGGGCGACTTTGATAGTGGTACCGAAATGATCCGTTCACGAGAGTCGATTACTTATCCAATGTCGCTAATACGCAGGAGTCGTGTCCATGCCCTCTTTGGATCATCGCAGAATGTTGATTTGTTCGTTCATTTTGATCTCGCTTGTCACGCTCGCGTCCGCTGAAGATCCGACTCGCTATCTGATTGTGCACGCCGACGATGCAGGTATGTCGCATTCCGTGAACGTTGCCACGCAAGCTGGGCTCGAAAGCGGAATAGTTACGTCAGCGAGTATCATGGTCCCTTGTCCTTGGTTCAAGGAGTTTGCGGTCTACGCCAAAGCGCACCCGCAATACGACTATGGAATCCACTTGACCCTGAACTCTGAATGGGATGACTACCGCTGGGGGCCAGTCGCGTCTCGTGATCGTGTTGCCAGCCTGGTCGATCCGACAGGTTGTTTATGGGATGGAGTTGCCCAAGTCGCAATGCACGCCAAGGCAGACGAAGTTAAAATCGAGCTCAAAGCTCAAATAGATCGAGCTCTCGAATTCGGTGTCCCATTGAGCCATCTTGACACACATATGGGGGCCGTTCTTTGCCGACCCGATCTCGTCGATGTTTATGTCGATTTGGCGGTCGAGTATGGTTTACCAGTTTTGTTCTTTAAGCGAATGCCACCGGGAATGGAGCAGGAGTATCAGGCCTTCGCGGAACGATTCGAAAAATCTGTCTCCAAGCTGAAGGATCGCAAACTACCACTGCTCGATAACCTGCTTCAGTTCTATGGCGGAAACATCCCGGAACAACGAAGGAAACTCTACTTCGACGAGCTTGCAAAGATTGGTCCCGGAGTGACACAGTTGATCATCCATTGTGGGTACGACAACGAAGAGTTGCGAGCAATAACCGATAGTTCAAAACGACGCGATCAAGACCGCGAAATTTTTACCGATCCAACAACAAGAACCTACTTGGAAGAGCAGGAAATCGAACTTATCACATGGAAGCAGTTTGAACATCCGCCAGTAGGCGGATGTTCAAATGAAACGCAACAAAACCGAGAATTGCTTGGATTCATTGAGAAACTGGTATAGGTAAAAACATCGTTGAGAGGTTCGACTGGCTTTTGCGAAAAGGTCATTCGAACGGAGTCTCAACGATGCATCGTCAGCTTAGCTTCATGGAGCGAGAAAAGATATCACAAATGCATTTTGCAAAGGCATCGGGAAGCGAAATAGCGAGGGCGTTGGGGCGCTCTCGCAGTACGATTTCCCGTGAGCTGAGACGAAACTCGACAGTTGGAGAGTATTCCGCAGTTACAGCACAAAGACGAACCGAATCCAGAAAATCCGACCGTCCGTTTGATCGCAAAATGTCATGTGCCGTGATAAACGATCGAGTCAGGACGGGCCTGGTTTCGTTCTGGTCACCTGAACAAATCTCGGGACGCATGAAGAGCGATGGGTTGGAACGGGATGTTCGCGTTTCACGCAGCTCCATTGAACGATGGATTCGGAATGACGAGCACCGAAAACATTGGGAAAGCTTCCTCCGTCGTCGAGGTAAGCGTAAGCCTGAAAATGACCGTCGAGGCCAACTTCCCTCGACAGTTTCGATAACGGGACGTCCAGCGATTGCCGAAGATCGCAGCCGTTGCGGTGATTGGGAAGGCGATACCATCGTCAGCCCTGGCAAGCGAAGCGGCTTGGTGTGCAGTACTGATCGCCTCAGTGGTGTGCTGAAGCTCAACAAGGTCAAGAACCTTAAATCGTCTGAAGTTATCGACAAGATGCGGGATCAGCTTAGTGGCCTACCGGCAAATTTGCGATTCACAATGACATTGGACAACGGCAAAGAGTTTGCGCAACACGCACGATTGGACAAGCTCTTACCCGAAGGCGTTTATTTTGCGAGGCCTGGACATCCTTGGGAACGCGGCACCAACGAGAATACAAATGGGCTCATCAGGCAATTCGTTCCCAAGCGAACCGATATTTCCGAAGTGAGTCATCAACGTATCCAAGAAATTGAAAACCTACTTAACGAGCGACCTCGCAAGAGGCATGGCTACAAAACCCCAAACGAAGTTTTTACCGCAGCCAACACCAAGATCGGTTGCGTTTGAGATGAACATCCGCCAGTAGATTCGATCACCAACGCTCGCGACCTGTGTTCGGAAATGGTCGAGGAGGTGTTGGCAGGGTTGCGTACAAACAACTGCATGGGCCGAAGTTTCGAACGTTACTCGACATTCGAGCTTGTTTCGGAGGAAGTACCATTGGCAACCAGGGCCCAAGAGCCTTGTTCGCGTATCAGTCGTGGGTGGCTGCCAAGACCAAGGCCTTTTTGCCATCTTGATTGACAAACCGTCCGGGCCTAGACTTGTGTCGAATTGGTTTCCTGAGGTCTCGAAAGCCGTTCTGAACTCCGACCAGTAGACGAACAACGCTTGCATGAACAGGTACAAACGAGACGGCAACCCGAGAACCCAGTTTTACCTTGTAAAAACGTTGACGCCCCAGTAGCTCAGTTGGATAGAGCGCGGCTTTCCTAAAGCTGAGGTCGCAAGTTCGAATCTTGCCTGGGGTACTTGGGTTGATTTGTGTTGGAATTGCCCACGAAAAATTGACCGTGGATCGATGTTAACGGGACTCGATGGACGTGGGTTCGAATGGCTACCGTATGGGGTTGGTCGCGACCGGCGATCGTGACCAAAAATGCAGGCTAAGAACTTTTTGGCCTTTCCCACCCATGCAAGCGGCCTATACTTTGATCACTCGATAAGGTCAACCGTGCGCGGTAGTGGCTCTCGCGAGGGGGAAGCGTGAAACTGGTCAGGACTTAAGTGGAGCAGCCATAAGCGACGTACTCTTGTGCGAGGGCCTCTAGCGGGCACGGTTGGTATGGGCGGGCACGCAATGGCAAGCACGGGTCAATCGATTGACTCAAGTTGCACTTCACGCAGTAGTGAGAGCAGGTCCGGGTAGTGGTTCAGGCCATCGAGACGCACGCGGCGGTGCTGTGGGTCTCCATCGACCGGCTCGAAGGTGATCCAGAGCGTCGAGTCTGGCAGGTATTCACGGAAGCGATCGGCCCATTCGATGACGGTGATTGATTTTCCGGCGTCTGCACCGTATGAGACAGTTCCGCCTTCCAAAAGTTCTTCAACTCCGAGTTCCAGGAATTCGTCTGCATCACCCACGCGGTATGCGTCTAGGTGGTAGAGGGCAGGCTGCACATCGTAGCGATGGACGAGCATATACGTGGGGCTTGATACATCCTCTTCCGGCACTCCCCAATGTTTGGCAAAGAACTTCGTCCATTGGGTTTTGCCGGCGCCGAGGGTGCCTACGAGTCCGACGGCGCAAGCCCGATTTGCGGATCGCAGGGCGTGTGCGACGAGTTTCGCCAAGTGATCGCAGTCATCGAGATCGTGCAATCGGAGTAGGCAAGTGTCGCTGGAGATCGATTCGACGTCGATCATGACTCGTCGGGTTCTACTTGCTCTTGGAGTTCGGT
Source organism: Pirellula sp. (assembly GCA_041752005.1). GTDB lineage: Bacteria > Planctomycetota > Planctomycetia > Pirellulales > Pirellulaceae > JBKCUI01. Next base: position 108,904 of record JBGSHV010000130.1, on the reverse strand, counting down.
CCAACGCGTTTCGGCCGCGTCGAGTTCCTTTTGAATCGTTTCGAGTTCGTTGTGCAATCGCATCGATTCGGTCGCATCGGTGGCTTGCATCCACTCCGCGTGCACGGCTTTTTTCTGCGTATCGAGTTTCGCGATGGCCTTTTCCGTTTGTCCGATGAGTTTACGGAGTTGGCGTTCGTCCAAAATCGAACTGGGCGATTTCGCGGTCGGAGCAGTGGGCTTTAGCGTGCCTTTTGCATTGCCTTTTGCGGCACCAGGTTTGGCAGCGTTGCGATTGGTTTCTTCATCGTCAATTTCCTTCTGCACCATGTACAAGTACGCATCGTAATCGCCGCGGTAGTGGGTTACGTTTCCATCGCGGACTTCGACGAAGGCGGTTGCAACGCGTTTTAGGAAGTGGCGATCGTGCGAAGTGAAGATGACGGTACCTTGGTATTCGATCAACGCATCGGCCAGGGCTTCGACCGTTTCAACATCGAGGTGGTTACCCGGTTCATCGAGGATGAGCACGTTGGCCTGACCGAGCAGGAGCGCCGCCATGCACAAGCGGGCTCGCTCGCCACCGCTGAGCACCGAAACGCGTTTGTTAACGGCAGACCCGCGGAAAAGCATGGCCCCAGCCATGTCCAGAATGGTTTGATTTTTCGTCCCTGCAATGGCTTCGTATTCGAGGAACTCGAGCACTGTTTTGTTTTCTGGCAAGCTCGAATAGACGTGCTGAGCATAGGTACCGATTTCGATTCCGTAGCCCCATTTAACGTCCCCTTCGAGCGGCGTCAGGGATTCGACCAAGGTGCGCAGTAGCGTTGTTTTTCCTTGACCATTGTCCCCGACAATGGCAGCCCGCATGCCATGATCGACTTCGAGCGTGATCCCTGCGGCCACGGTGCGATCCGCGTAGCCGATTGAAAGGTCGCGGCATCGGACGGCGGGTCCTTGGCGTCGCTCGACTTGTGGAGCACGGATGACGGCGTTGGATTGTTGAGCGTTGATTTCCTTCAATTCCAAACGATCGAGCATTTTGCTTTTGGATTTCGCGCGGGTGGCCGTACTGGCTCGGGCGCGATTGCGATCGATGAACTCTTGGAGTTGCTTGCGTTTGGCAGAGATCGATGCGTTGACCCGTTGATCGTGCTCGTCGAGCTCGCGCTGGTATTCCAAGAATGCGTCGACTTTGCCAGGAAACAGAGTCAATTGCCCTTGGGACAAATCCAACGTCACGTCGCAGGTGGCCATCAAAAATGCTCGGTCGTGGGAAACGATCAAGCAGCCTTCGTTGAAGGAACGTAGGAAGTGTTCCAGCAGAATTTGGGTACGCAAGTCCAAGAAGTTGGTAGGTTCGTCTAGCAGCAGGAGATTGGGTTCATGCAGGAGCAGCGACGACAATTTGACACGTGTTTGCCAACCACCTGAGAGACTTTGCAGTGGGCAGTTCAGGTAATGGCCTTTGATTTCAAATTCGCCTGCGACTTCACCGCACTTCCAGTCCGGCTGACCGCTATCGCGCATGAGAAATTCAAGAGCCGTTTCCCCGGGCAAGAAGGGATCGTGTTGGCGCAGGTAGCCTACCCGTAGCTTGGGGTGGCGAATGATTTCGCCCGTATCCAGTTCCTCGTCACCTAGAATGCATCGAAGCAATGTCGATTTTCCAGCCCCATTGCGGCCGATGAAACCGACCTTGGTTTCGGACGTAATCGTGCATTCCGCTCCGTCGAGAAGGACTTGGTCGCCATAACGTTTGTTGGCGTTTCGGATTTGAAGTAGGACAGCCATACCGGTCAAAAAGGATCAGGCTGGCGAACCAGCGTAGCGAATCAAAACACGTCTGGTATGTTAGCAGCATCCAGGATTGCTCGTAAGGAGAAACGGATTCGCGCATGGCTGAGATCTCGCATTCGGTGACCGATTTGATCGACCAGCTCGGCAAATTGCCCGGCATCGGCAAAAAAACTGCGGAACGGCTCGCCTACCATCTACTCCGAGTTCATGTCACCGAGGCCATGGCTCTGTCGGATGCCATCCGGCATGTGCGTGAAAACGTTCGCTACTGCTCCATTTGTTACAACCTCGCCGAAGGGGAATTGTGCAGCATCTGCCAGGATTCTCGTCGCGATCAGTCCGTGCTGTGCATTGTCGAACAGCCCCGTGACTTGATCGCCCTCGAGCAATCCGCCGTTTTTCGAGGTTTGTACCATGTGCTCCTGGGCCGCATCGCGCCCTTGGATGGTATCGGTCCCGATCAATTGACCATCGATGCCTTGGTTGACCGCGTCCGAATCGGTAATTTTTCCGAAGTCATCATGGCCACCAATCCCAACGTCGAAGGAGACGGGACGGCACTCTTCATCTCCAATCGGCTCTCCGAATTTCCCGTGCAATTGACCCGTTTGGCACGTGGCGTAACCAGCGGAAGCGTCTTGGAGTTCACCAACAAAGAGATCTTGGCCGACGCACTCACGGGCCGTCAGCGATTTTAGAGCCCTTTTGACCTGCGGATTCACTTAGGATGATGAGGCAAAGAAATTACCGGGCATGGTACGCCTATGTCCCTAAGTTGGCGAAAAAGCCTTTCCCGGGCCGCTCCTGGAAGGGAAAATACGACTGGGAGCCAGTTGAATACTCTCCCTATTCTTACGGGTCGAATCATCCCAAAGGATCAGACAAGGATTATTCGTGAAACTTATGTCGCAACTGCTTTACTTTTGGATTGGTTTCAAGCGGAGTCTACAGTTCGCGTCAGTTTTGGCGATTGCGAGTGCAATGTTAGGGGGCGTGGGCATTGCTCAGGACGATCTCGACGCGGCCGTTGCAGCCCCGCAGAGTCTTGAGGAAGTTCAAGGGTTGATCAAGGAAGCGGGGAAATTGTTCAAGGCGGACAAGTTTCAGGCCAGCGCAGAGCGAGTTGCGGTCTGCCGAGCGGCAATTCAGGACTTGGTCTTAGCGGGTGACCGCAAGGACATGACCGAGTGGGAGCGGGCCCACCGCCAATTGGCAAATGCAGCTGATGCATTGTCAATCCAGGGTGCCCAGTTGCCCCCCATGCCTGAATGGAAAGAGATCGCGGACCAGGTCCGGCAGATGGCGAGCGACAAAAAAGCCAAGTCCGACAAAAACCCGGTCCCTGCGAAGGGGAATGAAGCCGAGCAAATTAGTTTCACGAAGGTAATTGCACCGATGTTGGTGGAGCATTGCGGGCGATGCCATGTCGACAAGGCCAGTGGTGAATTCACCATGGCTTCCTATGAGCAATTGGCGAAAGGTTCCAAGGCGGGCGTGGTTGTCTTTCCGGGAGACCCGGTCAGCAGTCCATTGATTTCCGTCGTCGAATCAGGCCAAATGCCACCGAATGGTTCGCGCGTGCCCGAGGAGAAACTAGCGATGCTCAAGGCCTGGGTGGTCCAGGGAGCGCGCTACGATGGAAATGATCCCAAAGAATCCATCAAATCGCTGGTGGGCGAGACCATGACGGGAGCGAAAGCCGCTGACGCGCCAGTGGTCGTCAAGGCTGCGACGGGCAAAGAAACCGTTAGCTTTTCCAAAGACATCGCGCCACTATTGGTGGAGAATTGCAACGGATGCCATTACATGGGAAACAACGCGCCCGGAGGGCTGCGGTTCAACAATTTCAGTGAGTTGCTCAAAGGAGGGGGCAGCGGGCCGGCGATAGCGCCGGGCAAGGCAGAGGACAGTCTGCTCGTGAAGAAGCTCCTGGGTACTTCTGGTCAGCGGATGCCCGCAGGCAATCGGCCCCCTCTGAGCGAAGACAAAATTGCGTTGGTGAAAACCTGGATTTCCGAGGGTGCGGCCTTTGACGGCGACAGCCAAGACAGTCGCCTCGATGCGGTGATCGCCAAGAGTTGGATTGCCCGCGCCACGCATGATGAACTGATGGAGCGTCGCATGCAGCGAGCGCGCGAAAACTGGCAAATCGTTGCACCCAAGTCGACACCGGATGAAGCGTATGACGAAGAAGTTCACGTCTTGGGCAACCTAGGCAAATCGGCCGCGACCAAGCTACTAGCTCAGGCCAATCAAGTCGCAAAGGTTCTGCGCAAGCAGTTCAAACTGAGTCCGAAGGACTCGCTGATTAAAGGGGGTATCACGATCATCGCCCTCAAATCGCGTTACGACTACAGCGAGCTCGGCAAGATGTTGGAGAAACGGGAATTGCCATCCGAATGGTCGGCGCATTGGAAACGCGAAGCCCCGGATTTGTACATCGCAATGGTGTACGATTCTTCAGATGCCAAATTGAATGAGACCACGTTGGTTCAGCAGATGACTAGTCTATGGATCGCTTCGCACGATGGAGCCCCCAAGTGGTTTGCAGAGGGTGCAGGTCGCAACGCATTGGCCAACACGGTAGGAATGAACGATGCGAGGGTTCGACCTTGGGTCCTGCAGTTCCCTGAAGTCGTCGCGAGTTTGAAAACCGTCAAGCCAATCTTGGATGGCAAAATGAACGATGAGGACGAAGCCGTGTTGGGCTTCGGCATTATCCGCACCCTGCAAGCGTCGCCGCTCAAGTCCAAATATGAATTGATCCTTCGTCAGTTGGCCAACGAGCCGAAATTCGAAGATGTCTTCACCAATCATCTCGGGCCCATCGAGATGTTTCTGAAGCAATCTCTGGGCAAATGGTGAAAATGTCCGACGAACATTAAGCCGTTCCGTGGGACGTTTTGAGAAGGGGCTACCGCATCGGTGGCGGAGCCATCCCGGGTGGGATTGTTTGGCCGGGTGGATAGGGGTAGTTCGGTGGAGCCTGATTGATCGGCGTTCCGTACACAGGTGGTTGACCGGTCGGTGGCGCTCCATACGGCGCCCCATACTGCCCAGCCGGCATCTGTGCACCAGCTGGCATCTGTGCACCAGCCATGGGTGCACCAACGGTTGGGACTGTCGTGCCCGAGGGTAGCGTGTAGGGTTGTGGGTAACCAGGGTAAGTCGGATAGGCTTGATTGGGTTGGCAGGTCGTGGGGTTCGCGCATCCAACACATGCCGAGACCAGTAAGCCTGTGATGCTGACCGAGAGCCTTCGGAACCGTTTCGACCGTGAAGTGGAGTGTTGTCCGGCGGAACCGAGGATGGGTGGGTACGCTACTTCGGTGATCCATCGTCTGTTTCTCGGGCTTGACATCTCTCGATTCCCTCTTGCCGTTCGTGCCATTAAAACCAAGAAAACCACTGTTCGAACGTCGATGATGAACGTTGTTTAAGACGCAGCGATCTTGACTGGGATGGTCCACGATTTCGGTAGGCCGCGTCCATGGCAATTTTGAATTGCTCTTGCTCGAAACGGAATTTATTTGCTATCCCGAAGCCGTGGCGGTTTCGTTCGGGGTTCGCGATGGAGGTGGTTGATTGCATTTTTCGTTGCGATTGGCATTTGCGTTTTGGCCTGGGACATTGGCTGCATGGCGGTTTGGGGACGTCCGTTCCTTGATGATCGCCTTGCTCTTCGGCGCTATCTTGTCGACCACATGGGTTGGAACGACGATATGGCCATTGTGGATGACTTCGTGGAGAATGATTCTCCTGTGGTCGATCGTCGGAATGGGCGCGGTTGCCTCGCTGTTGCACAACGCCACGCAAGGCTTGTTAATTCAAAGACGCAATCCTGAGGGATGTCCGGCGGCGACATTGGCGGCCGCACAAGCCCTGTATCTGAAGGCCAACTATTTTGAGGCGGAGCAATCGATCGCTGCCTACTGCCGCGGTCGAACGATCGATGTCGAGGCGGCGTTATTGCTGGCCACGATCTACCGTCGAACCCAGCGTTTCGATGCAGCCATCGAATTGCTCGATGCGATCGCTCGGCTCGAGCGAGGATCTTTGTGGGACGACGAAGTGACGAAGGAAAAAAAATCAGCCTTACAGCAGAAAATCCGCAGCCATTCCGACAGTCTGTGAAAAACCGTTACGATCCCTAAGCTTGTTATCCGAGAATTAATCCTATAATTCATAAGCCCGTGTGCGCGGCAAAGCAAACATAGGCTGAAATTGACCTGCCGTCCGAAGGCAAGGGCTCGAAGTTACGTGAATGTGCAAAGCTTGCGTTCGGTGACACAAGCGGCTTCACGGACCTAGTCCGCTTTGGCGAAAACGCTACCATCGTAGTAGTAGTCGTCGAACTCGAAAGGAAGAATTGCCATGTACGAACGTTTTACCGATCGCGCCCGCAAAGTGATGCAACTGGCCAACCAGGAAGCCCAGCGGTTCAATCATGAATACATCGGGACCGAGCATATTCTCCTCGGTCTCGTCAAGGAAGGGAGCGGCGTTGCCGCCAACGTCCTAAAAAACCTCGATGTCGATCTTCGAAAGATCCGTCTTGAAGTAGAGAAACTGGTTCAAAGCGGACCGGAAATGGTTACCATCGGCAAATTGCCGCAAACGCCACGTGCCAAGAAGGTCATCGAGTATTCGATGGAGGAGGCTCGCAACCTCAATCACAATTATGTAGGAACGGAGCATATCCTGTTGGGACTGCTTCGCGAGCAGGAAGGGGTAGCAGCCCAGGTCCTCATGAATCTCGGAATGAAGCTCGAGGACGTCCGCGAAGAAGTTCTGAATCTGCTCGGTCATGGAATGGAAAGCTCGGATGTGGAACGCGGCGGGCGTGAGCCTAGCGGTGGCGGGGGTAGCGAAAGCGGTCCTGCGACGAAGGGGAGCAAGAGCAAGACGCCTGCCCTGGATAGCTTTGGCCGCGATCTCACCGAATTGGCCCGCCAAGGCAAACTCGATCCCGTCATCGGTCGCGAACGGGAAATCGAGCGAGCAACTCAGGTTCTCTGCCGTCGTACGAAGAATAATCCTGTGCTCCTAGGTGAAGCAGGCGTAGGCAAGACGGCCATCGTCGAAGGCTTCGCACAGCGAGTAGTCAACGGCGAGGTCCCTGAGATCTTGGCCGAAAAGCGGATTGTCGTTTTGGATTTGGCCATGATGGTGGCTGGTACCAAGTACCGTGGCCAGTTCGAAGAGCGGATCAAGGCCGTGATGAACGAGGTTCGTCGGGCTCGAAACACGATTCTGTTCATCGACGAATTGCACACGTTGGTCGGGGCAGGTGGTGCTGAAGGTGCCATCGACGCTGCGAACGTTCTCAAACCTGCTTTGGCTCGTGGTGAGATTCAGTGCATCGGTGCGACGACCCTCGATGAATATCGCAAGTACATCGAGAAGGACAATGCGTTGGCGCGACGGTTCCAAGAAATCATTGTCGAGCCGACCTCCAAGACCGAAACGATTCAGATCCTGAAAGGTCTGAAAGAACGCTACGAAGAGCACCATCGTGTTCAGATCACTGATGATGCGATCATCGGTGCGGTTGAGATGAGCGAACGCTACATCACAGCCCGTTGCTTGCCCGACAAAGCCATCGATGTGATTGACGAGGCCGGTGCGCGCGTGCGATTGCGGACGATGTCCAAGCCACCCGATCTGAAGGACATCGATGACGACGTCGAACGCTTGAACAAAGAAAAAGAAGAAGCGGTTGCCAATCAGGACTTCGAAAAAGCTGCCGCCCTGCGTGATCAAGCGGACAAATTGCGCCGCAAGAAAGAGCAGATTACCCGCGAATGGCGCGAGAAGAGTCGCGAAGCCGATGGCGTGGTGGACGAAGAAGTCATCGCCGAAGTTGTTTCGAAGATGACCGGCATTCCGTTGACCCGGCTTAGCACCGAGGATTCGCTTCGGTTGATGAGCATGGAAGACGAACTCCACAAGCGCGTTGTCAGCCAAGAACAAGCCGTGTCGGCCGTGGCCAAGGCCGTGCGTCGTTCACGGAGCGGACTCAAAGATCCGAAGCGACCGACAGGTTGCTTCGTGTTCGCAGGTCCAACCGGCGTTGGTAAGACATTGCTCGCAAAAGCTCTCGCGGAATGCTTGTTCGGCGATCCCGATGCGCTGATCCATATCGACATGAGCGAGTACATGGAGAAGCACAACGTCAGTCGATTGATCGGAGCTCCTCCGGGCTACGTCGGCTACGAAGAGGGTGGGCAGTTGACCGAGAAGATCCGTCGGCGACCGTATGCGGTCGTTCTGCTGGATGAAATCGAAAAGGCACACCCGGACGTCTTCAACATGCTGTTGCAGGTGATGGAAGAAGGACGATTGACCGACAGCTTCGGACGCAATGTCGACTTCCGAAATACGATCTTGATCCTGACCACCAATGCCGGTGCGGAGGCCATCAAGAACGAATCGGCCTTTGGATTCCAGAAGCCCAACGACGATGCGTCCTACGAGAGCATGAAGTTACGGGTGATGGACCAGATCGAACGCGTCTTCCGTCCCGAGTTCTTGAACCGGCTGGACGACGTGATCATCTTCCGACACTTGAACAAAGAGGATCTCAAGAAGGTTATCGATTTCGAATTGGCCAAGGTCCGCGAGCGATTGCGTGATCGTGGGTTCGAAATCGATCTGACCGAAGAGGCCAAGGAGTTCATCATCAAGCAAGGTGCAAACCTTGACTACGGAGCTCGACCACTTCGCCGTGCCATCGAACAGCGGATCGAAGATCCGTTGGCCGAAGAACTGTTGCGTGGCGCTTTCGAAGGCAAGAACACAATTATCATCGATACGTTTAAGGACGCAGAAGGTAAAGTGATCCGTCTTGATTTCAAAGGCGAGCATCGTGAATTGAACACCGCGTCGGAACCGGTTGCCGCCGGCGCTGAATCGTAAAGCGATGGTAGGAATTTCAGCCTACTAGACATGTCATCACCCAGTCACGGGGCGGCGCAAGCCGCCCCGTTCTGTTTTCGCACTCTGGGTTTTTCACTTCGTCTGGCACACGCTATGGGTGGCAAGAATTCAAGATGGGAAGTACTCTGGGTGGCACGCTCTGAGGCACGAAGGGCGTGTAGGTCACTGTTCCGCTCTGCACCAATCATCATCGCCAAGCACCCCACACCCATCGCTGTCGCTCTGGATGTGCCACCCATGCTCTGTTGTGCCACCCATGCTCTGTTGTGTCACACTTTCTTTGCCGTGTGACCATTCGCGTTGATTGAGTGCCCTGCGCTGGGAAACTTACGCGTTCAACGGCACCTTTGGATTGTCAGCGACATTGACCCACACATGCACGTGGGGTGCGCCACGAAAGTGCCATACGAAACTGGGCCCTTCCAATCGCCAGTTATCCCAGACGCGATCGTTGCCGATGTCGTCATCGGTATAAAAGGCCAGATGCAATTTCTCGATGCCACCTTGTTTGGCAAGGCAACTTTTGAGCTCATCGCGGTCGCTCGAGCGAAAGGGCTCGATCAATTTTTCTAGTGTTCGAGTCAACGCAGCGCGTTGATCGGCTGCCAACTCAGAAACCGGGATACCGGAATATCCATTGGCTCGGAATGCGACGGCTTCTTCGTCCGGCGTTTCTGAGACCTCGGCTAGTTTGCGTTGGCGTCCATCGAGCATCGCGTAGACTTGATTGGCCGCGACGGCTTGTTCCCAGAATACGTTGCCGGGATGGGAGGCCGATTCGTCATCGGTTCCGGCTGCATGTCCATAAAAAACAGGGCCGCCCAAGGCCACGTGTTCTTGCGTGTTGCCATCGCAACGCAGTGTGGTATGGCGACCGGTGAGAACAAATTCGAATTGTTCGCTGCCAGGTGTGCCGAAGATCGCTAGGCTCTGTCCTCGGCCGAACCCTCCCATATCGTCTTTGAGTTGTTGATCGAAGCGAGCATGCCAATCGGGATGGATAATTCCTTGGAAAATTTCGCGCACGAGGGCCTGCTGAGGCTGCGTATAGAAATCGCTGAGAATCGTGGGATTGGTGATTTTCCAATTGTTTGCCACACGGGTACGGAGGATACCCTGATCCTTGGTGGTGTGGTTCCAATCGAAGCAAACAACCTCGCGCTGTGTGGGTGACAGCGACTCGAAGAGATGTTTGACCAATGTCTCTGGAGCCTGGGCGATCCGAGCTTCCGAATCCTGGGCCAGCAAGCGGGAGGAGGGTTGGATGCTGGCCAAGGCGGCAGCGGCGCTGGTCGCTTGGAGGAAACTGCGACGGCCCCAGGTTTGGCTGTGCGGTTCATGGGCGATGATTGGATTCGGCTTGGACATTTTAGGAACTCCTTGAGAGGGATAGAAAACTTCCGACGCCGGCCGCCCTTTGGACGGTCGCAACCTTCATGGTAGACGATTGCGGAGGTGCAATCGACATTCCTGCGCAATTCCCGCTAAGGGTTTTCTAGGATAAACTACATTGGTTGATGGCCAGCAATCTTTGACGCAGAGAGGCAGTTGGAAGGTTGCGCGGGCCATCGTTTTGCGTAGGTTCCCATCCTTCAGTGAGCCCGGTTAACGATTGCATGAATCCGCGAGCCGCAATCGATTTGATCGCAACGGTAACAACGCCCGAGAATATTCAGTTCGAGTATCGAATCGCGGGCCCTTTTCGTCGTCTACCCGCGTTCTTGCTCGATCTCGTGATACGCGGCATGATTGTCATCGGCTTCGTCATGTTGGTGGCGTGCTCAGGAGTCATCACCACGCTGGCGCTGCCGAATTCCATCGTGCCCGTCGTTTTCCTGATGTTGGCTTTCTTTCTCGATTGGTTTTATGGCCTGTTCTTTGAAACATACTGGAATGGCAAGACGCCTGGCAAGTGGTTCACGCGAATCCAGGTCCTATCGGCGGATGGTAGGCCGGTTAGCGCCTACCAAGCCACGATTCGTAATTTCCTTCGAACTGCGGACATCGCCCCCTATTTGTCGCTAGAACTATTAAACTCGGAGTTCCCTCCGATGTATGGAATTCCAACGGGCTTGGTGGCGTTCAGTTGCATGGCCGTAACCAAGCGATTTCAGCGACTCGGTGATTTGGCTGCGGGCACGATGGTGGTGGTTGATCAGCGGGTATGGGTACCGCCGAACGTCCAATTTGAAGATCCACGCGTCGAGGCTTTGTCGCAGTTTATTCCAGCATCGTTTCGGATGTCCCGGTCATTGGGCCGTGCGATCGCCTTGTATGCAGAGCGGCGAAATCGAATGCCGACCCAAAGGCGTATCGAATTGTCTTCGATCATCGCTACGCCTTTGATGCATCGGATGGGATTTCGAGAGGATACGAGTCCGGATCTTTTTCTATGCGCGCTTTATTACCGCGAGTTCGTGATCAAAGAGATTAGCGACATCGAACCGAACGCTCGAAGCTCTCGAGCAACAGGCAGTCCTCTCGCGGTTGAAGGTCAAGGAGCTATGGGAGATTGGGTGACGCTCGATGCATCAAAACTCGATTCATCAAAACTCAGTGCTTCGGCGCTCGGTGCTTCGGCAATGGTTGCTGCGCCACCTCCCATTCTGTCGGCATCCATAGAAAATCTAGGGGATGAGCCCCTTAGTACAGGAGGAAATCGATGAGGATTGCCGAACTATTGGAACGACGACGCGACGGATGGCGTGAGCTCGAGCAAATGTGTGACACCATGACGCCGATGTCCCAGCGCCCGTCCGCCCAGAAGGCCGCTCGATTTGCGGGATTGTATCGAGCCGCTTGCACCGACCTGGCCATGGCGGAGCAGCTCAAACTTCCTCCGGCCTCGGTCGATTATTTGCATCGCTTGGTAGGCCGCGCCCACAGCCAGCTCTATCGCTCCAATCGATTCCCAACCGATCGTTGGTGGCGTTACATCACGGTCATAGCTCCTCGAACAATCTTCGAGGACCCGTGTGTCAAAATCGCATTCGGGATCTTTTTCGGGCTCTTTACTTTGTCCGCCTTGATGGCCTGGGCCGAAGGCACGTTTCCTGGGTTTGCCGAAACGGTCATTGGGCGCGAACAGTTGGAGCAGATGGAAGGCAATTTCGATCAACCGCTGCGTGGCAACTTCGACCAATACGTCATGATGTCGGCTTTCTACATCAAGCACAATACGAGCATCGGTTTGGAGTGCTTTGCACTCGGGCCATTGCTGATACCGGGACTGTGCAAGCTTGCGTACAACGGGATCGTACTCGGCGCATCGTTCGGGTATATGGCGAGACCCGATGTGGATGCTGGGGAGACGTTTTTCGAGTTTGTGACCGCGCATGGAGTCTTTGAATTGACTGCCATCGCACTCTCCGCCGCTGCCGGTTTGCGATTGGGGGTGGGTTGGCTGATGACTGGCGGACTCAATCGTATGGATTCTTTGAGAAAGAGCGCCAAGCAAGCGCTGCCCATTGTCATGGCGGCCGTGGTGTTGTTTTTCCTCGCTGCCTTCACCGAGGGCTTCGTCTCCCCTTCGCCGCTGCCTTACGCATTCAAGGCGTTGTACGCGATCGGCAGTGCCATGGCATTGATGTTCTACTTCGTCATCCTCGGGTATCCCAAAGATGGGGCCACCGAGGGGATCCAAGAGGACCTCTAAGGTGCTGCTCGATCGAACTGCGATTGTCATTGCCCAGCGCTCGGCGGACGAACTGTTCGACCTTAGTCTTATCGTTATCCGGACTTTTTGGCATCGGTTAATTCCCATGGCGTTGATGGGCATCCTGCCTTTCGCCATCGTGAACTTTTTGTTGCTTTGGCCAATGACTCAGTACGAGCAATTGGTCATGGCGTCGGCCGACTTTGCCACGGTGGAAGGTTACCGTGCTCGGTACCTGTGGAGCATGGTCTGCATGGTGTTTCTCGAATCCCCATTGGCCATGTGCGGCGTCACGTTTTTTCTCGGACAAGCCGTTTTCATTGAGCAGCCCAGCATGCGCCAGGTGGTCAGCGCCGTGGCCAGTCGGTGGTTCGCGCTGTTGTTGATCATCGGATTGCTTCGAGGAGGGGTATTGGGGATCGCATGGGCTGTATGGCTGGCGGTGGATCCATTGATGAACACCGAGTGGTATCCGATCGTGATGTCGCTTTTGGCGGCGATTGTGTTCTTTCTGATTCGCAGCGTTCGTCCTTTTGCCCCGGAAATATTGCTGTTGGAGCGATGCCCGTTGGTCCGCAGAAAGTCGGAGTCCAGTGCGGAGCAATCGTATGGCAAGCGATCGGCATGGTTGCACGCGAGTTCGGGCGACTTGTTTAGCATCCAAATCGGCATCGCTTTTATTTCCTTCGTATTCATTCTGGCTACGCTGATGGCCAGCCTGTTTTTCGTCGGCGTATTGATCGGAGTATGGACCTGGGGTTGGTGGATGGATCTCATTTTTTTCCCCATGGCTCTGTGGATGATGGTGGTTTGGGAATCGGTGATACGATTGCTGCTCTACCTCAACACACGCATTCGTACCGAGGGATGGGAAGTCTATCTGAGCCTCAAAGCCGAATTGCAGAAGCTACAGGAGACCCCATGAATCAACGTCTACTTGGTCCTGTTGAAGTGACCTTTTGCCGAATCCTTTTGATCGCTGTTTCGTGGCTTGTTACTGGAATTGGTTGGGCTCAAGAAAGCAATCCAGGCGATGACGCTGACGCCTTCCGACGTGGATCCCATTCGGTTTGGGTGGATCCAAAAACAGAGTCTGTTCGTTATGAAGAGGAGCAACTCCGTCGAACCGATGTTTCGGATCGACACGATTCGATTCGGCAGCCATCGTCCAGTAAATCGCTTTGGGAGCGGCTCTTTGGAGCCCCGGGTGAGAGAAGCGAGACGTGGGAATGGCTGACGGAATTGTTTCAAGGCTTTTTCGATGTCTGGCGTTTCGCGCTTTTCGTAGGTCTGGCCATTCTATTGATTGTCGTGCTTTCTTTTATCTTTGGTCGGAGTCGTTTCTCAATCCGTCGAGGTCGATCGAACACCCTATCATTGCAGGAAGATCTCGAATCCCAACGGGCCCGAATGTCCGATCTTCCGTTCGAGCTGGAACATTCCGAAATTGGATTGCGAGCGCAAGCCGATCGGTACCGAGCTGCCGGCGACTATTCAAGGGCGATCGTCTATTTATTCAGTTATGTTCTGGTCGAACTCGACCGACATGAACGCATTCGTCTCGAACGCGGGAACACCAACGGCTACTATGTCCGATCATTGCGTTCGCATGCATTTCTCTATCCGTTCATGTTGCGTTTGGTACAGACCTTCGAATCGGTTTTTTTCGGACGCTATGCATTGTCAGGTGAGCAATTCGACGCCCTCTGGAATCAGCTCGACACTTTCCATGACGCGCTCTTGCACGCTCCAGATTCGAAGGCATTGCCTGGGCCTAATCGATCGACCACAGTCGCGACGACCGCAGCAACCACGGCGGTCTCAGGAGTAGGACAATGATTGCGAGACGGCGTCGACCGAGCAGCCTAGGGTTGTTGATACTATGTGTCGGGTTCATCGGTGCAGCAGGTTGTTCGTCGACTGTCACGCAGGATTATGGGACTTCTGAAGGGTTGTCTGCCCGCAGCAGTCCCGGAGGTTTGAGCATTTTCCGTGAGATGGTGGAAACCCGGCGGATGAAGACCTACACGGTCCGTTCGTTGTCCCCTGCGAACATGATGCGTCTGAATACCATCGTGTGGTGTCCGGACCATTTTGCTACACACGACAAGGAAACGTACGTTTGGTTGCAAACATGGATGAGCCAAGGCGAAAAGACGCTGGTGTACATCGGTCGCGATTTCTCGCCCCACGCGGCCTATTGGCAAGCCGTCGCGGAACAGACTTCGGGAGACTCGGCGAAGGTCGCGGATCACGATATCGCCCGCGATCAAGCGGCGTACGAACAGTCGTTGGTCGATGGCAAGCGGAGGTCGGTGCGATCACGTCTGTTGATGCCTTGGTGCAAGTGGGATCTTTCTTGGTCTTCAGATAAAAAGATCGAAGATTTCTCTGGGCCGTGGGCAAAGTCGCTTGAGACGTCGGAGTCGCGAATCGTGCTTCGGTCAGGTCCGGAACCATTGCGGGTCGCTGAACTGAACACGTTGAAGACCGAGATGGATTGGGAGTCCCAGCTGCCGTTGGCCACACCTCAAGGGGTTGGGTATGAGAAGCAGTGGATGCCCAACGACTCGAGTCTGCGGGATGTTGCCAATCGCTTGGATGCTAGTCAATTGCCTCGCTGGACAACGTTGCTCGCCAGTAGTGACCAAGTGCCTATCCTGAGTTTAGCCAACGCAGGCTCGGTCGCAGATAGCCGCGTCCTATCGATCAGCAACCATTCTCTGCTCTGCAACTTTTCGATGATTTCACCGATGCACCGCGGTTTGGCGTTGCAGGTCATCGATCAATTTGCTTCGGGTGGGGTCGGCTTCATTTCCGGTGAGCGTGATCCCTTGATCCGCGACGATCAAGGTGAGGATCAGCAACGCGGGTTCGAGATGCTGACGGTGTGGCCGCTCAACGTGGTGACGATTCACGCTGCTTTTCTAGGAATCGCTATCATCATTGCGGCCTTTCCAATCTTTGGAAGACCTAAGCGATTGCCGGGATCCAGCACCTCGGATTTTGGGATGCACATTGATGCCGTCGGAGAAATGATGCAACGTTCCGGCGATTCTGTTTTCGCTATCCAAATGATCGCAGAGTATTTTCGATCCGTTCGAGGAGACCACGCATCACCGTGGTCCACGCTCGATCAAAAGTCCACTCCGGACCGTTCACCTTTCAAGGAACCACCGATTCAACCAACGATTCAACCAACGATCACCAGCCCATTGGAGCCGACGAGCGAAGGTGAATGATGTGAGGTGAAATCGCACACCGTGATCGGAAATCGCAGGCTTGCAATCCAAGGGTGGATCCTGGCCCTGAATAATGCTACAGTGGCAGATGTCGCTACTGAATCGGGAGCCGCAGATCATCTTCACCCATGCACTCGGTCCGTCGATCGAGACCGGAGGGGTAACCATGAAAGCATCCAAAGTTGTCAACGCTGCGTTTTTGCAAGAGTTGAAGGAAGCGCATTCCACGCTATGGGAGGACGTTAATCTGCTCGGTGCGTACAGCCAAGAACCGTTTTGTGCCGATTGGGTGGAACAGAACGCCGGCGGTTTATTGCATCGACTGCGTGAAGGGTTGTCTTCGCAATTCCGTTTGGAAGAAACCTTTGGTTATGTGACGGGCCCTGAGGGGGAAACCGACGAGGAAGTCGAGGCGGCGATCGATCAGCATTTAAGAATCGTATTGCAATGTGTCGCGCTCAGCGAGCAATTCGATGATCTGGAGTACAGTGGGCAGTTGCCGCATGAAACGCTGGGGGTGTGGCGCGCAATGCGGGCTATGTACGATGCGATCCTGGAGCACGAAAGTCTGGAACGCAGAATGCTCTGCAAGGCCTGGGGATTTCGAGTGCAATTTGTCCACCCAGTGCTGCCAGATAGCTCGATGAATTCAACGCCTCGTGGAACGATTTGACAGGTGAATTCCAATTCATGAGGGCGAGTTCGAATCGTTCGATAGATCATCCCTACCGCTAGCGCGGCGGATGCGATCCATCAATGCCCTTCCGAGTCCCTCCGATGGAACCGCCTCGCAGTCGATTGTTTCGATGTTTTCACCATCCATACGACGAAAGAAATCGAACAAACGTGACGCGTATTGATCCAAGCTAGAGCACAGTTCGACACGATGGTAAGTGCGAGCTTGAATGGGCGGATTCAGTCCTATCCAGGCGCGTTTTGGGGCCGTTGCGGTTGCATCATCGTGGGTTCGGATGGATTGCGAAGTGTTCTGCATCGGCACCAATCGAACCTCAGCTTTGGGTTGGTAGTGTCGATGGCGCAAACCAGGCGATCGGAGAAGTGCAGTAGCCTCATCGACGGGTGGTTGATCGAGCAGTTCAGGGAGGACGGCAAGAAGCATTTCCAAACTGACGGCACCATGCCTCAGAACGCAGGGAGGCGAACATGTCGTATCGACCACGGTACTCTCCAGCCCAATGCGTGTGGCAGGACCACATACAACACCCTCGATGCGATCATCTAGGTCCTCAAGTGCAGCTTGCCATGTCGTGGCGCTAGGTCGTCCAGATCGATTGGCGCTGGGAGCGACAATGGGCACCTTAGCCAGAGTGATGAGATGCGAAGCGATTGGGTAATCGGGCCAACGGACAGCCACGGTAGCTAAGCCCGCCGAGACAGAGCTGGGCAAGCTCGGATGACGTGGCATGACGAGAGTCAACGGGCCAGGCCAGAACCGATCGATCAAACGTTGAGCGGTAACTGAAATCGATGTCGTCACCGATTCAAGCATGGCTTGGTTTGCGACATGGACGATCAGAGGATTGTCCGATGGTCGGCCCTTGGCTTGGAAAACGCGTTCGATCGCAGCGGGATCGAGCGCGTTCGCTCCGAGCCCGTACACGGTTTCGGTCGGGAATGCGATTAAGCCACCGTCGCGCAGTACGCGTGCGGCAATTGGCAATTCCTCGACCGAGTATCGCAGGGTCGTCGACTTATTCACGCGCTTCGGTTCCTGATGGATCCGCGTCGCTTACTGCGGCTTGCGCTTGTTGGCACTGCGGTACGGCTTGCGGTCGGGTGCGTAGTCGGTGTTCTTTGAAATCCGAAGTTGGCGACCGAGGACCCATGCTCGCCCCAGCACCTTGAACGCCTCGCGAGGCATGCCAGCGGGGAGATCGATGGTCGAGAATTCGTGATGGATTCGGATAGGGCCGATGAGGTTGGAATCCAAGCCGATTTCATTCGCAACGGCTCCGACTAGATTGCCGGGGCGCACTCCGTGGACTTTGCCGACTTCGACGCGGAACGTTTCGCGATCGGTGCCGATTCCGGCCAACTCCAGATCCATCGTGTCGCGTTCGAATCGCTTGCGCGATCGCTTGGAGCCCAGCGCTGGATCCAAGCCGCGGCTATCGGATGGCGCATCGGATTGAGGTGGCGAATTGCGAGGTCCGCGATCGCTCTGGAACTCACCGCGGGCTGGGCGATTGCGTTCGCGACTGTTGCCACCGTCGCGGTCGCGACTGTTGCCTCCGTCGCGATCGAAGCGTTTGTTATCGCGCGATGGAGTATGCACGGGCGTTTCGTTGACAAAGAATGGTAGGTCTCCCTGCGAGAGCGTGGCCAATCCTGCGGCGACCTGCAGCGGATCGAGCCCTTGTTCCTTTGCGCATTGTCCGATCAGTTTTTCGAAAAGGCGAAAGAGATCGCCGCGCGGTGATGCTTCGGTTGCGGTGCTGCAGGTATTCACGATACCTTCTTTGAAGCGGGTCACGCGGAGCGCGTTGATTTCCTTGGCTGTCGGGATCTCCATCGGTTCAATACTCTGACCGGATGCGCGATCGAATTCGCGTAACAGGCCACGTTGCTTGAACGGAACGAACAGGATGGCGCGTCCATCGCGGCCAGCCCGACCGGTACGACCGATACGGTGCACGTAGGCTTCGGCATCGGCAGGAAGATCGTAATTGATCACGTGGCTGATGCGTTGAACGTCCAGTCCGCGAGCAGCGACATCGGTTGCGACTAGGATATGGATCGTCCCATCTTTGAGTTGCTCGATGGTCCGTTCTCGCTGCGTTTGAGCGATATCGCCGTTGAGAGCCACTGCAGCGTATCCAAGGGCTTTCAAGCGATCGGCCAGTTCCACCGTCGCAATCTTTGTCTTGACGAAGACGATCATGCCATCGAATACTTCGGCCTCGAGAATGCGTTGCAGTGACTCGAGTTTGTGCCGAGGATCGATCAAAACAAAGTGCTGCTGAATGTTGTCTGCGGTACGTTGCTTGGACGCAACCGAGATGACGTGCGGGTTTTTCAGGTGGCGGTTAGCGATCTGTCGGATGGCATCGGGCATGGTGGCCGAGAACAAAGCGATCTGTCGATCGGCTGGACTCTGTTCCAAGATCCATTGGACGTCGTCGACAAAGCCCATTCGGAGCATTTCATCGGCTTCATCGAGTACCAAGCATTGCAAGGTATCGATTCTGAGTCGGGTTTCACGCATGTGGTCCATGACACGACCTGGCGTACCGACCACGACGTGAGCACCACGCCGCAGGGCGTGAATTTGGGTGGCGTACGAGCTGCCGCCATAGATCGGTGCGACACGCAAACCTCGCAAATGCTGACCGTATTTGAGGAACGATTCGGCAACTTGAATTGCCAGCTCGCGCGTGGGAGTCAGCACCAGGACTTGCGTTTCCGGTACATCGACGTCGATTCGGCTGAGCAATGGCAGCGCGAAAGCTGCGGTTTTGCCCGTCCCAGTTTGCGCTTGACCGAGCACATCCCGACCTTTGAGCAAGGCTGGGATGGTGGCTGCTTGGATATCGGTCGGGTGGGTGTAGCCTGACTTTTTCAGGGCGCTACAAATCTCAGGCGGTAGATTCAGATCGTGGAATCGGACCCGACCATCGTCTTCGATTGCGCCGTCATCCAGCGTGCCGTCATCCAGCGTGCCGTCACTCATCGGGCCATCATCAAGGGCGCTGACTTCTAGGAGACTGTCTTCCAGGGCCGTTTTGTAGCTCATGTCATCGCGAGCAGCATCGGTGCCGGGAGCATTACCGCTCGGAGCATCACCGCTCGGAGTGCGAGTAGCGTGCGAAGCGGTGTCAACGCCGTCCGTAGTTGCGGTGTGTTCGCTAGTGGGAGTGTCCGATTCAACGGACGTTTCCTCACGGACGGACGCACGGTCGCACTGGACTTCGAGGGAGTATTCTGGAGCAGCTGTTGGCGCAGCATCTTGGGCCATCGCATCGATGGTATTCATCGCATTCCTTAGTTTCTGATAGTCGAACGATCCAACTTTCCGTTGGTTGCTCGCCCAATCATGGCGAGCGTCTGGCCGGCTACCCCCGAGGATGGCCGCCCGTCCACCTTCGATTAGGAAGGTAGAACCCCAGGAAAGGATCAGCTCGACTCAACTAAAGATCGTGGAACCGATGGCTTATAACTCCGCAGAACTCGCGAATCGCGATTTCGAGCGGGCTGAGCAATAGAACTTTGCTTTCCAAGTGTTTTTCGCGTGAAAACTCACGCAGGCTAAGGATAGTAGCCGCCTGGACAGCATCGTTGAAGGGGGAAAATTGACAATTCGCAAACGAATTGGTTTTTTCGTGGCCTGGTCGCGGGGAATTGTTGGTCCGAGTCGTTCCTCCGAATCTTTCAACGGAAAGCTATGCCGCAGTGCTCAGAATGGTCAGATTGGAGAAGCCTGCTATAACAAGCTTTCGACCTGGGACTAGCCGGTGGGTTCGGGGCAAATCGGTTGCTCTGTGGGCTGGCAGGCCGATCTAGCGACGAGATCTAGGGGATGCGAAATCATGTCGGAATTCCGTACCGAAGTGGACTCCATGGGCGAGGTCCAGGTACCCGCATCGGCGTACTACAGTGCACAGACACAGCGCGCGGTCGAAAACTTCCCCATTTCCGGTTGGCGTCTGCCGGTACCCTTGGTTCGGGCCATGGGACGGGTCAAGCTGGCGTGTGCGGTCGCCAATCATCAGTTGGGCAAACTCACGGGAACGGGTAAGAACCCGCTGACCGAAGAGCAAGTTCAGGCGATGTTTGCCGCCTGCCAGGACGTGATCGATGGCAAGATGGACAACGAGTTTCCGGTGGATGTCTTTCAAACCGGCTCGGGAACTTCGAGCAACATGAACCTCAACGAGGTTATTTCGAATCGGGCTATCGAACGCATTGGAGGCGATCGCTTTTCGAAGGCCAAGCCGATCCATCCCAACGACCATGTCAACATGGGTCAGAGCACCAATGACACTTTTCCGACCGCCATCCACGTCGCCACGGCCTGCCAGATCCATGACACGCTCATCCCTCGCTTGAAACGTTTGCATGAGATCATGCATGAAAAGGCGGTGGCTTGGGACAAAGTCATCAAGATTGGTCGCACGCACTTGATGGATGCAACCCCACTGCGTTTGGGACAGGAATTTGGGGGCTTTGCAAGGCAAGTTGAGCTGTCCATTGATCGGGCGCATTTGGCAGCCAAGGCCGTCTACGAGCTGCCGGTGGGTGGCACAGCTGTGGGCAGTGGCATCAACACCCATCCTGAGTTCGGTCGACGCGTGAGTGAGGAGTTGGTCAACCAAACCGACATCCCTTTTGTCGAAGCTGAGAATCACTTCGAAGCCAACGCCCAGCGCGATGGGCTGGTCGAATCGCATGGTCAGATCAAGACCATCGCCATGACGTTGTTCAATATTGCCAATAACATTCGGTGGTTGGGCTCCGGCCCGAGATGCGGGTTCTTCGAAGTCATTTTGCCCGATCGGCAGCCGGGTTCGTCCATCATGCCCGGCAAAGTCAACCCAGTCATGTGCGAGAGCATGATGCAGTTGACCGCACGGGTTTTGGGGAACGACACCACCATGACTCTCTCGGGTGCAACGGGTGGTAATTTCCAGCTCAACATCATGATGCCCATCATGGGGCACGCCATGCTCGAAAGTATCATGCTACTCTCCAACGGCATCGACGCCTTTATCGATTTCTGTATGGACGGACTGGAAGCCAACCCCGTGGCTTGCGAAGCGAGCGTCGAACAGAGTCTTTCCATGGTCACCAGTTTGAACCCGTACATCGGATACGAGAAGGCGGCCAAGTTAACGAAGGAGGCGTTCGCTTCCGGAAAAACCATTCGTGAATTGTGCTTGGAGCAAAAGATCCTTGAGCCCGAAGTCCTGGATCTGGCTCTCGATCCGTTTTCGATGACCGAACCTCAAGCCTAACGCGTCCTTCCGAATGCCTATCGATGTCTTCGTAGCCAATTCCCCACGTACTAACGCTTTGGAAATTCGAAATCATGCGATCCATTTTTTGCTTACTTCTTCTGCTTCCTTTATTGATCACTCGGGTACACGCGGACAATTGGCCACAATGGCGTGGCCCCCGCGGCGATGGAGTTTCGACCGAAACAGGTATTGCGACCCGTTGGAGCAAGACAGAGAACGTACGTTGGCGGACTGCATTGCCCGGTCAAGCGGGCGCGACACCGGTGGTTTGGAATGATCGTATTTTCTTGACCAGTGCCGATGGGGATGATTTGGTTTTGATCGCCATCGATACCAGAAACGGCGAAAAGCTCTGGCAGCAAAAAGTGGGATCCGGCAATCAGGATGCGCGGGCGGGTGAAGGAAACTCTGCCTCTCCCTCGCCCTGTACCGACGGTCAATACGTGTGGTGTTTTTTCGGGACAGGCATCCTGGCTTGCTTTACCGTTGACGGTCAGAAGGTCTGGGATCTGGACGTCGACGAGCGGTTTGGCAAATTGGATATACAGTTCGGGATGACGAGCACACCCGTACTGGATGGCGAAGCTCTTTATTTGCAATTGATCCACGGACCTATGCGATCCAACGATCCCACTCGGGTTGGCAAGGTCATACAACTCGACAAACGAACTGGTAAGACTGTATGGGAGATCGATCGCAAAACCGATGCCGATTTTGAGTGCAAGCACTCGTACGCGTCCCCTTTTATCTACCGTGATGGAGCACGCGATTTTCTCGTCGTGCACGGCGCCGACTGCATCACTGGCCATCGTCTGAACGACGGCGCGGAATTGTGGCGCTTTGGCGATTTGAATGGACCGACAGCCATCAATTCAAAAGCCAACGACCGCACCTTTCGTTTCGTGGCTTCGCCGTTGGTCATCCCGGGTACGATAGTTGTGCCAACTGCCAAAGAGGGACCGCTGGTGGCGCTCAAAGTGAACGACGCGTTGCAAGGCGAATGTTCCACGAAGGATTCCGTGATCGCCTGGAACTTCCCTCGCACACCCGACGTTTCCATTCCTTTGGTGGTCGATGACCTGGTGTACTTGTTGCACAAGGATGGGAAACTCCAATGTTTGGAGTTGGCCACTGGCAAAGAGGTCTATTTTGAACGGACGTACACAGGTCAGCATCGAAGCAGCCCCACGTACGCCGATGGCCATTTGTACTTTTCTTCCAACGACGGTCACTGCACGGTGGTCAAGGCCGGGCGGAAGATGGAGATCGTGGCAACGGTGGAGATGGACGAAGCAATCACTGCCTCCGTGGTGATCTCAGGTGGCGTTTTGTACTTGCGATCCTACGAAGCGTTGTATGCGATTGCGAAGCCTTAGGGGCGTTTAGGCCGCCGGCGTCTCAAAGTGCCCATCGATGAAGGCTTGAGCCATTGCCTTCGGAACCTCCGCCTCTGCAAGGACTAGATTGGCGCGATTTTCGGCAACCTTGGCCTTCATGGCCTGTTCCTGCGCGATGGCTTCCGCACGTCGCTGTTCGGCTTGGGCGCGTGCCATCCGCACATCCGCTTCGGCTTGGTCGGCGCGAAGTCGCGCCCCGATGTTTTGTCCGACCTCGATATGGGCGATGTCGATCGAGACAATTGTGAATGCGGTTTGGTTATCCAATCCGCGTTTGAGTACTGTGCGGGCGATTAAGTTAGGGTGTTCGAGTACGGCCAGGTGGGTTTCGGACGAACCGATCGAGCTGATGATGCTCTCGCCCACGCGTGCAATCACGGTTTCTTCGGTCGCACCGCCGATGAGTTGTTCGAGATTGGTGCGAACGGTCACCCGGGCTTTGACCTTCAATTCGATCCCGTTCTTGGCGATGGCCGATAGGAAACCGGTTGGGCTGTAGCGTGGGTCGGGGCAGTCGATCACACGTGGATGCACCGAGGTTCGCACGGCATCGAGCACGTCGCGACCGGCCAAATCGATTGCGCAGGCGCGATCGAAATCGAGATCGATCCCAGCCCGGTTGGCAGCGATGATGGCGGTGAGTACGTTCATCACGTTTCCTTCGGCTAGATAGTGGGCTTCCAGACGCTGTGTGCTGACACCGTCGCTTTGGTCGATGTTCAATCCGGCCTGGGCAGCCATGATCTTGGCGTTCACAATGACGGCCGACCGCACTTGACGAAAGTACATGCCAATCAGGCTACCCATGGAAACATCGGCCCCGCTCATCTTCGCCTGCAGCCACAGGCTGCCGAAATTCCACAGGACCACCAGACAGACCAAGCCGACGACGGCTGCGACGACCAGGGCCGCACCCATCAACAAGAATTGAAAAGTGGGGCGATTCAACTCGCCTTGAGCCAAGAGGATGGAGTTGAGCAACAACAGATGCATGGTGGATTCCAAACGGAAGTGCTTGGTTCGAACGGGGAACTGGGATAGGCAAAACGCGAGCCGGTTAAAAAAGTAGCTCGAACTAGGCATGGCAGGCTGCAGAGACCGTAATTGAAGGTCCACGGCCCGGTCCACGGTTAGTTGGATAGTTGAACGGTATTGTACAGGATAATTCGACAGGTCGTGATAGTCCGTTCAAGCGAGGAAGATCTCGGAAGGACTTTGGGTTTGTACGGAAAGATCGACTTGATGGCAAATCGAGGCGAACCAATGGGGTAGCGGGAACGTACAAGCCATGTCTTTTCGATTGATTCTTCAACCAAATTCTTCTCAATTCGACGCATGATGTCTTCATTTGCCATGCCTCCGTTGTTCGCTGCCGTCGAGTTTTGGATGGCTCGCTGGCTGACTCCCCTCTGGTTTCTGGGGGTTGGAGTGACGGGAGGATTGCTGATTTTAGCGGCATTTCTGGCCCTATTTTACCTGCTTTCCAAAGTGCCGGCGGTCTTCGAGGGCCTCCGCAAAAACGGATCGGCCCACGTCGTGGCTGGAATCTCCGCCGTCATCCTCACGGCCATTTACGCCTGGTACGTGTCCTGGTTCCAAGAAGCGACGGGCCAGGAACGATTGGACGAGCTGGTGCTCCTGTCGGCGGCGGCCTTTATCCTGTTCGCCATCGTGTCCTGGGCAATCATGTTTTGCTCTTCGACTCGCTTCATGATGGAGGTTCGGCCGCTCCTGTTCGAAGGGATCGGTTTGTACATGCTTTCGGTACTCGGCCTGGTGGCTGCGGCCGGATTGATGTGCACTCCGTTGGTCGACAACCCACAGGCGGCGTTGGCCAGCGTGCCCCAGTTGTTTTCCTCCGGATCACGGTCACAGACCTTCGAAGTTCAGGGTGCCGTGAGCGAGGAAGATGCACCGTTTACGAAGTTGGAAATCCAATACGATCCCACCACATTGGATTCGATCAAGATCAAGTCGAGTAAAAATCTGCTCATCGGAGATGGTCAGACGATCGCCGATTTCTCGGTCCCTGGATTCCGTGTGGAACGCGACATTGAGTACGACTGGAATCGATCTCAGGGAGCCAGCAAATCGCCCTTGCCATTGCTTCCTGGATCCAACGTGTATGTGCAGAATCAAGAATTTGGGGACGCGACCATCACCGTTCTAACGGGGAGTCTGCCCCCGGTCCGCGAAGCTTCCGCGCTCGTGCTGGTGTCGCTCTTCGTTACTGTTTTCGGATTGCTGTTTTTGGCAATGCAAGCCGTTTCACCAAAGATATCGGCCATTGCATTGTCAGCCGCCAAGAGTGAATTGTCCCAGCCGTTGCCCGTCATTTTGATGTTGATCGTTTCGATCGCAATCCTGCTGTTCGTGTTCCTCCCATTCCATACCTTTGGCGAAGACATCAAGCTCCTGAAGGATTGCGGTATTACGTTGGTTTTGATTGCGGCAACGTTTCAAGCCGTTTGGTCCGCAAGTACCTCCGTCAACGAGGAAATTGAGGGCAGGACCGCGTTGACATTGCTCAGCAAGCCGATCACACGCCGCTCGTTCATCATCGGTAAGATGCTCGGAATCTTCTGGATCGTGATGTTCATGTTCCTCGTTCTGGGATCGCTTGAGTTGCTCGCGGTGGCATACAAACCCATTTACGATGCTCGTGAATCCTCGCTCGAACAGCCCCCTTGGCAGCAATGCCACTTTGAGATGATGCAAACCATACCTGGCTTGGCCATGGCGTTTTTCCAAGCCGTCGTGCTGGGCGCGATCGCGGTGGCCTTGGGGACGCGGTTGCCGTTGGTGGCGAACTTTACCATCTGTTTCTCTATCTATCTTCTCGGCCATTTGACCCCGACCATTGTTGCATCGTCCGAAGGTGGATTGCCTCTTGTCGAATTCTTTTCCCAGCTAATCTCGACGGTGGTACCCAACCTCAATCTGTTTTCGATGGAAGCTGCGATCGATTCCGACGTTGGAGTTCCGTGGACCGTGTTGGCAAGCGTGCTCGTGTACACCTCGCTGTACTTCGTCTTGGCCACGCTTCTCGGATTGTTGCTCTTTGAAGACCGCGACTTGGCTTGATGAAGCGACTGGTAGTTTGCTATCCGACCGAGCCGCATCATTTGGATTTGATTCGGCGTTCGGCACCCGGCTTTGAGATCGTTTCGGCAACTCAGGAGACGATCCCTGAGAGGATTATGGATGCCGACATCTTTGTCGGGCACGCCAAAGTGCCCGTCGATTGGGATGCGGTGGTGGCTCAAGGAAAATTGAGCTTCATTCAGTCCTCTGCGGCAGGACTCGACCACTGCCTCGCTCCTTCGGTGATTCATTCCCCGATTACCGTGTGCAGCGCATCGGGATTATTCGCTGACCAAGTGGCCGAGCAAACGTTGGCTTTGCTCCTAGGATTGCTGCGCGGCATTCCTGTCTTCTATCGTCAGCAACAACAACATGAATTCATTCGCCGTCCTACCGACGATCTGCATAAGAAGCGGATTGGAATCGTTGGACTCGGCGGCAACGGTCGGCGTCTCGCTGAAGTCCTACAGCCATTTCGCGTCTCCGTTCGGGCCACGGATTACTTTCCCGAGCATCGCCCGGAAGGTGTGGAGGCACTGTGGCCTCATACGGAACTGCTCGCCTTAGCGGAATGGTCTCAAATCCTGATCCTGTGTTTGCCTCTCAACGCATCCACCCGCAAGTGCATCAACCGACATGTTTTCAGCGCGATGCCGTCGGGTAGCTACCTGATCAATGTGGCTCGCGGCCAATGTGTTGACGAAGTGGATTTGGTGGAGAATTTGCGGAACGGGCACTTGAAAGGTGCTGGGCTCGACGTGACATTCATCGAGCCTCTGCCTGTCGATAGTCCACTTTGGGATTGGCCTAACGTCATGATCACGCCGCATGTTGGGGCACAATCGGCCCCGAGGTACGACGATTCCACGCGATTGATATGCGAAAATCTCGAACGGTACCTTCAAGGGCGTCCGCTCTACAACAGCGTGGACAAGAATCTAGGCTTTCCCCACCCAAGCGTGCTCTATCGCCCGAGCTAGTCGAGCATCGATCCAACACGACCGGGGGCCTTCCAAAGGATGGTTACTCCATTTCTGTTATTTTCTGCGTGGGCTTCGATTCGCTCCTTGTCGACCCGACCAAGGGCGACTAAAACCGACGTCCTCTGTTACGCTTATGCATGAAGGAAATGATGGTTTTTTGGCGAAAAAAGTCTGAATCGAAACCGGCTGCAGCCGACTCCCCTAGCCCAGTGTCTTCCGGATCCTCCCCACTTTCCTCTCCGGAGGCTTCGGAGCAGGATGCCGGTAGCAAGGCTGGTTGGTTTCGGCGAGTTCTTCGCAGAACGAACGAGCTACTCAACACCGACATTCGAGACTTATGGAAAGATGGCGGCCGATTGGTCGACGAAGACTTCCTGTCGGACTTGTACGCCATCTTGGTTCGTACCGACATGGGATCCTCGATGGCCACGACCATCATTGAATCTGTTCGAGCCGAAAGCCGAGCGCGGCGCGTCGAAATGGAGGAAGTCTTAGCAGTGATTCGTAGCCAAGTTGCTGAATCGCTTCGCGGCCGAAGTGGTCGGCTGCAGATGGCGACGAACAAACCCACGGTGATACTGGTTGTTGGGGTGAACGGTTCTGGGAAAACCACCTCGATCGCCAAGCTTGCACATCGTTTGACCCGCGAGGGCAATCGCGTTTTGCTCGCAGCAGGCGATACGTTTCGCGCGGCGGCGGTAGCTCAACTTCGGATTTGGTCGGAACGTATCGGGTGTTCGATTGTGTTGGGAGATCAAGGAGCCGATCCAGGTACGGTGGCTTTTCGAGCAGTGCAGCAAGCGGTGGATGAAAACTTCGACGTTTGCATCATCGACACCGCCGGCCGGTTGCAAACCCAAGGACACTTGATGCAGCAGCTCGAGAAGATAAAACGCGTACTTCAGAAAAGAGTTCCGGAAGCACCCCACGAGGTTCTGTTGGTTCTGGATGCCACCGCTGGACAGAACGCGATCAGTCAGGCCAAAGGGTTTTCCGAGGCTGCCGGTTGTACCGGCATCGTTCTGGCAAAACTCGATGGATCCGCCAAGGGAGGCGTGATCATCCCAATTGCCGAGCAATTCGGGCTGCCCGTGAAATTCATTGGCGTGGGGGAGAAGATGGAAGATCTCGAAGAATTCTCACCCGATGATTTTGCTGCAGCGCTTTTCACTTAAAACGTGTTTGAAAATTCCGGAAATCACATCCCGCCCAGGTGGGAGTTGCTAGATACCTTAAAAATCCTCGTATGGCCTGGCTTACCTCAAGCGGCTGGCGTCTGCGGCTAACATTGTAAAACACGTTCTTAACACGATCGCCTGGCGGATCACACCCGAAACAGCCCGGCGATGCTCTCGGAGTGGATCTTGATCGCGAACGAATTCTATCTGCAGCGCGTTGGCAGTCTCGATGCTCGTATCGAAGAGGCGCAAACCCTATCTCGACGTTTGAGCATCGCTCGCGGCGCCTTGGGCTTACCGGGTCTCGGCCTAATCGTATTGGCTTTTTTCGACAATCGCATGCCCTGGGGCTCTTGGCAACTCGGGAGCATTCTGTTGTTCGCATTTCTGGTCGCCGCGACATGGCAGGAAGCTGTTCTAGCTCGGATCGACCGATTATTGCACCAACGGATATTCTATCGAAGAATGTTGGCGCGGGAGCGACGTGCGTGGAGCGAGTTGCCGCCATTACCGACCGAGGAAAAATCGCTTGGCTACCAATCCGAACTGACGCGCGATCTCGACATCTTCGGAGACCGTTCCTTGTTCCGATGGCTTTCTCTGGCCGTAACCGATTCGGGCGCGGCCACTCTCGCCGCGTGGCTGACCCATTGGGAGGAATCATCGGTACTTCGCGAACGGCAATTGGCCGTGCAGGAGTTGGCCGCCGATCGAGAATGGCGTCAGCGATTTTGGGACACCGCGACTGGGTTTCGTGGCGGTGCGACCAACCCGGAATGGATTGCAGGTTGGGGAATGGGCAATCCCCATTTTGAACAGCGGCGATGGCTGGCTGGGCTGACCTGGGTGGGTCCCATCCTGTTCCTTGTCTGTGCAATCACGCTCGCGTTTACGATCCCATTGGGATATACCGCTTTGGCCGCAGTCGCTTTCTTTTTGGGGATCGGCGCTCTGGTCTTGAACCTCGTCCTGACTGTTTTCCTGATCGGTCCCATACACGACATCTTCGTGAAGATCGGCGGCGCAAATCATGAACTACAAGCCTTGCATGACCTTGTTGAGGCCATCGAGCTACGAAAAATGAATGCCCCATTGCTGGTCCGCTTGCGAGCTGGGCTGGGCGAAGGGGAAACGCGTGCATCGAAAGCCATCGTCGGACTCAGGCGTCGCATGCGTTTCGCGGGATTGCAGCGCAACCCACTTTTTTTCCTGCCCTACTTGTTGTTGCAGCTAAGCGTGTTGTGGGACATACGGGTTTTGACGTCCTTGGAACAATGGCGAACGTTGCATGGAGGCTCGCTCGGGACATGGATCGGGGCGCTCGCGCAATTCGAGGTATTGACCAGTGCAGCAGCCGTGGCGGATGAGCAGCCCGACTGGTCCTACCCAGTCTGGAATGACAGCCCGCATCGTGAATTGTCGATCACGTCTTTAGAACATCCCTTAATCCCCGTTGCCGCACGTGTTGGAAACGATTTGAGGATGGAGGATGCGAAACCTCTGCTGTTGGTCACCGGCAGCAACATGGCGGGCAAGTCCACGTTGCTACGCTCGCTTGGGATCAACACGATTGCCTCGCGGATCGGAGCTCCGGTCGCATGTCGGAGTTGGTCGAGCCCGAATTTCGAGGTGGCATCCAGCATTCGCGTCCAAGATAGTTTGCAGGATGGCGTGTCATTCTTTATGGCCGAATTGAAGCGATTGAGAAATGTGGTGGATGCGGCCCGCGCCCAACGCGACCTGCGCGGCGTCCCGATGTTGGTGCTCCTCGATGAAATACTGCAAGGGACCAATTCTCGTGAACGTCAGATCGCAGTGGAAAGCGTGCTCGAGCAACTAGTGCGACTGCATTGCATGGTGGTGACCAGCACGCACGATTTGGAATTGGCCAGTGTGGAGTCGATTGTACGTTCTGCCCAGATCGTTCACTTCCGCGAGTTTTTTGAAACGATCGACGGACATGAGGTCATGCGATTTGACTATAGAATGCGGCCGGGAGTTACACCGACCACCAATGCGCTCAAGCTGCTCGCTATGGTTGGATTGGCCGATACGAGCTCAAAGTGAAACTGAGTGGCCGAGGCCCGTTTAGGAGGCGGACGCGGAGGCTGGCACCGCTTGTTGCTCCGGATACTTGATGCGACCGTGGTAGATAGCCGTTAAGCTCTTGACCAACGATCGCTTGATCATGTCCAACTCGAGCAGCGTCAATCCACACTCGTCGAATTGCCCGTCGAGCAACTTCTTCATTGCGATTTGATCGACAAGGTTTTGGAGACGTGAGGCGGTCGGTTCTACCACTGCCCGCGAAGCGCTTTCGGTGGCATCGGCCAACATGAGAACTGCGGCTTCGCGCGTTTGGGGTTTGGGGCCTGGATAACGGAAGCTGGTTTCCGAAATCTCTTCGCGGCCTTCGGCCTGCTCGCTCTTCTTTGTGGCTTGACGGTAGAAGTATTCAACAAGCGTCGTACCATGGTGCTGTTCGATGAAATCGATCACGCTGCGGGGCAAGCGATGTTGGCGTGCCAAGTCAGCGCCATCTTTCACGTGCGCAATGATGACCAAGGTGCTCATGGCTGGTTGCAAGGTATCGTGGCGATTGGTACCCGGTACTTGATTTTCGACAAAGTAGTTGGGTTTGAACATTTTACCAATGTCGTGAAAGCATGCGCCAACACGGACCAATAGACCGTGCGCGCCGATGCTCTCGGCAGCGCTCTCTGCAAGTGCCGCAACGGAAATACTATGGTTGTAGGTTCCAGGAGCACGTTGCGCTAGTTGTCGCAACAGAGGATGACTCATGTCACTGAGTTCCAGCAAACTCAAATCGGTTTGCACCTGAAAAACCCGTTCGACAACGGGCAGAAGTCCGGCCATGAGCGGACCGCAGAGGACCACAAATGCCGCTTGGCGTGCCGCCTCGGAAATCAATCGAATCGGAAACAGCGAGGAAACCTGTAGAGCGCCGGTGGCGGGACCGTCACCGGTGACAACGCCGGCTGCTTGGCCGGTCATGACCCCCAAGCCGATGTAGGTTGAGAAGACGACCAAACCCACCGCCAAACCGACATAGATCAACCGCGTACGATTGCGAATGCGACCACACAGCAGGATGGATGCCGCTGCAGCGCTGGTCAGCATGATGAATTCACTCAGATCGACTCGGGCACTAAAGGTGATAACCATCGACAATGCAGCCAGCAAAATCAAAGCAATCGGTCGACCATAAGCGATCGTGGTCACGATGGCGGACAAGGTCAGGGGAATGATCTCTGCTCGAAAGGGGTCCTGTGCGAAAATGATTGCGGCCAAAATGGTGACTACGCAAAATGAAATCAATCGCACAAAATCTTTGGTTTGCGTGATCAACTCTCGATTGAGAGATTGGTGGATGAACGCGCCGCACAGCAAGTACAAAGCAGTGATCATGCCTAAGAACGCGGCCAAGCGTTGCGATCGCTGTCCCCAACTCATTTCGTTGGTGTAAGCTCGGTGTTCCGCCCGTAGTAGAATGAGCTCCTTGAGCCCGAGCGTTTTTCCCAACGGAACCAAGGCTCCCGAAGCAGGATCGTAGGAGATCATGGCGGGTTTGACGTTGTTGATTGCCTCGGCGCGCGCGATGTTGCTGAGGTCTTCGCGGAGCATCAAGGTCGTGGGCAATCGTCCGGCCAAGTAGTTATGGACCATCCGTGCCAAAACGACGGAATCGGTCGTACCAAAAAGGCTACCGAAGGAACGTTCGAGAGAAGCCCGTAGGCCTGCCGCCACCTCGGCGATCCGAACCCGCGGCACATCGACCTCCATCATGCTGGATTCGTCACCGATTTTGAATACGCGAATGAAACGCTGGTTGCCCTTCTCGTTGTCATGCGACAAAGAGACCAGCAAGCCGTACTCTTCGAGCGGATCGAGAATCTCTCGCATGGCCGAATCGTATTTGGTCAGGTCGGCTTCCGTAGCGAGCGTCTTGTGAATCACTTCCAAGGCGCGGTCACTGCTCAGCGGCATTTCGTCGGTATCCATGACCGTCGCAATGAGGCTTTCGAGAATCGGCAGTTGCAATTTGTTCAGGTCCGGGGAGGTCGCGACATCTCGCAAGGCGAACAATGCATCCTTGACTGCTCCCCGCAATTGCACCAAAGGTTCGCGACGGTTCTCGTAGATGCACAGTACTTCACGTCCGGCCTGCAGTCGCAATACATTCGTTTTGAGTTCGTCCTCGACTTTGAATGGAACGCGAGCAAAGATGGTGCGTTGCGGAACGAAACCTTCTCGGTACGCGAACGGAGGTTCCCATCCGCGTGCGAAGACCAGGACTATGATGGCTGCCAAAATACCAATGCCGAATCTCAATAGAGCATCGTATTGGGTCAGGCGCTCGAACCAAACCTGCCATTCGAGCTTGTCGAACTTAAGGTTCGCAACGCGCTCGCTACGGGTTTTGGATGTGTTCGTCGACATGGTGGCTAACGCAACCTCGCGTCGGTACTAGCGATCATGAGAAATGGACTTTCGATTGGATTGGGAGGAGCCTGGGCCGTCGTATGCAGCGACGATGCGTTGCACGAGTGGATGGCGGACGATATCGGTTTCGTTCAATCGGACCATGGCGATACCTTCGATACCTTGGAGTCGTTGTACGGCATCGCGGAGACCGCTGGTGACTCCGGAAGGCAAGTCGACCTGCGTAATGTCTCCAGAGACGACGACCTTGGAACCTTCCCCCATGCGTGTCAGAAACATCTTCATCTGCGCAACGGTCGCATTTTGGGCTTCATCCAGAATCACGAAGGCTTGATTGAGCGTTCGGCCACGCATGTACGCTAGAGGAATAACCTCGATAACGTCTTGCTCCATCAAGAACTTTACTTGGTCAAAGTCCACCATCTCGTTGATAGCGTCGAGCAACGGGCGAAGATACGGGTTCAGTTTCTCTTTGAGGTCGCCGGGCAAATACCCGAGGCTTTCTCCCGCTTCGACGGCTGGTCGTACCAAAACGATCTTGCGGACTTGTTTGGACCGGTAAGCCTCCACGGCTGTTGCGACCGCCAAATACGTTTTGCCACAACCTGCAGGTCCGAAGCAAAAGGTCATGTCATGCTCGCGAATGGCATCGATGTATTCGGCTTGACCCGGTGTCCGCGGTTTGACCTTTCGGGCCGCATTCCCGACCGCAACCTCGCGCTTCTCAATGCGTTCTGCAGGGAGCGTCGGATGCGTCCTCATCATATGTTGCATCACATCTGCAACTTCGTCCGGGCCGACAGCTCCCTGATGCATGACACGATCACGAAGCTTTTCAAGGATTTCAGTTGCCAAACGCACCGAATCGGCCGGGCCTGCGATACGCACTTGACCATTTCGGTGGGTGATGGCCACCCCCAATTGATTGCGAACGCGCCTCAGATTGGAATCATGAGGTCCGAACAATTGTAGCGCTAAGTTAGCGTCGCCCAGAGTCAGCGTCGATTCTGACATTGCATGTCCCCGACCCGATTAAGTCAAACCCGCTAGGATACCGAGATAACCAAGCACGGCTGCGGGTAACAGTGAATCCGTGACATCCCAAACGCCTCCGAGACCGGGCAGTTGAGCCCCGCTATCTTTCTCTTCTACCGTCCGTTTAATCATTGATTCCGTTAAATCTCCGACAAGTCCTCCGGCCGTCAACATGCACGCCAATACCGCAGGTCCCCAAAGTGTACCACTCCCTGGAATACCGAGCGTCGGGAAAATCCCACGATAGCAAATATACGCTGCAACGCTGCTTGCGGCGAATCCTCCCAGCAACCCTTCGACGGTTTTGCCAGGACTAATGACCGGTGACAATTTCGTTCTTCCGAAGCGTTTTCCAACGAAATAAGCCCCTGCATCGGCCATTTTGGTCAACACCACGATCCCAATCAAATTCGCCATGCCCGTAGCCGAGTCACCGTGCATGCGAATCGACCACCACATGGACATGGGTGCCACTGTGTACAAAACAATCGCAATGGAGACGAGCCAAGCCATGGCGACTCGTTCCGCCGAAGCATGTCCAGACTCGCGATGTGCCTTGGAAAATTGAAGTAGCGAGTCCACGGCGAGGCTAAAGGAAGCAAGCATCGCACCGATGGCAATCCATCCGACACGTCCTATTGGAGCATCGGCTGGGTAGGGTTCGGCTAACACCCAACTGAACCCGAGTGGAACCAGCACACAGGCCAAGGCAACCAGGCTATGCATCAAAATCCGCATGGGCGTGATCGGCAAGCGCTTGCTCAACAACCCGCTCATCTCCCAGACAGTGCCCAGCGTCATTAGCATGAAAATTGGCAATAGCCATCCTCCAGGCTGACCACGAACGGGATGGAAGACATCTAGCCAAGCCGAAAGCAGAACCATGCCGATCAAAAAGATTGAAGAGACGAGGCGTCGATAGAGCACGTTCAAGCACCGTTGGTTGGCGAAGCATTGCCGCTGGCAGGCGGATCGGTCGGAGTTTCTTGGGGCGCGTTTTCGGGATCATTGCCCTCTTTGTTGAGGTAGTCGATCGTATCCCATTCGGTGCGGACACGGGCTGGGAGAGAGGACCGTATCAATCGCTGTTTCTCTGGAACCATGATCGAAAAATCGCGCATGGCGCGTTCGTAGTCCTCGTTCTTCATGCCGTCTCGACGACCGCGAGCGAGGATCCATCCAAGCTCAATTCGAGCGATCGTTCGGATTACATCATCCGAGTGTGGAGAACTGATCACGCGACGCAACATCATCTCCGCATTGGCAAAATCTTCCCCTTCGATGCGCAATCGTGCGATCTGCAAATTCGATTTGAGCTGGTAATTGCGGCTGATTGCATCTGCGGGCGGAAAGTATTCGGAAACCGAGTTCCAATGCTTTAAATCATTGACCAACAACGCCTTCGCAAATTGACGTTCAATCGATGTTTCTCGCGAAACTCCAGCCGTCATATTTTTCTGATTAGCGAAGAGATCAATGCGCAACCATGAAAAAGTCAACCCAGCCGCTATCAGCAATGGGACGATCAGGGATAAGCTCCGCAGAACACGTTGTCCCCATCTGCCGGCGCCACGACCGCCACGACGATCGGCCCGGTTCATCATCCAATGCAACTCTTGCGTGGCTGAGTTTGTCCCCACCGCTTGGTGATCAATGACTAAACCTGTAAAGGGAATCATTTTGTCGCCCCGTCCAGGCAATTGTTCATCGATCAATTGCCTCAGTGCATGGGATAGCTCCATGGCCGATCCGAACCGATTCTCGGAGCTCTTTTCCAGCAGTTTATGGACGATGTCCACCAATGCTTGTGGCAAATCCGGACGAAGTTGACCGAGAGACGTGGGTGCGTTGTGCACGTGCTGCATGGCCAGGGCGAGGGCGGTTTCACCGACAAATGGCGGGCGACCGGAGAGCATGTGGTAGGCCGTGGCTCCAAGCGAATACAGGTCGCTGCGGGAATCGACTGTCAAGCCTTGGATCTGCTCCGGGCTCATGTAAAGGGGGGTACCCAAGGCCACGCCGACGGCTGTCAAGTTCTGGCTTTGTCCTCGGGCTCTGGCCAATCCGAAATCCGCTACTTTGACTTCACCATCGGGCGTTAACAACAAATTATCGGGCTTGATGTCTCGGTGAACCAAACCGATGGAGGCGGCCTTTTGCAATGCAGCAGTGGCTTGCCAAAGGATCGAAACCGACTCATCCAGTGGCAACGCGCCGCGGCGTTGGATGAACGCGCTTAGATTGCTACCCGGCACATATTCTTGAGCGATGTAATGAATCCCCTCGAACTTGCCAACATCGTAAACCTGGACGATGTTGGGGTGCATGAGGGAGGCCGCTGCACGGGCTTCTTGCAGGAAGCGTTGTTCGTGTTCATCCGAGCCTACGAAATCCGCCCGCAAGACCTTGAGCGCTACGTGCCGATGTAGGGATTGCTGGAAGGCCAGGTACACTTCCGACATGCCTCCAACTCCCAAACGATGGAGGATCGAATATCCAGCAATCGTTTGATTCGTAAGATCCTTGGTCTCCCCGGATCGGTTCATACATGTCCTGTCGAATGAATACCTAACATTTTAACGGCTCGTTGGCTTACGCTCATGGTCCAAAGCACAATGCGATCCGAGACCGCTCCCATCCTTTGAATGGGATGACTACCTCGCCATCTTCCACCTTCAGTTTATCACATTCTAGGCCACGAAAGTCGACTCGCCACGCGCGCTGGATTGGACGAATGCAACCCAACCGAGCGGCACCGGACTTGCCCTTGGTTTCGACAACCCACACGCACGCATCGGCATCGATACCCGGCCCCTCCGTGCCGTCGCAGTCATGTTCATCCCCAAAGGTTTCGGAGACTTGAATGGGCGGCGATGGATCGATCCAAGTGAACCGAAGGTTGGGAACATTGCAACGGGCCAGCCAGGCACCTGCATCCGGAGCGCGGTTGGAGGCAAGCGGCCGTTCGTTTTTGGAATAGGCAACAAGAGGTGGTAACAAGCGATCGATGGCGGTTTCCCATGGTCGAGGCCAATCCATTCCGATGGAGAAATGGGCCGAACAAACTCCGGTGGACTGTACGGGCAATACCGAAACCAGTCCGTTGTGACCCATGCGCCGATGCATGCTCAGTCCACGGGTAGCAAAATGGATTTTGTGTTCGACATCGTCAATTTCAATTAATTCGACCGCGGCTTGGAGAGGCGCCGGAAGTTTCCCACGTGTCCCGTTTTGCCATGCCGCGATACTGGCCGCTTCGCTGGGCCAAACCATTCTCCAAACCGGATAGCAACGATGCGCATCGATTCCGCGACCCACGCACTCCACATCCATCCATCGCACTCCATGCCATAAGGTGTAGCGAAGGGTCCATTCCGAATCCATGACACCGCCTTGATCCTGAAACGCTTGTGCCTGGGTGGCTAACTTACCCGTGACCTCAATGGTTCCGCGTACCTTCGATGCATGCAGGACTCGCATGCGAACATCGGTCAGCCCGGTAAACAAGGCATCGTTGAGCGGCTGCTTGAGATCCAATGCGTTGGAGATCAATCCCAATCGACAACTGAGTCGGTTTCCACGTTTGTTGACCACGTACATCGAACGCAGGTGACCCGTGTCCGGATCGATCTGGATTTCCATGAATTCGTTTGCCAGCGATCCATCGGATTGAGCGATCGCGTTGCGGCCGCCAAACACATGCGACCACCACGTGGACCGGACCGCAGCCGAAGACTCGGCGCTTGCTAAGTCACCGGGCTGGCGGCTCGAGGCTGCCGCAGATAAATTCGCAAGCCCTTGGAATTTCGCGAATCCGAAGGGTGGAACGTCGATCACGGCCATTGGTTGCCCACGCTCGGTCGCTTGTGCAACAATCCGTGTCGATGATTCCGGATCCCAAGCATGCGGCATATCCGCTAGAAGAATGCGCTGGGCATGACCGCAAGCGTTGAAGACGACGTCTTCATTCTCGCCAGGTACCCGCAGCCGCATGTCCTGAGTCAGATCATTGGTCAGCGCATCGATGGCCGAATCAATCGCATCGCGGCTTGATTCGAGCGGATCTGAAAGGGTGCCGGGCGTGGATTTCGACCAGCGTTCATCGCACTGCAATTGCAACGCCAGGAGTGACCGATGCCACGCATCCATGTCGATCGCCTGCGACGCAGTGCCGCTTCGGTAGGGTACGAATCGCCATAGTCGACGCAGAGAATCGAGTCGTTCGAGCCGATGCGATTGCGCGGTAGTTTCGATGATGCGAGCGTGGAGTTCATTCAGTTCGGAAACCGATTGTGGCAGGCGCGTTCGGAATTCGTGCGAGCCGTAATGATCTGTCCAATAAGGCTGAGCCGTGGTTGCGAAATAACGCCGGGTATCGATCCATTTTCCGATCGCGGGCGATCGCACCATGGCGGCGACCAAATCGTCGAACGCATCGCATTTGCTTCCTGGCCAATGCGCTAAAATCAATGTTGGCACTTGATGGTAATCCAACTGCTTCGCCATCTGAGCCCCGAGCCCGAGGATGCTCTCTGCGTTGGCCGCATCCACCACATGGCCGAGGATACAATCCAAGCCCGAGGTCTCGCCACTCGGCTGCCACTTGACTTTGGCGTGCTCTTTGGATGGGACAGAACCCCCTCCGATGTCGGCGATAATTCCACCGATGAATCCGAACTGACGTGCCAATGTTGGAGAGTGCGCGAGGATGCTCGGTTCAAAACGCATCCAACTCGTGGCCGCTGGCAAACCGAGTTCGTGAAAATCCGCTTGGGCTTGCGACATTTCGCGGATGAGCGATAGCTCCGTCATCCACGCGTGCTTGCGTTCCGATCTCAGACCACCCGCCAGGGCGACGCTTCCGTTTTCAACACGCTCCTTCAAACAAACCCACGCATTCGAGTTCGTGTCTCTCAGCCGCTTCAAGTTGTTGGTAGTGGCGTACAGGGTAAGGGGCCGATCGACGCTCAATTGCTTTGTTAGCTGGGCCCCGAGCGTCGATGCTCCGGTCAAAATGAGCTCGATCAGATGGCCTTGCTGTGAGCAGTAGCGGTCTCGTTCCTGCGAAACGGCATCGAAGGCCGCGACCAGCCAGCGATCGGTTTCAGCGTCGTCGCCATCGACCGATGCCTTCGCGGCGTTCATGATTTGATCGCCGAGAATCATCCAATCGAGATTGACGGAATATCGAAGTTTGCGGGCCATGGCCTGGACTTGCAAAACCAAGTATCCGAAAGCGTAGAAGTCGCCGATCCTGCAACAGTCTGTGTCCGACCGTTGGCACACAAACTCAGATCGCGCCCGGGCGGCCGTTGTTTCGTTCTCGACTTCGCTCCAACGGGCCCTGAGGTGTTCGAGCAGTTCGATCACGATGGCGGTTCGCGGCCGTTGGGCGGTGTGCACCAAGCAACAATTGCCTGCCCGGATGCGTTCCTCCAGCGGAGTATCCAATCGATCGCGCGATGATTCTGGGCAAACGATGAGGGCATCCTCGACGTCTAGACCGCTGGCATCGGCCCGCTTCCACTCGGGGACGCACGCAATGGCCTGAAGCAGCCGTGGATCCCATAGGCAGGTCCAGCCGTTGAGGTAGTCTTGGGCCAATGCCGTGCCCATACCACTTGGCGTTTCATCCAAGGACGACGCCGAGATTGCAAAAATGGAGCGTGAATAAGGTATCATGGATCCCGGAGTTCCTTCACCACCGACCGTTGCCGACACCCTTCATCCTACTCACAATATGGCACCTGCGAAGGTCCCCTTGCAGCGAGGGACCGACCGCACTGGATGGCGCGTGCATCGAGACCGAGTCCGGGAACAAAAGGAATGGCCTAGGGACGCTCGTCAAAAAGAAGGCGCGGCCCAAGAGGGTGCAAGCAAAAAAAGGCAGACTACCGTAGCCAAACTGCAGAGGCACGCTTCGCCTCCATGATCGGTGGATTTCCTGATGCATCGGCAAACCTCGTCCGTTTTTTTGGAGTGCACTCATTCGGAATGCATGGTGACCTGCAGAGCGAGAAAGACGAGGTAGGCAGTCAAGTAAACGATTCCCGCCCAGCGTGTGATTCTGCCCCCAAGCCACGCGAATGGTACGAGCAGCCCCGTCATGGCGATGAGCATCGGCAATTCGAATTGGATCGATCGAGACTGGATCGCGATGGGACAGATCAGCGCGACGAGGGCCAAGATGCATCCAATGTTGAATAGGTTGGAACCAGCGACATTGCCGATGACAATCTCTGATTCTTGTTTTCGGGAAGCCAGGATGGCGGTGGCCAGTTCTGGTAGCGATGTTCCGATGGCTACGATCGTCAGGCCAATGGTCAATTCGCTGACGCCGAGCCCGCGAGCAATGTTCACAGCGCCATAAACCATAAGTTGAGCGCCGACGATTAGGCCAACCAGACCGAAGCCTACCATGATTAGATTCGCTCGATGCGAACGGCTATTTTCTTCGGGATGGGTGCTTGGGTCGGGCGACTTCGAGACGCTTTGTTTGGCAGGCGTGAGTCGCACTTCTTTTTTTTGCTCTCCGGATTCGTCATCTAGCCACTCAGTGACTTGCTCGACAACGCCGTATTCCTCGGTGTAATCCTCCGCGTAATCCATCATCTGCTTCTTGAACTTACGGGATTCGATGAGCCCTCTCCGAACCGTCCATATGGCCGTTGCAATAAAAATCACGAGCAGGACCATGGCGTCGATTCGGCCGAATATTCCATCCCAGCACAGCACCCAAACCAGCACCGCTTGGGCCAGCAATAGTGGGATCTCGAATTGGATCAAGCTGGAGTCGAGCCGAATGGGGCGGATCAAGACGGCTACGGCCAGAATCAGGCCAAGGTTGGAAAGGTTACTGCCTATCAAGTCGCCGAAGGCAAGGTCCGTTTTGCCTCCGTAGGCAGCAGTCAAATCGATGGCCAACTCGGGGGCCGACGTGCCATAGGCGATCAGCGTCAATCCGATCAGCAACGAATTGATTCCCAGTCGCCGCGCAATCCCAACGGCACCATGGATCGTCCCTTCGGCCCCCAGATACAAAACCCCTAGTCCGAATAGGAAGATCAGGCAGAATCCGATTGTTTGCATCCGTCAATCTCTTGTCCGACCGAGTTGTTTCGACACTTTTTAGAAAGCGTGGTATACTTTACCGTTTCGATCGGGACTGCGAACCTGCCTAGTACGGAAGCCGTCCTGAACGACGCCTATTGGCCATTTCAAGGGAGCTATGGCTCCTTGCGTTCCGACGCATACCGGTTTTTTGCAGGAGTTTTTCATGTCCATTGCCCCATCCCAGCGCTCGACCAAGACTCAAGTCATGACGGGGGCCGACATTGTCGTGGCTTCACTGGTCCAGCATGGGGTATCGGTGGTGTTTGCCTATCCTGGCGGCTGTAGCATGCCGATGCACCAGTCCCTGACCAAGTACGCGGACCGTTTGCGCACGATTCTGCCTCGGCACGAACAGGGAGGGGCGTTCGCGGCTCAGGGCTTTGCCCGTTCGACGGGACAGGTCGGGGTGGCGATGGCGACCAGCGGACCGGGGGCCACGAACCTCGTCACGGCCATCGCCGACGCCAAATTGGACAGCATCCCGTTGATTGCGATCACCGGCCAAGTACCGACAGCGGTGATCGGGACCGATGCGTTTCAGGAAACCCCGATTGTCGAAATTTGCCGTGGAATCACCAAACATCATTACTTAGTCACGCGCGTCGAAGACGTCCCGCGGGTGATGAAGGAAGCCTTTCACATCGCGACGACTGGTCGACCAGGTCCCGTGTTGATCGACATGCCCAAGGATGTGCAACTCGATAGCTGCGAAGTCGATTGGGACATTCCCATGGATTTGCCTGGGTATCGGCCTACCAAGCATCCCAATGCCCCCCCCGAGCAGATCCGACAGATCGCAGCCGCTATCCGGCATAGCAAACGACCGGTGCTGTACGTGGGTGGCGGAGTGGTCAACGGAGAGGCCTCCGAAGCGCTTCGGGCATTTGTCAAAAAGACTGGTATTCCGGTCGCAATGACCGTGATGGGCTTGGGTGTCTATCCTGCCGATGGTCCGCTTTCGCTCGACATGTTGGGCATGCACGGTAGCGCCTACGCCAACTACGCGGTCAAGGATTGCGATTTGCTGCTCGCCTTTGGTGTTCGTTTCGACGACCGCGTGACTGGAAACCTCGCGGCCTTTGCGAAGAATGCCAAGATCGTTCACATCGATATCGATGCATCCGAACTCAATAAGAACAAGATCGCACATATCTCGGTTCGCAGCGACATTAAGTTCGCACTTGAGGAACTCAACAAAATCGTTGAGGCTCCCGAGGACTGTTCCGCCTGGGTAACTCATTGCCACGAACTGAAAGCCAAGTACCCGTTCAGCTACGATGAATCTTTCGATGGCATTCTGCAACAACACGCCATTCGTACCCTCTCCAATTTGACGCGTGATCGCGAAACCTACGTGACTGTTGGCGTCGGACAGCACCAGATGTGGGCCGCTCAATTCTTCCAGTTTCAACGCCCTCGGGCTTGGATGAGCAGCAGCGGATTGGGAACCATGGGCTTCGGTCTTCCCTCGGCCATGGGAGTTCAAGCCGCGCACCCAAACGCCTTGGTCATCGATATCGATGGTGATGGTTCGTTCCAGATGAACATCCAAGAGCTCGCGACGTTGCATTGTGAAAAGTTGCCGGTCAAAGTGTTGCTCCTCAACAATCAACACCTCGGGATGGTTGTGCAGTGGGAGGATCGTTTCATGGGCTCCAACCGTGCCCACACGTATCTTGGACCCATTGATGACGAGGAAGCTCGAGGGCCCGGTTCCACCGTGGCGCATTCGTACGCAGCCAACCGCTATCCGGATTTTGTTCAGATTGCCAAAGGGTATGGATGCGGCGCAGCGACCGTCCG
The DNA here is from genome assembly GCA_041752005.1 of Pirellula sp. Classification (GTDB taxonomy): domain Bacteria; phylum Planctomycetota; class Planctomycetia; order Pirellulales; family Pirellulaceae; genus JBKCUI01. The sequence goes on along the minus strand of JBGSHV010000130.1, from coordinate 66,257 downwards.
CAAACGTGCCGATCTTGAAGCCGCCTTGCTCGAAATGATTCGCTACCCAGGTCCGTTCGTTCTCGACGTCGAAGTTCCTTATCAAGAACACGTCTTGCCGATGATTCCTTCCGGGAAAACCGTCGAAGAAATGATTCTAAAGTAACCGGATGGCTTCTTTTTGCGTCTTCGTTCGACTGGCTCTCATTCACCCTCTTTCGCTCACTATTCATGCTTGATCTCTACGACAAAATTCAAGATGCCTGTGCTTTTATTCGCAAGCAGTGGCATCACACGCCGCACGCAGGGATCATCCTAGGCACCGGCCTGGGACCGCTCGTGCAACGGATCGAAGTTGAGGCGGCCATCGAATACGGTGATATTCCTCACTTTCCTCAATCCACTGCAACATCCCATCGCGGTCGATTGGTTTGCGGCAATCTTTGCGGACTACCCGTCGTGGCCATGGAAGGTCGCTTCCACATGTACGAAGGCTATCCGCTCCAGCAAATTACGCTGCCGGTACGCGTGATGAAGTTCCTAGGTGCACAACTCTTGGTGGTCTCCAATGCGTGCGGCGGGATGAATCCCAATTACCGAGCAGGGGATATTATGGTCATCGAAGATCACATCAATCTGATGGGCGATAATCCATTAATCGGAATCAACGACGATCGATTGGGCCCACGGTTTCCCGACATGTGTCACCCCTACGATCCGAGTTTGATCGAGGCCGCACTCCGCGTCGCCCGACAGAACGACATCGTCGCCCATCAAGGCGTGTTTGTGGCCGTGGCTGGTCCAAATCTTGAGACTCGGGCTGAATACCGATTCCTACGCATGATAGGTTCGGATGTAGTCGGTATGTCGACGGTTCCGGAAGTCATCGTGGCCGTTCATTCCGGCATGCGCACCGTTGGATTCTCGGTCGTGACCGACATGTGCTTGCCCGATGCCTTGGAGCCAGCAGTCGTCGAAAAGATCATCGCCGTAGCCAATGAAGCCGAACCGCGATTGACCACCTTGGTTACAGGTGTGTTGGCGCACGAAAAGGCAACGCTGAACTGATCCGAGTTCCTGTCGCCAGTTTTCTCAAGCCCCCAATCCTGCCCTTCCCTTTGAAGTTTCGGGGCCGCTATGCACGATGCTCAACCTAACGCCGCACTTCCATGGATCCGTGCGCGGATTGGATCGCTCGCACCACGCATCGGATTGATCCTTGGGAGCGGTATGGGGCCTGTCGCCGACTGCATCGTCGATCCGATCCGGCTGGCCTATCGCGATATACCTGGATTTCCACAATCGCATGTTCCCGGACACGCCGGCCAACTGGTTTTGGGATCGATCGGGCCAGCCGAGGTAGTCGCCATGCAAGGGCGAGCGCATCTGTACGAGGGTTGGTCTGTCGAACAAGCAACACTCCCGGTTCGGACCATGGCCGAACTCGGCATTGAGTTGCTAGTCGTGTCCAACGCATCCGGCGGTATCCATCCGAGATTTCGAAGTGGACAGGTTGTATTGATCGATCAACATTTAGATTTCATGCGTCGCTCGCCAATCGTGGCAATCGAAGCGGCACAGGGGTCGGCTCGGCTGGGGGTCCCACAGCGCCATCGCGACCCCTACGATTCCATGTGGATGGCGCGGGCGGAAGCAGCAGCACTGGAGCTCGGATTCGCACTGGCCCGAGGAACATACCTGGCGACACTCGGACCCAACTACGAAACGCGCGCGGAATATCGAGCCTTTGCGAGGATTGGAGCAGATATGGTCGGAATGAGCACTGTTCCAGAAATCCTGCTCGCGGCACAATTGGGAGTTGCTACGTTGGCCTTTTCCGTCATCACCAACGTCGCGACCCCGGACGCACCCTCGAAAACCGATCATGCGGAAGTTCTCGATTGGACCCGTTCGGCTCAGAATCGGATCGTGCCGTTGATCGCACGGATCATCGAACAGCACTTTTCCAACTCAACATCCAGCAAGAGCGGAAACGCCGTTGAACGATAAGAACCGAAGTCATTCCAAGCCATCCGACGCCTCGCGTCGAGATCCATCGGCCGGCGATCCTAACGTGAAGAACTCACTCCAAGCGTCTCCCACCGCCCAAGGCCAACAGGTCGATCAATCGATCGTTGATGCCATCGGTTCGGTCGACAATGCGCCGTCACTCGGATTGCATCATGCCGGCATGACGGTCGACGGATACTCGCGCGCGGCCGTTCAAACCTATTGGCGCATCGCGGAGCTAAAAATCGGTTTCGATCTCGGGGCCCAGCCTTGGGACTTCATGGCATTGCCGCGCTACTTCATCTCGCACTCGCATCTCGATCATATCGCTGCGATCCCTTCGTACGTCGCCCGCCGGCGGATGATGAAGATGGAGCAACCCACGATTTATCTACCCGAACACACGGTGGCCACCGTTGAGCAATTACTGAAAGTCATTTCTCGATTGGATCGCGGTCGGCTGCCCTGTCATCTAATACCTATCGTGGCCAATCAAGAAATTGAACTGTCGCGCGAATTGGTGGTAACGACTGCGGCCATGCGACATTCCATCCCGGCTTTGGGTTTCATCGTGTGGGAACGTCGCAAGAAACTCAAACCCGAATTCGCGCATCTGACCGGCGATCAGATTCGAGACATAAAACTCTCGGGAACCGACGTCACTCATGAGATCCGGGTGCCCTTGATCGCCTACACCGGCGACACTTCGCCACCGGGTCTCGACAACTGCCCGGACATGTATCGCGCCAAAATCTTGATCACCGAGATGACTTTCTTGTCCCCGGAGCATCGAAAAGAGAAGATCCACAAGCATGGTCATATGCACTTGGATGACTTCGTCGATCGCCGCAACGTCTTTCAGAACGAGATCATCATCTGCGGGCACTTCAGCGTTCGCTACAACGAACAGCAAATCCGCCGATGGGTGGACCGTGCCTTGCCCGACCGACTCGACGGCCGATTGAAGCTGTGGATTTAAGGTGCACTTTGTCCACGATCGAGTGCGGCCACCAGACAGAGTCTGGGTGGCACACCAGGTCTGAGTAGCACATGTAGGTCTGGGTGGCACATGTAGGTCTGGGTGGCACATCCAGAGCGCAGCGATGGGTGTGGTGAGTTTTGGAATGGGATCTGGTGCTGTGCAGAGCAGTGACCAACACGCCCTTCGTTCCTCAGAGCGTGCCACCCTGCGTGAGTGCCACCCAGCGTGAGTGCCACTCTTAGAGCGTGTGAGCCATGGTCCGGGCATATTGAAGACGCGAGCAAAGTCGCAGACTCGTCGAGTTACGGACCGGGGGCGGGGGCGGCGACGGGGGCTACCAAGTCTGCGTCGATGGCGTCGAGACCTACTGCATAACCAATCCCGAATGCGGCGCCGGTTAGAACCAGTCCAACCGTAATGGAAACGGCCCATGCCAATCCTGGATGCGCGACCAGCCCAAATCGTTTTTGAGTCTCCGGCTTGATCATGAACGCCAGCAGCGAGAAGCACAGGATGCAAAAGATCAAGCCACCGACAATGGCGCCGATGGCTTTGGCTTTTTCCTCTGCCAGCAAGGTTACGGCGACGGCCGCGCACACCCGTTCCAAGGCTGCCCAACTCAATCCAATCACGCTCAGCCACCATCCCCACGGTTTGCGAAGCAGCAGGCCAATGCCAGCGGCTAAGTCGAAGGCTGCGTACACAAGGACGATCGCCACATACACCGAACCAGCCCGGATCAACGGATCCATCTCGGCCGCCTGGGCCAACAGGCTACCCAGAGCCAGCAACGCGATGGCTGTAAAAATGTTCTTGGCCACGCCGATAAAGAAAGCCACCGTCAAAAGTATGACGTTGGTCTGAGCCGATTTTGCTTCGGCGGCTTTCTTCTCGTCTGCCTTCAAGTAGTTTCGGAGTGCCGCTGCGTCGTTGTTTGCAGCCCGCGAGACGGGTGTGTACGGATTGACCTGGGATTGCTGAAGATCGCGATCGGTCAGCACGTTGAACATGGCCGACTTCGAACTGGATGCAGCTTGTGGTGGAGTAGCCGTTGTTCCGCTCGCACGTTGCTGGGCACCCCCGGACGCGGGTGCGGTTGTCGTCGTCGCGGCCGCACCCGGCACAGAAATCGCTTCGCCGCACTTGCAACGTACACGCTTCCCTGCAGCCTGATCCGGTGCATTCAATCGCGTGCCGCACTTCGAACAAATAACCTGAATTGGCATAGGGTTACGTAATCAGAAAAACAAACCAAGGACCAAATTGGAAAAACCACACGCGTAGAGGCTAGTGTACTCCCTCGGCTGCAAAAACGAAGCTCAGTTCGAATGTATGGCAGTGATCCTGGACCGAGAATGGTCTTCTCCTCCCCGCTATTTCGTCGCTTTAAGTCCCTTTGCGTAGGCGGACCAACGTTCCTGAGCTTGGGTGTTTGGTGCCAAGGCTTCGGGTTCGAAGGCAGGCAGCAAATAGTCCCAAACAACATTGAGCTCCTTCTGCATGTCCGCGGTATTGGCAGTGATCACCACCACCGCGTCTTGCTCAGGCATCACGATGCAATATTGCCCGTCCTTACCATCGCCTCGATAAGCACCATGTCGGCACATCCAGAACTGAAATCCGTAACCTTGATTCCAGTCGCGAGTCGGATCGGATCCATTGGATACCTGTTTGCGCGTGGCCATCTCGATCCAATCCGCCGGTACCAGTTGCTTTCCATTCCATTGTCCCTTCTGGAGATACAACTGGCCGAACTTGGCGATTTCCTCGGTCTTAAGAAACAATCCATAGCCGCCTAGCGAGATACCTTGTGGGTTTGCATCCCAACGCGGGGGATCGATGCCCAAGGGTTCGAACAACCGTGGGGTAAGGTATTCCAGCACGGTTTCTCCCGTCACTTTTTGAACGATTGCAGACTGCATGAACGTGGCAGGCGTGTTGTAGACAAAATGCGTTCCCGGTTCATGAGGAACCTCTTGCGCTAAAAACGCTCGGATCCAATCGCTTTCGCCTCGCACATTGGGTTCCTTGTCGTGCCCAGTCGACATGGTGAGCAAATCGCGAACCCGCATGGCCTTGAGATTCGCCGACGGTTCTTTGGGAGCAGCGTCTGGAAAGAAGGATAGGACAGGCGCATCGATGTCCAGTTTGCCATCGGCCACGGCAAGACCGACGGCGGTGGACGTAAAACTCTTGCTTAGCGACCACAACACGTGCGGCTTGTCCGCGGATTCGGGGGACCACCACGCCTCGGCCACGACATGGCCGTGCCGGACCAGCATGAAGCTGTGCATGGACTGTACTTTTTCGTCAGCAGCTTTGAGAAATTCGACCAGTTTCTCGGACGAGACACCTTGAGCTTCCGGAGTGCTTCTCGGCAACTGCTGTGCTTGACTAAAAGCGTACGAACCTGTCCACGTGCAGATTGCGATCAAACTCATTTTCAAGGTCCGCATGGCGAACTCCAATCTCTTCAGAAGCGATGAAATAATAGTACTTGGATACCAAGGTCAGGGGATGCCTAAGATACCTTGGTCAGTTTCGACACACGCCCCGTCCGAACCCATTCGGCCACGAAGATGTTGCCGTCCCGATCGAAACATGCGTCGTGAGGATGAACGAATTTACCGTCTTGCCACAATCCTTCGTCTTCACGAATCCCTTTGACCGTTGACACACGCTCGACGTCACTGCCCAGTTGGACGATGGGTCGGTACTGAGCATCCAGAATCGACACGCGTGCGCTCAGCTCTGGCACCAGAAGGAGATCTCCCCGTCGATCGACGTTTGCGGGCAGGCCAAAGCCAGTGATCGTATCGAGGTATTTTCCGTTCAAGTCAAAAATTTGGAGGGTGCCATGAGCGCGATCGGTGACCACGATTTTCGGTGTCGACGGATCGCGATCGTCGATCCAAAGACCGTGCGGGGTGTTGAACGTTCCGAGCCCGTCTCCAGGACCACCGAAAGAACTCATCCAGTTTCCATTGGAATCGTAGCGATGGATGTAGAAGGCACCGTACCCATCCGCCAATAGGAAGCCCCCATCGCTTAAGAATGCGAAGTTCGTAGGCATGAAACGATCGCGGCCCCAAACCTTGGCGGGATGTTCAAACTCATCGGCGTTGTAAACCTTGGCTTCGCGAGGCGCATGTTTGGTCCATACCTCCTCGCCTGTCAGCGTCAGCTTTGCAAACGCTTTGACCTGTTGGTAAGCCGCCACGTAGAGAAATTCCTCGTTCCCTTCCCGTCGCACTTCAATGCCATGGCCGCCGCCTTGGTACTGACTGCCGAACGCTCGCACGAATTTCCCGCGTTCATCGAAGACGAAGATGGACGGATGATCCTTCAATTCTTCGCGACCTTCGTGGATCACGTAGAGCTGATTGGCCGAATCGACCGCGACATTGTGGGTCGTCTGCCAGGAGTACGATGACGGCAATTCGACACAGTGATGGTCGACTCGGTATTGGAAATCGCCTTGTCCGAGAATCACCTCCTCCCGCGTCTTACTCGCCGTGACGATGGATGGCAGCGTTAAGGCGGCTCCAGTTGCTAGGGCGGATTGCCGCAGGAAGGAACGGCGAGATGCGTCGGTGGATGGAGGGCGAGAGGAATCATCAAGTGGCGATGGCATGGCTGAGAACGCTTTCGAAACGGAGAGGGAAACGGCAAACCCAGAACACCCTATAGTACCTAGCGTACAGCGTCGCATGTGGCGCGCGAGCATCCCGCACGGCAACTTCTCATTCAACCGATGCGATCACGCCTGACGGTACAAATGCTCGCGGGTTGGTGGCATGCCGGACGGACCTTTGGAAGCCTTTTTGCTCGCCAGCACTTGGTAGATTTTGATCGATCCCGCCGCAAAACCGCCGGATGCGCCGGCTAGATAGGCCACCCACAATCGGTACCGTTCGGCGCCGACCAATTCGATGGCCCGCTCCTTGTTGGCCGACAAGTTTTTGCACCAGAATCGGGCCGTGATGGCGTAATGCTCGCGCCATGCTTCCACATCGTGCACTTCAAAGCCGGTTCGTTCCATCACGTCGGTGGTCATCCCGACCGGGATCAGTTCCGATCCAGGAAAGATGTACTTCAGCAGGAACTTCCGCTCGGGGCGAATGCGCGATGCGATTTTCTTGTTCGCCTTTGCGCTTCGTGCGATGGCGTGATTGAGAACCAGACCACGATCGCGCAACAGGGAATTGATCTTCTGGAAATAGCGAGGATAGTTAGCGACACCGATGTGTTCCGACATCCCGATACTGGAAATCTTGTCGTACGATCCTTCGTGATCTGCGTAATCACAGATCTCAACGGTGACGCGGTCTGACAATCCAAGACGTTGGATCTTTTCTTGGGCATAGTCCAACTGTTGTTGGGACAGGGTGATGCCATGTGCTCGTACCCCGAAATGCTGCGCGGCATGGCAGATCAAGCCTCCCCATCCAAAGCCAATGTCCAGCATGCGATCGCCCGGTTTCAACTGCAGTTTGCGGCAAATCATGTCCAGCTTGTCATGCTGGGCCTGGTCGAGTGAATTGGACCAATCGGTGAAGTAAGCGCAGGTGTAGATCATCTCCTTGCCTAGGAACAACTTATAAAAATCGTTGCCAACATCGTAATGGAACTGGATGTAGTCGGTATTGTTGCGCTTGGTTTCATCCCGCCCCACCATGTCATCGCGAAACGAAGGCTTGAGATCCGCGACATCGGTTTTGGCGAACAGGAACGGCAAGGTGCGTTGGGCCACCATCAGCTTGCTGATCTTGCGAAGTTTTGCGCGGTTGGACTGCCGCGTCTTGAGCGCCTCCGAGAAGTCGATCAGATCTCCGCCTTCAAAATCGATGTGCCCTTTGGCGTAGAGGCGGACCAACGTTTCGAGACTGGGTTTGCGGATCAACGATCCGATCACGCCTGGCCCAGAAAGTGAGATCACATACTTGCCATCGACCTCAGGGCCTAAAGGCACGACTTCTCCATTCCACAAACGGACCGAGACATTGAGATTGAGGGGCTCGGCCACCGACTGCAGAAGTTCTCGCAGACCACGCAACTGCGACTCGGATGAAAAATACCTGATCATGCCAACAACTCCATTCGTTCCATGCATTCGAGAGAAATCCCGTGAACCGCTTCGGTGCAGTTTAACAGTTTCGGTGCGATTGCTGAGGGGCTAGGCAGTTTCGACTTCGAAGAACTCCTCGAGGACCGCGTCACCGACGCTATTGAGTTTGCCTTGAAAACGGTCGATAAAATCGTGGAGGCCACCGTTCATGATTTCCTCGATGTCCAGGAACTCGAATTCAGCCCGCAATCGCCCGAGCAACTGTTCCGGTCGATTGCTGAAATTTCCCGACGTACCGCCTGTGATGCTGAGTAGCGATCGTTCGGCCAACGCGATGCAGAACCGGACCGCTCGCGGGAAATCACGATCGAGCAACAGGAACTCCGCCACTAATTTCGGGGCCAAGCGACCGAAACGGCGCCGGTACATTTCCAGGGCGCTGGCGCTTTTTAGGAGCGTTCCCCATTGGCTAATGTCCAGCGATGTGCCGACATCGTTCAAACTCGGGAGGAGTAAGAAGTATTTCACATCCAAAATGCGGGAGGTTTTGTCGGCCCGTTCCAACATCGCGCCCAATCGGCCAAAATTCCAGGCTTCCCCATGCGACATGGTTCCCGAAACGACCCCGTCGATCAGAAATCCAAATTGCCGAACCTTGGTGAAGAAGTCGAAGGGCGAGTCGATTGCTCGTTGATCATTGCGGCTGTCGCGCACAAACAGATAGAACTTGTTGAGTTCTTCCCACATCTGACTGCTGAGCATCTCGCGACTTTGCCTGGCATTCTCGCGCGCGTACTGCAAGCAGGACAGGATTGAATTTGGATTGCTCTCATCAAACGTCAAGAATCGAATCACATTCTCAGCGCTGACGTGCTCGCAGGTTTCAAAGAACAACGCATGGTCACCGGTGGTGTAGACCAACGCTTCCCACTGATGGTCGTGGTGGTCGCCCAATCCGAGCGTCAGGTTCAGCGTGACATCGATGAAGCGCGCCACATTCTCCGCCCGTTCGGTGTAGCGCCGCATCCAAAAAATCGAATCCGCAACTCGCGACAGCATAATTTTCTTTGCGATATTTACTTAGTACTGATCCATCGGAAAAACACCCCTCCCACGCGCTTCTTCTTAGTCGTCGCGTAGAACCCACGTATCCTTGCTGCCGCCCCCTTGAGACGAATTGACGACCAACGATCCCTTGACCAACGCAACACGCGTCAAGCCACCTGGGACGATGTAGATGTCCTCTCCGTACAAAATGTAAGGACGCAAATCAACGTGGCGACCTTCGAGGCAGTCACCGCATAACGTCGGTACGGTCGAAAGAGAGAGCATCGGCTGCGCCACGTAGTTTCGAGGATTGTCGAGTATCAGATGCCGATACTTCTCGAGTTGCTCCTTCGTGGATCGAGGTCCCAATAGAATTCCGTAGCCACCGGATTCATTCGCCGGCTTGATCACCAGTTCATGCATGTGATCCAGTACGTACTTTCGCTGAGATTCATCGGCGCACATGTAGGTCGGTACATTGGGCAGGATCATTTCCTCGGACAAATAGTATTGAATCATTTGAGGCACGTAGGCATAGACAGCTTTGTCATCCGCGACGCCGGTTCCCGGCGCATTGACGAGCGCGACCCGACCAGCCCGATAGACATCCATCAAACCGCGGACGCCTAATGCCGAATCGGGACGGAGCACATCGGGATCGAGGAAATCGTCATCGATGCGACGGTAGATGACATCGACACGTTCCATCCCACGCGTGGTCCGCATGCAAACGTACCCATCCTTCACCACCAAGTCGGGACCTTGGACCAACTCCACCCCCATCTGCTGCGCCAAAAAGCAATGCTCGAAATAAGCCGAGTTGTAAATGCCAGGCGTTAGTACGACCACGTTCGGATCACGAGCGCCCGCAGGTGCAACGTATTGCAACGTCTTGAGCAACTGCTCAGGGTAAGTCTCCACCGGCAGAATGTTGTGGCCCTCGAAGAGTTGAGGAAACGTCCGCTTCATCACTTCGCGATTCTCGATCACGTAGGATACTCCCGACGGACATCTGAGATTGTCTTCCAAGACGTATATTTGACCATCGTTGTCGCGGACCAAATCGGTACCTGTGATGTGACACCAAATGCCCTTAGGCGGACTCGTTCCATGCAGTTGCTTCAGGTAACCCTTGCTCGAAGAAATCATGTACTCAGGCATAATGCCGTCGCGGATGATCTTTTGATCGTGATAGACATCCTCAATGAACATGTTCAAAGCGCGGATCCGTTGCTTAAGACCTGCCTCGACGTACCGCCATTCTCGCTCGAGTATCACCCGCGGGATCAAGTCGAAGGGCCAGACCTTCTCAGTACCTGCGGCATGACCGTAGACATTGAACGTGATACCCATGTTCAGCAGTTCGTGATCCGCAGCACGCTGTCGACGTTGCAGTTCACCTAACGGTAGCGTCTCAAGCCGTTCAACCAAAAACTCCATTCCATTCCTAGGACATCCCGCCTGGATAAACATCTCGTCAAACGTGATCGAGGTGTCGTAACTACGGATGCCAAGCGGATCGCTTGAGTGATCGCCCGACGATTGACTGCTCATTTGACTGCGCATGACGGAGGGATCCGACGGATATAAGGGTTGCACGGCGCAAAAAAATTCCTCTAGACCAAGCTCGTTCTTGAGAGGCCCCTAGTTGTAACCATCTAGGTTGCACAAAATCCAGTGGGACTCTCGCAATAAATCCCGAACACAACGCGGCGTTGCCTAAAAACAAGGCGACCTCCCTCCGGAATTTGCCTGGATGATGCGCAGAGGCAGGGTGGGGCCCTCGATCGAGTCCGCGTTTCGGGGGGGCCTCCTAGTCGTTGCAATCCTCATGAATCGAGGATGAGCATCGATTTCTGCTTGGATGCGTTCAGGATCCGGACATCCATTCTTCCTTTTGCGACCTAGGGTTTCAAAAAGCCGTCGTACTTCAAGGGGACTCCTCCAAATGCTCCAATCCGCACTTGCCTTCCAAGCTTCACGCAGCTCGGGCTGTACGTTTGTTGCCAAGCGCTTTCCGGTCTGCGAAGAAAACCAAGCCGGCAGCGTCGAGATCGGATGGCGGAAATTGCCGCTTCGAGTCATGGAAATGAGTTCGACCGAGTTCGTAGCCTTGATGGACTCGGGTGCGGCGGATCGATTGCATGTTGGCAATCTTTATACGTTAACTGCCAACGAAGCCATTTATCGTGTGTCGCTGACGAGCAAATTAGTACGGCCCGATGGTTTGGTCCACCTGGTGATGGAACAAGTCGAAGAGGTGATTGAGGCCAAGGTTCCGAGAACCGGCTTTTTCGCCAAGTCGCAATCGACCTCATTGTTAAGCAAGGATCCTTTGCAGACGTTGGCCATTATTGTGTTCTTTGCGGTCGCATTGCTGATCGCTCCGTCGGTAGGCGGGAGATGGGGGACGTCGCAATCGATTAGCGACGCAGCCCAATCGCTCTGGAAGAACATCACGACGATGGTCAGCCCCTAGGCGATGTCTAGGCCAACGTTTTTCGTCGCGACAGTTGCGCTCTGATTGATTCGCCAGGGCTATTGAAGGATACTAGGGGCATGTGGACTCGCTAGAACGGCGTCGTCCTCCCCTCCCTACCTCCCACCTTCGATGCTGGAATCGTCCCGATTCCGTCTGGTCTTCGAGATGCATTCGATTCAAATCCATGGCTATCTTTTGCTCTGCTTCCTGTGCCCGGGCTTCCTTTGTTTGGATTCGATTCGAATCGGCGTAGGGGCTACCTGCGTTGCCGACGAACCGCATCCTACATCGGTTCGATCAGTCGACTACCTGGAGGTCATCAGGCCGATTCTCCACGAGCGCTGCATCGCTTGCCATGGTGCGCTCAAGAAGGAAGCGGGACTGCGATTGGACACAGCCGAAAAAGCTTTCATGGGCGGCGATAGCGGACCTGCCGTCATCCGTCAGGACGTCGTCGCCAGTCTGTTGCTCCAGCGGGTATCAAGCCAGGACAACGAGCAGAGGATGCCACCCGAGGGCGAACCGCTGACAGAAGCTCAAATCGATGCCCTAAGGAATTGGATACAGGAAGGAGCCTTGTACCCAAGTGATGAACCGTCCGAACCTGATCCCTCCGAGCATTGGGCCTTCGATCCGCCCGTAGCCTCGCGGCCTCCTGGGAGTGATGCTCGATACGCGAACGATCATCCGATCGATGCTTGGCTCGCTTGGTCGCGTCAGCGTCGAGGGCTCGAGCACCAGCTGCCGGCATCCAAGGCATTGTGGTTGCGTAGGGTATCGATCGATCTGGTCGGCTTGCCTCCCTCCCGCAACGAGATCGAGGAATTCGAAGCCGATGATCGTATTGACGCTAAGGAGCGGGTCGTCGATCGATTGCTCCAAAGCCCCCAACATGGTGAACGGTGGGGGAGGCACTGGATGGACATCTGGCGTTACAGCGACTGGTGGGGATTGGGCGAGGAAGTCCGCAACTCGCAGAAACACATGTGGCACTGGCGCGATTGGATTGTTGAGTCGCTCAATCAAGACAAGGGCTACGATCAAATGGTTCGCGAAATGCTCGCGGCCGACGAACTTTACCCTGACGACCTGGATCGATTGCGTGGCACCGGTTTTTTGGCGCGGCAGTACTTCAAGTTCAATCGTACGTCGTGGCTCGATGAGACCGTTGAACATACTGCCAAGGCGATGCTCGGGTTGACTTTCAATTGCGCGAAATGCCACGATCACAAGTACGATCCCATATCGCATGACGACTACTACCGCTTTCGAGCGATTTTCGAGCCGTACCAATTACGGATGGACTTGCTCCCCGGCGAAACCGATTTGTCGCGCGATGGATTGCCTCGGCCATTCGATTGCAATTTGGAAGTGGCCACGTACGTTCACCGCCGAGGAGACGATCGCAATCCCGATACAGCACGTGTGATGCTTCCTGCCGTACCCGCATTTTTGGGTGGTAGTCCTTTCGTAATCGAACCGATCGATCTACCCCTCCAAGCGTACGTGCCGGGAGTTCGAGCGCATGTGCGAGATGCTTGGATTCAGGCCGCTCAAGCCCGCTTGAAGGCTGCCGAGACCGTCCTTACTTCCTTGACGGATTCGGACCCGAAGTTCGTTCTAGCCCAGTTGGACGTGAACCGCGCGCGAGCCGAATTGGATTCCATTCCAGTGCGGTACCAAGCGGACCTCTTAAAGCATACACAGCCCGATGATCCCGACACAGCGACCGCGATTGCTCAGGCTGCCGCCCAGGATTGCCGCGTGGAACTCGCGGAAGCCGAGTGGCATCATGCATCCGCTGTCACCGCAGTCGACGGAGCAACCGAATCGAACATTGAGGAGCTCAAGAAGAAGCTGGCCGAGGCTGAGCAGCGGCTTGCCAAAGCGCGTGAACAAGTCGATGCACCGGGGAACCGATATCGCTCGTTGCAAGGGGCCGCGAAGACCGCGGAATCCAACGTTGAGTCGGAAGAATCACGCAACAAGCCGTATCCTTCGGTTAGCACGGGTCGTCGCTCGGCCTTGGTCCATTGGATGACCGATCGCAGCAATCCTTTGCTCGCCCGCGTGGCCGTCAATCATGTCTGGGCTCGGCACTTCGGCCAACCACTGGTTGCCACCGCGTTTGATTTTGGACGCAAAGGGACACCCTCCGAACATCGAGAATTGCTGGATACCCTAGCGGTTGAATTCATGGACAGCGGCTGGAGCTTTAAACAACTCCATCGCCGCATGGTGTTGTCGAAAGCCTATGGCATGTCTTCGAGCACACGAGGTATTTCGGAACACACCCGCGCGTCCGATCCTGAAAATCGCTTCTACTGGCGAATGCAGACCGGCAGGATGGAATCGCAGGTAGTTCGCGATAGTTTGCTCAAGCTCAGCGGCGAACTCGATGGGCGAATCGGTGGTCCGACGGTGGCCAGTCTCGATGAACGTTCGCGGCGGAGGAGTTTGTACTTCTTTCAATCGCACAATGAACACCAGAAGTTCTTGTCGATGTTCGATGATGCCAACGTGCTCGACTGCTATCGACGTGCGCGGAGTATTGTTCCGCAACAGGCCTTGGCCTTGGAAAACAGCCCCCTGATCCAGCAAAGCGTCGATCGAATCGTGGCTGCCCTCGTTGAAGGCCGCAGTGACCTCTCGGATTCGGACTTTGCCCGCAATGCATTCGAAAGCATTTTAGGGACGCCCGTGAAGCCGGAAGAACTTCGCGTGGGTCTCGAGGCCATGACCCGATGGCGCACCGCTGCCGACGAACGTGGAGCACCCGCAGACCAACATGCGCGAACCGGGTTGGTGCGTAGCTTGTTAAATCACAACGACTTCATCACCATTCGCTAAAGGCATTTGCAACCATGCGATTAGGAAAAAACCAACGCTTGGCAAGCAACGTGGGGCCGCGTCGCGCTTTTCTGGCCGACGTCGGGATGGGTTTCACAGGCTTGGCATTGTCCGCCATGTTGGCTCGCGACGGGATCGTGCGGGCCGGGGATGCGATCCCGGGAGCTTCCGACGCCAGCCGCTCGCAGGATCCATCGACGACCAACAACCCCAAGGCCAAAAGCGTAATCTGGCTGTTCATGAATGGCGGCGTGTCGCACATGGAATCGTTCGACCCCAAGCCGATGTTGACCAAGTTCGCTGGCAAGACGATTGCAGAAACTCCGTACGCCGATGTGCAGAGTCCGGACAAACTCAAATTGGCGCGGGTGACCGTGGTGAACGATGCCAACGGCCAACAACGTAATGCCATCCTGCCGCTTCAAGTTGGATCGCGACGCTATGGTGAGTCCGGGATTGAGATGAGCGAATGGGTGCCGAATATCGGGAGTTGCGCTGATGACTTGGCCGTTGTGCGATCCATGTGGACGACCGACGACAACCATGGCGCCCAAACGCAATTCCATTCCGGTCGCCACATGTTCGACGGCGAATACCCGACTCTGGGCGCTTGGGTTCATTATGGATTGGGCATGCAGGATGAGAATTTGCCCCAGTTCATATCGATCGGCAATCGCGAGTACTGGAACGCCAAAGATGGTCATTACTTGGGACCAGAACACGATGCCGTTCCGCTGCGGATCGATCCGAAACAACCACTTGATTTCGGATCGCGACCCGAGGGTTGGAGCGAGGAGGATCAACGCATCGGTTTTGATCTCGTCCATGATTGGAGCCAGATTCGCAACGTCGAGTATCCGAACGATGCCGAGCTATTGGCCCGCATTCGCTCGTATGAATTGGCTTTTCGCATGCAGAAATCGATTCCCGAGGTAATGGCCTTCGATTCCGAAACGGCGGCCACTCAGTCCCTATACGGTATCGATCAGCCAGAGACGAAGGAGTTCGGGATGCAGATGTTGGCCGCCCGCAGAATGGTCGAACGCGGCGTGCGATTCATCCAGGTCCAACATGGGGCTGGCGGCGCAGGTGTTTGGGATGCGCATGGCGGATTGAAGGAAAATCACGAGAAGAATTTCCGGGCAGTGGACAAGCCGATTGCGGGCTTGTTGAAGGATCTCAAACAGCGTGGTTTGCTTGACTCGACGATTGTCCTGTTCGCAACGGAGTTTGGACGCACGCCGGGAACACAGGGCTCCGATGGTCGCGACCACCATATCTATGGCTTTTCCGTGTGGTTGGCTGGCGGTGGCGTTCGAGGTGGCATCGTGCATGGTGCAACCGATGAATTAGGTTTCCACGCCGTGGAGGATCGCCATTACGTGACCGATATTCACGCCACCCTTCTGAAACAGCTCGGACTCGACTCGCGCCGTATGGAAGTACCGGGACGCAAACGACTCGAAATCGATCATGGGCGAAGCATCGATGAGATTCTGATTTAGTCGAACTTCAGTGTTCGAGACTCAGTATCCAAAACCAGCTCGGAAAACCAAACTGTCGCCCAGATCAAGGTCGTTTTGTGGATTATTAACGAAGACCAATTGACGGTTAAATGCATATCCCACCTCGAAGAAGTAGCTGCGGAACCCTTGGCGAAGCAGTTCGGATTTGCCGCACTCAAAGCCCAACAGAATACGGATGTCGTTGAGGTCGAACTCGTCCGTCGAACCGTCTGCATCTTTGATAGTCCATGCTCCGCCGCCGTAGTAGCCGGTAACGTACCACCACACGTCCTTTTGACCGTGCGTCGTCAGGTAGTGTGAAAACTTTGGCTCGGGGAAGAAGATGTCCCAACGGGTGTCGGGATTGGGGACCCACAGAACGCCTAATGCTGGCAGCAGTTTGATTTTGTTCCGATCGATGTAGTAGATACCTGCCCGCCCCGTCGCGTTCGGGGTCATTCGAGCCCGTGCCAGGGCTTTGAAGGGATAGCGAATACTCTCGGTGCTCACCGCATCGAAGGCAGAGAAGACGCCTACCCGCACACCCAGTTCCCATCCGACTGTATTCATGGGATCGCTTTCCATGGAGGAATCCACGAAAGCCCCGAAAGCTGCGCCTGGTAGATCGACGCCTGGGACCGAAGGTCCTTCCCAAAGCGTCTGGGTGTAGGACGGCATGATGTAAAGAGGCTGCGAGCACCCAAGAAACTTCGGGATCGCGAATACGAACGAGAGTTCCGCGTCATTGCTCGCCAAATCATTGGGAGCTAGCGAGGCGAAGTCGCCATTGCCAGGCAAGTACGTGTAGCGAAACCGAAAACCTTGGCATAGACGAATGGTTTCCTGAGCTTGCGCTTGCACGGTCGAAGTGGTGGTCGTCCACCAATTCGCCTGGGTGGGATAAGGAGAGTTCGGAGGGAAACCATAGGGATTTGCCGCCGTTGGGGTCCCAGGGTAGAGAACCGGCGGCTGGGAACTCGGAAAGGCACCTTGGGGGTAGGCACCCGGTGGATAGGCGCCTTGTGGATAAGCACCAGGCGGAAAGGTTCCAGGCGGATACGCGGCTGGATTGAATGTTCCTGGTACCGTCGTTCCGGGCGGATAAATCGGTTGGGCAGTCGTCGGAAAGCCGGGGTTGGTGGGGGCGCCGTAAGCGGTAGGAGCCGTGCTCGGTTGAAAGGTTGGGGTGTAGGGGTTGGGCTGAGGTGCAAAGCTACCCGGCGGAGCGGTGGCCGGGGTATAGGGAGCAGGGTAGCTCGGTGGTGGATAACTCGGTGGTGGATAGCCCGGAGGTGCACCGGTTGGAAGCGCACCGGGAGTCGATGATGGCGTGGTGGAAGGAAATTGAACGGCAGGCTGCGACCAAGCCGAATATGGGGCCGAAACGCAGGCCAGTACGATCAAGGCCAGCCAACACGCGACGCCGATGCGACTCCTCGACAGGGTGAATTCCCATCGGCGTTGCTTCGTTGAGAGGTTGGGGATCAGACTGGCCATGCCAGCGTTGCCTTGCGTTTCGATGAATGCCAATCCAATCGCGGCGCGAAGCCTAAAAAATGGCCCGGAAGCGCGTTTAGTTTCGTTGGGATTAGCATGCTGGCCGGATCGACGTCAAGCGAACTTGAGGCAAAGTCTGCATAACCCGGATTTTTCCGGTGGTATTCCAATGGGTTTTTTGGGCTTTTCAACGGAGCGATCGGGATGAAGATCGCAATTTCGGCAAGTTGTTGATATCGCGCCGATCAGCAACTATGCTTAAGGAGGTAGCCGATTCCAACGCGCGCAGTCAGTGTGGCATTGGATCGGGCGCGTTGCCCCTTTTTTGATCGAACCGATCGCAATTCTGAGGCGTTTCCTAATGTTGTCCTTGAAGTCTCTCCTCGCTGCCGTCCATTGCGTTTTCTTGGCTGGTGCGGTTCTAGCGTGCTGCACGACATCGGTATTCGGCCAGGGGGGTGGTGCCGGTGGTGCCGGTGGTGCAGGTGGTGCCGGTGGTGCTGCAGGTGGTGCCGGTGGTGCCGGAGGCGCTGCAGGTGGTGGAGGTGGTGCGGCAGGGGTGGCAGGCGTCGAGATCGATCCACAAGGCGTACTACGCGTGCGTCAGGTAGATCCACGCATCTCCTTCCAACAGCGTATGGCAACGTTGCAATCCGAACCCAACGGGGCTCGGATCCAATCACCGCTGCGAAAAGTATCGCTCAATCGTTTGGAGAGTTTTGTTGCCGATGCCTTGGCTCGCGGTGACCGGCTCGATGAAGAAGTATTGGGACTGGCGGGTCTGACCCGTATTGAATATGTGTTTTTCCTCCCAGATTCGAACGACATCGTTTTGGCAGGACCCGCGGAGAAGATTCACGTCACGGCTGACAATCGTTGGGTTGGTCTCAAATCAGGTCGTACAGTTCTCCAACTCAAGGATCTAGTGGTTGCATTGCGTGCGTATGCTCCTGGCGAAGGTGGAACAACCTCCATCGGTTGCTCGATCGATCCAACCGAAGAAGGCATCAAGCGAATGCAGCAGTTCCACGCACAATTCGAAGGACAGGCTGCAACCGTCAATCTTCAAATGTTGACCACCGGAATGCGACAAGCCCTTGGTTATCAGACCGTATCGATTCGTGGTGTTCCTCGCGATACTCACTTTGCCCAAGTCTTGGTCGAAGCGGATTACCGCATGAAGCTGATCGGCATTGGCCTAGAAAATCCAATCATTCCAATGACGACCTGGATTCAACGCACCAATCCTGGCGCCAATGCCGGTTCTCTGCAACGCTGGTACTTCGAGGCTGATTACAGCTCGGTCACGACCAATGAAGATGGATCGGCCCTGCACCTTCAAGGCCAAGGGGTCAAGTTGACGGGCGAAAAAGAATTCGTTGCCAAGAACGGCAAGCGATCACGGGGGGGTGGATCTGGCGATGCGGCTAGCCGCGGTTTTACGCAAGAGTTCACGAAGGTTTTCGAACAGCTCGGCGAAGTCATCCCGGTGTTTGGTGAAATGCGAAACCTATTCGATCTATCGATCGCGGCTGCCTTTATCCAAGACCGAGATTTGTACGGCAAGTCCGGCTGGAACCTCGGCGTGTTCGCCGACGAAAGTATCTTTGCCGTTACCGATACGCCGACAATTAGCCAAGTAGAAACTGCCGTCAACGCGGTGTACAAAGATTCCCAACTGATCACTCCAATCGGTGGCGGGGTGCATATCGCGGCCCGCAAAATCGTGTCTTCGGAGAATACCAAAGTCGATTCGAAGGTCGATGAGGCTGGTCAGAAAATGGCGGCTCCCTCCGACCTCGCCGCCAACCAATGGTGGTGGGACTGATCGAGGGACCTTCGCCATCGCCAACCGCTAGATCGATTGGTGGTCGGTGCTTTTGCAATTTTCGGGTTGCGGGATTTCACAAGATCGTGGTATTCCCACCCGGCGTCGCAGAATGACTCGTTTTGGAATCGAGCGACAGGCATCGAAACCAAGCCATCGACGAATTCTTTATGCGAGCAACCATTCGAGGAGTACGGATTGCGATCATCGCTTTGACGGTGTACTGGATCGCCCTGACGTGCGCGACACATGTCCCCGTGAGCATCCTGAAAATCGTTCAAGGGGCGACGCGGTGGAGCGACAAATTGATGCATGTCGTTGCATTTGCTGGATTGGCCTTTCTTCTGGCATGGGCCATCCCGACCCACCCCAAGCGGCGGAGCCAAAACGTTGTCGTGGCGACCCTGATCGGTATCTCCTACGCCGCCATCGACGAATTGACACAGATTCCCGTCGGCAGGACCGCCGATTGGGCCGACTTTTCCGCAGACCTTTTTGGTATCCTGGTCGGGATGATTGCGTACGTCATCGCTCGCGAAATCTTGATCGCATCCCCACTTCGGCTCGAATCCTAAGTTTCCGAATATGATTTCGGTTGTCGTTCCGCTTTTGAACGAGAGTGACACTCTGGCCGAACTGGTCTCGAGAGTGCGACAGTCCTGCGCCGACTCGGGATTGGCTCCCATCGAGATTGTCTTTATCGACGATGGATCCAGCGATGGTTCCTGGTCAACTATTCAGTCCTTAACAAGTCGTTACCCCGAAGTGCGCGGCATCAGTTTTCGTCGCAATTTTGGCAAGGCAGCTGCACTATCGGCCGGCTTTAGCGAGTCGACCGGTGACATCGTGCTGACCATGGATGCCGATCTTCAGGACGATCCGAAGGAGATTCCGCGGCTCGTGGCTAAGCTGCAGGAGGGATACGAAGTCGTCAGCGGCTGGAAACAGACGCGGCATGACCCCTGGCACAAGCGCTGGCCTTCGTTGGTTTTTAACAAGATCCTGCGCTATTTCTCAAGACTCGAGTTGCATGACTTCAATTGCGGTTTTAAGGCCTATCGTCGTTGCGTGCTGGAGGAGATCGATTTGTTTGGCGAAATGCACCGATTCATTCCAGTGCTAGCCGCAGCTCGTGGGTTTCGCGTCGCGGAAATCTCGGTGGACCATCATCCGCGCACGCATGGGGTCTCTAAGTATGGATGGACTCGAATTCCGAAAGGCTTCATGGATTTACTGACCGTCGTGTTCCTGACTCGTTTTCGGTACCGGCCTCAGCATCTGCTGGGTGGACTCGGGAGCGCTGCTTGTCTCCTGGGCACTTTGATATTGCTTGGCCTCTGTTTGGCCTGGATATGGACCCGTGCCATGAATTTCGAGTCGCCTCTGCATCTGCATGAACGAGCTATTTTCTATTTGGCCATCCTTCTCATCCTGGTCGGGCTTCAACTGGTCGGTGTCGGTTTGCTTGCGGAACTCGTGGTGGTCAATTCCAATAGCCGTCGACCGCCCTATTCCATCGCACGGCGCACGAGCGTTTCCTCCACATCCGAAATCACAAGTCAGGAGTCATCATGACCGCCGTTGTCGGTACCTCTCCCGTATTGGATTCTCGCTTTCTGGCGCGCGCCCTAATCGTCCTGGCCACGATTATCCAAATTGCAAGAATCGCGGGAATCACCGCTCCGCATGGCGAACTACCGTTCTTGAGCGCCAATGATCGTTCACGCTGGTGCGCGATCGCCGCTCTGACCCAAGAAGGCGTTTGGGAAATCGATCCCTACATCGATATTCTCGATAGCAAAGGGCGTTCGAAGATCTGGAACACAATCGACTTGGTGCGGCACCGCGGCGCTGACGGTCGTGAACATAGCTATTCGAGCAAGCCGCCATTACTGACTTTGATGTATGCTGCGGTCTGCAAACCGATCACATGGGTCTGTGGCAAAACACTTACCGATGAACCATTTTTGATTGGGCGTCTCGTCATCCTGTTCGCTAATTTGGTGCCGCTCGTCCTGTGGTGGTTTTGGCTCTCGGGCTGGTTGGAAAAGCATGTCTTGGACCCATGGAGTCGCTGGATGTTGCTCAATGCAGCCGTCTGGGGAACATTTCTGACGACCTTTGTGGCGACGCTCAATAATCACTTGCAGGGAGCCATGTTCTTCACCGTCAGCTTAGCGCTCGGCTGGCAGATTCTGAACGCCACGCGCATTGGGCAACGATCCTCCTGGATCGCTTGGTTCACCGTAGGCGTTTGCGCGGCCATGACGGTGGCCTGTGAATTACCCGCCTTGGCTTGGGCCGCTGCTTTGGCTGGTTTATTGTTGCTGGCGGATTGGAAACGACTGCTGATCGGTTTTGGACTCGGTTCTGCCATCATTGCTGCCGCATTTGTCGGAACGAATTACTGGGCTCATGGCGATTGGCGACCTCCCTACGCGCACCGTGGCTTGGGAACGCCGATCGGAAACCTCGACGGGATTGAGCGCGAAGCCGAACCGACGGTGGCTTCGGTGATCGATGCCTTGGACACTTCGGTTTACCCGATCACGCCCGAAGCCCAAATCCTTCCGGCGCGACTCGAAGGTGTGTTGCAGGTAGTCGACGACAGCACCAAATTTCGTGTGGCCCTCCAACGGGGTGAAATCGGTTGGACGATCTACTCCTGGGACGACTGGTACGATTATCCCAAGTCGTATTGGTTGCCTGAAAACAAACGCGGGGTCGATCGCGGAGAACCCAATCGCTGGATGTATTTGCTGCACTTCACGATTGGACATCGAGGCGTTCTGTCCTTAACTCCATGGTGGTTATGGAGTATCGCAGGCACTGCCATATGGGTGGCCTATGGGCCCCGCGCGCTGGATCGTGGTCGCATCGGCGAGTCATCCGACGCATCGAGAGGGCTGCGCAGTTTTCTGTTGAGCGATCGTGGAATCGCGCTGGCATTGGCAGCCGTTACGCTGGTTTGCATCGCATTTTACACGTCGCGTGATGTGGTGGATCGAAACTACGCCGGCGTGTGCAGCGGTTTCCGATGGTTGTTCTGGCTCATCCCGGGCTGGCTATGGTTGAGTGTGCCCGCGGTCGAATGGTCCGCACGGCATCGCTGGGCGAGGTGGGCCCTCTACATCGCACTAGCCGTAAGCGTGTTCTCCGCCACTATTCCCTGGCCCAATCCATGGACTCATCCCTGGCCCTATCGCGTTCTGATGTGGTGCTACCCGGAGAACTTTCAGTGAAAATCATCCCTTGCCGAGAAAGAGAATCGCGAGCGGTGGAAGCGTCAACGTGACCGACCATCCGCAATCGTGGTAGGCAATCGGGACGGCTTCTACGCCGCCATTGTTGCCGACGCAAGAGCCACCATAGATGTCTGCATCGCTGTTGATCAGTTCCTTCCAGAATCCACCGTGCGGTACACCCACACGATAGTTGTGATGTGGATTTTCTGTGAAATTACAAACGATGAGCACTTCGGATCCGACGGTTTCTCCCACCCGTAGGTAGCTCAAAACACTGCGCTCGGTATCGTTGCAATCGATCCAGCGGAAACCCTTCTCACGACAGTCTCGTTCAAAGAGTGCAGGCGTTGTTCGATACAGTCGATTCAAATCCTGGACCCAGTGGCGTATTCCATCGTGCTCAGGCAACTCGAGTTGCTCCCACTCCAACATATGATCGTGGCTCCATTCCGAGCGCTGACCAAACTCGCAGCCCATGAACAGCAATTTCTTACCAGGCAACGAGTATTGATACCCCAACATCAAACGTAAATTCGCGAACTTTTGCCAGGGGTCCCCCGGCATCTTCTCGAACAGCGAACCTTTCCCGTGCACGAAATCGTCGTGCGATATCGGCAAGATATAATTCTCGTTATTGGCGTAAACGGCTCGAAAGGTTAGTTGGTTCTGGTGATTTTTACGATGGCCTGTGTTGTTTCGCATGTAGGACAAGGAATCGTAGGTCCAGCCCATGTCCCATTTGCAATCGAAACCCAAGCCGTCTTGTTGCACCGGCCGCGAGACCTTGGGCCAAGACGTCGACTCTTCCGCAGCCAGGAGCACGTCGGGAAAATGGGCCTTGACCTGCTGGTTGAGCGACCTGATGAAGGCAATAGCTTCCAGGTTCTCGCGACCACCTTCGGAGTTAGGTGACCACTCTCCTTCTTTGCGCGAGTAATCACGGTACAGCATGGAGGCCACCGCGTCGACGCGCAGGCCATCGGCATGGAATTGTTCGAGCCAATAGAACGCGCTGCTCAGTAGAAAGTTGCAGACCTCTGTCCGCCCATAATTGAAAATGTTCGTTTTCCAATCGGGATGGTATCCCTGCTGAGGGTCGGGATGCTCGTACACCGGGCCGCCGTCGAACCGTCCAATACCATGTGCATCGGTGATGAAATGTGAGGGAACCCAGTCGAGCAAGACACCGATGTCATGTTGGTGTAGGACGTCGATCAAGTACTTGAGGTCACTTGGAGAACCATACCGGCGTGTGGGAGCAAAATACGAGCTGGTTTGGTATCCCCAAGAACCGTAGTACGGATGTTCCATAATCGGTAAGAATTCAACGTGGGTGAAACCCATGGATTGCACGTGCTGGACCAATCGCTCAGCCAAGCCACGGTAGGAAACGATTGTCTCCTGGCCGTGGGGCGCCAGCATCCAGGAGCCAAGATGCATCTCATAAATGGAGATCGGAGCATCGAGCGCATTGCATCGTGCGCGATGGGTCATCCACTGCTGATCGCCCCACACGTATTTCGGGTCATACAGGACCGAAGCAGTGTTGGGGGGCATTTCCGTACCGAAGGCGAACGGATCCGCTTTATCAACCTTCATGCCGGCGTCAGTCTCAATCTGAAACTTGTAACATTGGTTCTCAATTGCACCCGCCACAAACGTCTGCCAAACGGTGGGCTCATCCGTCCGCTGCATGGCATGGGCCGATGGATTCCAGTGGTTGAAATCGCCGATGACCGATACCGCGCGGGCATTGGGCGCCCAAACGCGAAATCGAACGCCGCCGACACCATCGATCTCAACAAAATGTGCACCAAAGGATTCAAAGAGCCGCGGTTGGATCGATGCCTTTAGATTTCGCAGGTTTCTGTCGTCGATTGAAAGTGCCATCTTCGTTCGTTCTCCGTTTATGTGACTAGAGTCGCTCGCTTCGACTCAGTTGCCGAATTGGACGAATCCGATCGACTATTCTGTTGCGTTGAGTACGCGCAGGATTCCCCGCATGGGAATGTGCACCCAACTGGGGCGATTGTTTAGTTCATACGCCAATTCGTAGACCGCTTTCTCAAGAAGGAATAGGTCGAGCAGTGTTCGACATTCGCCTTCCGCTTTCGTCGCGAATTCGGCATCTCCGATTGTCTTTACGTAGGTTGCCAGAAACTGGGTGCTGATCCACTGAGACCAGAATTCGGCCCATTCCTGCAGATCCGACAGCTCCTCCTTAGGCACCAATCCATTGACATGATTGTATAGCACTGATTGGCTGGCGTAATCGAAGGACCGAATCATGCCCGCGACATCTCGAAGCGGAGAGCGTTTGATCCGCCGTTCGCTCAACCGTCGCGATGGTTCACCTTCGAAGTCGATGATGAGAAAGTCATTCCCGGTATAGAGAATTTGGCCTAGGTGGTAGTCACCGTGACATCGGATGCGTGCACCGCTCAGTTTTTCACCTACGATGCGATGCATTCGTTCGAGCAGCATGTTTTCTGATTGGATTAATTGAACGGCATCATCCTGCGACTCCTTCTGCAAATCCATAAACTTCCCTTGAAGCAGCTTGAGAGTTTTACGAACCAAGCCTCGCAGACCTTGATAAACCGACCGTTGATAGAGCTCCGAAAAGGGCTCGGGGGCGAAGTCTGGTAACTCGGGAGCGGACGCCAATGCGCGATGCATTTCGGCGGTCCTCAGACCTAGGAGCGAGGCAGATTCGATGTAGACGTCACACAAGTCCAGTGCCAGAGGGGGCAGAGGACGCGTCGAGGCCGCCAGGAGTCCTCCCTGTGGCATCCCTTGGTCAGGCACCGGATCCATGTGACCGGTGGTGATGATCCGCTCGAAGAATCGCTTCACGTTCTCCAAGGTGTAATTCCACGCATCCCCTTCGTTGCGAATGTACTCTTGAAGGATCCCAAGCGTGGAGGTTTTTCCCGATGCATCAACGTAGTCGACGGAGCCTGCGACGCGTGGAATGTGATCGAAATGCGCCGTTTCGGACAGGAAGCGACTCAGTTCGAGATCCGGATTGATGCCCGTATCGAGACGGCGGAACAACTTCAGAAGAAGTTTGTCACCGTACACGATGGCGCTGTTGCTCTGCTCTACCTTCATGGATCGCACCGACAAGGGTTCTTCTTCGGTACCGCGTAGATCCTCGTAGGCTTGGCACGGCTTGCCAACAATCGCGCCCTGTCGGCCGGACACACGTCGTTTCCCCTCGACGATATCTAAGAGTAGTTGACCGATGGGTTCTTCGCCGAATGCGTCGTACAAATAACCGTGCTTGGATTCTTTCCCTTGGGAAATTTGTAGCGATGCGATCAACGAAGGAGAATTGTCTCCGACCAACGCCGCTGCAAGTTGATCGGTGGCGAAGCCTACCGGCAAAATGTACGCTTCTGGTGAATCGCTCACGTATTCAACCTGGAGCAACAGCATGTAAATCTGTTGGGAAGTTTCTTCCGCCTCCGATAAGGGAATCGCTTCGGTGATCGAAACACTTCGAATCGATTTGGCCTTGCTCGAAAACCACCTGCGTAGCACCAACCAGCCAGGCAACACTTTCGCGAACGATTCACGCTCTTTGCTTTCGAGAATTGCGTTCCACTCGCCTTTCACCTTCAAGGCTGGGAGGTTCTCCACCGATCGACTCGCACACGGCGATGTGGCGTCGGAGCTAAGCGATGGCTCTGACGACGGGTTGAGCGCAAACCAATAAAAGCTGTGAGGAGTCATCGTCAGCATGTAAGGCAGCTCGCCGATCCTCGGGAATTGTGTTTTCCCGAAGAGCTCCGTCGGTGTTAGTCCGCGAAACTCGGACAGATCAAGTTCGACGAACTGGGAGAAACGCGACAGGTTTGCAATCACCATCACTGTCTGATCCTCGTAGCATCGCAAGTAGGCGAGTACACGATTGTTGTCTGGGAGCAAGAAACGAAGCGTGCCTCTTGAGAAGACTGGGTTTTGCTGACGCAGAGCGATCAGCCGTTTCATCCACCAGAAGAGAGAATACGGATTTCCTTTGGCAGTCTCCACATTCACCGCTTCGTAATGGTATTCGTGGTCGATGATAACAGGCAGGAACATTTGCTGTGGATTGCCCGAGGAGAAGCCAGCGTTGCGATCCGGACTCCATTGCATCGGAGTTCGAACGCCATTCCGGTCACCGAGGTAAATATTGTCCCCCATCCCAATCTCGTCCCCGTAGTAAACGACCGGGGTACCTGGCAATGACAAAAGCAGCGAGTTAAGCAGCTCGATCTTGCGACGATTCCCCCCCAGCAGCGGCGCCAACCGACGACGTATGCCCAAATTGATTCGGGCCTGAGGATTGTTCGCGAAGACGCTGTACATGTAATCTCGCTCTTCATCGGTCACCATCTCGAGAGTTAGCTCGTCATGGTTTCGCAGGAACATGAACCACTGGCAAGATTCGGGAATTTCGGGCGTCTGCTGCATGATGTCGATCATCGGGAACCGATCTTCCATCTGCACCGCCATGAACATCCGCGGCATGACAGGAAAGTGAAAAGCCGCATTGCATTCATCGCCATCGCCGAAGTAAGCCACGGCATCCTCTGGCCACTGGTTGGCTTCCGCCAAAAGCATGCGATCCGGATAGTGTTGATCGACGTGTGCTCGGATTTCTTTCAGGATCGCATGGGTTTCTGGGAGGTTTTCGCAGTTGGTTCCTTCGCGTTCCACGAGGTAAGGAACGGCATCCAATCGTAGTCCATCCACCCCCATTTCCAACCAATGGTCAAGCACTTCATACAGCGCCTTGAGCACTTCTGGATTGTCAAAATTCAGATCGGGTTGATTGCTGTAGAATCGATGCCAAAAATACTGTTTGGCTTCATGATCCCAAGTCCAATTGGAACGCTCAAAGTCTTTGAAGATGATCCGGGCATCGGAATACTTTTTCGGTGAATCGCTCCAAACGTAGAAATCGCGTTCAACACTACCGGGCGCGGAGCGCCGCGCGCGTTGAAACCAAGGATGTTGATCCGAGGTATGATTGAGCACCAATTCGATGATAACTTTGAGTCCACGCTCGTGCGCTTCGGCCAAGAGGTCCTTAAAGTCTTGTAACGTTCCGTAAATCGGATTGACATCCATGTAGTCCGCGATGTCGTAACCGTCGTCCTTGAGGGGCGACGGGAAAAACGGCTGAACCCAAATGGCTGTGGCCCCCAGATCCTGAATGTGATCGAGTTTGCTGATCAGACCTCGAAAGTCGCCGATACCATCCGACGAGGAATCGCAATACGAACGGACATGTACTTGGTAGACCACCGCGTCCTTGTACCAGTGGGAACTCGTTTCCTGTGCCATCGACTCAATCTCCTCGTACGTTATAAAAAATACTCGAATTGCGATTCGCTACGAACGCGTTTCCTCAGGCAGAAGATCGACGCGGGGGCGGTGTGTGGATTGAGCTGCACAAAGTTGCGAGATCCATGCCAAAGGTACCGTTCTTCGCTCAGCAGATCATGCATCTGGTACGGTTGGGTACTATCGACACCGAGGCAGGATAGAGGCAGATCTACCCATCCCGATTGCACATGATGCGGATCGAGATTTACCACGGTTACGATTACGTTACCGCCGTCTTCTGTCTGCTTGCTATAACAAATTAGTTGTTCATTATCGACAGGATGGAACCGCAATGAGCTATTGTCGTGCAGGGATGGATTCTCGCGCCGGATGCGATTCACGCGTGCAATGAAGTGTCTTAGGCTCTCGGGCGCATCGATATGCCAATGCTGCAGCTGGTACTTTTCCGAATCCAGGTATTCTTCGCTGCCCGGTTCACGTGGCGTGACCACACCAAGCTCAAAGGTCGGGCCATAGATTCCACAGGCAGCGCTCAGCGTGGCCGCCAGCACATACCGACTCATCAAGCCGCTGCGTCCGCCAAACTGCAAGAATTCGTTCAGAATGTCCGGGGTATTCGGCCAAAGATTGGGACGGAAAAACTCTCGAGCCGCCCCCTGCGTCAGTTCGGTCAGATACTCCGTCAGCTCCGGCTTGGTATTCCGCCAGGTAAAATACGTGTACGACTGGGAAAAACCGAGCTTGGCCAATCGTGACATGACCGCCGGCCGCGTGAATGCCTCGGCTAGAAAAATTGCATCCGCATATTCCTTCTTCACCTCCGCGATGGCCCATTCCCAAAACGCGAAGGATTTTGTGTGCGGGTTATCCACACGGAACACTCGAACCCCTTCGTTGGCCCAAAACAACAAGACACTCTTAAGTTCATCCCACAGAGCTTGCCAGTCTGGCGACTCGAAGTCGAACGGGTAGATGTCTTGGTACTTTTTGGGTGGATTCTCCGCGTACTGAATGGACCCGTCGGGTCGCTGACGAAACCAATCTGGATGTGCAGCGACATAGGGGTGGTCGGGTGCGCATTGAAAAGCGATGTCCATGGCGATCTCGATCCCAAGATCGCGGGCCGCCGACAGAAGCTCGCGAAAATCCTCGATTGTCCCCAGCTGTGGATGGATTGCTTTGTGCCCACCCTCGGCAGCGCCAATTGCCCAAGGACTTCCTACGTCGTCTGGCAGAGCCTTGACCGCATTGTTCTTGCCCTTGCGGAAACTGCGACCGATGGGGTGGATGGGCGGCAGGTAAAGGATGTCGAACCCCATCTCAGCCACGTAAGGCAAACGCTCGCGGCAATCCGCCAACGTTCCATGCTGACCGGGTTGTGAACTCGCCGACCTCGGAAAGAATTCATACCACGTACTGAATCGACCTTGGATGCGATCGACTTCGATAGGCAACGCTGTTGGATAGCGCGATGAAAAACGTCGGTCCGAGTGGGCCCGCATACGCTTTGCGAGATCCTCTGACAATGCAGCTTGGATCTGCGTCGGACGATGATTCGATTCGCGTAAGAGACTCACGTATTCTTTGAGCGGCTGCTGGTGCGAGGAATCGACCACGGGGAGATGCTCCTCGATGATTTCCGCTCCACTGAGCAAATCCACCGTCACGTCGTGACCTGCATCCACCCGCTTGTGCAGGTCACGTTGCCACGTTGCGAAGCGATCAATCCAGGCGTCGATGGTGAACTCGTACCGACCGATCTTTTGCACTTGAAAGGTTGCCTGCCACCAATCGTTACCCACGGAATCCAATTCCGTTTCGCTCCATTGCTCGTCCGCGAGATGCCGGTATCGCAGCATGGCATGGATCGCGTCATGGCCATCGGCAAAGACCCTGGCCCGAACCACGACACGATCACCGACCACCCGCTTCGCGGCAAATCGACCATGGTCTACCTGGGGTGTGATCTCTTCGATCAACACTCGGCTGCGGCCGCTCTGCGAGTGCGGATGTTCGACGTTCATGCGAGCGCCCTTTCTCTGGAAAAACAGTCTGTGGAGGCTACTGATTCGATGAAACTAGGTGCTCGATCGACACAACTGGACAATCTTTCAGGTTCGATTCTATAGGATCGATCGTTGACCCGAGCGGGCGATGGAACATGGCGGTTCAATGCGGGTGTTAGGGTCATGTCGAGAGTGGGCGTTCAAACTCGTTTTGATTTAGCGATCCTCGACGAAGCCAATACCGGAACCTCATCGAGCGCGTCGGCTTGCATCATCCCGACGATGACCTCTAGAGATTCCGCCAATCGCGATTGATCGCTGCGATTCAATCGACTTAAACCTTCTGCCAATGCGGATTGAAGAGGCGAAGGCGCTTTGGCAACGAAAGCAGTTCCTTTCTTCGTGATCTCAACAAAAACCGTGCGGCGATCGACAGTGTCGCGTTGCCGTCGCACCAATTCCTTAATCTCCAATCGATCGAGGATTCCGACCAGTGTGCTCGCACTCACGTGCACTTTTTCCGCCAAATCGCGGGATGCTAGCCTGCCATGGACCGCCAAAGTGTGCAAGCAAACCAATTGCGGCGCCGTCACATCGCATTTCGACAACAACTGTTGCGAATGCAAATCGATCGCGTGCACAATCCTGCGCAGCGCTGCCAGCACGCGCATCTCGTTCGCATTACGTCCGTTGCTTGTTGCCGTGTTCATCGTGTCCTCTCCTCGACGACAAGTATAGGACAGACATCAAATCATTGCAAGGCTGATCGTTTCATGTCAAACGATTTGGTCCCTGACAAGCTAATGTCCGATCGATTTAATTCCTTGGTCCTGAATTCTCTCGACTCATCAGCGCCCAGTGCATGCACTGGGATACGGATAGAGCCTTGCCCGACGCAACTCTTTCCTCAAGTTCCCACTTGAAATTGTCGGGGACACGCAGTGACCAGTTTTCTTGCTGCACTACCCCAGGCTCGTTGTACCGCTGGCGCATACCAAATAGGTCAGGAAAGAAGACCACTACATGCCGCGCGTCACACACGAGCATGGCGGTGAATAAGGCATGGACCAAGCTGGATGCATCGTTGGCGATGGGAGCGTTCCGTTGCGCCCGAACCAATGGTGCGAGCATCGAGGTCAAATAGGCCTCCCATTCTCGACCCATTTGGCTGACGCTCCATTGATCGGCCAATTCCCAAATGGGGGGCGTATCATGGGTACCGAGCATGACCCAATCTTCGGGTCGTGCGTGTTCGAGTCGGTACGAATCGGTTGGATCTTGGTGTTTGATTTTTTGCGCAACGCGGAATCGACCCAAGTGATGGCGGGCGATCGCTTGGCCAACCTGGTTTGGCAAAGTGCTCAAGACCTCGCATGCTATGGGACTGTCGGAGCGACCAAACTCGGTCTGAATCTGTGTGATGGCATCGAGCTGCAGGGCATACGCTTTGACTTGGGATGCATCCAAAGTTTGCACCCGTGCGTCCGCAAACGGAAGCTGTCCGCGATCGAGTTGTTCGGGCCGCGCGATGGCGAGTGAATGCAATTCGGGATGCAGAGGATCATCGGGTGAAGAAAACAACCGCGCTCCATGCTGGACAGCATCGAAGGGGTCCTCGACATTGCTTCGATAAACCCAAGGATCAATCCATCCGTGGGGATGATCGATCCGTAGGCCGTCGCACTCTTGATATACCTTGCGAATCCGGGCTTGGACAAATAGTAGCGCTGGACCGGGTTTTTCGAGCGTCCCCATTTGTCGCGGGTCTAGGACCGCGTAGCCCCATGGCTGTCCCGCGGGATTGGTACGGCTGGGGGGAGCGCCGACGCGATAGCCCTTAAGAAACAGCTTTTGCGACGCCCAATGGTCGCGGAGCGATAATCCGACCTGTAAATCTCCATACACCGAGAGATTCCATTGCTTGAGTCGCTCACGGAACATGCGATGCTGCTCCGCGATCAGCCATTGGACCAGTGAGTACTCCAGGATCTCTCGCTCGAAACGATGTTCTAGTGCTTGAAGTCGCTCACGGGCTAATTCCCCTTCTCCCGGCCGCGGAGCAAAGAGTCGCTGATCAAACTCCCCCTGTTCGCAACCGCCCCAGCCATACCACGCGCGACCATCGTATTCGCGGCACAGCAGGTCGTACAAACAATCGGGGACGAGCCAGCTGGCGTGTGTTCCCAAAAATGCGCGGGCGGAGTCATGATCCGAATCGGATGCATTGGCCACCACCTCGCGGATTGCAATGGCGTAATTATCGAAAGCTTGCTCGTTGCGAACTCTGGCACGCGTTTCGTGCTTCATCGTGTTGTGCAACCATTGGAAGGCGCGTCGGCTCAGTCGCCCCTCATCGACCAACCTCAACAGCGGCAAATCGAGTGGATTCCTAGAAAAGATAGTGGCATCGTACGGGGATGGATTGCTACGACTGGTCATGCCCATTGGACCAAGTTGGATTGTGTCGAACCCTAAGCTGGCGATATGGGCCAGGAACTCATCCGCCGCATAGGAATAGGGGCTACCTCGGCCAAGGTCCTCGTCGTCGCGGCCTGGGAAGCTGGGACTGTGGATTTGGAATGCCAAGCAGTCCACATCTAAACGGCATTTGGCATCGAACGGATCGACCTAATAGTTCATTTTGGTATCGAAACGAAGGGAAAAGTTCAACCTTTTCGAGAAGTCTTTTTTGCTGCCTTCGCAGCCCGTTTGGGTCGTGGTTCAGGTCGTGGTACCGCTGGCAGTTCCCGTGGCGCGTTGGTCGCGGTGAATACGACCACAGAACACGGATCCACGCGATATTCGGATTGCAACGTGTGGACGGATCCTCGTCGACAAGGATCCGCAGTGTCGAACTCCAACTGCCAAGCTTGAGCATCGAAAGCCGATGCCAGTTGATAGGGAACGTTGACGGTGTGGTCCGCGTTGAAAAGCAGCAGCAATGTCGGTCCCGAAACGACCTCGCCATGATCGTTCATGTCAATATTTTCGCCACTGAGTATGAACGCAATACTGCGACTGAAGCCAGCATTCCAATCGTTGGTCGTCATTTCCAAACCGTCCGGCCTTACCCAGACAATTCCGCTGCTCGCGTCTCCATGATTCGACGCATCATGAAAAAATCGTCGCCGCTGCAACGCGGGTTGCGATTTCCAAAACCTCATCACATCCTGAGTGAAGTGGAGCAAGCTGATGCGTTCCTCGTCCCAATCCCAATCCAACCAACTGATCTCGCTGTCTTGACAGTACGCATTGTTATTACCGTGCTGTGTTTGACCAAATTCGTCACCCGCTAAAAGCATCGGTACGCCTTGTGAGAGGAGCAATGTGGCGATGATGCTTCGCTGTTTGCGTGCCCTCAATGCATTGATTTCTTTGGAGTCGGTGGGGCCTTCGGCCCCACAATTCCAACTTAAATTATCGTTGGAGCCGTCCCGGCCGTCTTCTCCGTTGGCGTCGTTGTGCTTTTCATCGTAGGACACCAGATCGCGAAGTGTGAACCCGTCATGGCATGTGACGAAATTGATGCTCGCGTGAGGCCGTCGGCTGCTCCATGCGTACAGATCGCTGCTGCCGCAGATACGCGTCGCAAATTGATCGAGGAAGCCTGCTTCTCCCTTCCAGAAATTGCGCATGCAGTCTCGGTATTGACCGTTCCACTCCGACCATCCGATCGGAAAGTTGCCGACTTGATAGCCACCGTCGCCGAGATCCCAAGGCTCCGCAATCAGTTTCACCTGCGATAGTACCGGGTCCTGATGGATGATATCAAAGAACGCGCCGAGCTTGTCTACCGCGTACAACTCCCTAGCCAACGCGCTGGCGAGGTCGAAGCGGAATCCATCGACATGCATCTCCAGCACCCAATACCGGAGGCTGTCCATGATCAACTGCAACACACGCGGATTCCGCATGTTCATGGTGTTGCCGCATCCTGAGAAGTCCATGTAGTAGCGCTGTTGATCTTCGACCAATCGGTAGTAGCTGGCATTGTCGATCCCGCGAAGCGACAGGGTTGGTCCGAAGTGGTTGCCTTCAGCCGTGTGGTTATAAACCACGTCCAAGATGACTTCGATTCCGGCTGCGTGCAAACTGCGAACCATGGTCTTGAATTGATTCGTTGTCGATCCGAAGCCATCCGACCGATAACGCATGTCCGGGGCAAAATAAGCTAGCGTGTTGTAGCCCCAGTAATTGGAAAGTCCTCGCTCGACCAAATGGCGATCGTCGATGCGATGATGGATGGGCAGTAATTCAACGGCCGTGACACCCAGCGAGCGCAAATGTTGGATCGAGGCGTTGGAACCCAGGCCAGCGTAAGTCCCGCGGAGTTGTTCGGGGACTTGGGGATGAAGCTGTGTGAAGCCTTTGACATGTAGCTCATAAATGATCGTCTTATGGAGCGGCGTTCGTGGATGTTGGTCATTGCCCCAGACAAAGGAAGAATCGATCACTGCTGCCAAAGCTGCAGAACCGGCATTGTCCCGGTCATCGAATGAAAGATCCTCCTCGATACTACCGATTTTGTACCCAAACATCTCGTCACTCCAACTGGTGATTCGCACGATTTCCTTGGCGTAGGGATCGAGCAATACTTTGTTGGGATTGAATCGATGGCCATGGAGTGGATCGTACGGACCATGGACGCGGAAACCGTAAACCTGGCCGGGCCGCAGATCAGGAAAGTAGCCGTGCCAGACCAAGTCGGTTTGTTCACGTAACTCGACTCGTGTTGTTTCACTAAGGGAATGCTCGTTATCGAACAGGCAGAGTTCCACGCCCGTGGCGTTTTCGGAATAGAGGGCGAAATTCACCCCCATGCCATCCCAGGTAGCACCCAATGGATAGGGGCGGCCAGGGCAATGCCTCAACGGTTCGTAGTACGCAATGGATCGCTTCTCCGTTGAAACGACCTTACTACCGCTATCAATCATGGGATTTCCACAACCATCGCATGGACTCGGGCATGATGGATCCGCCATGGATATCGTTGTGGCCACCTGTTCCGAAAACAAATTCGTACTCGTAGCCCTTGAACTTCAACGCAGCCGCCATTTGCTGATTGGCCAACGGCCAATTGCCAAATCGATTGTCTAGATCTCCGCTGCCATCCTGCAAGAACACTCGCAGCGGTTTCTTTCCTGCTTTTCGGATCATCGGCGGGTAGTTGTGCCCACCGCGGATGTCGACAAAGCTTCCAACATGGCTCAGCACTCGCCGGAAAAGATCGGGCCGATGCCATGCCACGCCGAATGCGCAGATGCCACCAGAACTGATCCCGCAGATCGCGCGTTGATCGGGATCGCTGGTCAAATTCAGCGACTTCGATACTTCAGGCAATATCTCTTGTTCGAGAAACGTTGCATACACATCCGAAACCGTGTCGTACTCCACCGATCGATTCTCGGGAGCGGGCTCCCAACCCGGTTTGTCTGGCAATGCCTTGCGGTGGCCGGGATCGATAAAGATTCCTAGGGTGACAGGCACTTCTCCGGCGGCGATCAAATTATCCAGGACAACAGTTGCAAGAAATTTGCCCTTGGGATTCACGTACGTATGGCCATCCTGAAACACCATCACCGCCGTCGGCTTTTCCGGATCGTACTGAGCCGGAACGTACACGTAAAATCGTCGATGCGTACCATCATAAATTTTGCTATCCCAGGTGTATTCGGATACCGTCCCCTGGGGGATACCGGCCTTGGGTTCGGAATCCGGCCCAAGCTTGTACTCACTGTCATCGCCGCGAACAACGCCAGCTAGGATCAACGCACAAAGACCAAGGGTACGCACCGAAGTCATCACGCCACAGCGTGGAAGACAATTCAGCGACGATTGAAACGATTGCATGATGAATTGCTCCATGGAGAGTTGCACGGATTGCGACGAGCGCCCGGAAGACAGGGGCAAAATACAGAACCAAAAAAAGTAGAACGCAGTGTGTTGGCGGTCCTCACCCACGGGACTACGCTGTTCCGGTCTTAGTTATACTCGGGGGCTTGTTCTTGCGTACCCTCTCCAGGAATTTCTCATGCAAACGATCCGTTCCTTCGCATCGCTCGGTCGCGTCAAAATTTTGTTTCTTGTCTACCTCGTGTCCGCAGCAAACCCCATTCCGATGGCGTTCGGACAAAACGAAACTTATCCAGAACATCGCGATTCGGTCCGGCACGAAGGAATACCGGAAGGCAAGATTCTGGGACCTTTCGGATGGACCAGCTCGATTTTTCCGGGCACCATCCGAAACTACCACATCTATGTCCCAGCCCAATACGAAGCCAGCCAGCCGGCATGCTTGATGATCGTCCAGGATGGTCTGGGTCGCGCCAATGAATGGCGATTGCCTACTGTCATGGATAACTTGATCGCCGATAAAAGCATTCCGGTCATGATCGGTTTGTTCATCGAACCCGGTCAAGTTCCCGTGACGAACGCGAACGCTCAACCGCGTTTCAATCGCAGCTTCGAATACGATGGACTGGGCGATCGTTACGCGCGTTTCCTGATTGAAGAGATACTGCCCGAAGTTTCCAAGGAATACGCTATCAGCGCATCACCGAATGATCGGTGTTTGGCCGGCGCAAGTTCCGGCGGTATCTGCGCGCTCAACGCCGCGTGGGAACGGCCTGATCATTTCCGTCGCGTGCTGTCGACGATCGGAACCTTCGTTGGATTGCGTGGGGCCGACCAACTCTCGACCTTGATCCGAAAAACCGAGCCCAAGCCATTGAGAGTGTTCCTCCAAGACGGGAGTCAGGATCTCAATATTTACGCAGGGGATTGGTGGATCGCTAACCAACAAATGCGTTCCGCTTTAGAATATTCTGGCTACGAAACCCAGCATGTATGGGGCGAGGGCGGACACAATGGCAAGCAGGCTGCGGCCATGATGCCCGATGCAATGCGGTGGGTATGGAAGGATCATCCTGCCCCGATTTCTAAGGGGACACAACCAACTGCTCGACTCAATGCCGTTCTGCCTGGTGAGGAGTGGCAGTTGGTCAGTGAAGGTCACAAGTTCACCGAAGGACCCGCCATCGATCGCAATGGCGATGTGTTCTTTGTGGATGTGTCGACGAGTGAGATTTTCAAGATCTCCGCCATTGAGAATCAATGCGTCGTTTCTCGATTTGCGAGCAACACGCAAGGGGTCAGCGGATTGATGTTGGGTCCCGATGGCAAATTGTACGCTTGCCAAAGCGCAGCGAAAAAGATTGTCCGCTACGACGATGACGGGCACGTCGAGGAGGTGGTTTCCGATGCGGCTTGCAACGATCTGGTCGTGACGGAGCGCGGTTTGTACTACACCGATTATGGGAACAAGAAGATCTTTTTCGTGACCTTCGATGGTCAAAAAACGCAGGTCGATGCGGGGATTTCGGCCCCCAACGGCTTGATCGTGTCGCCCGACCAGACCCAGTTGCACGTTGCCGACAGCGACGGTCGCTTCACGTATTGCTTCTCGATCGCACAGTCCGGGATGTTGGAGCATCGGCAGGAGTTGGGCCATCTGCACGTCCCGGATGCGACCTCGCGGTCGTCGGCCGATGGCATGACCATGGACGTGCAAGGCAACTTGTATGTCGCAACGTCGCTGGGCATCCAGATCCTCGACCCGCTCGGTCGCGTGAATCAGATTCTGCCCAAACCCCACACCGGCTTTCTGAGCAATATCGCCTTCGGAGGTCGCAATCGCGATGTCATGGTGGTTACCTGCGGTGACAAAGTTTTCCGTCGCAAAGTCAACGCACGTGGTAGCGTCAGTTGGGAAGCGCCGACAAAGCCGCCAAAGCCGGGACTATAGTTGGGCTACCCCGCTAGGAAAAATGCGAATCGTACGGAAAATAGAGCATCGGTGGTTTCTGTGATTTCGAAGCCACCAGCCTGTGTTATTGGCAAAGCGTGTTTTTCGTTTCGCATTCCCCTGTTTGGCGGTTCCCCATGACAACTCCCTGGATTTCCATCAACGAGGCGCGGCAGGCGGCCGCGACCGGACGCGTAGTCGAAGTCCGAGGTTGGGTGCGCACCCGTCGCGACAGCAAGGGTGGATTCAGTTTCATCGAAGTCAACGATGGAAGCTCGTTCGGGAACTTGCAGGTTATCGCCGACGGATCCCTCGCGAACTACACCCAGGATGTGTTAAGTCTGACCGTCGGCAGTAGTGTGGTAATTTCCGGCGAGATCAAAGGGAGTTCGGGGCAAGGACAAGCGACGGAGATGGCAGCCCAGAGCCTGCGGGTGATTGGGTTGGCCAGCGCAACCGATTACCCGCTGCAAAAGAAACAGCACACCTTTGAAAAGTTGCGTGACTGGGCGCATTTGCGACCGCGAACCAATACCTTTGGCGCCGTGACGCGGGTTCGCCATCGATTGAGCCATGCGACGCACGAATTCTTCCACGGCGAAGGCTTCGTGATCGCGCACACACCGT
Organism: Pirellula sp.; assembly: GCA_041752005.1. Classification (GTDB taxonomy): domain Bacteria; phylum Planctomycetota; class Planctomycetia; order Pirellulales; family Pirellulaceae; genus JBKCUI01. The sequence continues at coordinate 27,987 of JBGSHV010000130.1, read as the reverse complement.
TGATTACCGCCAGCGACTGCGAGGGAGCCGGGCAAATGTTCCGCGTCACGACCTTGCCACTGGACAATCCACCGATGGTGTCGGGCAAGGTAGACACGAGCAAAGATTTCTTTGGCAAGTCGACATTCCTGACCGTGAGTGGTCAATTGGAAGGGGAGGCATACGCCTGCGCACTCGGAAAGATCTACACGTTCGGACCGACATTTCGGGCCGAGAATTCCAACACCTCGCGCCATTTGTCCGAATTTTGGATGATCGAACCCGAGGCTGCATTCTATGAGTTGATCGACAACATGCAGTTGGCCGAACGCTACCTCAAGTACATGATCACGCAAACGTTGGCGAACTGCGGAGAGGACATGGATTTCTTCGAGAAGCGGATCCAGCCGGGGTTGTTGGAAGCGTTGCAATTGGTGGTCGACAAGCCCTTCGTACACATGTCCTACACCGAAGCCGTGGACATCTTGACCAAGTGCGGTGAGGCCTTTGAGTACCCTGTGTCCTGGGGAGTCGATCTCCAGTCCGAACACGAACGCTTTTTGACGGAAAAGCACGTTCAAGGGCCGGTCATTCTGTACGACTATCCGAAGGAAATCAAATCCTTCTACATGCGACTCAATGACGACGGGAAAACAGTCGCCGCCATGGATGTGTTGGTTCCCGGTGTCGGAGAAATCATCGGCGGCAGCCAGCGCGAGGAACGCTTGGATGTGCTGGTGGAACGAATGACGGCCGCTGGTTTGCGCGAAGAAGATTACTGGTGGTATTTGGATCTGCGTCGGTTCGGAACTGTTCCGCATGCCGGATTCGGACTCGGCCTCGAGCGCATGGTTCAGTACACCACCGGTATGGCAAATATTCGCGATGTCATTCCTTTTCCGCGCACGCCCGGTCACTGCGAGTTCTAAATCGATTTCTTGGTTCTGTTGGTGTGCAATGCGCGACAACCCACTGCCAGTCCACTTGCGCAGTGCGGTCGCAAATTGCTAAGGACTTCCCCTGTAACACGAGAAAATGTTGTACTGTATGGACTCCCTGTTCCGTCGCGCAAGCGGTCAATTGATCCATGTCACTTCGCTTCCCGGTCGTTGGCCTGGTCAGGCGCATGCGGATCATCTTTATGGAACGGACGGTCCCTGGTCCGTCGGCGACTTGGGGTCCGGCGACATTGGCCCGAGCGCCTACGAGTTTGTCCGATTCCTGCATCAGAGCCGGCAGCGATGGTGGCAGATTTTGCCGACCACCCCCGTCGGTTACGGCTTTTCGCCCTACCAATCCCCATCCTCTTTCGCTGGCAATCCTCTGCTGGTTAGTCCTGCATTGTTGGTTCGCGATGGCCTATTGCGGAGCGAAGATTGGGACTCGATGATCGCCAACGATCGTGTCGAGGATCGAGAGAGCATCGATTTCGCGAGGACTTCTGGGCGACGCATCGAGTTGTTGCGAATGGCCTTTCGTCGATTCCAGCATCAGCGCCAGGACTTGCATGGGGCATTCGACGAATACCGACATACTGCTGGTCGATGGCTCGAGGAGCATTGTTTGTTTACGGCCTGCAAGATCTACCACAATGATCTGCCCTGGAACGCGTGGGAGGAACCACTGGTTCAGCGAGACCCGGAGGCCTTGGCGCATTGGACAGACAAACTGCGAATCGCGTGCGAATTCGAAGCCTTCATTCAGTTCGTCTTCGATCGCCAGTGGCAGGACCTCAGACGTTACGCAGCGGAACTCGGCGTCGGTATTATCGGGGACATCCCCATCTTTGTATCGATGGATAGTTCGGACGTTTGGGCCGAACAGGAACTCTTCGAACTTGATAGGCATGGTCATCCCACCGTGGTTGCGGGTGTACCGCCGGACTACTTTGCCGAGCATGGGCAGAGATGGGGGAACCCGTTGTACCGCTGGGCTGAGCATCGCGCTACGGGTTACGATTGGTGGATCCGTCGGTTCCAGCGAACGCTGCAGCTCTGCGATCTAATCCGCATCGATCACTTCCGAGGATTCGAAGCCTACTACGAAATACCTGTCGACTCTCCGGATGCGCGTGTCGGACATTGGAAGCCAGGTCCCCGCGAAGAATTCTTTCATGCCATCGGACGAGCCTTAGGGGTCGGACCCGAAAACGAGTTGCCGGTAATCGCGGAGGATCTAGGGTTGATCACCGAGGAAGTTCGCGTTCTTCGCGACGCATTCGGATTCCCTGGCATGAAAATTTTGCTATTTGGTTTTGGCGGTGATCCGCATTCATTGGATCTCCCCCATAACTATCCCGTGCACTGTGTTGCCTATACAGGTACGCATGACAACGATACGGTTGTTGGTTGGTACCATAGCTTGGCGGGCGAAGGAAGCACGCGCGATCAAGCGCAGATCGACGCCGAGAAGCGGTTCGCACTTCAATACCTAGCCTGTTCCCCGGAAACGATTCATCACGGCATGATGCGGGCCGTTTGGAGGTCGACAGCCACGTTGGCGATCAGTCCCATCCAAGACCTGCTTGGACTCCCTGCCTGTGCCCGGATGAACACTCCGGGAACGTCTACGGGCAACTGGTCGTGGCGTTGCGGCCCGGGTGAGTTGAATCAGCAACGTGCCGAATGGCTTGCAGAATTCACCCGAATTTATGGTCGCGGTTCCTCCCAGGAATAGATCTCCACGTGCTCGAGCACCAAGACGCCCGGAATGGCATTTCTGGGCGAGGTTGCTGCCCACCGAAAGCTCGTCGCCCACTACAAGAAATCGAGATTCACGGTTACAACTGTAGCCCAATTGAACAAAAACGGTTGGGTTCCCGTCCCGTTCTTGGGAGGACGGGTGTCGGTATTACGAAGGATGAGCATGCCATGAAAATTATCGTCAATCGAGACCGCTTCTTCAGCGCCTTCCAGATCGCTGCTGCGTTGGCTCCCTCCCGAAGCCCCAAAGAGGTCTTGATGAATGTCAAGATTGAAGCGGAGGATGGTCATGTCGTCTTGATGGCCACCGACTTGGAAGCGGGCGTGCGGCTAGAACTGAACAAGGACGATGTCGAAGTCATGATTCCAGGTCGAGCTCTGCTCAGCGTTCAACGCGTGGGCAATATCCTGCGGGAATCCTCGGACGAGTCGATCACCATCGAAACCGAAGCTGCTTCCCTTCGAATCGCTGGTGCCAATTCTGAATTCAATTTTCCGTTGAGCAATCCGGACGAATTTCCGAGCGTCTCGAAGTTCTCTGAGGATAGCTATTTCGAACTCCCCGCAGGCTTGTTTCGCGAACTGGTTCGCCGCACCATTTTTGCGACGGACAATGAAAGCACGCGGTACCAACTTGGAGGTGTGCTGTTCGAGATCGAAGGGAATGCCATCACCACCGTCGCCACCGACGGCCGCCGATTGGCGAGTATGAAAGGAATTGGAGAAGCGATCAACGGTTATCAAAACGCCGGCGTTTCAACCATTGTGCCTACCAAGACATTGCATCTGATCGAACGATCGATCGGCGATCTGGAGGACAAGGTCCAGATCGCGGCTCGAGGAAACGACATTCTCATCCGTACCAACCGCTGCACCATCATTTCCCGTTTGGTCGAAGGCCGCTATCCCAATTGGAAGACTGTCGTTCCATCGACCGATGGTAGGACCCGGATCGATGGCATCGTCGGCCCCTTCTTCTCCGCTATCCGACAGGCATCGATCGTGGCCGATCCCGAAAGTCGTGGCGTCGAATTCACATTCGCCGATGGCACCTTGGTCGCCTCAGCAAAAACAGCAGACATCGGTCAATCGCGCGTCGAGTTGCCGATTGCGTATACGGGTCCTGCCATCGCCATCACCATGGATGCTCGGTTCATCTCTGAGTTCTTCAAGGTTCTGAGCCCCGAAAGCAGTTTTTACCTCGACGTCAGCAACAATACTGAGCCCGCATTGTTCACGACCGATGATGATTATTCCTATGTCGTGATGCCGATGTCCAAGCAGTAATCGGTCCGGTAAACAATTCGCCCGGTAATCGCATCCTAAGTCATCGAAACACTGGCATGAAGATAGGGAAACGATGAGTTCCATCACTGAGTTTATGGAAAAGCACTATCGGCACTACAACGCTCGTGAGACGTTGTCTGCCGCCCGTGCCTACAAAACCTTCATCGAACGCGACAGCGGACAGATGCTGGTTTCGTTAGCGGGTGCTATGAGTACCGCGGAGCTGGGCATCTCGTTGGCTGAAATGATCCGGTCAGGCAAGGTGCATGCAATCTCGTGCACGGCCGCGAACCTCGAAGAGGACTTGTTCAATCTCTTCGCCCACAATGAATACAAAGTCATCGAAAACTGGCGGGCGCTGAGTACCGAAGACGAAGTGGCGCTGCGTGATTCGGGGTTCAATCGTGTGACCGACACGTGCATTCCCGAAACGGTTATGTTGCACATGCAGGACCGACTCGTCCGTTACTGGAGTCGCGCCGCCGAAAAAGGGGAGCAGTACTTCCCGTACGAATACATGTTTGAGATCCTTCGCGATGAAGATCTGGTTCAGCATTATCAAATCCCACGCGAACATTCTTGGATGATCGCGGCCATGGAAACAGGGATTCCGATCTATTCGCCGGGTATCGAGGATAGCACTCTGGGAAATATGTTCACGGCACGGGTCATGGACGGCACGGTTCGATCGCACTCTGCCCTCAAGAGCGGGACGCAACAATTGCAATATCTGGCGGAGTGGTACAAGCGAGTGTCGGAATCCAACCCCATCGGTTTCTTCCAAATCGGAGGCGGTATCGCGGGTGACTTTGCGATCTGCGCGGTCCCAATGTGGATTCAAGACTTGGGCGTAGAGGACATCCGTCGCTGGGCCTACTTCGCGCAAATCAGCGACGCCGAAACCAGTTACGGCGGTTATAGCGGAGCCGTGCCGAATGAGAAAATTACCTGGAACAAGTTGGAAGCTGAGAGCCCCAAGTTCATGATTCACAGCGATGCAACCATCGTCGCTCCTCTCATCTTCGCCTACGTGCTTGGACACTGATCAACGGTGACTCGATTACCCCGTGTCTAAGCAACCTTCTGCGATCGAAGCCCCAATACCCGACCACGCCGCGCATTTGCACGGTTTTGATGGCTTACGAGCCCTATTGAGCGTGTGCGTGGTTGGCGTGCATTTGGGCTTCCTCTATCCCTCCAAAATCTTTTCCCGCGCCACCTGGCAGGAACACACGTTCGTACCCTCGGATGCCGTCAATTTCTACCTTTTGTTGTTGGCCGTACCCGCGTTCTATTTGATGTCTTGCATGCTCGTGGTTCGCAAAGATACGGCCGATGGCATGTGGGCCAAGACGGGACGCTTGCTTCTCTTGGGATTGTTTTGGAGCTTCCTGCTCAACCTTTACTATTTTGGTATCGTCGGTGCATTGAAGGCGATTCCAAGAGCTCCCGTTGCTTTCGTGCTTTACGTCGTGAGCGGATTCAATACGCCCTATTACTTCTTTATTTGGCTACCAGTTCTCATGCTGATCTCGCATGGCGTTCGGTATTGGTCTAAGACATCCATCCTGCTCAGCATCTTGGCCTCGGTGGCAATCGTTTCCCTCCTACCTCTTGCAGCCATGCGTTGGGATGCACCTGCACTGGCACTCTATTATCTGCCGCTTCCGTTCCTGCCGTACCCCTTCGTGGCCGTAGCATGCATGCGGCTGCCCCTACGTCGTGCACCAGCGGCATGCGGCCTTTTGGTGGCCCTCGGTGCCATCCTGTCCCTTCTCGATTGGCATGTGTACAAGAGTCCGATATTTTTCGAATCTGGATCGTCAGCACTTCCGACCTACGCCCGTCCTTCGCTGATCGCTTGGTCGGCCGCAGCGGTCATCCTTGCCAAGTGTGTTCAGAACCCAATGCCCGACTTCGTTCGATTCATGTCCGCGAATAGCCTTGCGTTGTACTGCTTGCACCCATTTGCGATCCTACCTGTCAAGGCCATCACACGTCGGATGCATTGGGGAAGTGAACTGATATGGCTCGAGATTTGGGTGCAATTGCTGCTCGTGCTGGCCATCTGTTACGCCCTCTCGGTGGTCCTTTTGCCTAAGATTTTGAGAAAAGAGCTCTTTCGCTAACTTTGTGCGACTTAGCCCGAGAACAGCATGTGGATGGCGGCCAGCGCGGAGAAACCTAGGATCGCCAGATCAAAGGCACGTTGCGGAATGCGATGGATGATGGCTCGCCCGAGCCCCAGTCCGACTAAGATCAAAGGAATAAGCAGTGCGTTGATAACCAACGTATTCACGCGAATCAATCCGAGGTTCCAACTGAAGGGAATCTTCACGACGTTGAGGAGCAGAAAGAACCAAGCAGCCGTTCCTACGAACTCGCGTTTGGGTAGTCCGATGGCGAGCAAAAAGAGACCGTACACGGGTCCTGCCGCGTTGGCCAGCATCGTCGTAACCCCAACCAGGATTCCCATACCCCATGCAAACCATGTCGCATGCGGCATGTTATTGAACCACTTTGGCCGAACCATCCGCAAGATCTGAAGTGCGGCCAAACTCAAGATGATCGCACCGATGAGAGGTCGGTAATACGATTCATCAATTTCGTTCATGACCAACCATGCGACAACGACGCCGACCAAAGCGGGTGGCATCATCGATCGAATGTAACTCCAATCCGCATGCTTGCCATACATCAGCATCGCCATGACATCGCCCGCGATCAGCATTGGCAAAACAATACCAGTCGAAGCTCGGGCTCCGAACACATAGGCAAAGACCAGGACATGCACCAGGCTGAGTCCGGAAAAACCGCTCTTGGTAACCCCGATCCCTACGGCCGCGATGGCCAACAACAGCCAAGCAGAATTGGAGAGTTCACTCCATGCGACCAAGTCAACTACCGCGATCATGCGCCGCGTACCCGCGGCTTTCTACCGCTCGCATCGTCGAGCTCCTGCAGGGTTTCGTCCGTGCACTCCGGATCGACGAGGCGACAGCACTCGATTAAGCGTGAGGCCAATGCATCGAATGGCTCTTCCCATTGCTCAGGCGTTGTGTTTTCCGGAGCAATCGATGCGATTTCTTTTAACAATAAGATGAACCGAAGTACATGACGGAACAACATGCCTTCCTGCTTTTGCAGTCCGTGCGCCAAAATGTACTTGTTGAAATCGCAGTTGAATTGCAAGAGCTCGCCCACAACCCAGACACTTCGCGTGTAAACGTCGTGGACTCCGGGGTATTCGTAGTCAAACAACCGTCGCAGCTTCTCACCGAGCGCAACTGGCCAAGGCGGGGGAGGGCGAAAGCGATCGAACGTGGTGGATGCAGTACCGCCGTCTTCGTCTTCCTCGTCTTCGTGCCTGCCAGTGATTTCGGAAACGCCGATCAATCCGAGTTCCAGAAGTTTTGGATGTAGGATTTCCGTTGCAAGCGGACCGAAGGCCATGTCGTCTGGACCAGGAACTCGAACCGTTTTGGCGATATTGGCTGGAAGTTCGAGAACGCTCTCCAGAGCTTGAATGCGCTCGGAATCATCGGCGTACTGCAAGTGATTGATCAAGAACAAGCCATAGATGGGATTGACGCTCCGAATTTCCGACAGCAGCTCGAGTCTCGGTTTTGAAACAATGCGTTGCGGGCGGTACGTTTCGAGGTCATAGTTTCGGGAAGCGGAATCGTCGGTCGGCGACTCGATGGCCGGATCCTCCTCATCCTCGGCGTCGCTGTCCGGAGTCTCATTGTTCTTTGCGGTTTGGACCACCAACCAAGGCTGTTGCGCAGTCACCGGTTTGATATTCGATGCAGGGGTGGTTGGGGTGCCGCTCAAGGCGACAGGTTTTGGCTCCAATTCCAAAAAACCCGCAGTCCAGAGTGTCACCAACATTTGGTTGAGCTCCTTCTGGGCTTTCGCGATCTCCGCTTGCGGCAGCAGTCGTTTTCCTACCAAATCACGAAGCGGTTGCACTTCAGGATTTCTTAAAAGCATGTGGGCTAATAGTCGCCACGGTAAAGGACCACGGCTCGAAAGTCTCGCGGCCGGTGCGATGCGCAGTTTCTCGAACTGCTCCTTGCTCCAATACGTCTCGCTCGCGCGCCGCGTAGGCATCTTCTTCTTTAGTTGCTTCTTGGCTTTGATGAGATTGGGATCCTTGGTGTCCTCGGGGATCTGATCGTATTGGATCTTCCAGCGCTGATACTTGACGTCATCCTCATGCGCAAGTGCGTAGACGAATCCCTCGCGATCGAATTGGGGGCGCCCGGCTCGACCAAAAATCTGCTGTGCAGCGCTCGGTTCAATGATCTTCTGTTTGCCGAACGGGCCTTTGACCAAACGTGGCAAAATAACACTGCGGGCTGGTAGGTTGATCCCGGCCGACAAGGTCTCGGTGCATACGCAAACGCTCAAGAGTTTTTCTTGAAAGAGTTGCTCGACAATGCGCCGATACTTGGGCAAAATCCCGGCGTGGTGGATACCCACACCTCGGATCAGGATCTGTTTGATTTTTGGACCGGCGCCTTCGCTGAGACTCGCAATCTCCAGACGCTTGGTGATGATCGCTTGCCGTTCCTTGTCAATAAGTTTTTTGCCCTTGAGCAATTCCGCGATCTGCCAACATTGGTCGCGATTGAAGCAAAATACCAAGCCAGGTGTACGACGCCGCGCATCGTCTCCCTCAGCAATACGTTCTAGGTGCTCATCGAGATACGCATCGTCGACCCATTCGAACTGCAATGGAACTTTGCGATCGCTGCTTTGCACCAATTCCAATTTGCGACCATGGGCTCGCAACAACCAGTTGGAAAACTCCACCGAATTGCCGATGGTGGCTGAGAGCAACATCAGCCGGACATGACGCGGAAGCATTCCGATGCTCAGTTCCCAAACGATTCCCCGTTCGGGATCGTTGAACGAATGGAACTCATCCATCACCACGGAAGCCACATCATCCATGGGCGGGCCATCCGGCTGCAACAAACGATTGAGCAAAATCTCAGCAACCACCACGAGAATTGGGGCATCGGGATTCACACGTCGATTGCCGGTGACCAAGCCGACCGAGGACGCAGGAAAACCCCAGCGAACGACCGACGCTTGCAACTCTTGAAGTTTCTGGTCGGTGAGAGCAATCAGCGGCGTGGTGTAATAACAGCGTTTGCCCAACCGCAACGCTTCGTAAATGGCGCCTTCGGCGATCAACGTTTTACCGGTGCCCGTCGGAGCGCAGATGAGAACTCCGTCTTCGGCGGTGTACCAGGCCAGCAACGCTTCCTCCTGGACCGGATAGGGAGCGTAGGGCAAACGTTCAAAATAGTCCGAAGCGATTCGCTCGCGGTCTTGCGATGAGGTAGATTCTAAAGCCATGCGCAGAATCGTATCAGAAAACCCCTGGATGCGATGCATGTCGCAAGTTTTGATCCTCCCTTTATAAACTCCCCTAACTGAGCTCTTCACGTGTCCACCGGAAATTTGAAACTATTGTTTGCATTGCTTCTTGGCTGCTTGGCCTGTTTTGCCAATGCCCGATGGTTGCGTGGAACCCGCGACTTGGCCTTGGCCATGAACATCATTGATCAGGTGTACGTCGAATCGACAGAAGATGATCGCTTGTACCAAGCTGCGATGTCGGGCATGCTCCAATCTCTCGATACCAACTCGAGCTACATTTCAGAGGATCAATTGCAGTCGTTCCAATCGCTGTTTGAGCAGGAGTTCGCAGGTTTGGGTGTTGGACTGGATGGTCCACCCCGTCGCCCGCATCTGACGGTGGTGACGACCATTTTCAATTCTCCAGCCTATCGTGCAGGCTTGCGACCAGGTGACGTGATCGCTCGGGTCGATGGTGAGGACGTCCGGCATCGGACAACTGAAGAAATGACGAAGACACTCCGAGGCCGGGTGGGCGCTTCGGTCACGATGGAGGTCGAACGCGACGGTGAAGTTTTCGAACGAACGTTGGTTCGTGAGCGGATCGAAATCGAAAGCGTGATCGGAGACCGGCGGCGTGAAGATGGTAGCTGGGATTTCTTGATGCAAGCCGACTCGCGAATCGCCTATGTGCGCATTGAACTTTTCGGCGAAAAGACCGCTGCAGAGTTGAGGACGGCCATAGAACAATGCCATCCGAAGCCTGAAGGGTTGATCATTGACCTACGTGATAACACCGGTGGTTTGCTGCTAGCTGCATCGGAGATCTGCGACATGTTTTTGGAAGATGGTCAGATCGTAACCACGCGCGGTCGGGATCAAATCATTGAGGACGAAATCCTAGCCCAACCGGGGAGTATTCTTCCCGAGCGTACGCCCATTGCAATCCTCATCAATGAGTACTCGGCCAGCGCCAGTGAGATTGTTGCGGGTTGCTTGAAGGATCGTGGTCGGGCAACCATCGTGGGGACGCGATCTTTTGGAAAAGGAAGTGTTCAAAACGTCATCCCACTCGAAGGGGGACGAGCCGCCATGCGCCTGACCACCGCATACTATTATCCACCTAGCGGTCGCCGCATCCACCGCGTGAATCCGCAGTCGCCGGACGGAGATTGGGGGATTGAACCCAGTCAGGACTGCACGATCCGCTTGAGCGATGATGAGCTTGAAAAGACCATCGAACGGTTCCGACAGCGCAGCCAACCGCAGGATTCTACCGACAGTACCGAAGGGATGTCGACCGGAGGTGATCCCGGTCTTGCGGTCGACGCGCAATTGCTCCGAGCATTTGAGATTGTCGAACGAAGTTTGGCATCGCCGAATGCAGCGGTGGAGGCGAGCGAAGCGAAAGCCAACTAAGAACGTTTTCTAAGATGTTAGCCTCATCTTTACCCACATTTCAGGCCCCATCGAAAACCAGCTGCCCGTGCTTTTCGCGCTCGTGCTCATTCCGAAGGGAGGTGCTCGTACTCGTAATCGATTGGGCTGGCGATTCGATTACGAGCACGAGCACCATTTCATTGAGCACGAGAACGGAAGTAGTACAAGAATGTGGGTAAAGATGAAGGCGCTAGCCGCGTGAGAAAAGCCAGGCCATACGAGGATTTTCAAAGGTTCCAGCAGGCCCCACCTCGGCGGGATTTTATTCTCCGGATTCCAAAACTCGTTCTACGCCAGAGCTTTGCGCTGGGCGATGAGCAGGTCCATCGCGTGCCGGATCTCTTCTTTTTGTCGTTCAGGATCTTGAGGAATCTCACGTTCGATCGTGAGCGGGCCGGCGTATCCGATCTCTTTGAGAGCGCCGAGATAGGCGGCAATGTCAACTTGTCCCTGACCCAAAGGCATCTCCGCACCCCAGGTAACGCCCGGTTGATCGCTCCAGGTTGCGTCCTTGCAATGCACGCTTCGAACGAACTTGCCAACTTTTCGCAACGCCTCGATCGGCTCCCCGGTCCCGTACAGGATCATGTTGGCCGGATCAAAATTGATGAACAGGTTTGGTCGCTGCGTGTCCTGAATGAACTGCAGAAGTGCGTCCGCCGTTTCCTGACCCGTCTCTAGATGAACCGACTGTTCGTTTTTCGCGGCATGGTCGCAAAGATTGCGTGTCACTTCGACGACGTCCATGTATTCCTTAGATTTCGTATCGTGCGGAACCACGCCTAGATGCAACCCAACCACGTCGCAGCCTAAGAGTCGCGCGAAGTCGGCGATTTCTCGCATCTCTTTCAATCGAGCGGCTCGAAACTCGATGGGGACCAAACCTACCGTTCGTTCGACGGTTGGAATGTCTGCGTAACTCTCTCCTTCAAACCCGCCGAACACGCACGTCAACTCAATGCCGTACTGATCCAGTTTCGATAGGAATGCTTCGGCTGCATCGGGCGTGCGGCCAGCGGCATGAGGCGTGTGCAACTGGATGGACGGAATCCCCAACTCCTTTGCGACGTCTAGGTTCACACCCAGCCCAGCATCGATACTTGTGAATACACCCAGGGACCAAGGAGAAAGAGCCATCGAAAATGCCTTTCAGCGGGAGATTGGACGCTTCAGCAAATCGAAGCGGCGTGGAATCATTGGAGAGTGTACAGAAGTAGAAGTTATAGCATTCGCGAGCGAGCCATCGCATCTTCGGCCATGCGGATGTAGCGTTGGTCGCCGGTACCGGCGTATGCCTTCTGGTAGGTTACGCTCATCAGTGTGTAGTTGAAGGGCTCTGTGGGTTCGAGCTCGCAGGCCTTTTCGGCATGGGCGACCGCTTCTTCGTGGCGATCCATGGCCGTGTAGATGCGTGCGAGAGTCAAGTGCGAGAGGACGTGCGTGGGATCATCCGCGAGCAATGCAACGAGGATCGCTTCTGCCTCCCCTGGTTTTCCTGCGTCTTTGAGCTTTTCGGCTTCGTTGTAGCGTTCGATGATCGGATCCATGGATGTTGGTCTGCCGTCGGCGAGGGATGCGTAGGGAGCGGAAGGATTGAGTCGTGCGAATTGCCTCATATCGGCTAGCAGTCCGCGACTCGTTCGTTGTTCGAACCCGACGAAAGCTGCCTCCGCACTACCGCAAAAGCTCGAGGATTGTAACGTCAAAGGCAATCTTGCAACAGCTAGCGAATGTCCACGAGGGGAGGATCAAGGATGGATACCTAAGTCGGAATAGGGGTTGGAACGGTCCGGTAAACCGCTGGGATTAGCGATCCGGCTTGGCGTAGCGAAATGGGGCAATCCTGATAAGCTTTCTGTGGAACGGGGATATGGGATTTTCAACGCAGTCTCTTTGGATCTGTTACAGACCGAGGGACATGGTGGTAGGAGCAGCCGCTCCTACCAATTGCACACGAAAGGCGTGATTGTGGAGATTTGGCCAGCCATCGACTTGTTGGGCGGACGCTGTGTCCGGCTACAGCAAGGGGATTACGCACGCGAAACCGTTTTTAGCGATCAGCCGGGCGAGATTGCCAAGCGATGGTTCGAGCAAGGAGCCTTGTTTTTGCACTGCGTGGACTTGGACGGTGCCAAAACTGGGAGTATCGTCAACGAATCCGCGCTTCGCAGCATCGTGGAGGCCGCTCAGGGGCGTCCGGTTCAGCTCGGTGGAGGTGTACGCGATGCGAAAACGATTGATCGACTTTTTGGGTTGGGTTTGCAGCGACTCGTGGTTGGCACGGCAGCCCTCCGCGATCCCGATTGGTTTGCCTCGATGTGCGAGCAGCACCCCGGTCGTTTGGTATTGGGGGTGGATGCGCGGGACGGGATGGTAGCAACCGAAGGCTGGTTGGAAACATCGAACACCCCTGCGTCCGAACTGATTCAATCGGTCGGCAAGCGGACTCAGCATTGCGCGGCGGTCGTTTACACAGATATTGCCAGGGATGGGATGCTCGCCGGCCCGAACCTTATTAGCTACGCCGAAGTCCAGGCCTGCAGCCCGTTCCCTGTGATTGCGTCCGGCGGTGTGACTTCGTTGGACGATGTTCGCGCGTTGATCCGAATGCAGGCGGCCGGAGCGATCATCGGTAGGTCGCTGTATGAAGGCCATATGGATCTTCGCGAGGTGCTCGATCTGAGTCGACGCAGCGCGGAATAGTCCGCACCGCCCAAGCGTCGAAACGCCTAGAAGCGTGGGGATTCAGCGAGCTACCCTTGTGACGAACGATTCTTTGGGGTTACACTAGCAGGGGAAGGTGAGTGTGGGATGGCCCATGCTTCCGAGGGAGTGCAAATAAACGCACAGGCGATCCCACGTTATTTCCCATTGCGTGCCGAAGTTGGTTCGGCAGGGCACATCTTGTTCTGGAGTTTGTGGAATGAAAAAAGTTGAAGCCGTTGTTCGCCACTTCAAGTTGGAAGACGTGAAGAATGCGTTGACTGAAAAAGGTATCCATGGGATGACGGTCAGTGAAGTTCGCGGTTATGGACGACAGAAGGGCCATACGGAAATCTACCGCGGGACCGAATACGCCGTTGATTTTGTTCCCAAGGTGAAGATCGAAGTGGTTTGCGCAGACGCCCACCTTCAGACCGTCATCGATACGATCGTTGCCACTGCGCAAACCGGACAAATCGGCGATGGAAAGATCTTCATTTCGGAACTTGAGAATGCCGTCCGCATTCGAACGGGTGAAAAAGGAGACGACGCGCTGTAAACCAGCACGACGCGTGAAAACAGGATTTGTCTTCTCTCCATCCTCAGGTCATTGAAGCTCGGTCTCAGCTTCACGAAGCGAGACTCAAAGCGGCCAATCTTCACGGGTCCGGGGCTACCGGTCCACAAGTCTGCTTTGCTTGGGCAGACTCAGTGGATGCAATCGTGCGCTCGTTGATAACGGCGGCGTGCACCGACCACCCATTGGATTCGAAATCGTTCGCTTTCGTCGCGCTGGGTGGTTACGGCCGCCGCGACTTGGCGCCGTATTCGGATATCGACTTAATGCTCCTGCATCGCGGACTTTCAGAGGTGCATATTGCGCCTCTGGCGCGCAAGATTTCGCAGATGATCGTTGATGCGGGATTCCAGCTCGGGTTCACCGTCCGCACACCGTTTCAATGCCGGCAGATCGCCTGGCACGACGCAACTGTACTTACGAGCTTCGTTGAGATGCGATTGCTCCAAGGTTCGTCGCAACTCTATGACCGATTTGCGTCGTCCGTCAGGACCGGGGTCAAGTGGCGATGGCGATCCCTGTCACGCATGATCGAAAAAGAGCGGTTCGAGGAACGACAGAAGTACGGTGAAACCGAGTTTCTTCTGCACCCGAACGTCAAGAGGTCGCGCGGATGCTTGCGCGACGTTCAAGTTGTTCGTTGGATCGGGTTCGTTTGTTTCGGTGAAAAGAGCCCCGAACAACTGGTCGATATGGGGCTGCTGGCTCCAGAAGATTTCCAGGCCATCCGGGATGGGTACCAGTACTTGCTCCGACTTCGAAACCAATTGCATTTCCTCGCCGGTCGCGCGCAGGATGTATTGGATCGCTCCAAGCAAATCGAACTCGCAAAATTGCTGGGGTTCGAAGGGACCGATGGGGTCCTACCGGTTGAGGAGTTCATGCAAGAGTTCTTTGAGACGACCAGCGAAGTCCGCTACAGCTCTGCAAACTTTGTTGGTATGGCCCGCTCTCGCCTTACTCCGTTTGGATTTCTATTGCGATTGCTATGCATCCCGGTTGGCAAGGACCTGAGGTTGGGTATCTATGAAGTTTGGGCGACTCCCCGCGGATTGGTGCAA
This sequence comes from Pirellula sp., assembly GCA_041752005.1. Classification (GTDB taxonomy): domain Bacteria; phylum Planctomycetota; class Planctomycetia; order Pirellulales; family Pirellulaceae; genus JBKCUI01. The sequence continues at coordinate 12,865 of JBGSHV010000130.1, read as the reverse complement.
CTGCAGTCTGATCCGGCGAAGGTTCTGGAATTGATGCAAGTGGCCAATCGATTCGATCGTCGTATCGAACACCGGACATGGCGCACTATTCGTCAGGGCATGTTGCGGCGTGCCGAAGAGCCGGTCGGTTTCGAAGCCATCGATCGCTTCCTCGAGCTGATGAGCGAGCCCAGGAGACTGGGCGAGATCCTTCGTCGATTGCACGAACTGCGCGTGCTCGAGCAAATCATTCCTGCGATGAAGCACGCCAGGTCGCTATTGCAGTTCAATGAGTACCACAAATACACCGTCGATGCTCACTGCATTCGTTCCGTGGAATGCGCCTGCGCGTTCGTCAAGCGAAACGATTTTCTAGGCGTTTTGTATCGCGGCCAAAAAAGGAAAATGATCGTAAACCTGACGCTGCTGCTGCACGATTTGGGGAAAGGATTCATGGAGGATCACAGCGAGGTTGGCAAACACATCGCCGATGCGACGGCCATCAAGCTCAAGTTGAGTGACTCCGATCGAGAGATGATCGTGTTCTTGGTACATCAACATCTACTGATGACACATACCGCATTTCGCTATGACTTGACGCAAAAGTCAACCATCATCCGCTTTGCCCAGCAAGTTGGTTCGCTAGAGCGACTTCAACTCCTGACCTTGGTTTCCTGCGCTGATCTCGATGCCGTTGGCTTGGGAACCTTGAACGAATGGAAACTCAATCTTATTCATGAATTGTATTCTGCCACGGAATCCCAACTGAGAACCGGCAACGCTCCGGATCGTGAGTCCTCACAGCAATCCGCGTCGCGGAAGGCGCTGCTAACGCAACGGACGGCACAGGAACGCAAAGATCCATGGTGGGCGGATCAGATCGCCGCCATCCCAACGACCTATTTGATGCACCTCAAGACCAAAGAACTGTTTGAAGAGCTGCGGAAAATGAAGCGATTGTCCGATGATCGGCCCGCCGATGCCTGGGGCGTTTACCTTGCCGACCAAAATGCTACGGAATACGTGGTGGCCGTCCATCCCGGTCGCGTCCGAGGACTCTTCCATCGGATAACGGGTGCGTTGACCAGCCAAGGCTTAAGCATCCTCTCGGCCGACATCCATTCACAACCTGGTCCGATCGCTTGGGATCGATTTGTCGTTAACGACTTGGACTACGATGGACCGCCTCCATTGCAAAGGATTGAGGATGTGTGCAAGTCAGTGGTTCAAACTATTCAATACGATGGTTCAACCCCACCCGCGTTTCGCCGCGTTTGGAAGAGCAAGAACTCCGTCGAGGCGGATGTCGCACGAACGCAGCCCACGCAAATTCGATTCGACAATAGCACATCCGAGCAATTCACGATCGTCACCGTTTTCGCGTATGACCGCACGGGTTTGTTGTACGACATTTCGAAAACACTATTCGATCTGAATCTCGACCTGCATGTGGCCAAGGTCAGTACACATCTCGACCAAGTCGTGGATGTATTTTACGTAACCGATAACGCGGATCGGAAAATCACAGAGCCAACGCGGCTGTACACTTTGCGACAAACGCTTTTGCAAGCCATCGAGAAGCAGCAAGTCAAGAACCTCAAGTAGCAACATTGGCTCAATTGAATCGTCTTGACCGGCCGAGACGCTTTACTCGCTGGCTTTGGCTGTGTCGCCATTCGCTGCATTGCCCGGGTTCATGCGATCCAACAATACGACGCACATGGCGGTTGCCAATTCACCGCGCCCGATTTCTCCAACTCCCTCGCCCGTCTTTCCTTTGACCGACACGCACGAGGCGTCCAACTTCAGAACATCGGCGATACGTTGCCGGATCTGAGACTTGTGGGGGGATATCTTCGGACGTTCCAACTGCACCACGGCGTCGAGATTGAGAATTTCCCAACCCTCCGCCCGAACCCGTTCCATAGCGAGTTGCAACATTTCGGAGGAATCGCGGCCAAGATTCTCGTCCAAGGTGTTGGGAAAGAGTTCGCCGATGTCCGGAAGTCCGGCGCCGCTGAGAAGTGCATCGGTGATCGCATGCAGCAGGACATCGGCATCGGAATGACCGATGAAGTGCGCATCGTTTGCAATCACACAACCTCCTAAAATCATCGCGCCGCCCGGTGCTATCCGGTGCGAGTCGAACCCCAACCCGACCCGAGGACTCATTTGGACCCCGAAGGATTGAAGTACTCGGGCTCGCGCCCCGACGTCCATTTGATGTTGCAACCGATACTCGGGCGTTGTTCCTCGATCGGTGGTTTGCCACTCAACACCGCATCGACTGCTTGCCTCAAATCCATCCCCGTGACCGGTTTGCCGTTGCCCGGCCGCGAATCGTCCAATTGCCCCCGGTAAACCAATGCGTGTTGGCCATCGAAAACGAAAAAGTCAGGGGTGCAGGCGGCTCGGTACGCCTGAGCCACCTCCTGTGTGGCATCGTACAAATAGGGAAACTCGTACCCTTGAGCGGCTGCTTCTGCTTTCATCGCCTCCGGAGAATCGTCGGGATGCGAACCGATGTCGTTGGAACTGATACCGACCATCGCGACTCCCTTGGGGGCATAGTCGCGGGCTAACTGCGCCAACTCGCTGGCCACATGTTTAACGAACGGGCAGTGATTGCACATGAAGACAACAATCAAGGCTTTTCGATCTGTGAAATCGCTCAAGCAGACGGTGGTACCGTCGATGTTGGGTAGCGCAAAAGCGGGTGCTTTCGTTCCCAAAGGTAACATCGTGCTGGCGGTTTTGACCATGATTCTTTCCTCGCTCTAGCGGTTGGATATCTCGAGCCATGATTGTAACGTCCGATGCAACGTCCGCAATCGAACACAAAAAGCGGAACGGCTTCCGAATGGACGGCTCCTTTTGGGTAAACTTGACCTGTCTTTCGATGCGTAACTCCTCTCCTTCGGTGCGCGATGATGAAAACTGTTTATCCTTGGGCTCAGTGCTGGACCAGCCTTCTCATGGGTGTTTCCATGTGCGTCTGCTCTGCGTGCGCCATCACGCAAGCCGACGATTTCCCAGTTTCCGTTGACTCGCAGGAGAGCCCCGCGGCGATGCCTGCAGTTCAATTGCCTGCGGTTCAAATGCTGGTCCCCGGCTTCCATGTTCGTCGTCTACCGATCGAACTACCGAATTGCAACAATGTTCAGTACCGTCACGACGGGGCATTGGTCGCACTAGGCTACAACGGGGATGTCTACATCCTTAAAGACACCGACGGTGATCGCCTGGAGGATACTTCCCATGTGTATTACAAGAACAACGGCTCGTTGCTAGGTCCAATCGGCATGCGATGGACGCCGACTGGTGATCCACGCGGGCCCGGCCTGTTTGTCGCCAGCAAAGGCAAGGTGTCTTTCCTATTCGATCGCGATGGAGACGACGTGGCCGATGGCGAACAAGTCATCGCGAGCGGTTGGGATCCATTGCCAGTGAACGTCGATGCGGTGGGAATGGCCATCGGTCCCGACGGCTCGATCTATTTTGGCCTTGGCACGACCGACTATTCCAACGCTTACTTGGTCGATGATGCAGGTCATGCGGGTTACGACCCGAAAGGGGAACGTGGTACGATTCAGCGCATTTATCCAGACTTCAAGAAGCGTGAAACCATTTGCTCAGGTGTTCGGTTTCCTATCGGCATCGCCTTCCATCGCGATGGCGAACTGTTTTGTACCGACCAGGAGGGAGCGACATGGCTGCCCAACGGGAATCCCTTCGATGAACTGCTCCACATCCGGACAGGCAAGCACTATGGATTTCCTCCCCGACACCCCAATCACAATCCGGACGTGATCGATGAGCCATCGGTTTTCGACTACGGCCCGCAGCATCAGTCGACTTGCGGATTTTTCTTCAATGCCTCCGCCGAAGACCCCGCTCGCTTTGGCCCTATCGATTGGAGCGACAACGCGATCGTGTGCGGCGAGTCGCGCGGCAAATTGTGGCGGACGCAACTGGTTCGGACCGACGCTGGCTACATCGCGCAAACGCAACTCATCGCAGCATTGCAGGAACTGACGGTGGACGCATGTCCGACGCCGAGCGGTGGAATGGTTGTCGCGTGCCACAGCGGCCCACCGGATTGGGGTACCGGACCTGCTGGCATTGGAAATCTCTACAAAATCACTGCCTACCAATCGTCGATACCAAGGCCGGTTTCTGCTTGGTTTGCATCGCCGAACGAGATTCACATCGCATTCGATTCTGTATTGGATCCCACGGGATGGCGCAATGTTGCCAATCGAATTCGTCTCGAGGCAGGTGTCTACGTCCGGGCTGGTGATTCGCTCGAAACGCTCAAACCACCCTATGCGGTGGTGCAAGCCCAAGGCCAGGTTCCCAGTCGATCGATCGAGGTGTTTGGCGTGGGTTTCAGCCCTGACTTTCGATCCTTGATCCTCCAAATTCCACCGCAAACAACGGATGAAACGTACGCGATCGAGTTGCCGAGCAATGCGATCGAGCCTCTAGCCAGTGCCATCGCTCAACTGCCTATCATGGCGATCGATCTTCGGTTGCACGGAGTCATGACGCATTGGAAGCCAAAGGATGCCAGCTACCCAAGTTGGACAGGCACGTTGCCCCACATGGATTTATCGGTAGCCCGAGCCTTGACGCAATCCAGCGCCGAACATGCGATCTTGTGGCAGTCGATGCAGAACGACGGTGTTTTGACGATGGAAACATCGTTCGATGCCAGGGGTATTTTGAGACCCAAAATTCAACCCGGTGCGAGCATCGATTACGTGTGGCCTAATGAGCAAGTGACACTTGCCGTTACGCCGGCTTCTCCCGCACTCCAGGTGGCATGTCGCGTTGGCGAACGCGATATCCCGGGCACGCGATCCGGAGTCGACCAAAACTCTGAACTTCGTTTTGAGCTTTCTTCTGCAAGTGATGTCGAAGCCATCGCAGCCTTAAAATGGACCATCGATTGGACGGCGGGCCAGGCAGCGCCCGTACCGCTGCTGCGCACTCAAGAAGACACGACTCCGAGAGCAATTCCGTTGCATCGATTTCGATTGCCATGGATGTCTCAGCAGGGCGCCATGGAAGTAAGCGTTGCCGATGACCAAGTGGCAGGGTTGGAGGGAGGTTCTTGGGGCCGAGGACGACGCATATTCTATTCTTCCGATACGCGTTGTGCTCAATGTCATGAGGCACCAGGCTCGGGCATGTCGCGACTGGCACCCGATTTGGCAAACCTTATTCATCGCGATCGCGCATCCGTCCTTCGCGACATCATTCACCCCAGTTATGCGATCAATCCTGACTTCCTGAGCCAGCACATTCAACTCGACGATGGCACCGTTCTAACCGGTATCCTCAGTGAGCAAGAAGGTGGGTGGACGTTGACCGACTCTCAAGCGATCAAGGTTTCGATTGGACGCGAAAAGGTCGTGCAAATTCGGCCATCTGCTGCTTCGAACATGCCGGTCGGACTATTGGACAAACGAAGTCAAGGAGAGATCCAGGATCTATTGACTTACCTGATGACCCAGCCTCCACACATGCCGATTGAAGGACCTCTGGCTGCTCCCAAGCTGCGGACGGCCCAAGAAGTGGCGGACGTGCTGGCTGGCTCCGCAGTTCCTTCGGCTCCCTATCGCCCATTGACAATCGTCTTGGTGGCGGGTCCCAAAGATCACGGTCCAGGCGAACACGACTATCCGGCTTGGATGGTGCAATGGGGACAACTTTTGGCCGCTGCGGAATCGGTTACAGTCGAGACCGCATGGGAGTTTCCGGAGTCTGCGCAAATGGAACGGGCAGACATCTTGATCTTCTTCCAAAAGGGAGCATGGAATCCCGATCGTGCAACCGCCATGGACGCTTACTTTGAACGCGGTGGTGGCGCCACCTACTTGCATTGGGCTGTCAACGGAGACGATCGCGTGGCGGACTTCTCGCAACGCATCGGGCTGGCGTCCCATGGTGGCAACATACGCTATCGACATGGACCGCTGACTCTGCGTCTGGCCAACTCCCAACACCCGATCCTGAGGAATGTTCACGATCTCGAACTGCTCGATGAAAGCTACTGGCTGTTGACCGGCGACCCCGAGCGGATCGATCTCTTGGCCACAAGCCTCGAGGATGAATCCCCTCGTCCGCAGCTGTGGACGTTCGAACCGGGGAACGGACGAACCTTTGTCAGTATTCCGGGGCATTACAACTGGACATTCGATGATCCAATCTTCCGCACGATTTTGTTGCGCGGGATGGCTTGGACCGCGAGGGAACCAGTAGATCGTTTCAATGAAGTCGTAAGACTAGGCGCTCGGATGTCTCGCTAATGACGAACCGATCCGTGGGGGGCTTGGTTTACGATCCCAGTAGATTTTTTCCAGGGATGTTGGGAACATGGTCTCTGCATCTACCGGCTAATGTGACCCACAACTCAGGATGGAGCGGGTACATTGATCGATTCGAATGCAGCCTGCCGAGGTTGGTCGAGCTTTGAATTTCAAACGCGAATCGTGCTCTTCTCTCAAGGGGTCGTGACTCTCATGCGCGCTTACCATTCCAATTGTGTCCGCTGGCACATCGCCCTTCTATTGCTCGTTTGTTCTTTCGCAATTGGCCGAGTCGTGGCTGATGATGGTGCCGATGCTGGTGCCAAAGATCGTATCGAGTCGTCGGCTGCCGAATTGGCTAGTGCGATTGAACCTTGGCTGGCCGCCTATCAATTGCAGACGGAAGCCTTCACGATAACGGCCGAGGGCACGCTTCGCATCGACAATCAGACTCAGCCATTGAAAGTGCATTGGACCCGCATTTCCGATGACGCCTTCGATCTGCAAATCGAGCATTCCGAGTACGGGGTAATCTTGGTTCGCCGCGACGACGCAACCGTGTTGGTGCTCCCGAGGCATCGAAAGATCTTCTGGGGCACGGGTGAAACAGATGCGCGCGATCACCTCAGCGGACGGGACTTCATTCGCAAGACAATACGAGGCACCAGTACGCTGGCCGCTCCATGTGACTTGTTGCGACTCCTCGATGCCGCAGCGTTGGCCGAGCTAGTCACGGGTACGCAACAAGTCGAACATATCGAAGGGACTCGTTCTTGGACTCTGGATGGAAAAAGCAAGTTGGATTTCGCGGGTTCGGTGGATTCGCACCCGTCGTTTCAGCTCAGCGGCGATGAGTTTCAGGCGACCGCTCGATTGGTTTGTGATGCCGAACCGCAATGGCCTAGGGCAGCGGAACAAACCACAGAAGAATGGCTGGAGACGCATTGGCTAGACTTCGATCGCCAGCGCCTGCCGCGTGCGGAGCTCGAACGCACGATTGCCCGCGGTGTCGCTCGCGCCGCCGAGGTGCTCGCGCCGTCGAGTCGCTTGACCGAGCCCACTCAAAAGGATCGAACCGTACCCAACGGGGAACTTCGTTGGATCGAAGGCCAACGGGTCGTACTGCTTCAAGGATCGCCGGAGGCCATCGGACAGGCACATGCCCAGCTTCTGAAGAACGAAGCGTACAGGTGCATCGATTCGGTGTTGCATGGCTTCGGCTTGGTGCAGACCATCGCCAATGGACGTTGGTTTCGCGAGGATCTGGAGAGAGCCTACGAACAATTGAAGCCGCATATACCAAAGCGTCATTTGGCAGAAACTCGAGCGTTGGCTCGAGGGCTGGAGTTGGATGAATCGTTGGTTGAGTCGCTGAACGTATTCCCGGAGTTGTTCCATTGCTCGGGATTTGCGGTATTTGGATCGGCGACGGTGGATGGCAAGCTGTACCATGGCCGCGTACTCGACTACATGACTTCGATCGGACTGCAGGACGCCTCCACCACGTTCATCGTCGCTGCGGAAGGCCAGATCCCCTTTGTAAACGTAGGGTACGCAGGTTTCATCGGCAGCGTCAGCGGGATGAATCTCGAAAAAATATCGCTTGGGGAAATGGGTGGTCGCGGAGAAGGAGAATGGGATGGGGTACCGATGGCCACCCTCATGCGAAGGGCCCTCGAGGAGTGTGATTCTTTGGAATCGGTCAAACGCCTGTGGACAGAGAGTCCGAGAACATGTGAGTATTATTATGTATTCGCCGATGGCGAAAGCCGTACGGCGGTTGGCGTGGCGGCCACGAGCCAATCGATTGAGTTCGTCGCGCCCGGTCAATCGCATCCTTTGCTCGGCGACGGCATCCAAGACACGGTGGTCCTGTCGGCTGGTTCGCGACTGGAGCTCTTGAGGCAACGCATCGAGAGCTTGCACGGCAAGATTGATGCCGCGCATGGGACGCAACTAATGTGCCGGCCTGTCGCGATGAGTTCTAACCTGCACAACGTTCTATTTGTTCCCGAGGATGGAGATTTGTACATCGCCAATGCCACCCATTCTCAGCCGGCCGCAGATCGACCGTATGTGAAATTGTCGTTTAAGGAGCTGGTTTCGGAATGGAAGGAGCGTCAACTCCAATCGACGCTATCCAGTACCGTTCGTCGTTTCGAGGCCAAGGACACATTGTGTTTGGAAGTAGAAGACGAATCCTCGGAAGATGCCCAAAAATGCCTGGTTGGGCTCGGGTGGACACCTGAAGCGTTTACCGTCGCGATCGAGCCATCAGATGACGAACAACAGAAACGCGGCATCGATGCCCTGGTGCGTTTTCCTTCCCCCGTTGCGACCGGAGATCCAGCCAATGATCGGGTCGCCATGGAATGGTATCGTGCTCAAGGTGTAAAAGACCTGTCAACTCGGTCGCCAGCGGTCGTAGTCATCCATGAGTCTGGGCGTGGCATGACAGTCGGACGGCTGATCGCGCGGGGGCTGAGCAAACAGGGTGTGCACGCGTTCATGATGCAATTGCCTACCTATGGACTGCGAAAGCCGCAGGACGATGGTCGGAAGGACAGCCAATCCATGATTCGCGGGATGCGTCAAGGCATTGGGGACGCGCGTCGCGCGTTCGATGCTGTCCGTGTATTGCCGGGAGTCGATCCCGATCGAATCTCGATCCAAGGGACAAGTCTGGGCGGATTCGTCGTCGCCACAACCTGCGGGCTCGATCAAGCCTACCATCGCTCCATCATTCTGTTGGCGGGAGGCGATCTTTACTCGGTGATCAGTCGCGGGGACAGAGATGCCGCCAAGTCACGGAAGGAACTCGAACGCGAAGGTTACTCGCTCGAACAAGTGAAGGAGGTTTTGTACACAATCGAGCCGCTTCGATTGGCGCATCGCGTTTCTCCAACGAAAACGTGGCTCTTTTCGGGTGCCTACGATACCGTGGTTCCACCCGCTTGCTCCTATGCCTTCGCAAAGGCAGCCATGTTGCCGACCGAGCAGCACGTCGAGATGCCTGCCGATCACTACTCCGGGGTCGTCTTTCTACCGAGCATCCTCAAGCAGTTGGCTAACATCGCGCGCCAATAGTGCATGAACTTTTCGATCGAACCTCAAATCGACTTGACCGAAATCATTTTTATCAGTTAATAGACGCTTTGCTGCGATCGTTGGAACAGAGCTTCGCAGCACGGGCATCACCAAGTGGTTTTTGTCCCGGCTCTTTTCAATTGTTCCTGTTGCTGCAAGGAAAAACTAGTGACCATCACACGTGTCGGGACGAACGAAAAGTATTCAAACGGATGGGAATCCATTTTTGGAGCGCCGACTTCCGGTGCGAAGTCAGCGCGTACCAAGACCTCTACCGCGAAAGCGGCTACATCGAAGCCATCGGCCGTGAAAGCGACCGCGGGTAAGGCGACTGCAGCCAAAGCGGTTGCTTCCAAGTCGGGTGTAGGGTCAAAAGCCATCGCGACCAAGCCAGTCAAGAAGGCCGCCAAAACGGTTGTCGCCAAAGCCGCACCGGCAAAGCCTGTGGCTAAAAAGTCCGCTGTCAAAGCCACCGCGAAGAAGACCCCAGCTAAGAAAAACCGGTCGCGCTAGGCCCAAACATCGCCAACCACGGCGGCTTGGTTCTCCTCGCGCGGTTTCGGACACGCCACCGAAACTGCGGGTGAACGAAGAGCCGTGTTGCCGATGGTCTGGATGGACCAAACACCGAAGCATACCAGGAAGCATGCGAACGAGATCGGTAACGCGATTCGGCAAACCAATAGAAAAGTTGGCTGATCGGAACCGTGAAATGCGGCCGGACCGGCGTCTTGAACACGCTTGGCAATGACGGTTGGTTTCGTATCACTTCGGCTTGATGTTATGGCGTGAATTGACTTTCCGCCACACGGCGGACCTGGCACGGCTTGGGCGTAATCACGTGCCATTGGCCCAACTGTCGCATCCATGTTGGCCATCGTATTGTCGATGGCGCGAATCCGAGCGACAACAGGCACAAAATCGACGGAGCTGAGAACACCCGTTCCAAGAATTGTCAACAACAAAGCTGTATAGATCGAGCCATGGGCCTGGTGCGATTGGTTGACTTGCGGCACGGGACTCTCTCCGAAGGATGGAAGTGTGCTGGTTGCTTACACGCGATGCCACTCGGTTCTGCAACTACCCAGTTGCTTCGTCGCATTCGATGTACCGAGAGAACCTTCACCGCCATAAAATCGAACGCAACCCGTTGCAATCATGATTTAAGTCGTTCGCAGAAAGAGACTTGCGATCGCGGCAGGCCTAGCGATGTTTTTGCGATCTTCCGATCAGCGTTGTTTTTTTGCAACCGCTTGAAAGACTGCTTGAGGTGAAAAGACATCCTGTGAGGTCAAATAGCAACGCAAAGAACCCAAGGCGATGCGAGTCGATTATTTCGCACGGATGTTATAAGTACGTATACAATGCATGGCCTGTTTCGTTAGCCTTCGCCACCGCTTGGTTTAAACCCTTCCTCTTCAACCCTTTTCGAGTAGGTGCCCGTCATGATCATGTCGCGAAATTGGATTCACTGTGTCGTACTAAGCAGTTTGGCGATGTCGATGCCAATTGCGTTTGGCCAACAGAGCGAGCCAAAATTGAACACCGGCGTTGCTAAACCACTGGTGGTCCCAGCGCAGGGTGCCGTGGGAATTGAAGCGGGTCGAGCGGCCGAGGGGGATTTGGAACTCACATCGGAAGAGAGCGAGGTCCTGGCTTCAACCCGAAAATTGATGGATGCATTCAATCGGGCGGAGGTCAGCGAGGTGGTCGAAATGTTCTTAGCCGATGGCGAATTGATCGACGAAGGAGGACAAGTACATTTAGGTCATGAGGAAATCGGCAACCTTTTGAAAGCCTTCTACGAACGTTTTCCAGGTGTGACGACGGAAGCCGTAATTGAATCGATTCGCATGGTCGGCGGCTTGGCACTGGTCGACGGAACGCGACTGCTTACGGGCAGCGATGGCAATGAAGGGTCGGTCATCCGATTTGCGACCATTTGGAAGAAGACGGACAAAGGGTTCAAGGTCCTCTCGCTTCGTGATGTTAGCGAGCCGACGCCACCCTCGCCGCACGATGCCCTGCAAGACATCGCTTGGCTCGTCGGCTCATGGGTCAACGAAGGTTCGACTGGCAAGGTTGATATGACTTACCGGTGGTCCGACGACGAAAACTTTCTATTGGGCGACATTTTGGTGTTCTCTGTGGATGGGACACAAATCATGAAGAGCACGCAACGGATCGCTTGGGATGCCCACGAGGGCGGGTATCGATCCTGGACCTTCGACTCCGACGGAGGCTTCGGCGAAGGGACTTGGAGCGCCACCGAAGCTGGGTGGACGCTGATCTCGCATTCACTGTCCCCAACAGGGCAACGTGGCTCAGGTTTGATGAAGATCACTGCGGAAAGCAAGGACCGATTCCATGTTACCGCCACCTATCGAATGACCAGTGGCATAGAAGAACCAGTTTATGAATATTCGGTTGTGCGACGACCTCCGGAAGTCAAATAGTAATCGCTTTGAATTCCCAAAATCGCGGGTTGCGTACCACCCTCTCCTTTCCAACGGAATCTCCTGAAATGAAAACCAAAGTTAATCTCTATCGATCGACCAAGCGACGAATGCTTCGTGCGGTCGTAACCGCCGGCATGGCTTCCTTACTCCTATTTGGCGGGCTTATCGAGGCCGCCAACGCATTTCAGCGCGGCGGAGGGGGAGGTGGTGCTCGTGGCGGCGGCGGCGGCGGTGCCCGTGGTGGCGGTGGTGGTGCTGCGCGTGGTGGTGGTGGCGCGCGACCTTCGATGGGTGGTATGGGTGGTGGCGCGCGACCTTCAATGGGTGGTATGGGAGGTGGCGCGCGACCTCCGATGGGTGGTTCGGGTTATCGGCCTGGGGGCGGATCGCGTCCGAATTCCGGCGGTCAGCCTTCGTTTGGCAATGTCGGCCGACCCAATACACCGGGGAACATCGGCAATAACAGACCTAATTACACACGTCCGCCTGCTGCGACTCAACGGCCGTCAACGCTGCCTGGTATGGGGGGGAATCGACCCTCGTTAGGTGTTGGAGGTTCGTTGCCAGGCAATTCAAATATTGGCTCGGGTAACTCCCGACCGGGTGGCGGGTATCCAGGTTCTAACCCCAACCTTAGCAACAGACTTCCTTCGTCTCGACCCAATGTTCAATTGCCAGGAAATTTGCCAGTTCCCAATCGCCCAGGTGCAGGCGGCCCAGGTTTGACGGTTCGGCCGGGCTCCGACTTAGGCAGACCAGGACAAACTCTTCCATCCAATCGACCGAGCTTGGGCGGCGCCAATCGACCGACTCCGCTTCCGGGATATCCTGGGACCGGCAATCGTCCGGGTATTGGCGGCGACCGGCCAGGTGGACCTGGTATCGGTGGCGGTCGACCCGGTCTTCCTGGCACTGGTGGCGATCGGCCAGGGCGGCCTGGCATTGGCGGTGACCGGCCTGGTATTGGCGGCGACCGGCCTGGCATTGGCGGCGACCGACCTGGCATTGGCGGCGACCGACCTGGCA
>JBGSHV010000129.1:0-54281 GCA_041752005.1 Pirellula sp. | reverse complement strand
TAGGCCGTGTTCGCTAGCTGCTTCACCCCTAGCTTCCGCGCGATGCAGCGCAACGTGGCTCGCGTTGCGGACATGAAGCTGCCATAGAAGCGATGGCTGGTCAATAAATTGGTCACGCGCGCCAGAGTGCGATGGGCATCCTTTTCGGTCGGTCAAAAATCGATTGAACGTCTTGCGAGATATTGCTTTGATGGGTGTCCAGGCCTGGGCGACATCGCGATCGATGCGAAGGAGGTGGAGATGGTTCTCGGCGAACAGGAACGCGCGGCGAACGCAGCCAGAGATGCAGTGGTATCAGCGTGTAACGCTAGAATCGACGATTCTGGAGCGTGGTTGGGTCACTGAATTTACGGCTGAAGAAAAAGTCGATCCTTCGGAAAAACCAAAGGGACTCAACGACCCAAACGTTGAAATAGGAATAGTCAGCAAAGACGTCGCTGGGCGTCCAGGAATTAGCAACCTCACCCAAACGTCTCGTTCAACCAAATGGCGTGCGGGGGACGATTGACGTTTCAAAGAATGAGTAGTTTCAAACCCCTAGAGGTGTATGGACCCAAGATCCGCCATGGTGAGGGTATCCTAACCCCACTGCGTGTGCGAAAATGAATGTATGGAAATACAATCAAGACTCGTTGTAGGACGGTCCGATCGCACGGGGCGGCCAAGGTGGCAGGCTTCGATGGCTTTGGCAGCGATCACATGCTTTTGGCTGGCAATGAACATCGGTGCGAAGCTCGTCGCCGAGGATCCTTTCGAACAGCCTCCCATTCGCTACAGCACCACTCAAGCTCGCGACCCGGTCGCTTTGCTTCAGCAGCGTCTCGATCGCGGTGAGTCGAACCTCGAACGGGATCCTAAGTTCGGATACCTTCCGAGTTTGCTCCGGGCTTTGGATGTACCGGTGGCTTCTCAAGTTCTCGCATTTTCAAAAACGAGTTTGCAAATCCATCGCATCTCGCCAGCAAACCCGCGCGCCATTTACTTCAGCGATTCGATTTACATCGGTTATGTTCCAGGTAGTCCTGTTCTCGAACTGGCTGCAAACGATCCCGATTTAGGAGCTGTTTTCTATACATTGGAGGATCTGAATGGACTTCGATTTCAATTGACCCGCGACCGAGGTCAGTGCTTATCCTGTCATGCGACCCATCGCACCGAGCAAGTGCCCGGCTATTTGATCCGCTCGATTTTTCCGGATCGAGCTGGACGGCCTCGAACAGGATCGAGCAGTTACACGTCCGACGACCGAAGCCCATGGGAGCAACGTTGGGGAGGTTGGTACGTGACGGGCAAGCATGGAACGATGCGGCATATGGGAAATGCGTTTGCCGTCGATCGTATGGATCCTCAACTGATGGACCGTGAGAGTGGTGCAAATCAGTGGGAGTTACCAGAGCGAGTTGTACCCGATAGGCATTTGCAACCTACCAGCGACCTCGTCGCCTTGCTCGTACTCGAACATCAGACACATGTCCATAACTTGATCACCCGTGCCAGCTACGAAGCTCGGCAAGCATTAGCGCTCGATGCGTCCATGAACGAAGCACTCGGACGACCGGTTGGATTTCGTAGTGAAAGCACACAGCGCCGGATCGATACGGCGGTCGAAGAATTAGTTCGAGCGTTGCTGATGGCCGACGCTCAACGACTCACAGCGCAGGTCGAGGGCCGAGGTGGATTTCAAGCCGCCTTTGAACAACGTGGTCCGAGCACGCGGGACGGTCGATCGCTTCGGGCATTGGATTTGCAATCGCAGTTATTTCGTTACCCGCTGTCGTTCTTGATTTACACACCTGAGTTCCAGCAATTGCCTTCGGCCGTGATGGACCCGATTCGGCAGCGGCTACAAATGGAATTGAGTGAACGAGGACCGGAGTTAGGTGCGGGTCTGGTCGCACCGAGTCAACGCCGCGACATCCGCGAGATCGTCGCAGAAACGCTTCCAAGTTGGCTGGTCTTCGAAGGTCCTGAATAATCGAATCGAGTAGACGGCCCACTCGCAGGGAACACACGATCAAGATTGCGAGCATTCAATAAGCAGGCAGACCTTCGAAGCTACTGACTGCATGGAGTCAATCAACGGAGTGTTCCCGAAAGGAAAAGAACGAGAAAACAAGGAAAACAAGGACATGCATTGCGTGATGTCTTGCTTACAGCTTCTGGCGTTTCCGTCGGATAACGAAGAAGTGGCCGCAATGAACCTACCGTCGCCGAACCATGCGCTGCAGCGAACTCCGCGTTGCGCGCTTGGATTGTTCGATAACGTCTGGCCCGCGCCACGGCTCGCGGGCGCGGAGTCGCTGATCTTGGGTCGTTCGTCGAATCAAGACGACTTCTTTGATGCGGGCGTCAGGGACAGCGTCGAGTTTGTGTAGTCAACCCGAAGTTCCTTCGCCAACAGCAGTCCAACTCCGAGAAGTGGCATATCACCTTTCATTGGCGATCACTTCAAAACTTCGGTTCTTGCCGAACCACTCAATCTCACAATAAAACGTCTCAAGCAATACTTGGGTGCCATCTGCCAGGATTCCGTCGATCGTTCCGGTTTGTTGTAATGCGAGACGTTCCACGCTACTTCGAGGAACCACCAGATCTCCTGTGAATCCAGTGTCAATCCAGACGTTAATCTCGTGCTTGCCTTCCTGGCTACTTGCGCTAATCCCGACGGCGAGAATTGCACGCCCCGATTCGTCAACACGTCCTTTTATCGAGTCTGTATTCCGAAATGCACGGCGGCTGTTTGGCCCAATCGGAATGTATGTACTAGCCTATCTAGATGCCTTTGACGTGCCCGCTCTATTGCAACGGAACTCGTACTCGTACTCGATGGCTGTCCGAACCTCGGCAATGCCAATCTTTGATCGACCCGGTGTCTGTGGTTGCGGACCAGTGCGCCGGATTGAGGTGGCCTGGGAAGTCGGTCAGCTGTATTTGCGGTTGGAGTGCGGTCGACTTGGTGCTTCTTGAAGAAGGCTCGAGAGGTCTCTGCGTCGTGGTAGTGTGGAAGGTGTG
Organism: Pirellula sp.; assembly: GCA_041752005.1. Taxonomy (GTDB): domain Bacteria; phylum Planctomycetota; class Planctomycetia; order Pirellulales; family Pirellulaceae; genus JBKCUI01. Next base: position 51,269 of record JBGSHV010000129.1, on the reverse strand, counting down.
TTTTCGCGTCTTTGTGTCAAAAAGACAGCACAAGGTATTGCCAGCGTCGCTAGTTGACGGGGCCGAGGACGAGAGCGAGAATTTTCTAGGTACGTGGGTCCTTTGGGTATGGGGTGGGAATTTGTGACTTACAGCGTTCCAATCGCTGTGATGATCACGGGTCAGGGTCGCCAGATTTTATTCGAAGACTCCTGCCCCAAAACCAAGGACTTGCATGGATTCTTTCGGCCCTTTTTGCGACTTCTACAAGTAGATCATACACAATGGTCAGACTGATACTGCTGGTCGGATTGATTATCCTCTGTCCGCAGAAGTTGCCTTCGCAAGAAACTCCGAAAACGCAATCGGGGCCATGCATTGAAGTGCGTCTTGGGCCGGATCTGATCAAGGTTCCGTTTACCGGGCGAGTGTACGTCTTTCTATCGCAGCGTGAAGGTATCGAGCCGCGCAAACTTCTCCGATTCCTCAACGCCGAACCTATCCTAGCCAAAGATGTTTCCAACTTGTTGCCGAATCAAACGGTCGTATTTTCACTGGACGATGCAGAGGTACTTCGATTTCCACGCGATCTCAAGACCGCCAATCTCAATGGCCAACATGCACAGGCGATCGTCCGATTGAACCGGTTTGACCCGGAGATCAACATTGCGGAGGGAAACGGCTTCAGTGGTGTGGCGACGATTGACACAACTGAAGCGATGACGGTTCGGCTAACCGTCGATCAGATCATTCCGCCCTATGAGTTTAAAAGAACTGCGCGGCGGCGCGAATTCACTGTCCGTTCAGAGCGACTTAGCGAGTTCTATGGCTTTGACGTAGCGTTGTCCGCAGCCGTGATCGTCCCGGAGAGTTACGATTCGACTGCCACGCGTTTTCCGGTAGTATTCCACCTCCCGAGTTTCGGCGGCTCCCATCACCATGCCGAACCCCAAAGTACACAGAACGACTGTGGGGTTGAGTTTCTTCACGTGATGCTTGATGCGAGATGTCCCACCGGTCATCACGTGTTCGCTGATTCGGAGAACAACGGACCTTATCAAACGGCCTTTGTCGGAGAGTTCCTCCCGGCATTCGAGCAAGCGTACCGCACGGTGGGCGAGCGACATGGCCGTTTTCTAACTGGACATTCCTCCGGCGCGTGGAGCGGCCTGTGGTTGCTGTTGAATCATCCTGACACGTTTGCAGGAGTGTGGAGCTTTTCGCCAGACCCCGTTGATTTCTCGGACTTTCAGAGAATAGACCTATATAGCGCCGGCGCGAATATGTTCTTCGACGCCAACGGAAATCGGCGTCCGCTGAATCTTCAGGAAGATGGCAGGGTATTGATTTGGTTTGAGGAGTTGTCAGACCTGGAGCATGTGCTTGGCCGAGGCGGCCAATTAGGCAGCTTCGAAGCCGTATTCAGTCCGAAGGGCGATGATGGCCGGCCGGTATTTCTTTGGGATCGCGACACAGGAGCGATCAATCCCCAGGTGGCGGCGCACTGGAAAGCATATGATATTCATCGTGCGCTCACAGCAAAGTGGCCCCAACTATCACGTGAACTTCAGGGACGTATTCATATCCACGTTGATGAAAATGACGTCTACTTCTTGGATGGAGCGATCAAACGGCTTGCATCATCGTTTTCGAATCGGCCCGGACATCTCGAAGATTGCATCCATCCCGGTTGGGGACACGGCAGCTATCTTACGGATGAATTCGCCCAGGCGGTCAACACTGCAATGGCCGAGCAATTCCTCCGTGAATCGTCGGAGCCGGTTGTCGGCCGCTCACAATCTCAGCGATCGATAAGCGGCGCAGATGATTGTCGCCGGTGATCGAATGGTGTACTTCGAAGGATGGATCGAAAACAATTCGATGGGACTACCAGAATGTAGCCAAGCGCAAAGGAACGCTGGTGCGCCTGAAATAGTAACTGGCGACCACCCCCTGGCGCGTTGCGGTGCGCTAAATCGGACCGGGCTGGATAGGCAACGACCCGTTTCACACATCCAATACGACGCAAGAACGTGTGTCTGCTCAAATTGCAGTCACTTGGCGGCAACCGGGTGATTCCAAGCGTTCGATCCGATTTGATTTTTGGGAACCCCGACTAAGAAACATTCGTCTGCTTCGTTGGATAGGGTAGCGTCCGTGATTGCTTCCAACTTTAGGAGTCCGAGAATGTTCCGCAGGTATTTCGCTGTTATCGCAACACTAGTCCTCATTTCTTCGACTGCTTTGGGCATGGGGTCTGATCACAAAAAAGGTACCCTTCCCCCCCATGAAGGTTGGCTTGCCGGTACCTACGAAGCCGTCAATCTGCCTAGTCGGGTACATGGCTACTGGATCAACTCAAGCGACACTTTGTTTTATCGAGACGGCAATGCAGTTCTAGAGGACATGCTACAACGGCTTGATTCGATTCAAGGATTGACCGTTCGAGTGATACTTCATCCCGGCAAAGGTATCGCCAAATCTCCATGGTCTAAGGACGTTATGGACTCTGCCGATTGGACGGTGACGATCTCCGGCGCACACGCAATTACCCCCATTCAAAACCAAATTACGGTAGACGTATGGTTGGGCGGAAATATTTCGCTTGTGGACCTGGAAATTCCTAGCAATATTGAGGTGAAATCCGGAGATGAGATCGATGCTTATGTTGAGAAAAGAAATGCTGATGGGAAGAAATAATGGGGGGCGGACGTGGTCCCCCCATTTTTCCGAACAACCCTTTGGGTTGGATTAAGCGGTAGCCATTCGCGTTTTGATGGGCACGGGCATCAAGACCTCGTGCGCTTCGATCAAATCGAAGTCAGAACAACGGTCCAAGTCGAAGCGACGTGGATTTTCACGGCACAAGCACAATGCCAACATGGTTTTGCTGTCGACGAACCGAATGGGACTGACCACACGTTCCGTCACGCATCCACTTCTATCGCAGTACGTCATGCGCAGCACATAGTTGTCGGAATCGTGCAACGCCCGTCGTAGTTTGTTCATTTCTGACTGAGTCATATCCCCACTCCCAAAACGGTTTGCAGTATGCCGGTTGAATCCGTAAATCCTGTTGACATACAATCCGCTCCGTGAGTGACACCTTAGGTCCCGTACGAGGTTTCTGGCCTACATTCCCGTTGAAATTTGGAAAATCCAACAGACGCGACCGTAGACCGACTCAGCGGGGGAAGCGATTTGAAGCGTCAACGGCTCTCTGCAGGGCCGAAGTGGCCCAAGCGGTGGCCATGATGGAAATGAATTGATCGGTTTCGTGCGGGTCACCGTTGTCAAAGTATTCCTGCACCGGCACCACACGACTGGAGACATGCCACGATCCGTCGCTGCACTGCGTTTGCAGCAGGAAGGCAATGCCCCGTTGTACGCGGGGATCCTCGCGCCAAGACTCAATTTTGCTTGCTGTACGCCCATCGTTGTCTGAAGAGTATTGAGACTGAACGTACTGGGACAAAACATGCAAAGTCATGCCGGTCGAATACGCATCGCTTTCGCGGCCAGGCGATTGACTCCATCCTCCATCGGATTGCTGTTGATTCCACAGCCAGTTTGCATCGATCGGTGCAGTAGAAGCCTCTTTGACAGAACGTCGCAATGCATTTTCCAGCCACAGTAGGCCGCATGCATCCTCGGTCGAATCCGGATTGGGCTGAACGGCCAGCCACGAACTGGCTTTTTGCAATGCAGCCAGGATGCGATCGGCTTCCGGATGATTGACTCGGTAGTGGTTCAATCCATGAACAACAAGTGCCGTAGCGATGGCGTCCGAAGTAGCGGCAGGCGGGCGGTGGGAATGGATACGCCAGCGACCATCTTCGCGCTGCGTTCGTAGTGCGTTTTCAATCATGGAATCGATCGTATCCTCACGAGGGGAGTCGGCCAGGCTCAAGGACCAAAGGCCATACCCGAGTGTCAGACCGCGTCCGCCGACTTCCTCCCCCGCCTGCATGGCATCCAGTTCGACACGGAAACTGCGGAGCGTGAAATCGCGAATTCTCATCAACCGATTTTCGTCTTCCCTAGACGCATCCCGCAAAACCAATATCGGGAGGGCTTGATGATGGCACGAAAAGCATTCGCGGTGTTTCGGGTAATTGTCGACCCCCGCCCGCAATCCCTCAATTCCAGCAGCGATGGCTCGATCGAGAAGACGGCTCGCGGTATCGTCGGAGTTTTGGGCTGATGTTTGGGCGGTGGCGTTTGCCAGTAGGCCGCTCCCGAAGAGCGCGCTTCCGAGGAGCAGAACGGAACCGATCCTTGCGATCGTCCGAATCGTTGGATGGCTTCGGCGCATGATGGACTCCCAGATGTGTCTTTACTTGAGTTGCAATCGCTCACGATTCCTGACCCCGTTTCGCATCCGTGTTATTGTAGGTGACGTTGGGGCCGGGGGTGCTGATCCTGTTCAAAGACATCGTGATCCATTACCATTTTCGTCTTCGATCGCGTTGGGTTACGAGGCTGTGGTTCGAGGGTTTTTCAGTACATTCTCTGTCGTCAATCGGTATCATGCAGACGTTAGAAAAATATTCGTTCGGTGTCGGCGATCGATTCGCACATCAGGCCGCTTGGCAGTTACGGGCTTTCCAGAAGATCGCCGACGATGGATGTCTCGTCATCCCTGTCTGGAACAAATCCAATCGCGAGCACACGTTGATTGGATCAGAACCTGCGAGTGTGTATCGAGCGGCTGAGCTAGCGGTCGCGCAGCAAGGATGGTCTCACCCGTGGCACGTTGACGCAGACCACATCCGACTCGAGACCGTCGATCGCTTTTTGGATTCCTCGGATTTCTTCACCATCGATGTCGCTGAGTCCATCGGTCAATCGGCTCCTCCATCCTCTATCGAACCATTCATCCAGCGGCATCCGGAGTTCGCCGAGCCGATCCCGGTCGCCGGATTGTCCGCGCCCCTAGAGATCTCTAAAGAACTTCTTTACAAGACGGCTCGGCAGTACATGGCTGCCATTCAAGAAGCGGGACGCATTTTTCGACACATCGAATCCCACAAGGGAAGCGGAGGCTTCATCGCTGAAGTATCGATGGACGAAACCGACCAACCTCAATCGCCCCAAGAGTTGCTGATTCTACTGGCTGCGCTTGCGGACGAAGGGGTCGCATTGCAAACCATTGCACCGAAGTTCTCCGGTCGTTTCAACAAAGGAGTTGATTACGTCGGTTCGGTCGACACGTTCGAGATAGAGTTTCGACAAGATCTGGCCGTTCTAGCCCATGCGGTGCAGGCGTATGGACTGCCAGGTTCCCTCAAGTTGAGCGTTCACAGTGGCAGCGATAAATTTTCGCTTTACCCAGTCATCAACTCCGCCTTGTTCGATACCGGGGCGGGAATTCACTTGAAGACTGCGGGCACGACATGGTTGGAGGAGTTGATTGGACTCTCCGAAGCCGAGGGAGATGGCGTCGCCTTGGTGAAGGAACTGTACGCGGGAGCCCTCGATCAATTCGACGCGCTTTGCGCTCCGTATGCCAGCGTGATCGACGTGGACGTGCAGGCGCTGCCGAGTTTAGACACGGCCCAGGGCTGGGCGGGCAGTCGGTGGGCGGTCGCACTACGGCACGATCGATCAAACCCAAACTTCAATCCGAGTTTGCGACAATTGATGCACGTTGCATTCAAATTGGCGGCAAAGGCAGGGACTCGCTACACCGACTTACTCGAAGCCAATGCCGAGATTGTCGGCCGAAACGTGTTCGAAAATCTTTACGCACGCCACATGAAGCCGTTGTTTAGCGGCTTGAAGTAGCAATTCTTAGGCTCTTTGCGACCGTGAGAAAAGCCGCTGGCGTGTGGGCCGGCGGCTTTACTATTTGAAGTCATTGGGCCAAGCTGCTGGCTTACGCCACAGCGACAGGCCGATCGATTTCGAGCTGATCGCAAACGCGATCGAGGAGTCGATCGGTCGTGAACGGCTTCTGCATGAAGTCGTTCGCGCCGGCCATGCGGAGATCGGCGATCTTGTCGGCTTCGACCATCCCCGAAATGCAAAGAATCTTGACGGTGTCCATCGTGCGGTCGGACCGAACGCGCTGGCATACTTCGCGGCCGTTGATGTCGGGGAGCATGACGTCGAGCACGACCAGATCGGGCCGGAACTCTTTGACCTGCATACCTGCATCGAAGCCGTTGTTGGCGGTTCGAATATCGAACCGACCATCGCGTTCGAAGGTGTCCCTCATCAGGTCCACCAGATCCTGATCGTCATCAACGATCAGCAATTTCTTTTTGCCGCTCTCTAAGGCATCGGTAGGGATGCCGTTGTCTTTCATGAAGACAAACAATTGATCGCGTGGGATCCGTCGAAATCGACTGCCTGGAACGCGAAAGCCTTTGAGCGATCCGTTATCGAAGCATCGAATGATCGTTTGTTGGCTGACCTTGCAAATCTTGGCAGCTTCGCCGGTCGTAAAAACTGTTTTCGTATTGGACATGGAACTCAACCATCCTTGTTGAATGCTCATCACCGTGCGAGCTCGCCGCGACAACGAATCGCGAGACGCATCGCCCAAACGGGCCCGTCGGTGTATCCTGGGACTCCAACCAAGCTAGCCGAGCTTACCGAGCTTGCCTTGGTCGGAGCGGAGGATAGTCAGTTCACAAAAGACGGGTCAAGACGGATTTAAGCCAAGTAGAAAAAACAAGTTCGACAGGATGGGGTAATCCGACAGTTGGGGGGGCTCACGCAATGATCTCGTGGATAGGTTCAATCGGTTCGACCCCGACGAGTTTCTGATCCAGGCCTGAGTGGAAGTATGCTAGCCGGTTTGGATCCAGGCCGAGTTGGTTCAAAATGGTGGCGTGCAAATTCTTGACGTGGAATGGCTTTTCCACGGCTGCCGCACCGAGTTCATCGGTGGTCCCGACGCTCGTTCCACCCCGAATGCCGCCCCCGGCCATCCACATGGTAAACCCATAGGCATTGTGATCTCGACCGGTTCCCTGGGCGTATTCAGCGGTCGGCTGCCTACCGAATTCACCGCCCCAGACGACCAACGTGTCCTTGAGCAGATCTCGCCTCTTCAGGTCCGCGAGCAGTCCAGCAATGGGCTTGTCAGTATTCCCCGCATGGAAATCGTGGTTGGTTTTCAGGTCGGAATGGGCATCCCAATTATCGTCGTTGTGCGAACCGCCGGAATAGATCTGGATGAATCGCACGCCACGTTCGACCAGCCGCCGCGCGAGCAGGCATTTGGTGCCGAAGTCGCGAGTTCGCGGTTGATCCATGCCGTAGAGCTGATGCGTTTCATCGGATTCGGTTTCGAGATCGACGGCCTCGGGCGCGCTCTCTTGCATTTTATAAGCGAGTTCGTAGCTAGCGATTCGAGACATGAGATCCGATCGATTCCCGCGGGCGAGCGCATGGTCGGCGTTCTCGGTTTGGATGGCATCGATGAGATCGCGTTGCAACTGGCGGCTGACTCCATCACGGTTCTTTAGGTCCAGCATCGGGGTTCCTTGGGTGCGCAGGATGGTTCCTTGGTAACTGGCCGGCATGTAGCCGCTCGACCAATTCTTTGCGCCGGAAATGGGGCCACCGGTGGGATCGAGCATGACGACGAATCCAGGAAGATTCTCGTTCACGCTACCGAGACCATAGTTGACCCAGGAGCCCATGCAGGGGTGTCCGCTCTGCACGCGGCCTGAGTTCATCATGAGCATCGCAGAGCCGTGGATCGGCGAGTCGGCGGTCATGGAGTGGATAAAGGCAATGTCGTCGACATGACCGGCGAGATGGGGGAATAGATCGCTAACCCATTTGCCGGATTGACCGTACTGATGAAAATCCCAACGCGGTTCGACGATACGACCCGTGTTCTTGTGTCCACCGCGACCGAAGGTTTTTACCTCGACGGTCTGATTGTCGCGGCCTTTCATGTCGGGTTTGTAGTCAAACGTATCGATGTGGCTCGGCCCGCCGTACATGAATAGGAAAATCACGTTCTTGGCTTTGGGCGCGAAATGCGGTGTGGGCAATCCAAGTGCGTCGGACCCGGAGGCCGTACCGCCGAAGAATCCATCGCGGGAGAGCAAGTCGGTCAACGCAACGCCGCCGAAGCCAGCGCCGGTTTGCCACAGAAATTCTCGCCGTGTGCGACCACAGAAATTGGGTTTCATGGGGATTCTTCCGATCAGTCCAAATACACGAATTCGTTGAGGTTAAAGACGAGAAGAGCGTAGTACGCGAGTGCTTGTTCCTCGCTCAACGCATGCTCGGTTTGCAAAGAGCCGATCCATTGCACCCCGCGTTGGATCTCCACAGACGTGGGCTCGCGCGACAATGCGTTGCGAATGGCCACGCCGATTTGATCTTTGAGTTCCGGGCCTGCTTGTTTCCGAATCAGTTCGGCATAGAGTGCGGCTTGTTCATTCAAAAAATCGCCGTTGAGCATCCCGAGGGCTTGTCCGGGTTGGGTAGTGATGAAGCGGGCCTCGCAGCTCGTGTCCGGTTCCGGGAAATCGAAATTCGACATCATGGGTACCAGCAACGATCGTTTGATATGGATGTAGATGCTGCGCCGCGCTCGTTCATCGACGGAAGAATTACCCCAGCCTTTGCCGGGTTGTGATTGACTGGCCATGACTTCTGCAGACAGTTCCGGATAGATGCTGGGCCCGAACATGGTTAGATTCAAGCGACCATTGGTGGCCAGGACCGCATCACGAATTTCTTCCGCGCTCAAACGACGCATATCGAAGCGGCTAAACCAATCGTTGTTCGCGTCCTGGGCGAGTGCCTTGTCGGATGCCCGTGACGATTGGCGGTAGGATTGGGACATCAAGATACGTTTATGCAGCGGCTTGATCCGCCAGCCACCGTCCATGAACTCGCCGGCCAAATAGTCGAGGAGTTCCGGATGGGTTGGCGTTTCCCCCAACTGGCCGAAGTTGTTGGGAGACCGGACGATGCCGCGTCCGAAGTGATGCTGCCAGACGCGGTTGACGAAAACGCGGCTGGTGAGTCGGTTCTCGGGCGATACGATCCAATTGGCCAAGGCCAAACGCCGACCGGTGGTGTTGGCCGTTGCATTGGGTTCGATGGTCGGAGTGCCGCCTCCCAAAATGGATAGAAATGCAGGTTGCACTACCTCGGCTTTGGCTTCAGGGCTGCCGCGGGTTAGGATGTGTGTTTCCGGTGCGACGGTGCCCGATTCGCTCACGCACATTCCATACTCTTCCCACGGCTTGCGGTTCTTGTTCTCTTCAAGCTCTCGGCGCAGTCGACGGAAGGATTGGACCAATTCAGGATCGAGCTCCGAACCACGTTGCGATTCGATCCATTGATTGAGATCGACATTTTGTGGGGCATCAACTGCGGTCAAGATACGGCGTTTGAAGCCGGGGCCACTCCATTCCAATTGCAATCCTTTGCCGCCGGTGCCTTGAAAGTAGTCGAGGCGGAATGCGTGTCGGCCTTGGGTCAACGTCCGTTTGGTCCGGTGCGGTTGACCGAGGCCGTGGATGCCGTCGTATTCCAAGACCGCTTCGCCGTCGATCGACAGACGCACGCCGTCGTCCGCGTCGAGGCGAAAAGTGTATTCGCCATCGGCGGGAACGATCAATTTGCCATCAAACACGAATCCGAAATAGTCCGGGCGGGTGGCCACGCCGATATCGATGCGCGGCGGGTCAAGCTTGGCCACCGTTTCCGGTTTCAGCGCGTCGAAGTCTGGAAGTTTATCGAAGGTATCGCGATAGAAGCGGTACTCGAGATCGTCCAAGTCATAGCCCGCCACACCGGCATCGGAGGATTCAGCAATTTCGGCTCGCAGCGCTTGTTCGACCTCGGACAACCGCTGCTGAATCTGGTCTCCTTCTTCGCGGATGCGATCCTCGTTGAGTTTGAATTGTGCGCGATCGGACTCGGTCGCGATCAATGGCCTTTGGACTTGAGGGCCGTAGCCATTGGGAGTCAGGTTACGGAAGAATGCAAGTGACGCGTAGTAATCGGCGGTCGGAATCGGATCGATCTTGTGATCGTGGCAACGGCAGCAATTGATCGTCAGTCCCAGAAGGCCTTGGCCGACCGTGGTTAGGATATCGTCGTACCCTTCGTAAACCGCTAGCTCCCGATCGGCCGGCTCATCGTCCCAGATACCGAGTCGGTAAAAGCCGGTCGCGATGAGCGAATCGCTGGTTACTTGAGTAAGTTCGTCACCTGCCAACTGTTCGCGCACGAATTGATCGTAGGGTTTGTCCGCATTCAACGATCGGATGACATAATCGCGGTAGCGCCATGCGAAGGGTTTCGGTCCATCGCGTTCGAAGCTGTTTGTTTCCGCGTAACGCACAACATCCAACCAGTGCCTGGCCCATCGCTCACCATACTGTTCTGAAGCGAGCAGACGATCGATTTCCGATTCCCAGGCCGCTTCGAAATTGTCGTGGGCTCGTGCTCGAAAGTCCGCTACGGCCTGAGGGCTGGGTGGCAAGCCGATCAGGTCGAAGTACAAACGTCGAAGCAATGCGATCGGTTCGGCTTGTGGTGCCCGAGTCAGGCCGTGTTTCTCAAGCTTGGCGTCGATGAACGCGTCGATCGGTTCGGCGGCGCGTGTGCCGTCGGCCAGCGCAGGAACCGGAGGCGAAGAGATCGGCTCGAAGGCCCAATGGTTTTTCCATGGAGCTCCATCGGCGATCCAGCGTTCCAACAACGCCTGTTCGCGCTCTGACAGCGGTTTGCCTTCGGGAGGCATGCGTACTCCCTCTTCGGTCGAACGGACGCGTGCAAGCAGTTCGCTCTCTTCGGGATTTCCCGGCGCGATGGCTTGGTATCCAGAATCGAGCATGGCGGTTGCAGACTCCGGAAGATGCAACCGCAACCCCGACTCGGCTTGGTCCGGGCCATGGCATGCAAAGCAGCGCCGGGCAAGCAGGGGTTGAATATCAATCGGAAAGCTGACTTCTAGCGCCGCAGCCGGTGGCTGGGTCGCAGCCGGTGGCTGGGCCGTGGCCGGTGGCTGGGCCGTGGCCGGAGGCTGCGTCGTGGACGGAGGCTGGGCCAGTGATTCGGCCACCCATGCGAAGTTGGGTCCGATTATCCAAAGTACAACAAAGGCACACAGGACGCGCATGCCTTCAATTCGATAGAAGCTTATCATCTCTGGGGAAGGGTCACTCATGCGTTGAGGATGGCTCATGGCCGGCGGGGTTCAAACTACCTTTCTAGTTTACCCCATAGGTGCCATCATGTCTGGGTGATTCCTCGAAATCAGCCTCGAGCTTTGGAGCCAGGAATTTCGAAGCCGTCATGTTTTTTCCAAAGAAAAATCGTGCTACGATGCTCTCGACGTTCGTCGTGCCGCCACTCTCCTCACGTACTTCTCTCCCGGTGGCCATCCGTCATTCAGGACCAACATGACTTCGCATGAAAAGCCCGCCCTTTCTATTTGGCAAATTATCAACATGTCGGTTGGATTCTTTGGGATCCAGTTCGGATGGGGGCTGCAGATGGGAAACATGTCCCCCATCTATGAATACTTAGGAGCCGAGCCTGATAAGCTACCGATCCTCTGGTTGGCCGCGCCGCTGACGGGATTCTTCGTGCAACCGATCATCGGCTATCTAAGCGATCGAACATGGACGCCACTCGGACGGCGGCGTCCTTACTTTTTGGTCGGTGCGATCCTATCCAGCATTTGTCTGTTCTTCATGCCGCGATCGGGTGAACTATGGATGGCGGCAGGACTGCTATGGATCCTCGATGCATCCATCAACGTTTCGATGGAACCGTTTCGAGCGTTCGTCGCGGATATGTTGCCCGAGCGTCAACGGACACTCGGCTTCGCGATGCAATCGGCCTTCATTTGCGCCGGTGCGGTCATCGCATCCAAGCTGCCAAGATTCTTGAACGAGCAGATGGGAATCAGTTCCGCTTCGACGACTGAACAAGCCATTCCGCTGACGATCCACTATGCGTTTGGTATTGGCGCGGTGGTCTTTATCGTCGCCGTTTTGTGGACGATCGTGACGACCAAGGAATATCCGCCGAGCGAAGAGTCTCGCGTCGAGGGTAGCCAACGAACTGTCAATGGCGGCCTTCAGGACTTCTTCAATGCCTTTCGCGAAATGCCGGCTCGGATGAAACAACTTGCGGTCGTTCAGTTTTTCACTTGGATGGGTCTGTTCTGCATGTTCATCTACTTGGGTCCCGCTTTGGGTCGCGATTTGATGGGCGCACCCAACCCGCAGTCTCCGTTGTATCAGCAAGGAATCGATTTACAGAACGATTGCAACGCGACCTACAGCTTCACGGCCTTCCTGGCCGCCTTGTGCCTACTCGTGGTGACCCGTTGGATGTCCGCTAAATGGATTCACTTCGTGGCATTGATGTTGGGTGGTATGGGATTGGTATCCGTGGGGTGGGTCACCCCGAGTACGGCCTGGGTTCTGACCAGTCTCAGTTTCGTTGGCGTCGGGATCGCATGGGCATCGATTTTGTCGATGCCATACGCCATGTTGTCGGCGGTCATTCCCGCCCATCGGACGGGTGTTTATTTAGGAATATTCAACTTGTTCATCGTGATTCCAGAGATTTTGTTTGCTATTGGAGCGAGTCAGTTGCTGGACTTCTATCCACAAATCACGCAACTGCAGGTCGTCGTTTTCGGGGGGGTATCCTTGCTGCTGGCGGCCGGAACCACGCTATTTGTCTCCATGGAAACGCAAATTAGTCCACCCGATCGGACGCAAGAAATCCTTGTCAATCCTGGGATCGGCATGGAAAATGCGCCCTTGCAAGGAGACTCTTCGGCCTGAATTTCTCTAGAGAACGAAGAAATATGCTAACCTTGAGTTGGTGGCCTTCGGATCGCGTCTTTGGAGATAGCGTATGCAATGGCTTTTCGACAATCCGCTTGGGAATATGCCAGGTCCGTATTTTTTGGGCCTTTACGGCGCAGCGTTGGTCAGCGCATTTGTTTTGCTGCGAGTTTTGATTCTGCGGCAAGACACCAGCGGTAAACTGCCGCCAATTCCGATCAAAGGGACGCCCGATCCGTTTCAAATTGCATATCTGCGTGGTGGGACGACGGAGGTCATCCGAACGACCATGGTCGATTTGGTCGATCGAGGCAAATTGTCAGAGAAAAAACCTGGCGGGATCGGCAAGTGGCTCAGAGGGGCGGCGATCAAGTGGGAGTTGACCGATCCCCTCGACCGAGGTGGAGATCTCTCCGCGATCCATCGTGCCGTGATGGATTTCTTTCGAACCCCTCAAAAGGCGGACGCGGTCTTCGAAGAACCAGTGCGAATTCGCGTTCGCGAACAAACTCAAAAGTGGCGTGACTGGGTTGAAAAGGAACAATTGGAAGTACCTGCGTCCGATCGAGCTTGGATGCGGCGCATCATAACCATAGCGATCCTCGCCTTCGAAGCCCTAGGTGCCTACAAGCTCATGGCGGCTTGGGCCCATGAGCGGTCCAACGTATTTGCCCTTGTAGGCATGATGGTTGTCGGTGGCATCTTGCTGTTGGTCGCAGCTTCGCAACGACGGCTTACGGTTCGCGGTCGAAACTTCTTAGCCGACGTGCAGTTGGCGTATTCCTCGATCCGAAAAGTCAACGAACTTGAAAAGTCGACGTTGAAGCCTCAGATCGCTCTGGGAGATGCAACCCTGCCGCTGATGGCCATGGGGATCTTCGGTGTCAGCGCACTGCAAGGCAGTTCGATGGATCCCATGTACCGCGCGTACCAAAGTTCTGCAATGACAAGCAGTGGTTGTGGCGGATCGAGCTGCGGTAGCGGTTCTAGTTGCGGATCGGGCTCGACGAGCTGCGGTGGGGGCAGCGGTTGCGGCGGCGGAGGATGTGGTGGGGGTTGCGGTGGCTGTGGCAGCTAATGCAGTTCTGCAGTCGCTTCCTAAACTTGGGGTGGGGTTAGGCTATCGACCTCAACATCAGGCGGAGTTGTTTGGGCATCGCGATCGCATCGCATTCCTCGAGATCGTCGCGGACCATTACTATGAGCCTTCACCCATAAAGTCGGCAGAGCTAGATATGCTCCACCGAAATCTGCCTCTCATTCCACATGGCCTGGCGTTATCGTTGGGAAGCGCCGAAGGACTCGACGCAGGCTATGTGAAACGCTTTCAGCAAGTCGTCCAACGCGTCCGACCGCCATGGTGCAGCGACCATATCGCTTTCACCCGGGCTGGCGGAATCGATATAGGTCATCTGACCCCATTACCGAAAACCAAGGCCTCACTGCGCGTGCTCCACGACAACATCCGTAGCTTTCAAGACATCGTGGCTACGCCGCTGATTTTGGAAAACATCACCGAGAGTATCCGATTCCCCGAAGACGAGTTCGACGATGCGGAATTCCTCGGTCGGGTTTGTGACCAGAATGACATCGGATTGCTTCTGGATGTCACGAATCTGTACATCAATTCGGTCAATCATGGATTTGACGCAACGTCTGTACTCCATCGATTGCCCGCCGACCGGATTGTTCAACTGCATTTCGCTGGCGGACACATTCAGGATGGACTATGGATCGATAGCCATGCTGCACCAACCCAGCCGGAGATCTGGGATTTATTGATCGAGGTGGTCAAGTTCGCAGACGTCAAAGGGATCATTCTCGAGCGCGATGAACACATCCCTCCGCTCGCGGAACTAATGAACGAACTGGAGCGGGCTGCTTCCATTCTCAAGGAATTCGGCCGGTGACGGATGCGGAGCGCGAACGACTGCGGCAACAACAAGTGGCGCTGGCCCAACGATTGACACAGACGATCGGCCAGCCTGCGGACAGCAATCTTCGGACCACGTTCGGACTTGAGTGCAACGACGAGCTTCGGTGCAACGACTTGTTAAGCAATTTAGATCCTAGCGAGTTGCAGCGATCGGCCGAGACGTTGTCGCGTAAACGCCGATCTCAAACCGCGAGTTTGTTGCCCATCACCGTCCGGATTTTGGGGGAACGCTACCACGAATACTTCGACCGGTTTGCACCGACGCACTTCCCGCAAGGCCAGGATGCGATCTGGCAGGATGCAATCTGTTTTGGGCTCTGGCTGCGAACGCAGACCAACGATCCCGTGTGGCTGCATGACGCCTTGCGGTGGGAAATGGAACGCTGTCGCTGGGAGTCCAGACGATGGTTCGTCACGTTATTCCGAATGCGGTACGCGGTTCATCAAGTCCTCGAGCAGCGGCGTAGCGAGGAGCCGGATCGTGCGCCCCGCTACGTCTGGATGTGCCGATTCGGGACCCGAGGTTGGATCCGCTTTTTTTCAAGATGAGGACGGATACGACGGCTGAAGAAGCTTCTTCCGACTTGTCGCTTCCTGCTTCCTGCTTCCTGTTTCCTGTTTTCTATTTCCTATATCCTTTTTCTCAGGGCGCGAGTTTGCCGGTCGATGCGTTGGCATCCACGCGAACTTCGATGGCGCCATCGGCCACGATGTTGCGATTTACTCCGAGAAACCACCATTGTTCGCCTTCGACAACTTTGACTCGCACGTCGTCGCCTGTGATGGGGACCGGATTGCCGTTGGCCCACATGGAAAGTGCTCCCTTCGGAGCACCGGTCAATCGAAGGACAATTTCACCTGGCCGCGTGACCACAATTTTGGTCCTGAGGAACGTGTGGTCGGGTGTGTCGGCATGGGGTCGGTACTTGGCGAGTGACTGCATGGGTACGGATCCGGAGACCAAGGCCGCGAGTGGTTGCCAAGCAAAGGGGGATTGATCGGCCGCGATCGAGTCTAAGCTGGTTCGGTTAAAGACCGCAAACGCTTTTTCTGTCCATGTCAGGGCTTCCCAAGAACGGATTGCGCCGTCGGCCGGAACCAACATCGTTCCGTCGAGTTTGCCAAGTTCGGTAACGAATCGCAGTAGATCGATCGCATCGTTTTCAGATAGCGAATCGAGCAGACCATCGGGCATTAGTGAACGTGATTCCTTGATGTCGACAATCTCCGATTTGGCGATCGTGACCTCACGTCCATCGGCCAGTCGCAATACGACTTCGTCATCCGATTCGCGAATAGGGATACCTGCCAACACTTCGTCGTCTTCGGTTCGGACGAGTTTGGCGTTGTAACCTTCCTTGACTTTCGCCGCAGGATAGATCAACGCTTCGACGAGGTAGTCCGCGGGGGCTTGGGCCCCGATCGAGGTCAGGTCGGGTCCGACGACACCGCCCGCGCCACCGATGCGATGGCATTGGATGCACTGCAGTTCCGCCCGGCGATAGATCCATTCCCCGCGCTCGGCATCGCCTTGGGTTCGCGCCAATTCAAGCCAGCGATCGCGAAGCGCGTCGTTCCAAACCCATCGGTTCTCCTCGAGTTTGCCTGCAGCATCGATGGCGGCCAGCAGATCCGCAGCTGCGTTCATCTTTCGAACGGAAGCTTTGAGTAGCCGGGCCACCGATGGCTCGAGTGATTTTGACTGCAAGGCTGCGGTCAACGCGTTGCTTCCTTCCTTGCGTCCCATCCAATTACCTGCCAAATTCACTAACGGTTCCGCTTGAGCAGCATCGTTGGCCAAGCGATCGACGAGCGTACGGGTGGCTGCATTCAGATCCAATTCGCTTTGGGCCGCCAGGGCAGCAGAAGCGACATTGATGTTTTGGTCCTGCCCGAGCTTTTCGAGCAATCCGCGTGCGGACTCATCTGCATACGACGCCAGCGCGCCGATAGCTGCTTGTCGGACCGGAGTGGCAGCGCTGCTTTGAGCGGCCCAGTCTTCCAACGAGGCGCGTGCGCCAGAGATCCGCAACGCGCCGAGCCCGCGCAATGCGACCAGTCCCAAATCGGTCGGGCTCAGGTCGGAGGTGATAGCGATTGAGTCCAGTTTTACGACCTGTGTGGCCAGCTCCTTCAATCGTTGCTCGGTTATCTTATTGAGCGTGAGCGTCTGCTTGCGTCGCATGGAGACATCGATGACGCGTTGCAAGAGTTCTCCGCGTTCGACTTCGCTGAGCTTCGCGATCGGCAGATTGGTTCCGACCAGAGCTTCGACGAGTTGCGTATGTTGTGGACCGTTGCCAAGGTCGGCGACCAGTCGAGCGAGTACCCGTTTGGCGGCGAGTCCTCGCGTTGGATCGATGGTTTCAACGGGTTCCTCGAGCATGGTCAAGACAGCATCGAGGGTCGAAGGATCCTCGATGGCTTGCAATGCAAACGCGATGGCACCAGGATTTCCGCCGAAACGGAATTGGCCATTACGAAACTCGGGCAGCCAGACTGGGGAAAGATCGCGAAGGGTTTGCCACAGTGCGAAATCGAGAAAGCGGTCCATGGGATGCTGGAGCGCATCGCAGGCAGCGGCGGCTGAGGCGGTGCTGGGTAGTTCCGCCAACATCCGAACTCCTTCCAAACGAGCACGCGGATGAGGATCGTTGGCAAAGCGTTGGCCTATGGCCACCCATTGCCCAGTCTGTGATTCCTCCAAGGATCCGTACTGTTCATCGCGAACCCAACGGATTTGATTGGCATAGTGATGGGCGAGGGCTGCCCTCAGTCGACCGTCGGGTGATTCGGCCAGCGCCGATTGCAATCGACCGTCGAAGCGTCCCATCCCCTCGAGAACCCACAGCAATTCGAGTTGCTCGAGTCCGCGCTGGGGATCGGCTGCAACCTTGGAGACGAATGCATCGAGTTTCTCAGCCGCGGTTGTGGACTGACCTACTTGACGTCGGATGGCTTGACCAGCGAACAGACGCACCAAGTCCGCGTCATCGGCCAGTCGTTCAAAATTCTTCTCGATGGGATCGGCGGTCGTGATATCTGCGTTGTCGGTGGCTGATTGATCACGATGCGTCAATCGCCAAATACGACCATGCGTACGGTCGCGGCGAGGATCACGAAAATCGACTTCGCCGTGTTGAATGATCGGGTTGTACCAATCCGCGATGTAGAGCGCACCGTCGAGTCCTTGTTTGGCATCGATGGGTCGGAAAGCGACGTGCGGCGTTTTGATCAACTCGGGTTGCTGAATCGACTCGTAGCCTGACTTGTCTTCGCTGACTTTAAATCGACAAACACGATGAGCACGAAAATCGTTGGTGACCATGGAGCCGCGGATCGATTCCGGCCAATGCGTTCCGGATAGTATCTCTAAGCTGCAGTGCTTGGGACTGCCGGGGTTCAAGCCAGCGACCAGTCGCTTGGCACCGACGGCAGTAACAAACACGCTGCCCGGGAACGCATAGTTGATCCCGTCTCCGTAGGCACCGTCGGTCGCGAACATTTGACCGTAGCGATCGAAGTGGACACCCCATGGATTCACAAAGCCGCGGGCCACGACCTCCAGACGCTTGGTCGCAGGGTGAAAGCGCCAAATGCCACCGCCATTGAGGCGCTGAACCCCCCAAGGTGTTTCGATGTGCGAGTGGATATAGATCGACTGATTCATATAGATCCAGCCGTCATGTCCCCAACGCAGGGAATGGAGCAAATGGTGGGTGTCTTCGGTACCGAAGCCTGACAGGACGACTTCGCGTTCATCCGCTACCAAATCACCGTCGGTGTCTTTGAGGTACAGCAGCTGGTCGCTGTTTGCCACGTACGCGCTGGCGAAATCCCCATCATTGGCCGGTAGCACGCCGGTCGGGATGAGCAGTCCATCGGCAAAAACGACGGTGCGATCTGCCCGACCATCCGCATCGATGTCTTCGACGATCAGGATCTTATCGTTGGAGGGTTCGCCCGGTTTGATCTGAGGATACGTTTCGCTGGAGGCGATCCATAGCCGTCGCTGGTTATCCCAATTCATGTGGATCGGCTTGGCCATTGCGGGATCACCCGCGAACAACTCGACCGTCCAGCCCTCGTCCACCTGAAAGGTGGCCTTCTCAACCTCGGGGTCTGGTATGGGGATATCCGTTAGATCGCGTTGGCCAAAAGTGATGGGGGCAAACCAAACGACCGAAGCGAAGACCAAAAACCATCGTTGCAGAGGCATCGAAACCACGCTGGTAAAGGAGGGAGGTGGGAGGGATCAGAACGACTACGTGGCAGCGTCCTGAGCAGGATCGGGATCATTGTAATCAATCCGACTGACCGTCTCGAGCGATTCGGTTATAATCGCGTTCGACTTCGCTGGTTTTTTGAGGAACGCGTAATCAAGAGTTCTGGACATGACGGCTTCGTATTATTGCGGATTTGATCTCGGTGGGACCAAGATGCTTTGCGTCTTGCTCGACGAGAAATTCAAAATCATCGGACGTAAGCGGAAGAAGACCAAAGGCATGGAGGGTGCAACGGCAGGCGTAACCCGCATCATTGATCTGATTCGCGAGACGATCGCCGATGCCAACTTGCCCTTGGATCGATTGCGTTCCATCGGAATTGGATGCCCAGGGCCAGTGGACATGGATAAGGGCATTGTTCATATAGCCGTCAATCTAAAATGGCAGAATGTTCCTTTGGGAAGTCTGTTGCAGGAAGCGTTTCGTCGGCCCGTAACGGTTCTCAACGATGTCGATGCTGGGGTCTACGGCGAGTACAGCGTCGGAGCTGCAGTCGGTGCCCACAACGTGGCCGGTGTTTTTCCAGGCACAGGTATCGGTGGTGGTTTCATTTACGATGGAAAGATCCTCCGGGGAAAACGTCATACAGGTATGGAGATAGGTCATACCCGCATTGCGTCGACCGAACATTCCAGCGGAACCCGGATGACGGGAACGCTTGAGAGCGAAGCTAGTCGCTTGGCTATTGCCGCCAACTGCGCCAAGTTAGCCCTCCGTGGCGAAGCCCCGAATTTGCTCAAGGCGGTAGGGACCGACTTGGCAGAGATACGTAGCAAGGCTTTGGCAATGTCGGTGAAGAGCGGTGACGTCGCGGTGGAAAAGGTCATCCGAAACGCCGCGCGTACGGTGGGATATTCGTGTGTGAATCTGATCCATTTGCTCACCCCCGATGTGATCGTACTCGGAGGTGGATTGGTCGAAGCACTTTCGGAGTTGTATCTGGAAGAAGTTCAAAAGGTAGTCAACGCAAACGTGCTCGAATGCTATGCCGATACGTTTGAAATCAAATTAGCAATGCTTGGCGACGATGCGGGGGCCATTGGTGCCGGCATCTGGGCGGCCAAGCATGCCATGGCAAATAGCCCCGAGAACGTTGTCTTGGAGGAGGACTCTGCGGTTCCGGTGAAAACGCTCGCACCTGCCCCTGCAACGCCGCCGAAAGCAATCCCTTCGAAACCTGTTGCGCCGAAATCTTCGAATGCACCTGCCATCACGGATGCAAAATAAAACGGTTCGAATCGGAATCGAACCGCCGGCAGTGCAGTCCCATCATTCGCACTGCGAAGCAGTGGATTGACGAACCGACAACGTCTATTTTCCTTCTATATCGAAACAACATGTCCCACGATCCGATCGATCCGAATTGCCCATCCACGCAGGCATTGTTAGCCCGACGAGAATGGATAGGGCGTTGTTTGCTGGCTGGCGGAACGGTGGCAACCCTCGCGCATGCCGATGCACTGGCGGCAACTTTGGTCCAGCAAGATCCTGTCCCTTCGGCCGTGCAAGAACCAACCTACACCGCCGAAAAGATCCGCAATGCGGCTTGGATGTCGCGGGTTCCTTTGACCGATGAACAATGCGAACGGATCGCCAAGGATTTGACAAGCAAAGATCGATCGATCCAAGCGTTGCGAACGACTCCGATCGAAGAGAACACGCCGATGGCTTCGGTCTTTTCACCATGGTTTTTTGCACCCGCCCTGCCATCGAAACCCGCTGAGGACGGTGCAGGTGAGGAAATGCAAGTGACGGCTGAAGGCGGGCTGGATTCGTTGTCCCAGGCAGCAGTTCCTGACTTCGATGGGATCGAATCGGCAGCCTTCTGGACGATTCGACAGTTGGCAGCTGGATTGAGGCAGAAGCTGTTTACTAGTCAGCAGTTGACGGCCATGTATTTGGAGCGACTCAAACGCTACGACCCGCTACTGCATTGCGTCGTGAGTTTCAACGAAGGTGCAATGGCAGAGGCAAAAAAGGCCGATGACGAACTTGCCACCGGCCAGGACCGTGGATGGCTGCATGGAATTCCTTGGGGAGCGAAGGACATCATCGCCATCCCTGGCATGCCGACGACCTGGGGCGCTGTTGATTATCAGGATCGAGAGCGTGGTCCTATCGCCACAGTCGCCTACAAGATGCAGGAGGCCGGCGCGGTGCTGTTGGCCAAACTATCGGTCGGCACATTGGCTTGGGGAGACAAATGGTTTCGCGCGATGACACGCAATCCATGGGACCCCACTAAAGGAAGTTCGGGTTCGTCGGCTGGCAGCGCTTCGGCTGCCGTGGCGGGTCTATGTGGATTTGCCATCGGTTCCGAAACCCTGGGCAGCATCGTCTCACCGTGTCGAGTTTGTAGCGCGACCGGCTTGCGACCGACGTTCGGTCGTGTGAGTCGATTTGGTTGCATGACACTCGGCTGGACGATGGACAAAATCGGTCCGATTGCCCGTTCGGTCGATGACTGTGGCGTGGTATTTGAAGCCATGCTCGGCCCGGATGGTCGCGATCCAACCGTGGTCGAGAGGCCGTATGCGTGGCCGGTACCAGATTGGAGTGTTCGAGGATTGCGAGTTGGAGTTCCCGCCCAACAGCGCGGCAACGGCCAACGTATCGCCGAACTGTTCGCTGAGCACGGCGCGGAGATTGTCGAGCTAACGTTGGAACCGGATCCACGCATCGCAGCTATGTCGGATGCCATCACGATCGAAGCCGCAGCAATGCATGGAGCGTTGTTCGAACAAGCGAGCGCGGATTCGCAGGTCGGCGAGTGGGGGCCGGTATTCCGAGAAGCGCAATTCTGTTCGGCTATCGATTACGTGCAATCGATGCGGGCCCGCGTTTCCTTAATCGAAGCGACCGAAGCCAAACTGCGGACGGTCGATATTTTGATTGGGGATGGGGATCTGACGCGGATGAATTTGACGGGCCATCCGAGTCTCGTCGTCGCCTTTGGCCAACAGCCTGAACGTGAGCAGCCTCGGACGGTTGTTCTGACCGCTAAGTTCTTTCACGAAGCGGGACTCTTGGCGGCCGGGGCTTGGATGCAAAGCCAACAGCCAGCAACACCCAGTGCTCCGAAGCTCGAAATGCCTCCCGCGACGGATGGATGAGGCTATGGGAAGGAACTAGCGATTGCGACGTCATCTAGAAACGTGATTTGAAATTCGGAAAATCAAATCGCACCTAGGTGGGAATTGCTTGTGTTTGAAATCGATTGGGCTGGCGATTCGTTTACGAGCACGAGCACCATTTTATTGAGCATGAGCACGTAAGTAGTCGAAACATGTGGGTAAAGATGAAGGCGCTAGCACCTGCGGCTAGCATCTCAAAACACGTTCTAAGTCGAAAACTCGGCTAATATCAGAACGCTGGCGTGAGGCCGGCTCGTTCCAACGATTCTAGACGTTGCTGGATCCCACCTGCGGCTTTGAGCGCGCGATGCGTGCGATTCGCAACAGGGCCATGAAGGTCGAGATGGCTTCGCGCACGGATAGCTTCGATCGGCCTTGCTGGCGTTCGGTGTACACAATGGGTGTTTCGATCACGCGTGCGCCTGCTCGGATCATCATCGCCAAGACCTCTTCGAGAAATCCATACCCGGTGGCTTGGATCTCCTCAAGCTCGATGCGACGCAGTAGTTCGACACGGTACAAGCGGTAAGCGCTACTGCAATCGAGGATCGACCAACCGACAATGCCTCGTGCGAGCCAGTTGGCGCATCGGCTGACCAAGATGCGGCGCCACGAACAACCTTGCATTCCACCTCCTTCGACGTAGCGCGAACCGATGGCGAGATCGCAGTCGTTTTGCAGAGTTCGCATGGTGACGATGGCCTCGGGATCATGGCTGAGATCGCCATCGAGGTTGATCAGCCATTCGTACCCATGTTGGATAGCGTGCTTCATGCCTTCGCGGATCGCGGTGCCCAGTCCAAGTTTTCCGCTTCGTTCGATCAGTGCGACACGAGGATCCGTTTGCGCTTGCTGACGAACCCAATCGGCAGTCCCGTCGGGCGATCGATCGTCCACGACCAAAAAGTCGGCGTCGGGTGCCACGCCACGCAAGGCATCGAAGAGCTTCGGCAGATTTTCGCGTTCGTTGTAGGTGCAGACCAACACCAAGAGTTTCGCCGGCGTGGAGGAGGCATCAAGCACCACCTCCGACGCGTGGGAGTCCACCGATTGCATCATTCGCTACTAACTGCATCGGAGGTGCCATCCGAATCATCCGAGTCCGAATCTTCGGCGGATTCATCGTTGGCCTCGTCAACGGGCTCAAGTGGAATCGGAAGGCTAGCCAGACGAGCGACTTCAGCAGCGGCGGCCGCTGCGGCGGCTTCCTCAATGTCCTCCCCAGGAACACGGACGATGGCCGCGAGCGTATCGCCGTCATCGAGGCTCATGATGCGAACGCCTTGCGTGTTGCGCCCGATCACGTTGATGTCCTGAGCCGCAATGCGCTGAATCTTGCCACGCGAGGTCATCATGATCAGTTCATCCGAGTCGACGACTGGGAGGATACCAATCACTGGCCCGTTCCGCTTGGTCGCTTTGATGTCAATGATCCCCTTGCCACCCCGTCGCTGAGTACGGTAGCGATTGGCAGAACCCTTGTCATCGTTGTCATCCACTTCAGCGATGGCTTCCGGCTCGGCCGTGGCTTCCGGCTCGGCAGTGGTCTCTTCGTCAACGGCGTTGGGATCTTCGAGCAACTCGTCGTCGGTCGCGATCGATTCATCGCGGGGTGCGATTGCATCGCCGGCTCCGAACTCGGTCCGTTTGCCGTAGCCATTTTCGCAAACCGTGAGCAAGGTAGCATTCGGATCGGCCACAACCATTCCCACCACGGAATCTGTCTTTTTGAGCGAGATGCCTTTGACGCCGGACGTGTTTCGGCCGGTTGGACGAGCATCAGATTCCGAGAATCGGATCGCCATACCATTGGCTGTCGACAGTACGATTTGATCGTTCGGCTTGGTGATGACGACATCGACGAGTTCATCATCTTCTCGCAGTTTGATGGCGATGATGCCACCTCTCTTAGGACGGCTGTAGGCTTCGAGTGCCGTTTTCTTCACGATCCCCTTCTTCGTGGCCATGATGAGGAAGTGACCAGGCAAATTGAAATCGCGTACAGGCACACAATCGAGGATTTTTTCTTCCGGCGTCAGGTTGAGCAAATTGACGATAGCGCGGCCTTTGCTCTCGCGACTCATTTGAGGAATCTCCCAAACTTTTTGCCAGTACACTTTGCCTTGATTGGTGAAGAACAGCAGGTACGCATGCGTGCTGGCGACAAAGAGGTGTTCGACCGGATCCTCCTCTTCGAGCTTCATGCCCGTGATGCCTTTACCGCCACGACGTTGGGACTTGTAGGTCGATGCTGAGAGGCGTTTGATGTAGCCTTGGTGCGAGATCGTGACCACCATGGTTTCCTCAGTGATGAGGTCCTCCATGTTGTAGTTCCCGAGTTCTTCACCTGAGATCTCGGTCATGCGATCGTTGCCGTAGCGGCGAGCAATTTCGGTTAGGTCGTCGCGGATGATGGCATAGATGTTGGCCGTATCGCCTAGGATCGTTCGGTAGCCTTCGATCTCAGTCAAGATTTCAGCGTGTTCATTGCTCAGTCGTTCTTGTTCGAGGCCAGCCAATTGGCCGAGCGTCATCTTGAGGATCGAATCGGTTTGGACGCTGGTCAAGAGGTAGACGTCCGCCGATCCCCGCTCGAGTTGGAAGTCAGCGTAGCCTTTTTCGCCCAGAGCCCGTGCCATCATCGATGCCGGGCATTCAACCCCCATCAATTTCACTTTGGCTTCGGCCTGAGTCCGGCTGGATCGAATCAGCGCGATGATCTGATCGATGTTGGCCAACGCCAGGAGCAGACCTTCGATGACGTGCTTGCGCTTGCGAGCCGCCGCGAGCAGATGTTGCGTGCGACGGCGAATGACGATGACTCGATGGCGAATGAACTCCTGTAGGAGTTCCTTCAAGTTCAATTCGCGCGGTTTGCCGTCCACCAAGGCCAAGAGGATGATTGAGAATGTTTCTTGGATCGGCGAGAACTGATACAGCTGGTTGAGGACCACGTTGGGGTCCGAGTTCTGCTTGATTTCAATGACCAGTCGAACAGGCTCTTTCAAGTCGCTTTCATCGCGAATGGCGGAGATACCTTTGATGCGTTCGCTTCGGACCAAGTCGGCGATCTTTTCCACCACCCGATCGCGGGCCTGTTGGAACGGAATGTCACGGACCACCAGACGTGATTTGCGACCATCCTCTTCGACGTCGACGTGACCTCGCACGACAATGGTGGATCGCCCGGTCGTGTAGGCTTGGCGAATTCCGTAGCGGCCGCAAATGATGCCACCGGTCGGAAAGTCTGGTCCGAGAACGATATTGCAAAGTTCCGGGATCGACATTTCCGGATCGTCGATCAACTTGATCAACGCATTGCATACCTCGCGCAAATTGTGGGGCGGAATGCTGGTGGCCATTCCGACCGCGATGCCTTGGGCGCCGTTGACGAGCAAGTTCGGGAATTTCGATGGAAGGACGACCGGTTCGGTTCGGCGTTCATCGTAGGTTGGTATGTAATCGACGGTGTCGAGTCGCAAATCCTCGAGCATCATTGCGGCCGGTGCCGCCAATCGGGCTTCGGTGTACCGCATGGCGGCCGCTGGTAAACCCGCGATGGATCCGAAATTCCCCTGTTTGTCGATCAGGACGTGCCGCATGTTCCATTCCTGGGCCATACGAACCAAGGTCGGGTAGATGATGGCTTCGCCGTGCGGGTGGTAATTTCCAGAAGTGTCCCCAGCGATCTTCGCGCATTTGACCCGTGCCGCGCCAGGCGTCAGGCTCAAGTCGTTCATGGCCACCAAGATGCGGCGTTGGCTCGGTTTGAGTCCGTCGCGGACGTCTGGCAATGCGCGGCTAACAATGACGCTCATGGCGTACGTTAGATAGCTATTGCGAAGCTCCTCTTCGATCGGCTCCTCGATCATCCGTTCTCCGCTACCTCCAGACCCGTCGGCCGACGGGATGCTGGCTGGGTCGTTGGAATCAAAGTCGTCGCTTGGAGGCTCAGTGGACACGGAGGAATCGTTTCGGCTGGGGGATAGGATCTCGTGCGAAAACGGGAGTTGCAAGGCAGCTCTTGGGCACCGCGCTCAACCCGAATAGATCCACGTTTCAACGGCCAAAAGTATAGCAAAAGATAGGTTCTTCACAATCCGCCAATGCTCGGTGGGATCGTTCCAGATTGGGATATCGGTCGAATGGGTAATCGCGTAATCTCGGAGAGTTAGGCCGATTGTTTGGAAGCCAACTTTTTTGTCGGGAAGCCTCTGCGATGCGGATCATGACTTTGCATGCTCCGAGCCCTATTGTCCGAGAGTTATGCCGACGTGGGCACGACATTTTCGCCTGCAATTCCACACGTTCCTTCGACACGATCGATGATCTGCCCCCCGAATGGGGGCCTAAACAACGCTCTCAGAATTTTGCCGGTTACAAAAAACTGAATTTGTCTGCCATCCGTCAAGTGAGTACGCTGTGCAGGGAATTTCAACCCGAAGTGCTTCATGCCTTCACTCCAAGTAGCGTGGCATGGGCCGTGCTCGGGACATTGAGTAGTCATCGACCGCCTAGGATCGTAACCTTTCGCGGGATCATGCGCCCCCTGCATCGGATGGATCCAACCGAGTGGATCACCTATCTCTCGCCTCGCGTCTCCATGCATGCTTGTGAGTCCCAAGCCGTACTCGAAGTGCTGGTTCGGTGCGGAATCCCCAAACACAAGTGTCACGTGGTGTACAACACGGTATGGGACTTTGAAAGCGTCAAAACGCGGGAGCAATGGCGGTCGGAATGGGGCGTGGACAACGAGACTCTGCTCTTGGGTACGGTCGGTCATGTCCGGCCGATCAAGCGGATCGACTTGTTGCTGCAGGCCGCCAGCCAACTGCCTTCGAGTCTGCCGTGGAAAATTGTCATCGGCGGACATGTCGATGATCCTGCCGTTCGTAAACTAGCTTCCACCGACGCGTTGCGAGACCGCGTTCTCTTTCCAGGCCGGTTGTCACCAGCGCCCGACGCCATGCGTGCCTTCGATCTATTCGTGATGCCTTCCCGGAGCGAAGGCCTGTGTCGGGCATTGATTGAAGCCATGACCGTAGGAGTATGCCCCATCGTGAGTGATGCCGGGGGCATGAAGGAATTGGTGCGGCATGGTCGCGATGGACTCGTCTTTCCAAGCGGTGATTCCGCCGCATTACAGCGGGCTGTGATGGATCTCGTTTGCAATCCCGAACGACGCATGGCGATGGCTAATTCGGCGGCCCAACGAGCTCGAGAGCTGTGTTCGGTTAAGGTAGTAGTGGATAAATTGACTTCTATTTATGCGAGCCTGTCCGGATTGGAATCACGCTCGGGCGGGTACGGATCGATGCAGGTTCCACAATCGGCGACGGAACCGCTGCCAAATGAGGAACTGTCGGCAAGCTCGAGCTAGTCCTCATTTCATGGGGTAAGCTACATTTCATGGGGTAAACTACGGAGGGACTCGTTTTCAGAGTCCGATTGACCTTTCGGGACTCGGATGGACGCATGCACACAGAGATCGCACAGTTCTTGCGGTACATGGATGTCGAGCGGAATGCGTCGGATCTGACGATCAAATCCTATCGGGAGGATTTGATGGATTTGTCGGATTTCCTGAGCAACGACGGTGCCCGGGCTTTGCTACCTCGGGACGTGTCCCCGAACGATCTCCGGTCCTATGTAACAGCCTTGCATGAAGCTGGCTACGCGAGGACGAGTATTGCCCGAAAACTTGCGTCTCTGCGAAGCTTTTACCGCTTTGCTCAACGTCAAGGCATGGTGGATTCGAATCCCGCTAAGCCTTTGCGGAACCCTCGCGGCGCTCGCAAACTCCCCCATTTTTTATCAAGTGACGAGATCCTTGGACTGCTTGGGGCACCTGACAAATCCAATGAGATGGGCTTGCGGGATGCCGCAATTTTGGAAGTGACTTACAGCGCGGGTTTGCGTGTCAGCGAGTTGGTGGGAATGAACGATGCCGATATCGATTTTGATGAGGGCATCGTACGAATCCGCGGAAAAGGACGCAAAGAGCGGCTGGGTGCATTGGGCAAATACGCTCTCGGTGCGTTGCGTTCCTACATGGCCGTTCGCCGCCGGTCACCCACCGCTGCAGGAAATGCAGCTACGTTTCGGAACAAATTTGGTGGGCGTTTAACGACTCGAAGCGTGGCCCGAATGCTGGAAAAGTACATTCAGTTGCGTGGACTCGACGCCCGCATTACCCCACACACGCTGCGGCATAGTTTCGCAACCCACTTGCTCGATCGAGGCGCCGATATTCGCAGCGTCCAGGAGCTGCTCGGTCATAAAAGTCTGGTCACCACCCAGATCTACACCCATGTCAGTACGACTTCGATCAAGGCCGCGTATGGCAAGGCCCATCCGCGAGCTGCGAAAGCGGTTTCTCTGGAAAAGTCCTAGAACTCGATTACTTACGGTATGTCGCGCTTTGGACACGCCCTTTCCATTCGTTACAATACGAAGTCACCCTCCAGCTCCATACCGAGCCGCTTGCTAGGCTCTTGCACCTTTTCTCACCTGCCGATGGTCCGTCAAAAACTGAGAGCCAAATCGATGCCGAGCATCGTATCCCCTACCGCGATGTACATGCAGGGCGCGGTCGAAGTGAATTCGCTCGACGACCACGATGTTCCCCCGAAGCCACCCTTGAAACCATCGTGGGTCAAGCTTCGGCTGTCGATCCTACTGATGATCTTAGTCCCACTTTCGATTTTCGGTTACTTCCAGAATCGTTACACCACAGCTCAGCTGAAGATTTCCAAAGCGTTGACCAACTGGGACAATCGTCAAGCTGTGTTAGAAATCAAGGAACTGGAAAAGCGCACGGGACTGACCTCTGAAACCGCCTTCTTGCGAAGCCGTGCGTATCGACATCTCGGGGACGACATCGCCTTCGCTCAATTTTCCGAGATCGCCAAACAACTCGGCTACCCCGATGCAAAGCTCCAAAGCGAAAAGCTTTTGCGAGAAATTCAATTGGGGAACGTACCCGACATTGAATCATCGCTAGCCACATCGATGGCCGCTCCAGATGCGGAACTATCCGAGATTGGACCGGCCGTCATTTACGGCTTGCTCGGACGTCTCGATTTCGGTGGTGTCAATCAATTCCTAGCCTTTTGGTCGGAACAGGAACCACAATCCCCCTGGCTTCCGTTCTTTCAAGGCATGTTGCAGATCGCCAATCGCGACACCGCGGCTTCGATTGAATCGTTCGAAGCCTGCGTTCGCGAAAATCCAGACTTCATTCCCGTCTATGCCCAGCTGGGAGCTGCGTACTCCAAAGCCCGCGACTTTGAAAATGCCATCACCGCAACGCGTCGCTATCTGGAGAGTAACCCAGCCGATTTGGAATCCGTGGCCGTTTTGGCCAACTCCCTTGTGAGCTTGGATCGCGGCGACGAAGTCGTCGCTCTGCTTTTGCCATTGATAGAGTCCGGTAGAGCCACGGTCGATATGAAACTGATTCTGGGACGTGTCTACATCGCCCGAGAGCAGTGGACCAATGTCGTCGATACCCTTAGCTCAGTAGCCGCTGTCTGGCCTGAGGATGTGCGGACCGCAAACTTGCTCAGCCAAGCCCATCAAGCCCTTGGAAACGAAGCCGAAGCCGAAAGGTTTGCAACGATTGCCGAGGCAGGCCAGCCCGATGTCCAGTCCATCGATCAACGTGTATCGAGGCTCCTCGGTGGTGTCGATAACACCGCAGAAAAACACTACGAGCTAGGACATATTCTTCTGCACAAGCAATCGCGCGAAGAAGGCTTGCAATGGCTAAGCTCAGCGCTTGCGGTCGATGAAACCTACCTGCCCGCTCACGAGGATTTGGTCATCTACTTCAATCGGACCAATCAACCGGAACTGGCCGCGCGGCATCAACGCTACATCAATCGTCGCCGAGGCACGCAATGAGCCAACGCCGAGCGATGCGATCACGGCTCACAGCTCATCGGCTCACGGCTCATCGACTCACCGCTTCGACACGCTTGGTCTTGCTATTTGCTACCGGTCTACTCCTTTCTGCCAGCTGCAGTCCACGATCTTCATCCGAACCATCGATGGTTCGCCAAGACACCGCCGCACCTGGCTCGCCAGACTCGTTGATCGGTCCGAGCGAGTCATCGGAAAGCGTGATCCAGGTCCAAGCGGTCGAAGGCGCACTAGATTCCTGCGTGTTTCGCAATGGCAGCGAATTCAACGGTCTTTACTTGCCAGAAACAACCGGCGGCGGACTCGGGTTGCTGGACTACGACAACGATGGACATCTGGACGTGCTGAGCGCCGGTGGCGGTGTTCCCGATAACGACGCCAAAACCTTGCGCGGCCTTCGCGGGAATCTTTGCCGCGGATTGCCTGACTTTCAATTCCTCGACGTGACCGAATCGACGCGGTTCGACGCATCCGCCGTGTACAATTCCGCCATCGTGATCGCAGACTTTAATGCCGATGGTTTCGACGATGCGCTCGTTACCGGTTTCTCAGGCCTTCAATGGTTCTGCAATCAAGGAGATGGGACGTTCGAATCGTTACCCGTCGCAGATATTGGCCTGGCGGACCAAGGCTGGTCGTCCGACGCTGCTCTGTTTGATGCCAACGGCGATGGTCTGCTCGATCTGTACGTGACGCATTATGCCGACTGGAGTTTTGATAACAATCCTCGATGCGTGGCGCTCAAGGAATCGGGGAGTCGCGAGCAAGTTGCCGATTACTGTGGACCACGCCAGTTCAAGGGTTTGCCCGACTCCCTCTACCTCAACGTTGGCGACGGTTCGTGGCGCGATGTCTCGACCGCAGCAGGATTGGACCAACAATTGCGCGGCCTTGGTGTCTTGGCGGCGGATCTCGACGGAGATCGCGATATCGATTTGTACGTTTCCAACGATGTCGATCCCAATCTGCTCTATCGCAACGACGGAAATATGCAGTTCACAGAGATCGCTCGACGCAGTGGCGTGGCTTGCAACGATTTGGGAATCCCAGAAGGCAGCATGGGGATCGCGCTTGGAGATTACAACAGCGATGGCAAGCTCGATCTCTGGGTCACCAACTACCAAAATGAAATCGGTGGACTGTACCGTAACAATGGCAACATGCTCTTCACCTACGTCTCGAACGCGACTCGGATACGCGGTACGGATGAAGCGTCGGTGGGTTGGGGGACTGCCTTCTGCGATATCGATTTGGATGGCGATGAGGACTTGGTGGTCGTCAATGGTCACATTGAAATGCATCCCCTCGGATCGACGTTTCAACAGCGCCCGCAGGTTCTTGAAAACATCGACGGTAAGTACTTTCGTCTTGCCCCCCAAACGGCTGGATCCTTTCTGGCCACACGCCAATCGTCCCGCGGCCTTGCCCTAGGAGATTTCGATCGCGATGGCAAAATGGACTTCGCCGTCAGCCGCGTGAATACACAAGCTGTATTGGTGCGGAACCGTACGCCGACCTCAGGCTGCTATCTCCGTGTGCGATTGATCGGAACGCAATCCGATCGCAATGCTATCGGCGTCACTGCGAATCTGACGATTGGTGATGAGACTTGGATCCGACAAATTGTCGGTGGAGGCTCTTATGCATCGACCAGCGAACGCGCCATGCACTTTGGGTTGCCTGCCGAGTGCGCGGATCAATCGGGAACGCTGGTCCTGCATTGGCCCAGCGGGATCGAACAGACAGTAGCCATCGACGCGCTGAGTCGAGAGCTATTGATCGTGGAAGGGGAGTGAGATTGTCGGCAGATCTCAAACCTCAAAGTTTTGCTGAACCCAATGCTTCCACCGCTATTTGGTTCACTCAGTTGCGTTGGGTGGCCATTGCGGGCCAATTGCTCGCGATCGGTTTCGTATGGCTGGTCCTCGCCATCGAACTCCCCATCACTCCCTTGCTCTGCTTGGTGCTCTGCACCGCCATCAGCAACATCGCCCTGTGGTGGATGGCACGTAGCTCCAGCGCCGCAACCGGCCATCGCAGCCACGACAACCCACCGGTCGATCCGATCGATAGCAAGTGGCTCGGCTCGGTTCTGCTATTCGATGTTGCGACGCTAACCGGGTTGCTCTATTGCACCGGCGGTGCCGCCAATCCATTCATCTTCTTCTACTTCGCCAATATCGCTGTGGCCGGCGTTATCCTGTCGCGGTTTTGGGTTTTTATTGTCACATCCGCTTCGGTCGTAGGTGGCGCATGGTTGCTTGAAAATGCAATCGCCATAGGCGTTTTCGCAGGTTCGCCCTTGGTCCACGATTCGCCCTGGGGTGTAACCAAGTTAGCGTTTCTCATCGCCTTCGCGACCTGCTGTGGCGTGCTGGCCTACTTTGTCTCGATGCTGGCCTTGGAAGTTCGTCAACGTGATCGTCGCTTAGCAATCTCGGAGAAAGATCGTGAGCGATCTCAACGACTCGAAGCCTTGGCAACACTCGCTGCCGGCGCAGGGCACGAGTTGGCATCGCCTCTGTCGACCATCGCAGTGATCGCAGGCGAGTTGTCACGGACGTTGGAAAAGCATGACATGCCGGACAAGGTTCGACGCGACTTCGGCTTGATTCGCGAGGAACTCAACCGATGCAAAGAAGTTTTGCATCGGATGAAAAGCGGTGCAGGTGAAGCCGCGGCAGAACGCTTGCGGCCAGTGACGCTCTCGGAGATCCTTCAAGAGTCGGTCCTCGCGATGCGCGAACCGAGTCGAATAGCAATCGAAATGGAGAAGGCGGTCGGGGATTACAAAGCCATGCTCCCCAAACAAGCGCTCTCTCAAGCCCTCCGCAATCTTCTACAAAATGGACTCGATGCATCTCTCCCCAACCAAAGCGTGCGGCTGCATTCCACCATCGTGTTGGCCGGCGAAGAGCGTCGCAATTGGCTGATCGAGATCTCCGATTCCGGTATGGGACTTTCCGACGACGTCTTGCGACGGATCGGGGAGCCCTTTTTCACGACCAAGGAGGTCGGCGAAGGCATGGGGCTAGGCGTATTCTTAACTCGCAACGTCATCCACGGGCTCGGGGGCGAATTGAAGTTCACTAGGTCGGAACCCAGCGGCACGCAGTGCACGATTACCCTGCCATTGACCACCTAGCCCTAGGAATAAGGTGAAACCGTTAATCAGGTTACGCAGTTCACCCGGTTACGCAGTTCACCCGGTTACGCTTGGGGTTAAGGAGCTTCGGATACGTAGGCCGAGACTCGGGCTCGGATCTCTTCCTCGCTGAGTGGGCTGATGATACCTCGCTCGGTTACGATGGCGGTGATGAGTTCCGCGGGTGTGACATCGAACGCTGGGTTGTAGACTTGGACTCCTTCGGGAGCCGTGCGATGCCCGAAGGACGTGGTGATTTCTTCGGCCCTTCGCTGTTCGATAGGGATGTCGCTGCCCGAGTGAATCGACAGGTCAAAGGTGCTTGTCGGGGCCGCCACGTAAAAAGGAATGTTGTGGTAGCGAGCCAGCACCGCAACTCCATATGTACCGATCTTGTTGGCGGTGTCGCCGCGCGAGGTAATGCGATCGGCACCGACGATGACTGCTTGTATTTTGCCTTCCTTCATGACCTGCGCTGCCATCGAGTCGCAAATCAAGGTACACGGAATCTTGTGCTGTTGCAGTTCCCACATCGTCAGCCGTGCACCTTGTAGCAAAGGGCGTGTTTCATCGGCGTAGACATGGATCTTTTTGCCTTCGGTATGGGCGGTGATCAATGCTGCTAATGCGGTTCCCAATTCGGAAGTCGCCAATCCACCGGTATTGCAATGGGTCAGGACTCCCATTCCGTCTTCGAAGAGCGAGGCTCCGAAGGACCCGATGGCATGGCACATCCTCCGATCCTCGTCGTGGATTAACCGGGCCTCTCGCAACAGTAACTTGCCCAGTTCCACCGCCGAAGCCGCGGCCGGATTGCGATCGATGACGCGCTGCATCCGATCGAGCGCCCAAAACAAATTCACAGCCGTCGGGCGACTGGTGGCTAGGTATTGGCACGCGCGATGGGCGGCGTCGGCTCCGGTGCGTGTGTCGGCCTCGAGCCGAACGGCTTCTTGAACGCCGATCACGACACCGTAGGCAGCCGCGATGCCGATAGCGGGAGCGCCGCGAACGCGAAGAGATACGATGGCTTCGTGGACCGCATCGAGTGCCGTCAACTCAAGCACTCGGACTTCCGAAGGGAGGAGCGTTTGATCGAGCAGTTCGAGCTTCCCAAGCACATCTCCGTGCCAGCGCGCGGACGCGTAGGGTGCCGAAACAAATGGTACATCAGCCATCGTTCATTCCTTGCAAACGGTTCGAGCAGCCATCCTGATTCTACGCAGACCCATCGCGCAGTCTACCAAGCCCTGCCCTCTATGTTGAGAGCCAACTTGGAAGGATACCCAGACCAGGCAATTCGATCGACTGCACCTTGGCAATTTCCGGAATGGCCATCATGGCGTCGATCGCGAACTGCGGAGCCCGCGTGTCCAGGTTCAATACCCCAATCGCGTGCCCACCTGGCTTTTGCTCGGCTCGACCTACCGACATCTGAGCGATGTTGACTTGGTGCAGTCCGAAGACGGTCCCGACACGTCCGATGATGCCCGGCACATCGTAATGCGTGAAGAAGAGCATATGGCCATCGAGATACGCTTCGAGGCGATAGTCGTCGATCGAAATCAATCGCGGCATCGTATGACCAAAAACAGTTGCCCCCGCTTTGATCTTCTGACCGCTACCATCGACTTCAACGGTGATCGATGAACTGAATGCGCCCGGTTCGCGATTGCGATGTTCCGTCAAGACAATGCCCCGTTCGCGGAGCAACATCTCGGCATTGATGATGTTGACGTCATTGTCCATAGCGCGCTCGAGCAAGCCAGCGCAAAACGCCGACGATAAGAGCTTCGTATCCTTCTCGGCAACCTCGCCTCGGTAATGAATTTGACATGAGCTAACGCTGCCGGTGTGCCACTGACTGGCCAACAAACCCAAACGGTAGGCGGCGTCGAGATAGCCTCGCAACGCATCGAGCGTTTTTGGGTCGAGCGAGGCAACATTCACCGCATGTCGTATCTCTCCAGTCTTGAAGAAATTCATCAATAACTGGATGCCCTCAATGGCGACCTGCGTTTGCGCCTCTTCCGTACTGGCGCCCAAGTGAGGGGTGCAGACGACTCCGGGCATACCGAAGAGCGGGCTTTTGGTGCATGGCTCTTCTTCAAATACATCCAATGCGACCCCGCCAATAATGCCCCGCTCGAGTCCTTCGACGAGCGCGGCTTCTTCAAAAATTCCGCCCCGAGCGCAATTGATCAATCGAATCCCAGGCTTGAGCAAGCTCAATTGCTTCATCCCTACCAAGTACTTCGTTTCTTCGGTCAGGGGAGTATGGACAGTCAAGTAATCAACCTTTGGAAGCATTTCCTGAACCGAGTTGGCCTTCTCGATGTGCATCTTGCTGGCCTGCTCATCGGACAGGAAAGGATCAAAGGCCACGATCCGCATCCCGAAGGCTTGGCCGCGCGAGGCAACCTCACGCCCAATGCGTCCCATACCGATAATCCCCAAGACTTTATCAGCCAATTGGGTACCCATAAACGATTTGCGATCCCACGTGCCTTGGCACAGCGTTTGATACGCGGGCGCAATGCTGCGTGACAGGGCCAACATCAACGCGAAGGTATGTTCGGCGGTGCTAAGCGTGTTGCCCGCGGGCGTGTTCATGACCACGATGCCTTGACGCGTGGCGGCATTCTTGTCGATGTTGTCGGTGCCGACACCCGCCCGCACGATCGCTTTGAGCCGTTTGTTCCCCTCAAGCGATTCGGCCGTGATTTTTACACCGCTTCGAACAATCGCGCCATCGAACTCGGCCAACGACTTCTTCAATGCATCCCCTTTAAGTCCCACCCGTTCTTCGTAGGCGAACCCAGGGTCGGATGCGAGAAGGGCCAAGCCTTCGGGGGCGATTGGGTCGAGCACCAGGATACGGTACGTCATGTTAGGTTGCGAGTTCGAAGTGAGTAAACCGAAGTGAGAGACGGTAGGCCGATGATGCGATGACGACTGCTATCGCTGCCTAGGCTGGTAAAGTTAGCGTTCTATGGAGAAGCGTGCCGGGTTGCAAATTCATCCATCAAATTTGCAAGCGATTCGGCGCCCGCCATCGGCATGGCGTTGTAGATACTCGCGCGGATGCCACCCACGCTGCGATGCCCCTTGAGCGAATCCAAACCACGCTTCTTTGCGTCCGACAGGAACGCGGTTTCGAGTTCCTCGTTCGGCAACTTGAAAGTCGCATTCATCAGCGAGCGATCGCTGACTTGGGCGTGTCCCTGGTACATTGCCGGATGACGATCAATTGCCTCGTAAACTAATGCGGCTTTGCGTTGGTTGATGCCATGCATCGCTTCAAGACCACCGATGGTGTTTTCCAACCATTCGGTAACCAATCCCAAGACATAAATGGCGAACGTCGGGGGGGTATTCCACATCGAATCCTCATCAACGTGGTTCTTGTAGTTGAGATATCCTGGGAGAGATTCGCTGGATCGGGCCAACAAATCGCGACGAATAATGACCACGGTTACGCCAGCCGGCCCGGCATTCTTCTGCGCACAGGCATAGATCAATCCATACTTCGAGACATTGATTGGGCGATAGAGGAAATCGGAAGAGCAATCGCATACGACCGGACAATCAAAATCCGGGTCGGACTGGAACTGGATGCCTTGAATGGTTTCATTGCTGGTCAGATGCACATAAGCTGCCTCAGTTGAGACGCTGAGTTCCTGCCAGGCTGGAAGTTTCGAATACCGATGCTCGTTGCCATCGTAACACGTGACGACCGCGCGTTCTTTCTTGGCTTCCTTCAACGCGTATTTGCCCCAAGTACCTGTGACCACATACTCAGCGGGATGCGCTTGGCCACGGAGCAGATTCATGGCCACCATCGAGAATTGCAGTCGAGCTCCGCCTTGAACGAAGATCACCTCATGCGTGTCGGGTACGGCGAGCAGACGTATCAATCGCTCTTTGGCTGCTTGCTGAATGGCAATGAACTGCTTGCTTCGGTGCGAAATCTCGAGAACCGACGCGCCGCAACTCGGCAGGCACAGCATTTCGTCCCGAATCCGCTCCAAGACGGGGACAGGCAACACCGCCGGTCCTGCTGAAAAATTGAATAATCGTTGTTCCATACCGAGTGACCGTGGGCGAAGCCCGAAGTTCACACCCCTTCCGAGTGATTCGCAAACAGATCTACGTTTCTAACGGACGCAATTTTACGCCAATCGCCTAGATGCGAAAGGACGGATGAAGGGCTGGCGAAGTTCGGTGGCCAAGGCTTCGACTATGGAATTTCGCGGGCGGCTTGTTCGAGCCATGCCAATGCTTCCTGCCGCGATTTCCATTTGCCATCCAACTGATAGGCACGCGCAGTGGCCAATATCTCGGAAAAAACGGGACCAGGCCGCAGGCCCGCTTCGATCAGATCACGACCGAGGATCCAGGGCGCAGGGTTCCAGTCGCTTTCAGGACCCGAAAGTTTCGCCTGACAAAATTCGACTCCGAATTGCGATAATCCGCGAAGCGCCGCCAGGGACTGTGCGAAAAGCAGAGCCTCATGGACGTTGCTGGAGGTCAACAGTGGTTGGATCCGCGACCATGGTTGGGTGTCCGCCCGCGCCAGATCGTCAGCATGCGATGCGATCCATCGGACCGAATCAACCTCGGCATTCGACAATTTCCACCGCTCTTTCAATGAAAAAAGACAACTGCTTAGCGATTCCGAGTAAGTTTCCGGATCCAGATTCGGGTACAGCAGCGACGCCAATCCGACGGAAAAGGGGACCAATGACTGGGGAAGGCTAGAAAGCCATCGCAGACTATTCGAACGAGCAGGCTCGGCCACCCAGGCTTCACGCATTTCAGGCGCTAGATGTTCGACTAAACCCAATTCGAGCAAGGTCTGCCAAGCCCAAGTGCGACTTGGATGCTCGATGATTTTTCTGAGCTCGATGCCAATACGCTCACCGCTGACCAACCCGATCTCATGTGCTCCACTCGAAATTGCCGACCGAGTCGACTCATCCAGTTTCAATCCGAATCGGCCAGTGAATCGAATCGCTCGCAACATGCGAAGTTTATCTTCCGCGATCCGTGCCCGCGGATCTCCGATGGCCCTCAGTATTTTTTGTTCCAAATCTTTTTGACCATCGACGAAGTCGATGACCCGCTCGGCGATTGGATCATAAAACAATCCGTTGATCGTAAAGTCACGTCGTTGGGCATCCTGTTCCGGGGTCGAAAAGACCACCCAGTCCGGTCGACGACCGTCGGAATAGGCGCCGTCGCTTCGAAACGTAGCTACCTCCACTTGGCAGACGGGATTCTCGCAGCCAGCCTGTTTTTTTGCATCGCGGTTGCTCGAGCCTACAACGCGTCCGTGGACCAAAATGACGCCGAATGCTTCGCCGACAGCCCGCGTTTGCCGATCTCCAAAAACCTCCCGGACCTGATTCGGCGAAGCATTGGTGGCTACATCGAAATCGTCCGGTTCGTTTCCTAAGAGCGCATCGCGCACGCACCCGCCCGCGAAATAAGCGATATAACCGGATTCGACCAGTCGCCCAACGACTTGTCGGGCAAACTGCATGTCCTGAGAATTTGAGGTATACATTTGGATTCGAGGCATTCGATCGGATGGCATACGATCGATTGGTACTGGCATGAAAGTGAATTGATTCGTTTGGAAAGACTATCCCATGATGGCAGAGGATTCTAACCCAACCCGGGATAACGGTCGGCACGCCGTGGTTGGTATCATCCACGAAAAGGAACGATTCCTTGTCATTCGACGCTCGCTCACTGTCC
This sequence comes from Pirellula sp., assembly GCA_041752005.1. Classification (GTDB taxonomy): domain Bacteria; phylum Planctomycetota; class Planctomycetia; order Pirellulales; family Pirellulaceae; genus JBKCUI01. The sequence continues at coordinate 12,306 of JBGSHV010000129.1, read as the reverse complement.
GAGCGCCAGGACTGCTGTGCTTTCCCGGCGGAGGCATCGAGGAAGGCGAAGATTTCACAACGGCTGTTCGACGTGAACTCATGGAAGAGCTGCAATTGCCAGTCGAGGTTCATCAACATCTATGGACCACCCACACACGCTGGGGCACGCGCTTGGAGTGGATGATCTGCTCGCGGTGCGAATCGAATGATCCGGTCGCGAATCCGGACGAAGTGGCCGAAGTCCTATGGCTGGGGCATGATGAACTGACGGTCCGCAACGATTTGCTTGGGAGTATGCCTGAATTCTTACAGGCCTACCGATCAGGACATTTGCGATGGTAACTTGATTGCACATGCGACACCGAGCAGCATGAACCGTCGCATTCCCCTTCCCCATCATAAAACATTTTCAATGGCCAATCATCCGTCCACTACATCTGTCGAAACCGAACGGTCCAACCACCAAATTTGTTCGTTCCGCGTCATCGATTCTCACACGGCGGGCGAAGCGACACGCACCATTATTTCCGGTGGCCCCAATCTCGAACATGACGAGACAACCCCGAACCCAATGAATGCCTACCAAGGCCAATCTTCGAACAGAACGCATGCGTTCAATGACCCACATTCGATGACCGCAAGCGGCGAGTTCGGATGGCTGGGCTCGAGCGGCTTCAGCGTCGACCAACGGCTGCAAACCATGCGGTCGCACCACGATCACTTCCGAAGGGCGCTCGTCCATGAGCCGCGAGGATCGGACGTGATGGTGGGAGCGTTGTTGGTGCCTCCAATGGATCCAAAGCATTTGGCTGGGGTGATTTTTTTCAACAACGTTGGCTACCTCGGCATGTGCGGTCATGGCACGATCGGCGTCGTCGAAACCTTACGCTACCTTGGAGCAATTCAACCAGGAGTCGCGACCTTGGAAACGTCGGTAGGCAATGTGGTGATCGAGTTGCACACCGATCAACGCGTGACGGTCGAGAATGTCATCAGCTACCGGGACGTAGCAAGCTTTCCCGTTGCAATCGATGGCTACCCACCGCTGGTGGCCGACATCGCATACGGCGGCAACTGGTTCTGTTTGATCGCGTGCCCTGATCCGTCATGGTTGGATCGCTCGCCATTGGAATTGATCGCTTTGACCCAATGCATATTGCAGAACGTGCGGCGAACGTACCCCTTGGTGGATCATGTGGAACTTTTCGCACCTGCCAAAGACCCAGCCAACGATTCGCGATCGTTCGTGCTGTGCCCCGGAGGCGCTTACGATCGCTCCCCTTGCGGTACCGGGACGAGCGCCAAACTGGCATGCTTGGCGGCAGATGGAAAACTCGAACCCAACGCCTTGTGGCATCAAGAAAGCTACATCGGCAGCGTCTTCGAAGGACGCTATGCTTGGGTCGATTCGAAAAACGGTCGAATCGTACCTCGCATCACAGCACGCGCTTTTGTCAATGCGGACACACAGCTTTTGGTTCATCGCGAAGATCCTTTCGGCTGGGGATTTCAATGATGGATCGATGGGCGCCGATGCCGCGGAAAAACCGCGACTGCATGAAGGAGCGGGAATGATTTGGGCAAACATTGAATTGTTGGTCGTGAGCCTGATGATTCTGGTCAACGGCATGTTCGCGTCGTACGAAATAGCTCTGGCATCGGTCACCATGTCGCGTTTGCAGGTGCTGGCCAATCAAGGCCGACGTGGCGCGGCAGCCGCCATCAGCATGAAAGACGGAATCGAGAAGAGCTTGGCGGCCGTGCAACTTGGGATCACTCTGGTTGGTCTTACTGCCGGGGCCGCTGGTGGCGCGAGCGCCTCGGAAGACATCGCACCCATCCTGCGCGAACTGGGTTGTAGCAATTGGCTCGCTGATTCACTCGCCATCGCTGTCTGGGTTCTGCCATTAACTGTCATCACCATCGTGATCGGTGAATTGGTGCCTAAGTTATTCGCTTTGAGAAACAAAGAGTGGGTCTGTCTGGCCATGTCGCCCGGCATGCGGATTTTTGTTACCAGCACATGGCCCATCATCTGGCTCCTCGAAGGGTCCGCGACAAACTTGATGAACTGGAGTGAAAAACTCTGGAGCCCACGACCGCATGCCGATTCTCGGACAGAAGCCATCGAGCTTCAGGAGCTACGGGCCATCGTCAGTCTGGCGCGCACCTCGCGACTAATTGGCTCACGCGAGGAGAACATCATCCTCGGCGCGGCGCGATTGGCCAGTCGACCCCTGCGAGAAATCACATTGCCTGCCGAGCAAATCCATATGCTGGTACTCGATGATTCTCTCGCCAACTGCTTGATCGCGGCTCACATGGACATGCACACTCGATTTCCAGTCACCCGCTTGCGTGACGATCCGCAGGCCATCGTCGGCTACGTAACATTCAAAGACATCGTGACCGTCATGCGATTGAATCCACGGCAGCCAACCCTCTCAAGTATTTTGCGTGAGATACCAAAACTCGACGGCTCTCTGGTCATTTCAGTCGCGCTCGAAAAACTCTTGAGAGAGCATGCGCACATCGCCATCGTCGTCGATTCCCACGGGAGCAACGTCGGTATGATCACCCTCGAAGACATCATGGAGGAACTACTAGGAGACATCGAGGACGAGTACGATACGCTCCCTGTGCACATTGTCCGGTCCGGCGATGGCTGGGTCGCAGGTGGAGGTATCGCGTTGCAACGCCTTCAGACCGTAACCGGCCTCGAATTTCCGACCAACGAACCACTGCAGCACCTCAATGCGTGGGCGGAATCGTATTTGGGGCATGCCCCAAGCGGAGGTGACACGTTCGAACACGGGAATGTCCGTGTGCTAATCCGCAAGGTCCGACGACATCGCGTCCTCGAAGCCTTTTTGCTCAAGACCTCACAGGAATCGCTTCCAACGGGTCCCGTAGATTAAGATTCGCTTCCCCTTCACGCATGGGAAAGACACCCATGGGTTTTCTCTCAGCAGCGAAACAACAAACTCCAAACCGCAAGCAGAACGATGCAAATAAAATTATACATCTTCGTTTCACTATTGGTGGCGTTATGCGGTGGCTTGGCCGCAGACGCACAGCAGATGCCACAGTCCTGGCTAGACGGAACGACGGAGTCGCGTCTCAGGGAGATTTACGAAGGAAACGAATTCCAAGCCAAGAACGTCGATGCGAAGTGGTGGGGCGACAGCAACGGATACTCGATTCAAACTAACGAACCGCAAACCAATCAACCCGTTTGGATGGAATTCGATGTTCGCACAGGTGAACGAACCGATGCCACGCCTTCCGACCTGGAGAAACCGAAACCCCAATCAATGGTCTCGCCGGATGGAAAATCTCGGCTGGAGTTTCGCAATGGAAACCTATTTGTTCTCGATCTAGCAAGCGGAAAGCAGACTCAACTTACAGATGCAGAATCTGGCCGCGATGTTTCGTTCAACGATCCGCAATGGAGCCCCGATAGCAAACACATCGCCTTCACCGAAATGGACGACAGCCATGTTAAAAGACGATCGATGCTTGTGCCCACCGATCCTTCCTATCCTGAAGTTCGTGAAGTGGCATTTGCACGCGTCGGCGAGGCGATCACTGCGCTGCGTGTGTGCATCGTCGATGTCGAAGGAAAAAAACCACAGTGGTTGCCCCTCGAATCGCAGGAAGAGGGCTTCTATCTCAGTCGCGTGGAATGGGCAGTTGACTCCGGTGATTTACTGATCGAGAGGCTGAGTCGGTTTCGTGACAAGCGAGAGTTCTTTCTCGCTGCCATCGATGGCTCCATAAAGACGATCTTTCAAGAAACCGATCCTGCCTGGGTTGTGGCCAGTCAGGGAAAGAATTCTGGCCTGATATGGATTCGTGGAGGGCAAGCGTTCATTGTGATCAGCGAAAAAGATGGGTGGCGGCATGCCTACTTGTATTCGCGTGATGGTAAAGAAATATCGATGCTGACGCCGGGGGAGTATGACATCATTGATCGCTCGGTCGTCGATGAATCTGCGGGTTGGTTTTACTTTTATGCGTCGCCTGACAATGCGACGGAGAAGTACCTCTATCGCGTGCCGTTGGATGGATCAGGCACGTTGGAACGCATCACTCCACAAGATCAACGCGGAACGCACGATTACGTTTTTTCCCCCAACGCAAAATGGGCGTTTCATACATTTTCTTCATTCGATGCGCCACCCGTTGTGGAACTGGTTGAAATCGAAAACCACCGAGTTGTCAAAGTTCTGGAAGCCAATGAGCAGCTTCAAAAGAAAGCTCAGTCCGTGATTTCTCGGCCGACGGAATTCCTACAGTTGGATATCGGCCAAGGCGTGACGATGGACGCTTGGATGATCAAGCCGCGAGACTTTGACGAAACCAAGAAGTATCCTGTCTTCATTTATGTCTACGGTGAACCCCATGCACAGACCGTCTTGAATCAGTGGGGAGCAGCCCAAAGTCACTTCCTTCGCGTCATCGCTGACCTTGGCTATTTGACGGTATCGATTGACAATCGCGGCACACCGGCTCCGAAAGGGGCTGCGTGGCGACGATGCATTTTCGGAAGTCTCGGTCCGCTTTCAACCGAAGAACAAGCAGCCGGACTCAAGGAGCTGGGACGCGTGCGGTCGTATGTTGATCTTTCGCGTGTTGGCATTTGGGGCTGGAGCGGTGGCGGGTCGAATACGTTGAATGCCATGTTCCGCAAGCCAGACGACTATCATGTTGGCATCGCCGTTGTGCCCAAGCCGCAACCGCATCTTTACAACGCATGGTTTCAGGAAATTTTCATGCGAGACAGAGAAGTGAATCCGGATGGGTACCAGAAATCCGCCCCGCTGAATTTCGCCGATGGTCTGAAGGGCAAGTTGTTGATTGTGACTGGATCGGGTGAAACGAACACGCACATTCAAATCATCGAAGGACTGGTCGACCGGTTGATCGAACTTGGTAAGCCGTTTGACTACATGGTTTATCCCAATCGAGACCACGGCCTTCGCGAAGGACTCGGAACCTTGGTTCATGTCAGGATGTTGATTGCAAGGTATCTGCTAGAACATTTGCCGCCCGGTCCCAAATAGAACCGGCGACACCGAGCCTGCCAAAGCCGCTCTTTTGCTCACCCGAGATTTTTGCTATCGATTCCGGTATGGTTGGCACCCCCGTTTCATCGCACCCGTCTCCGTCGGACATCCCGATCCTCAGGCTCCTTCAGCGAGTCGGACGATCATGGGGGTCGCTACGGGAGTACGCCGCGAGCACGCAGCATTCCCTGTCGCGGATCGGGTTGCCAGTCGCCCTGTTGATGGCCACATGTCTTGTTTGCGGCTGCTCCGCTCCTTGGATAAGCAATACCGATACAGGTGCGTTGGGCAAGCTAAAGGCGCTTCGGGTTGCGTCGAAGGTCCCCGATACGCAATCGAAGATCTTTCGGGCCGATTTGGCGGTCATGCCGTTCGCCCTCTTCGAGGGAGATAACGATGCTATTACGATCCGCCATGTCCGCAACTGCCGGTACCGGAGCGAATCCGACTACGACGTGCGTTACTACGACTTGAGTTTCCGGCTTTCCGATGTGCGCACGGTCGACTTCATCATCGTCCCGTTCAAGGAGACACCGATCCTCGCGCACACCATGCTGAGCTTTGGTTTGACCGACGGCCGCCATTTCGTGGTCTCCGTCGAAGCCCGTTTGGGACCCGATGAAACCTATAGTACGGTGGGCGGCGCCGGGCGCAAGTTCCCTCTGATGTACATCGTCGGGGATGAACGCGATTTGATTTTGCTTCGAACCGCCGTCCGGAACGTCGAAGTCCACCTGTACCGAGGGCGTGCGACTCCCGATCAAGTCCAAAACTTGTTGGTCGACATGTTGGCGCGAGTCAACAAGCTACAGCGCGATCCCGAATTTTACGACACGTTAACCAACAACTGCACCACGAATCTGGTCCAGCACGTCAATGATTTGTCCCCCGGAAGGATCCCAGTGGATTGGCGTGTTCTGTTTCCCGGACACTCCGATCGCTTGTTGTACGATCTGGGGCTACTCGAAATCAACGGCCCCTTCGAATATGCTCGAGAAAATTCCAAGATCAATGACTTGGCCGCACGGCATGCCGATAGCGTCGACTTTTCGAAGCGGATACGAAAGCAGTAGCGGCTGGTCCAGCACCACCAACACGGATACAAAACGATGGACAGAGCGACTCGGGATGCAGCCCAGCAATGGTCCCGCGATCGGTTGGCCACTTACCAACTCGAACGACTCAACACGCTCCTGGCCACGGTCCATCGCGACAACGCGTTCTATCGGCAGCTCTATGGCGATCGACCCAGCGTGCTGAAATCGTTGGATGAGATGCAAACTTTGCCTTTGGTTTCCAAATCGGATTGGATCAATGACGATGATTCTGGGGTCGCGCTGCATCACTCGTATCCAAACGATCGCTATCGGCGATACCATCGGACCAGCGGTACCCGCGGCCGACCGATGGTCATTATGGACACTCAAGAGGACTGGGCATGGTGGGTTTCAACGTGGCAGTATGTGCTCGATGCTTCCGATATCCATGCCACTGATCGTGTCATGATGGCGTTTTCGTTTGGCCCCTTCATCGGGTTTTGGAGCGCTCACGATGCGTGCTTGCACCGTCAATGCATGGTTATCCCTTCGGGCGGGATGTCCACGTCCGCTCGGATCGAACTGATTCATGCGGCCCAGCCGAGCGTATTGTTCAGCACTCCTAGCTACGCGATCCATTTGGGACGTGAAGCCGAGAGTCGCGGCCTTCAAATGAGCGACTCAAACATTCGCTGCGTTTTTGTGGCTGGGGAGCCCGGCGGGAGTGTGCCCAGCGTTCGGGCGTCGATGGAGTCACTATACGGAGCCCGCGTGATGGATCATGCAGGAGCAACAGAAATTGGTCCTTGGGGATTCGGAAGTCGCGATGGTCGTTCATTGCGAGTGATCGAAACCGAGTTCATCGCGGAGTTTCTGCCTACCGATCGGAGCGCCATGTCGGAGGAGGGATCGGAACTTCTGTACGAACTGGTGCTCACTAGTCTAGGCCGTGTCGGGGCACCGGTCATTCGCTATCGGACCGGTGATTTGGTACGACCCAGCTGGGACTCGGTTTCGGGCGAATCCAACTTCGTTTTGCTGCGTGGCGGCATCGTAGGGCGGGCAGACGACATGTTCGTCGTACGTGGCGTCAACGTATTTCCATCCAGCATCGATTCGCTCGTCCGCGAATTCGTCGAGGTGGGCGAATATCGATTAACCCTTCGTCGGGAAGGGGTGCTGGATGAACTTCGACTCGAGGTTGAGGATCGAGCCCATACGCCCATGCGGATCGCAGAGCGACTTCTGAACAAGTTGCAACTCCGAGTCGAGGTCGTCGACGTGCCAGAAGGGACCCTTCCCAAGACAGAAGGCAAATCGCGAAGGATTGTTGATCGGCGTTAGCGGTTGCCCAAGGTCGGTTATCGCACCCCTCGATTGCTATCCATGTTTTGGAGGTTCCGAAGGTCATTGAACAGGTCATGGACCGCTTGTATATTCACGCTCCGTTTGGCCTTCGAAACGCGAGGGTCGGACCGTGCACCCTGTCCTCTTTTTCTATTTCCAGGCGGAGATCTTAACCCGTGGCTATTCGAATTGCGATCAATGGTTTTGGACGTATTGGGCGATTGACGTTCCGCAACCTGATGTCCCGACCCAACGAATTCGAAGTCGTTGCTGTCAACGATTTGACCGACAACGAGATGCTGGCGACTCTGCTGAAATACGACAGCATTCACGGTCGCTACCCAGGAAAAGTGTCGTACGACGACAAGCACTTGATCGTCGACGGCAAGAAGATCTTGGCCTTGGCCGAAAAGGATCCTGCAAAACTCCCTTGGGGCGAGAACAAGATCGATATCGTGATCGAAAGCACAGGCTTTTTCACTGGCCGTGCAAAGGATGGCAAGCCTGGTTACGACACCCACTTGGCTGCTGGATGCAAGAAAGTGGTTTTGAGCGCACCGGCCAAGGACGGTGCCGATCTCACCTGCGTTCTCGGAGTCAATGACGACAAACTGACTGCAGACATGAAGTGCATTTCGAATGCATCCTGCACGACCAACTGCTTGGCCCCGATCGCCAAGGTGCTGAACGATTCGTTTGGTATCGAAAGCGGTTTGATGACCACGGTTCATGCCTACACCAACGATCAACGCGTGCAGGACATGCCCCACTCGGATCCATACCGGGCCCGAGCCGCCGCTATGAACATCATCCCGACCACGACCGGTGCTGCATCGGCCGTTGGGTTGGTGATCCCCGAGTTGAAAGGCAAGTTGACCGGAATCGCGATGCGCGTGCCCGTAGCCACCGGATCGGTCGTCGACTTGACCACCAACCTCAAGAAGGAAACCACCGTGGCTGAAATCAATGCGGCCATGAAAGCAGCAGCCGAAGGGCCACTCAAGGGAATCCTCTACTACACCGAAGACCCAATTGTTTCGAGCGATATCATCGACGATCCCCATAGCAGCATCTTCGCCGCCGACTTCACCCAAGTTCTGGGAGATAAGGGCAAGCTGACCAAGGTTGTCTCTTGGTACGACAACGAATGGGGCTACAGCGCCCGCACAGCCGATCTGTGCGCTCGCTTGGCCACGATGCTGTAGGGACAACGATATCCTCGGTGCATGTCATCTTCGGTGCATCGACTTGTTCCAAATTTTGTCGATGTTCTCGGTTGGCTGGTTCTGCCTTTAATCTCGATTGCAAATCTTTTTACTGCTCGCTATCGAGTCCGACGGCGAGCGGTTCTGTGCAGGATCCTCGGATCTGGTGAGCCATTGGCTTCCAGTCGAACTAGGGATCAAGCCGTGTAGGTTGCAGCGCAAGTTCAAATCTCTTGAAATCAACGTAGAGGGCCCAGGCATGGGTCACGGAGTGGCCTTCGATGCCTTTGGGTCTCCGGTGGGCGGTGGTGCATGATCCACTGTGGCGCGAGGCCCGAGGATAGCTTCGAGTATCGGTATCAACTCCGACGCCCATATTTCGTAGGCCGGCATCTCCAAGTGGATTCCATCGCTCGACATGCCGGCCAGGAATTGACCTTGGGCGTCGGCCAATTGACTATTGATATCGACCCATCGGATTTTCTTCCCGTCCGCTAGCTTGGCGAGGCGTTGATTGATCTGAGCGATGGTGTCCTGAACGTTTGGATTCTGTGGTCGCGGGAAGAGGGCGGTGAGAATCACAGTGGCGTCGGGCGAATGGCGTTGGAGCGTCTTCACCACCGATTCAATCCCCGAAACGACTTCGTCGACTTTGGTTGCGTCGGCATGTCCGGTCCAGGGCAAGTTATTGGTTCCGGCTTGGACCGAGAAAACTTTGGGCGTAACGCCATCGAGTTCTCCGTTCTCGAGTCGCCATAGTATGTTCTCAACACGATCTCCCCCCCAACCGAAATTGGCAGCGTTCCAGCCATGATAAGTCTGGTTCCAATGCGCAAGAAGCTTTGGATAGTCCGTCGCTCCCCATCGACGTGTGATCGAATCACCGATGACGTAAACATCGATGGTTCCTAGCTTGGCCTTGTCCATCAACTGAGCGTGGGCCGCCATCGAGTTGGAATCGGTTCGCTGGATCCTGGGTGTTTGCGCCTGGGACTCGCGTTGGCAATGCATTGCCAGGACGGCTAATGCCAAAAGCGCTCGGCAAGCTAAGCAACGTTGCATGGTGTTCTCCAAGTCTCCCGTAACCATAACCCGGAACTGGTTATCTGATTTTCAAAACACGTCTTGAGTAACGAACCATTGTGGCTTGGAACGTGTTTTAAAGTGTGAGTCGCGGGCGCTAGCCGCGTTAAAAAACCAGATGGTTTTGAGGGTTTCTAAAGTATCTAGCAACTCCTACTAGGTCGAGACGTAGTTTTCCACATTTTAAATCACGTTCTAACGCGGGCAGTAGAGATGAGCCGTTGGTCGCCCGTACTCGGTCGCACCACCAGCTCCGATCAAGCGTAATTCATAGTCGTCTTTCGCTCCGCGAAAGATTCGAGAAACGCTCCTTTCGCGGAGCGAAAGGCGACACTCACTCCACCGTTTCTACTTGCTTTGCATCAACCCCTCGCTCGGTCTCGCTACTCGCAACCGTTACTCCCGTTTTCTGAATTCATAAAAGGTGAGCCAACGAAATACCTTGCGCAGGATGCCTGCCTCGGACGGCTTTATAGCCCGCGACTGTTTGCGTTGGTCCACGAGTGTACCACGTTCAGCGTGTTCAGAATCGGAATCAACATCCACCAGAAGCACATCTTCCACGTGCTCCGCCACCTCCACCTGCTTCTCCACCCGTTCATCCACCGGCTCTATGGCTGTTGCAGGGATTGTGGCAACCTGCTGTACAACGTTTGCAGACCTCTGCTCTGGCTCGAATGGGACCTCACCGGGCTCGACCTCCCGGAGACCGATCTCACCGAGTTGGATCTCATCGAGTTGGATCTCACCGAGTTGGATCTCACCGAGTTGTGCCGCACTGAGATCAACAGTCCCGGGGGTTGCTGTGCGCGGCATTTTATCCAAGGAATCCAACGGACTGACGATACGAATATCAGGGCGAGCCAATACGTGGGTGTAGATCATCGTCGTTGCAATATCGCTGTGGCCCAGTAACTCCTGAATCGTTCGGATGTCCGTTCCGTTCTGCAGCAGGTGCGTTGCAAAGGAATGACGAAACGTGTGGGACGTCACGTACTTGTTCAGGGCGGCTTCACGAACCGCACGCCGAAGATGGAAGGGGAATGTGTCGCTGTGCAAATGATGCCGATGCCGCTTGTCCGTTTTTGGGTCCCGCGAGAATTTGGCAGATGCAAACAAAAATTGCCATTTGAATTCACGATGGGCCGTCGGGAATTTGCGGTCCAAAGCATGCGGCAACCAGACCGACGCCTCGCCATTCGCGACATCACGCTCGTGCAACTCACGGCGTGATTGAATCAACCGCCGCAAGGGCTCGACGAGTCGCACGGGTAATGGCACGAATCGACTTTTGTCCCCTTTGGAGTTGTGGATCTCGATCAGATGTCGGTCAAAATCGATATCCTTGACGCGCAGCCGCAAGCACTCCGTAATCCTCATCCCGCACCCATACAACAGTTGACCAATCAGGCCGTAAATCCCAGTCAAACAGGAAAAAACCCGAATTACCTCGGCCGAGCTCATGACCGTCGGGATGCGAGGTTCCTTGGTCGAGCGCAACGCATCGATGCTGCCAAAATCGCGTTTGAGAACATGCTGGAACAAGAACAGCAATGCATAGAACGCTTGATTTTGCGTCGAAGGAGCAACATCGCCATCGACGGCCAAGTCGGTGAGGTGACTCTCGACATCCGAACCGCCGACCCCTTCAAAATCCGCCAGGGTCTTCAAGCCTCGGTCCTCCATGAATGCCAAAACTTTTTGAACGTAGGCTTTCTCTGTGTTGTAGGCCTTCCCTTGAACCCTCAACGCCCGGCGCAGACCCTGGATCACATCCGGTTCACGCGGATTGATCTTGCCGACAATGTTTTCGATAGGCGCATCGGATTGATGCAGCTTCAGGTTTTCCTCAACCACCACCCGCTGGAGCTTGGCTCGAATGGGTTCCAATTCCGGCAATGAGGATTTGCGGACTTGGTCGCGATACAAAATCAGGCCTTCGACAATCTTCAATCGCTTCCAGGTCGGAGTACCTTGGGCAAGCTTGGATCGCAGAAACGCGATGACTTGTTTCTCGTCAAAATTCCAAGATGCCGGTTTCTCGACTTTATGGAACTTGGCCAGCGCCGCGAACCAAAGCCGGGAGTAGTGCTCCTCGGATTCTTGCCTAGATAAGGAACGGGTTTGGGCCATACCATCCTCCGAGAATGCCAGGGATCCGAGAGTGCATACTCACCGCCGCGGCAGCCCGCGAGCCTACTTTTATAGTTCCATTCGAACGGCACGGTCAACGCTTCGAGCCTGGAATCGGCAGACAATTTCCCCCCCCGGAATGGGGGGTAGAACCCATCCGGTGGATAACAGTTATCCCGGTTTCGGGCCAACGGACGGAGAGCCATGGGGATGCTCACGGCCAAGATGGAATACCGGGATAACTGCTTGACTCGACCGGGATAACTGGCGAAAATCCGGTGATAACGATCCCACACCGGGATAATAACAAGTTGAACTGGCCTTTGGGGATGTCACTCACACTGCAGGGCGTTTTCAACAGATTCTTCGCCGAGTACGCAGCGCGACACAGGCTGTCGAAAGACATGTGGTACGCTGTGTCGCGGATTCGCGCATGCCGCACTCATCTTCT
>JBGSHV010000128.1:0-27551 GCA_041752005.1 Pirellula sp. | reverse complement strand
AGTCGGGAATCGTCCTGGGCGGCAGGAGAAAAGGGAAGTCAAACGGCGACCGAAGTCCTACAAACTCATGCAGTGCCCTCGCAACCCGAACCGAAACCGTTATGCCACAGCAGCTTAAGCTTACGCCAGTGCCATTCATCCTTGGTACCGGTTTTGCTTGGTATGCTATTGGCGGTTCCCCTGACGGAGTTGGTTCCCATGTTTGGGTTACCAGCTCTAACGGCACCCTTTGTGCTTGCTACTTGGTTGGTCATGTTGATCGATGGGTTGGAAAAGCGAGTGGTGTAGTTGATGCGTTTCTTCCTTTAATTTTCCTCTTTGTGCGGAGACCTTTCGATGTTTCTTTCCCCCCAGGAACGCGACAAGCTGATCATCTATGTGGCTGCGATGGTGGCCCGTGACCGTAAGAAACGCGGCTTGAAACTCAACGTTCCGGAAGCCACGGCATTGATCACTGCGGAACTCATGGAAATGGCACGGGACGGCAAGTCCGTGGCGGAAGTCATGAGCGCGGGCCGTGAGATTCTCAAGAAAGCAGATGTGATGGAAGGGGTCGCCGAATTGATCTCGATGATCCAAGTCGAGCCGACATTTCCGGACGGTAGCAAATTGGTGACTGTTCACGATCCGATTCGCTAGGTTAGCTGTTTGCCATTCATTTTTCGAAGCAGTTGTATTGAGGAGAGAACCTTATGATTCCAGGCGAGTATACTTTCGACGGTCCAGATCTTGAGTTGAACGTTGGCCGCCCTGTCGTGACGCTGGCGGTCAACAATACGGGTGACCGGCCGGTTCAAATCGGTGCCCACTATCATTTTTTTGAAGTCAATCGAGCATTGATCTTCGACCGTGAAAAGGCCTACGGAATGCGATTGGATCTTCCGAGCGGTACCGCCGTGAGATTTGAGCCAGGCGAAAAGAAAGAAGTTCGCTTGGTGCCCTTCAGTGGCCAACGAGAAGTCTATGGCTTCAACGCATTAGTGATGGGGCGTTTGGACGATCCTTACACGCGAGAAATGAGTATCGCGCGATGCATCGAGCAAGGTTACGGACACAAGAAATCGTAGTCGGCATGGAAGATTCTTAATGGAAAATTCCTTTCTAAATAATTCAAAGTAAGATCCAAAAGCGAGCACCAAAAGATGAGCGTCAAAATCTCCCGCAAGGCGTATGCGAAGAAATATGGACCGACCAAGGGGGACCGAATCCGCTTGGCGGATACGGAACTCGTGATTGAGATCGAACACGATTACTGCGAGTACGGCGAGGAAGCGATTTTTGGAGGCGGGAAGTCCATTCGCGATGGAATGGCTCAGTGCCCACTCGAAGTTCCCCTCAGTCCTGACCACTGCGACTTGGTGATCACCAACGCGGTCATCATCGACCATTGGGGGATCGTTAAAGGAGATATCGGCGTACGAGCCGGACGCATCGTTGCCGTTGGGAAATCAGGGAATCCATTAACACAGCCCGGAGTTGACCCGCGACTGGTGATCGGACCTCGAACGGATGTGATCGCAGGCGAAGGCAAAATCGTTGTGGCCGGCGGAATCGATACGCACATTCACTTTATCTGTCCGCAGCAGATCGATGTCGCATTGGCGAGTGGCGTTACGACTTTGATTGGAGGTGGGACCGGTTCTTCAACAGGCACCTGGGCGACAACATGCACGCCTGGACCTTGGTACATGATGCGAATGCTGCAAGCGTTCGAGGGTTTGCCGGTCAATGTGGGTATCCTAGGAAAGGGCAATAGCAGCTTGCACAAGCCGTTGCGGGAAATGATCGCTGCAGGTGCCTGCGGTTTGAAACTGCACGAAGATTGGGGTACGACCCTGAGCGCTATTGATGTCTGTCTCGACGTTGCAGAAGAGCTCGACATTCAAGTTGCGATTCACACCGATACCCTCAACGAATGCGGGTTTATCGACGATACGATCGCAGCCATCAACGGTCGCGCCATTCACAGTTTCCACACCGAAGGTGCCGGTGGCGGACACGCTCCGGATATCATCAAAATTGCCGGACTACCCAACGTACTTCCAGGGAGTACGAACCCGACCAAGCCGTTTACTCAAAATACCATTGATGAGCATCTCGACATGTTGATGGTTTGCCATCACCTGTCGCGGAATATTCCGGAAGACGTGGCGTTTGCCGAAAGTCGTATCCGCGCCGAAACGATTGGCGCGGAGGACGTTTTTCATGATCGTGGCATCATCAGCATCATGAGTTCGGACTCACAAGCCATGGGTCGAATCGGCGAAATGGTTTTGCGAACCTGGCAGACAGCGCACAAAATGAAGGTCCAGTTTGGTCCTTTAGCGTCGGATAGCTCACGCAACGACAACGAACGTGTCAAGCGGTACGTTGCCAAGTACACCATCAATCCAGCGCTCGCGCATGGTATCGCCTCGCATGTCGGTAGCATCGAGGGTGGAAAGCTGGCCGACCTTGTCGTTTACGAACCGGCGTACTTTGGGGTCAAACCATTCTTGGTTGTAAAGAGCGGCTTGATCGTCAACGCTCAGATGGGAGATGCCAACGCGAGTATCGCCACTCCGCAGCCCGTTTACATGCGTCCTCAGTTTGCAGCCTATGGCCGCGCCCTAACCGAGTCGTCGGTTTCCTTCGTATCGAAGTCTTCAATTGAAAACGGCATCGGTGAAAAGTACGGTTTGCAGCGGCAGCTCATTGGAGTCGAAGGATGCCGAACGGTCGGCAAGAAGGACATGAAGCGCAACGAGGCCACGCCGGAAATCCGAGTGGACGCAGACACCTACCAAGTTTGGGTCGATGGTGAAAAAGTCGGCAGCGAACCCTTAGCAACGCTCCCGATGACCCAGCGCTATTTTCTCTTCTGATTGTCGCTCCATCGAATTGCTTCCTCGGATTACCATTTCCATGTTCGTGCAGCACCAAGTTTGCTTGTCCTCTGGGACACACGGGTGCTGCACCCGGCATGATATCTTCGAACCCATCATCGATTTTGCATGAACTTGCGTTTGTTTCAGATCTCCGACTCCGCTCTTCCGATTAGTGGTTACACGCATTCGTGGGGTTTGGAGGCGGCGATCTCAAATGGATTCGTCCACGATCCGGCAACTTTGGAGAACTGGGTTCGATGGTGGTTGAAGTCGGCATTGGGGCCCATGGAAGGTGTTTTAGTCGCAAACAGTTCCCGGGCAGCCGAAGCCCAAGATCCAGGCGCTGTCCGTGAATTGAACGCCATCGCCGAGGTGTCCATTATCCCGCCTACCATTCGACGCGCGAGCCGAGAGATGGGCGACCAATTGATTCAACTCGGGACGACTTGGTCGTGGAGCCGCACTGCGGTGAAGCCCTTTGTTGAAGCCCAGCCCGAAGGCTGGCACCATGCGGTCGCCTTTGGTGTTCTCGGTTCCATCGCTCGAGCAGAACCGCAAGAAGTCCTCGGCGCGTTCCTTCATCAAGCAGCCTTGGGAATCATCGGAGCGGGTGTGCGGGCCATTCCGGTAGGTCACACACACGGACAACAGGTACTGGCGTATGTCCACGATGAGATACAATCCCTCGTTGATTCACTGAGCCAACAACCCTTGGAGACAGCGGGCTCAGGCTGTCCTTATTACGAAATCCTTTGCCATGAACAAACACAATTGTATGCGCGCATGTTCCGATCTTGACTCCCATATCGAGACCTGGTGGAAGAAACACGGTCCTCTGGTCCCACGCAACTTGGGAAAGTGCTGCCACCAGGACGACGATCATGATTATTTGGGTGGATCCGGTCCTCCGCGCTATGCGGGAACGAAGCGACAGGTCTTTACCCTTGGGGTAGCAGGTCCTGTTGGTTCTGGAAAAACCGCGCTGGTAGAGACCCTTTGTCGAGAATTGTGGCCTGAGATCAATCTCGCGGTGATCACCAACGATATCTACACGCATGAAGACGCGGAGTTCCTTTCCCGGCGCGACGTTCTGCCGTTGGATCGCATCGTCGGTGTTCAGACCGGGGGCTGTCCGCATACGGCCATTCGAGACGACGCAAGCGCCAACCTGAGCGCGGTCGCGAACTTTCAAAGGCAGATTCCCGATCTGAAGTTGGTGATCGTGGAGTCCGGAGGAGACAACTTGACGGCCGTATTTTCGCGCGAGCTGGCCGATCGATTCATTTTCGTGATCGACGTTGCGGAAGGGGACAAGATCCCGCGCAAGGGTGGGCCTGGAATTTGCAGTAGCGATCTTTTGCTCATCAACAAAATCGATTTGGCGCCTCATGTGGGTGCGGATTTGGAGGTCATGCGACGAGATAGCGAACGGATGCGCGGCGAGCGGCCTTTTATGTTTGCGAGTATTCGGCAAAATCAAGGAATTGAGGAGGTAGTCAATTGGGTTCGCGAGCAAATTGCATCACACGTAACGACTTCGTAGCAGCGCCCGAGTTCCGTGTCCACGAGCTCCCAGGCTTTCTTGGAGGTCGAATCGGGGGTGCGCGAATCGAACTGGTGCTCGACGGCCATGAAACAAAGCTTGGAACCTGTTATCAACAGATCCCTCTTCGACTCATGCCTCCCTTTTCATTCGATCGGGAACCAGCGTCGCTGCTTTACCTCATCAACCTCACCGCAGGGTTGATGGATGGCGATGGGCATTTGATGGATGTCGTTGCACGCGCAGGAACCAACGCCGTGGTCACCGGTCAATCCGCCACGCGCATTCACCCTGCGCTGACCAATTTTTGCACTCAGCAGTGGAATGTAGATGTCGAGGATGACGCCTGCTTGGTCGTTCTTCCTGGCCCTGCCATTCCTTTTCAAGGCTGTCGATATTTCCAGCGAGGACGGGTTTCGTTGGCCCCTCGAGCCAAGATGCTGTGGGGAGATATATGGACAGCCGGTCGCTACGATCGCGGTGAATTGTCGGAACGGTTTGAGTTTGATCGCATTGTCCAAGACTTCGAAGTGAGGCGTTCGGGGACCCTGATCTACCGCGACCGGTTCCGCTGGGATGGCCCTTGGAAAAAGGATGCAGTGCAGTGGTATTTCGGAGGCCAACTAGCCGCAGCCAGTCTCTTCATCGCGGGACCGACACCCAAGAGTCTTCCCGAACCCCTGCCGGGCATCTCCCGTTGCGTGTTTCCTCTCGACAATGGAATGTCGTGCGTGCGATGGTGTGGCGACCCCACTCCCGTTTCCATTGATACCGTCCGCGTCGCTTTAGCAATCGCGGGAGAATGGACCGGCGGACCTGGCTCGCCTCCATGGCTCATTGAATCGACCGAGTTGTCACCCAATCATTGGTTCTCGGTACCACCTCAAGACACGGAAGTTGAACCCGAACTGGCTAAAATTTGATCAACGCACTCATTGCTGCGGTGAATTGGCTGTCACGCAGTGGTCCGGAGACATTGCCGTAAACAGGCATGTCCGCGAAATCTCCTCGGATCTCTGGTCGGATTTCTAGGCAGGGATTGGGATGCCAATTCAATCCGGTTGTGAGGCCTACGTAGTCGGTATCGAACCCCGTTCGAGTTCCCGTCTCCTCCTTGAACCACTCGAGGCGCGTTTGAGTGTCCCAACGCGAGTTCAAATGCAGGATACCGATCGTGTACAGACCGTACCAAGAGCCCGTGCCGACAGCGGTTTCATCATCCCAACCCATGTTCGATTGGACAACTTGCGTCATGCGCTCGTTCCAGTTGTGCAACACGCGCATTTCCACCGTCGTCGCGAATTCGCCCCCGAGCCCGGGAGCAGCAAAGATGGAATCCGGTCCCGCGTAAACAGACCCGGTCAACAGAGTCCGATGATCTTCTTGAAGCCAATAGTTGATCTGCCCGATGTAGCAATACGAATCGCGGCTGCGCTTGGTGAAGAAGGTATTTGCCCCCAACGTGATGCCATTCCAAATGTTCAACTGGTTGGTGACGTGCAGGCAGGTCAGCACCCCGGTAAAGGCACCGTCCTGCGAATAAAAGAATTGATAATCACTCGAATAGAACGGACGGTACGGAGCGAGAAACCCGTTGTATCCAATAATCGTATTCATTCTCCCCGCTTTGATATCCATGCCACCCTCAGTCAGGATTGGCAAGTGAGCAGAGATATAGAGGTCCCGAAAATCTTGACTGAATTTATCGTTGCCAGGCGGCGAATCAATGCCGCCTAGTGGCTGTCCGAGTGCAGCGTCCGCACCTGCGAAGTACCGCATATTGAACCCCCAATCAAATTGGTCTTGTTTGAGGGGTTTCTGAACCACGAGTCCGAGTTGGTTGAACATAAATTCATCCCCAAATCGGTTCTGTCGTGGTTGTACCGAGAGCAATCCCGATCCGGCCGACGAGTAGGTTTGGCCAGCTTCCATCCAACCAAAGGTCACGATCCCGCTGTCGCGAAACAGGTCGGCGAATCCCAATCCATCCATCAGGAAGCGAACATCGTGCACCGGCGTGGCGCCAAACTGAGGAGCCGATGGCGCCGTGACTGCGATGTCCTCAGCAATTTCGTAAGGAAGTGACTCCGTGGGTAGACCATAGAACGGATTCCGTACTACGTCTTGAGCGTGAGCGGTCGCGCCGCCCAGCGCGAGGATGGCTAACAGATGTTTCGACGTAAAACCAAAGACCATGATATGTTTTCCCTAACAAATACCATTCCGTCGAAACTTTTTGCGATCGCGGATTTCTGCAATCCTATTGCACCACCATCGTTCCCTTGGACATCGGAAGGCTTGCGCACCGTCCTGTAATTAAAAAATGCTCATCGTCACATCTTCTCATCCCGGGCCAAAAGGCAATCACGGGTTACCGATTCATGTTGCCGATCGGACGTCCACCGAGGAACGCTCAGTGGCAACCACGCTCGCTAGCAAGGACCAGGTTCCGAGAATGCGAGTGTCCCTGATGCGAGTGTCCCTGAAAGGTCATCTACGCATCATCGGGCCATGGCGAACTGTCCCATCGGTAGCTTGTGTCCGGGTTGGGCGGCTCTGAGTCTTCCTTCGGTGCACCCGAGGAGTCCGCCGAAAAATAGCTATTGCGGACTTCTTCCATCACGTCGATCAGACGCATTCCTTCTGCTCGAGCGATCTCTGCGCAGGCGTCGTATTCCGGCGAAAAATCAACTTCACCGTTGGGCAATTCGCACACTTTGCCAGGAACAATGCCCCACGGCGAATCGACCTCCACCCCATCACGTGGCAGTACGGTCCTGGCCTGGCGACGATGCCGAACTCCCAACGTCCCAGTTTGTTGGAAGAGGATTTGTTCCATGGTTTTGAGATCTTTGGGAAACGCCAGGACGGTGATCAACGTTCCCGGACGGTTTTTTTTCATTTGAACGGCCGACGTGTAAACATCCAGCGCGCCTGCTCGCCAGAGTTGCTCCACGGCAAATCCAACTTGTTCCCCGGTCGTATCGTCGACATTGGTTTCCAGGATCACGATCGAATGATCGGACGCAGCGGCTCGCTCCGGCAAAGCATCACCCAACAAGATGCGTAGGAGATTCGGCCGATCTTCTAGGTCGCGCGTTCCCGCGCCGTAACCGATTCGAGCGACCTGCATCGAAGGCAGCGAGCCAAAGCGGTCCACCAATTCGCACACGATGGCGGCACCGGTAGGGGTTGTCATTTCCCAAGGCAGATTGCATGCAGCGATCGGTACCCCTGCCAATAACTCCGCCGTGGCCGGGGCAGGGATTGCCACCAGGCCGTGCGCGATTCGAACCTGGCCGGTGCCGGTGGGGATGGCGGACGCAACGGCCGTTTCAATCTCCAAATCCTCCCAAGCCAAAGAGACACCGACAATGTCGACGATCGAATCGATCGCACCGACCTCATGGAACGTAACCCGATCCAAGGTGGTGCCGTGGACTTTGGCCTCCGCCTTGGCCACCCGTTCGAAGATGCGGAGTGCCCGATCCTTGACTGAAGCCGGCAGTTGGCCGCGTTGCAGGATGGCGTGCACGTCCCCCAGGGTGCGATGGGCGTGCTGCTCCGGATGCGTGATCCGCAGCCCCAGGCCGCGGAAAGCATGCTTGCGGACCGGAAAGACTTCCAGTCGAGCATCGATCTGCAGCGATTCGATCCCTTTTTGAAGCGTGGTCACGTTGGCACCGGCATCGATCAATGCCGCCAGGCACATGTCGCCGCTGATGCCGCTGAAGCAATCCAAGTACGCCACGCGCATGATCTGACTCATTGACTTTCCGACAACGAACGCTTCCCAGCAACTCAGGACGTCGACCCACTCGGGTCACGCAAGGGGTGCACGCCACTCCGGCCGTTGCCGTGCATCGCCTCACCCCTCGGTTTGCTATTCTAATTGGTGTTTTGACCAATTTTGCTGTTGCCATGGGGCGACCGACCGATATATTACTCCGTCCCTAGTTTCGAAAACCTCAGACATCAGGCCAATCGGATCCCACGTAGAGTTAACTGCGGCATCCAGGGCAGTTGCCACAGCAGGAGTTTGTTACAATGAAAGTCGTTTCATCGATTGGTGCACTGAAGTATCGGCATCCTGACTGTCAGGTCGTGCGTCGCCGTGGTCGAATCTACGTGATTTGCAAGAGCAATCCACGATTCAAGGTCCGTCAAGGCAACGCCAAGTGCAAGCGTCGCAAGCGTTGATGCGCGTTCGTTAAACCCGAGCGATCGTTGCGTGCTCGCAAAGTTCTTCGCTGGGGTCATTTATGAAGTTGCGTGTCGGAGTGATCGGAATGGGCCGCGACTGGCAGTCGCGTTACCTGCCATCCCTGCGTTCGATGCGGGATAGGTTTCATGTCGTCGGCGTTTACAACAGCGTTTCGGTCCTTGCTGAGTCCGCCGCACGGTCCCTCGAAGCCGAACGTGTCGACAGCTACCGTGCGATCATGGAGCTTCCTGGTCTCGACGCGGTGCTCGTCCTCGAGGACGACTGGTACCGCTTGATGCCACTTTGGGCCGCCTGCGAATATCGCAAATCAATCTTTTGTGGAGCGGAGGTCATTCTCGACCCATCCGCAGCCAATAGCATCCAGGAACGCGTTCGCGATTCCGGCATTGCATTCATGAACGAATTCTCGCGGCGTTTCGCGCCTGCGACACTGCGACTCAAAGAACTGATCGCTACCCGCATTGGTCGGCCGCGGTTGATTTTCTGCCATCGCCGCTTGGCCTGCGAAACTCCGGACCCTCGTTTGCCCCGATCACTCGACACACGTTCGCAGCGAGAGTTGCTCGAACTGATCGATTGGTGCAAGTACATCGTCGGTGAATCACCGGATTGGGTCCAAGCCATTAGGCATATGAGTTTGCCGAGTCCCGAGAACTCGGACTATCAAATCCTGAGCTTGGGTTTTGGCTCACCCGAGAACGATCCGCATGGCATCCTGGCTCAAATCAGTTGCGGTGGCTACATCCCAGCCGTATGGCACGAAGCCATCGCTTACCGTCCGCCCGCCGCCGTACAGGTCTGCTGCGAAAAAGGGCTGGCGTTCATCGACTTGCCCTCGACCTTGGTGTGGTTTGACGATGCCGGCCGCCATCAGGAATCGCTCGACACAGAACTATCGATCGGTCAGCAGATGCTCAGCCAATTTCATCGGTCGATCACCTCTTTGGTCTGCCATGTCAGCGATCTCGACGAGACCTGCGAGGCCATGCGTATTTTAGAATCGGCGCATCGAAGCACCGAGACGCACCAACGAGTCCCGCTTCGAGGTTGACCCCATCCGCTCGGAAGTCGTTTGCTTATCCCGGCATGCGCGAAAGCTGCGGAGCCCTCTCCGTCTGCTGCTAGTTCTTCTAAAGCAGGTAGAAAGCAGACCCGTCCGTAACCGATTCGTTTAACGACGAGCCGCGAGGCGTCGGCGGGAGCGACTGTTACTCAATGAATCTCGCCCACGCTGGTACTCCAGCTGCCAATGTGATGACTCTGGAAGCGTCGTCGAAATCGAGTCTCTGTAGCTGGTTTTGCTCGACTATCAATTTACTCGAATCCACTCTCTAGCCGCACAGCGGCTCGCCGAGTCGCAGGTATTTGCCCGTGTCGATCATCACGAGGGTGTCGTATCCACCGTCCGCGAAGGAAAGGCTCCCAGTGGCTGCGATTGGAATCCATTTTGATCCAACGTGAAATCGTGCTCCGCGACACACTCAGCTTGAAGCTCAAGCCGTCGTGCTTTATCCGTTCCTGAGCCTCATTCGCCCCATGCTGCCCCCCCCTGCCGCTCACGAAAGATCGTGGCTCGGGAGCGTCCCAAACCAAGGGCAATTTAGTCAGATGACGCCTCGGGAAATCGCATCTATGATGTGTCTTCGCGTTGTATAACGGGTAAGCTATGGAGGCATCATTGATACTCTGTTCGTATGACACGAAAAAGCTATTCGAACGCCTCAACGATGTTTTCCCCTATACCATTTTTCCAAAAAATCAACCTTCCAGGGCCGCTGTCATTTCGCATTTGAGTGGACCTCCGCCCTACGAAAGAGCCCCATTTTGAAATATCGAAAGTTTGGACGAACCGGTTGGAACATATCCGAAGTCGGATTTGGTGCTTGGGCGATTGGTGGCTCTTGGGGAAAAGTGGATGATAAAGAATCGATGGCAACGCTTCACAAAGCGGTTGATCTTGGGATCAATTTTTTTGACACTGCGGATGTCTATGGAGATGGTCATAGCGAACGGCTCATCGCACAGTTAAGGCGCGAGCGCTCGAACGATCAAATAATCGTCGCCACGAAAGCCGGCCGACGATTGCCGGCTCAATCAGCGGACGGCTACACCCAACAAAACCTGCAGGAGTGGATGGATCGCAGTCGGTCAAATCTTGACTGTGACACTTTGGACTTGGTTCAGCTGCACTGCCCTCCGACGGATCTCTATTACATGCCGCAGATCTTCGACTGGCTAGACGAGTTCGTCGAGCGCGAGGTAATCCGGTTTTATGGTGTGAGTGTCGAACGGGTTGAGCAAGGACTCAAGGCGATCGAGTATCCGAATTTGCAATCGGTCCAAATCATCTTCAATATTTTTCGACAACGCCCGATGGAATTGCTGTTCGAACAAGCGATTCGGCGCGGGGTTGGTATCCTCGCCCGCGTACCCTTAGCGTCCGGATTGTTGACGGGCAAGCTTCATGCGGGCAGTTCCTTTGCATCGGATGACCATCGCAATTTCAATCGAATGGGGGAGCATTTTGATCAAGGTGAAACGTTCTCAGGAGTTGACTTCTCGCTCGGTTTACTAGCGGTCGACACATTGATGTCGCTGTTGCCAGCAGATTACTCCATGAGTCAGCTCGCACTGAAATGGGTTCTCATGCATCCGGCGGTAAGTAGCGTGATTCCAGGTGCACGACGCCCGAGTCAGATTGAAGAGTCAGCGGTTTCGTCCAGCCTCCCAGAATTGACAGGGGAATTGATGGCCGCTATCCAGGCTGTGTACCTTGATTGGATCAAGCCATCCGTTCACCATCGATGGTGATGACCAAAAACGCACTTAGGGCGTCGTTGGAATGGCGAATGCATCTCGTGCTGCGTTCGCCGCGCGTTCTTGTTCTCCGAGAACCATGAATTCGATCGACAGGAACGGCTCGAAGACAATCACTGGCTCGTCCCTTTCGAAGATCGCCTTGCGCAGCGTCGCGCAAAAGCTAGGTGTGAAGCAACAGGCGGACACCGCTTAAACGACCTGTGAACCTCCGATCTTCGTGACACCGCGACCCTCCCGCACGCACGACTGCGATGCGGGTACGCGCGCATCGATGGGAAAATGCATGGTCGAAGTCCCTCTGCAAGTTTCCTTCGTCACAAACGGGGTCCAAAAGCGATCCACGAGGCCCCGATCCACTCCGAACGACGATTCATGCAAGCATTCCCATGACCGTTCCGACACGTCCGCATCGCTTGTCCCTGTTTTCTTGCTTCAACCGTCTATTTTCTTGCGAGTCAAAGAGTTCTCGACAGCTATTTTTAACATGGCAAGTAACTGTAGTCGATTTTTCCAGAGCTCAATGCGTTCATCGAATGTCATGGCATGTTCCCAAGCAGAACGGTCAATCGTTGTCGCGAGGCAAGTGAAGTACTTCTGGCGACCGTTCTTTACGATAATGAGGACGTTCGTACGGATGTCGCTGGCGGGCGTTTCTGGAAGAATGCCGAACATTCTGGAAGCATTAAGAATGATTGACTCCGCCTTCTGCGAACTGACAGACTTCAACGGGTAGGGGGTGACGACGATTTCCGATTTCTCAGGTTCTAGTTGTTCCTGAAGGTCTGAGTCGAGGGCCGCTTTCTGCGCGGCAGATCGAAGTTCATTCAGTTTGTCAGACGCCTTTTGCCTGAGCACTGCCATTGTTTCTTCTGCAAGCTCGGACGCATTTGACTGTCCATCGTTTTCTTTGGCTGCACTTTGCTCGTTCGACACGAGATGATCCAGGATTAGCTGAGTCAATCGAAATTCTGCTTGAGCACTGAGATGGTCCAGCACTCGGCGGCGTAAGCTTGCAAGTTCATTCTGTGCTTCGGCGTCTTCTGTCTCCTCGGTGTTTTTCGAGTTTGAAACATCGAGCAACTTTACCCAGTCGGTTACTTCGTTGTGAAAAACTTCGCCCGGTGCGAAATAGACACTGCGCGGTGCTCCATCAAGCGCCACCAATTGTGGCTCTTCGATTCCGAGAATGATGCAGAGTTCGCTGAGGTTTTCTACGGCAGCTTTCCCATTCATGTTGGAAAGAGGAATGAAATTCCGCTGGGGGGCATCGAGGGGGCCGGGCAATCCGCCTGCTGGCTGAGCATTGCGGATAGCTTCGAGAACCGTCGCCGTTCTCTCAACTTTGTCCTTCGAGCCTTTGAGGGTTACGACTCCCGTCTCAGGGTCGAAGTCTACAGTTACATCCTGTGAACCAGGAGACTCCACAGCGAATTCAACTTCGCCTGTTTGCAAAGTTCCCAGCGCATCATTTGCATAGTTGCTTACTGTCAATTGCAAGCGAGACGATTTTCCGGGATCAATGAAGATCACCGCGGGGATCTCATCTTTGGAACGAATTCGAGTACGTCTTTCGGCCGGCATGGATGTAGGTGCAAGAACGAGAGGTAGCGCCGGTAACGAGATTTGGATTATCACCGATTGTTTCCACGCGCGCTCCACCGATCATTTCAAGCGGTGGGACGAACGATTCGAACTTAGCACCATCGGTACCGTATGCTTCCATTTCGTAACTAGGAAAATTAGGTACCGTAACTTGCATTGGTTTGGTCAAAATGTTTCGAAATAAGAGTTCCACGCTAATCTTCTGACCGAGCGGATAGCTCTTGAGTGGCGGTGAAATTCTCACTCCGGCTTGCAATCCATTCTCGGCGGGCTTTCCCCAGTGGACTGAACCTGCACCACCGTCTTGATCGATTGCTCCTTCTCGTTTTTCCGACCGGGATTCGTTCTCGGGATTGATGGTTTCTTTTCTGGCGACAGTAAGGGCTTCGATAACATCACTCGCTGTATACACATCTCGTTGCCACGGAACACGCGTTCCGGGGCCTTCAATAACCAAGAGTGGAATACTGATTTTTCCATATTTCCGCACCAAATCCCAGCCTGCAGCACCCTTTTTTGATAGATCGACCTCGATGGGAACAACATCTTTGTTGTCGATCGCTTCCAAGACTTCTTTGCGATTGAGCTCGTTAGTTTGGAGCGTTTTCCCGGTGAGGCACCAGTCGGCAATAAAGTCAATGATCACAACCTTTCCAGCTTTGCGGGCTGACTCTAGGATGGAGGGAGTATATTCCTGCCATACTTGCGAGCGAAAAGCGGACTGTTCTTGTGTCCTGTGATCGCTTTTGGTTTTTGAGTTTAATGTCTCAGCCCCAGCTTTCGATGGGTGATTTCTCTCGTCGATAGTCGATTGGATTCTCGAAGTCGCTTCAGCCTCTTGTTGAATAGCCTGTGCTTCTGAATACCGCTGCATCCAGATTGGCACACTAATGCCGATCCCAACGACCGCTACGCCCAGGGTTGTACCGAAGATCCAAAGTACGATCCGCGAAAAGTACTCCGAGCGACTGAGCAATGCTAACCCCAACGATAGCATGGCGGCGGGTACTGCGAATGCTATCGACGTTTCAAGACTCGCCATGGTTGCGATGGGCCAAGGTAGCAGCATTGCCATGAGCAACAATATCAATGCAATTAACGAAAGGATCCGCTTATCATTCATCATTGAAAAAAACCTTTGCAATTTAGTAACAATGTTCCATCGGGGTTGGTTACTGTCCTTGAACGCTTTTGTGACCAGCGGCAGTACATGCTGTACTGGATCTTGAACGTGGGCCAAACACTGCTTGAATATCGTCGCGACCTCATCTGCCGAAGCGTACCGATCATCGGGCGACTTGTTCATTAGCTTTCCGATAATCGCACACAACCAGTCTGGGATATCGCAGTTGATGGCTCGAATAGGGCGAGGTTCTTTTTCGATAATCAATCGCAAAACGCTGTAACTCGAATCGGCTCGGAAGGGTGCGAATCCAGCGCACATGGCATAGAGAACACTTCCCAAGCTAAAAAGGTCGCTACGATGATCGACGGCTTCGGCGCGCGCTTGTTCGGGTGACATGTACTGCGGCGTGCCAGCCAGTGTGCCGGAACAAGTTAGGCTGGCATCGTCGACTGCGCGGGCTAAACCGAAGTCAACCAATTGAACCCGTTCGACATTCTGATCCAGCAAGATATTGGAAGGTTTGATGTCGCGATGCACGATACCCTGGGCATGAGCGGCAGCCAGACCTTTGGCCGCTTGCATGCCGATTCGCAGGATCTCGCGAACTTCTAAGGGACCATGGTCGTTCAGGCGCTTCTGCAGTGAGACACCTCGAGAATAGGTCATCACTAGGTACGGGATGCCTTGCCATTGATCAACGCAGTGAATAGCCATGACATGATCATCCACCACCGCAGCCACCGCTTGTCCTTCGCGAGCGAATCGTTTGCGTGCGGCTCCCGATGCGGCCAAGTGGGGCAACAACATCTTGATGGCCACGAAGCGGTTCAGCGATCGGTCGAAGCCCTTAAAGACGGCCCCCATGCCTCCTCGTCCGATCACGCCGACAATCTCGTAATTTCCGATCCGTCCCAACATGTTGGGATCGTCGGTCGGTCCTAAGAGCTTGAGAATCGCTGATGTCTGGTCGGCTCCATCTTCTGTTAAGGATGAAACGTCCATTTGCGTTTCTGACAATGCCGGCTGAATATGATCCGACCATTGCGATGCAGTGAAGTAGCTATCGAACATATCGCGACAGCGCGGACAACCCGATACGTGCTCTTCAATCGCGAGCAACTCATCGGGTGAAACGTCGTTTCGACCTATTTGGTCCAACAACTGTGACGACAGGCAAGACTGAATTGTGTGTGACATTATGATTTCTGTGTTGGCTCCCAATAGGTTGAGACTTCCGCGATCTTCTCCTTGAGTCGGGAGAGTACGCGATGTCGTGCAACGTAAATTGCACCGATCGACCGGCCAGACGATTTTGAGACTTCGGTGACCGAAACTCCCTGCATGGTGGTTTTCCAGAAGATGTCCCACGTCAACTCGGTAAACTCAGCTCGAATTTGCTCTGCAGCCCAGCGCACGATTTCGCGTCGAGCTTCCACGATCAATTCCGCGTCCGTTTGTTCCTCGCTGGCCAATCTCTCCAGCGATTCGGCCACCGATGTCGATCCCGAGCCCCGATCCGGCGGACGTCGAGTCAGTGCCGTGGTAATGGCATTTCGGGCAATCGTCGTCAGCCAAGCTCGAAAGGGTGGTCGGTCATCGTCGGCTCTCCAGCCGTCCAGAGACCTCGCGATCGAACCAAAAACCTGCTGCACAATATCCTGAGCATCCGCGTCCTGCATGCCACGGCGGCGCGCCAAGCGGTAAACCACAGGCTGATAAATCCCCATAAATTCGAGCCACGAAGCCCCGTCAGCCGTGTTTTTGGCACGATCGATCAAGCTATGGTCGGTTTCTGGAAATTCCGGCATGGGTTGCTCCTACAAGGCTTCACTCCGATGATGAGAAGACCTTACAAAGAAATTTGAAGTTGCGTTTTTCACATGCCCCGGTAAGGGAAATGCGAGGCCGCGAGTGAAACTTCGCTTCCTGCCGGACAAGCCGACGAGGGGAGCCGTTTCATTTGACTCGTTCTCTAACTTCAAAACTTACGCTCATGTCGGGCGAGCCGACATGGGGCGGGATGCCTCAATGACCCGGCAAGTCTATCTTTCGCGGTCTCGTTTATTTTGTATCCAACGGTGACTGCTGGCCCGATAGAGTCGGTCGCCGCCAATCTTTGCGGCGATTGTATCAGCTATTCGATCCACGGCGTTGTTAAGGATGGTCGTTTCCTGATCGAATAGCATCATTTGTCGCGGTGCATTTGCATCCGATAAGTTGCTGACCGAGACGCCTAGTAATCGCACGCCACGCGGCTGCAGTTGCCGCATTTCGTGTAGCAGTTCAACTGCCGCTTGGTAGATTTCGGCCGTGCTATCCGTCGGTTGCGGATAGGTTCTCGTGCGGCTGAAAGTCTTGAAATCTTCTCGGCGATATTTCAACGATACCGTGCCTGCCAGTCGATCGCATCGACGCAATCGTCTGGCGACTTGCTCGCTGAGATAACTTACGACACTTACCATCGTTTCATCATCGACCAAGTCTTCATCAAATGTTCGTTCATGACCGATGCCTTTGGCTTCGTGGTCAACGACAACTAATCTTGGATCGATACCGTTGGACAATTGCCAGAGGTGCTCGCCCCAGGAACCAAACATTTGTTTCAAAAACGCGACGTCGGTTTTTCGCAAGTCGGCGATGTTCCGAAAGCCAAGTCGTGCTAATTTCGCCTGACCAATGCGACCGACGCCCCACAACCTAGCGACAGGTAATGGATCCAAAAAAGCTTGCACGCCATCGGCCGCAACTTCGACAAACCCATCAGGTTTGTTGATATCGCTGGCTATTTTGGCAACGAATTTCAGCGGTGCAATGCCGACGCTGGCGGGCAGATCAAGCTCATCGCGAATTGCTTGCTTGATGGAGCGGCCGATGATGGCTGCGGCACCGTGAATTTTCAAAGTTCCGGTGACATCCAAAAACGCTTCGTCGACCGACAGTGGTTGAACGACGGGCGTGTATCGCTGAAAGATTTCACGGACTTGACGTCCCACGGCCGCATAATGATCGATCCGGGCACGAACGAATTTGGCTTGCGGGCAAAGCTGTGCAGCCCGACGACCCGGCATCGCACTATGCACACCGAACGCCCTAGCCTCGTAGCTAGCTGCCGTCACTACTCCACGTCCCCAATTGCCGCCGACCACCACCGGCAGACCGCGCAGTGCCGGTTGATCTCGTTGTTCGACGGAAGCATAGAACGCATCCATGTCAACATGCATAATGACCCTGTCCGGTTTCGAAGGATCGTTCGCTTCTTTGTTGCAAGCCATGAGGATTGACTACTTACGTCCGGTTGAGTTTCGAGAACCATCCAACAGATATTGTACAAATGCGAGAAGACCCGAAAAGCGGAACTGGGGATCAACGTAGTTTTGAATAACGTAGAAGGCAAAATAGTAGAATCGACAGAAAGCCCAAATTGTGACACCGAGTAACAGTGCATTGGCGATACCGGGTGCTCGAAGCAATAAAACGATCCCAGCAAGGCAACCGAGAAATACAAATAGCAATCCTTTGGCTATGATCACCTTTGGATTCTTAAGGTCGCTCATCAATTGTCTCGCAATCGGTCAAAGGACTTCGGCTACTAAACTGTGCGTCCATTATACGGTAAAGAAGCTTACCCGATCACCAGCACAAAACTTGGTTCGGTCGGGCATCGAATTCAGCTCCGCATGATCCCATTGATGATTGGCTCCGCTGCACCAACGGCGCGACGATGCGGACCATCCATTCAAAAACTGGTTTGCCCATCGACAAGCCAATGACGTTGCGAAGCATTCGCATAATGACGCCGCGTTAATTCGACACGTGACCGAAGAATCTCATCACAGTGGTCCGGAGTCATAGACTAGAAGCATGACGAACTTTAACCCAGCATTTCGACATTCGTCATTCCATTTTCCGAAGCTTGATCATCTTCTCGATCAGGAATTTTCGCACTGCTGAATCTTCGGCTAACCCGATCGCTCGCTGATAAAATGTTTCGGCGGTACGGTTGTCATCGGTTCTTGTCGCCAGCTCCGCACGCAGCGCCCAGTACGGTAGGTGATTCGAAATGAACGCGGGGTCTATTGCATCAAGCAACTTGATGGCGGCACGCGAGTCACGGGATTCAGCCACTGCTGCAGCGTGTCCGATCAACACACCCACGGTCGGACTGAGTTGCAACAATCCCTCGTACAAGTGTGTAATCGCATTCCAGTCCGATGTTCCCGTTAGCCGACCATTGATGTGAGCCGATTGAATCGCGGCTTCAAGTTGGTAGGGTCCAATGCGATTGAATGTGATTGCTCGATGTAGAAGCGATTCCGCTTCGTCGATTGATCCGTGATCCCATCGTTCGGTACGCTGCTCATTGAACGGAACGTATTGACCCTCAGCAGTTCGGCGCTCTGATCTCCTTGCATCACAAAACAAGAGCAGCGTCAGTAAGCCCATCGCTTCTGGCTCGTCAGGCAGTAATTCGGTCGTGATCCGCGCCAGCCAGACTGCTTCGCGAGCCAATTGACCGACCGCTTTGCCGTGATTGACTACCTCGTCCCAACCGAGTCCGAACGCTGCGTAAATGCATTCGAGGACTGCGCCCAGTCGCTCAGCAAGTTCGTGTTGCTCGGGTACACGAAATGGGATCTTTGTCTCAAGAATCTTGCGTTTGGCTCGTGACAATCGCTGGCCCATGGTAGTTGGCGGAATCAACATCGCCGAAGCGATGGTCGCTGAATTGATTCCCAGCACGGTTTGGAGCATCAGCGGTGCTCGAATGGATTCGTCGATTGCTGGGTGAGCACAAACGAACATCAACTTGAGCCGTTCATCTCGAAACAACTCCTCGCCGTCATCGGGTCCATTCATGCTGCAATGGTCCAATCGATCTAGTCGCGTTTGTAAAGCTTGAGCGATACTCTCGATCGCTCCGTGATGAACCCGCGAACGCCGAACATCATCAATCAACTTCCTTCGCGCAGTCGTCAACAACCATGCTTCGGGCGAGTTGGGGATTCCTTGGGCGGGCCAGACTTCAAGCGCTTTGGCGAACGCATCGGACAGAGCATCTTCGGCGCGAGCCAGATCGTTAGAGCCGGCCGCGAGATAGGCAATCAGTCGCCCGTAATGCTCGCGAGCGACTCGATCGATGGTGGAGTTCGCTTTATCACTCAAGTGAGGCGGCTTCCCATTTCCAAAACGGGACGGACTTCGACGCCGCCGGTTGTGGCCGACGGACATTTTGCCGCCCATTCCAACGCCGCATCGAGATCGGGGACGTCAATCAGAAACATTCCGCCGAGCTGTTCTTTCGCTTCCAGAAATGGGCCATCCTGTACGTGTCGCTTCGCACCGCTGATCCGCAGACTAGTCGCAGTCGTCGGCGGCAAGAGCGCCGTCCCACCCGCTGCCACCCCTGCTTCGGTAAGGGCCTTGGAATAAGCCGTGTAAGCGGCCCAATATTCGCTTTGCCTTGCTGGATCGATTCGCGAATCGAAATCGTATTCATTCTCGTAAACCATGACTGCATACTTCATTGTTTTGCCTCTAAAGTTTGGATGACAATCGCCAACTGCGACGATTCAACAGGATGACGATCTTGGGAAAGCCATTTCGACAACTCGCAAAAAGTTTTAGCTAAAAGTTTGCGTGAGAGACGCTATTTCGGCTTCATCCGGCTAGAAGTTCCCTCGATATTCTTTAAACCCGATGCCCAACGGACCAACGTCTCCAGTCGATCAGCAAGAATGTTGGTGGCAATCTTCTCCGGTGATTGGGCGAAGTCTTTGAATAGCGACGCTGCTATTGACCATACCCTCAACACTTGCATAATGCAAGTGGCGAGAAGCTTGCAAAACGCAAGTTTGTGTTGCGCAATCAACGTGAACGGTGACATGATGACGAAGCTTAACACCGCGGATTCGATCGTCGCGCTACCTAGACAACTGCACCCGCGCCGATCAAAGCATGCTGCTCGATCTTAGTGGTGTCACGAAAATGGCTACTCGCGAGTGCCGCGTTTGCCGAGCGCGACTACTTCGCCATCTTCAATTCGATCCGCATGGGCAAACTGGATGGATACTCGGAAGACAGGGTCGCGACATCCCCGTCTACCTGATACGAGAAGGGCCTGTCGGTAAAGGGATCATTCGGGACAGGAACCGGAGTCGCATCGAGGGAATCGACGAATTTCCCGCCGTTCTCTGCAGCCGCCATGCGAATTGCCTCGATGGCCAGAATCACCGCGATTCGTTGCCGAACTCGAGCCTGTGCTGCATGAAACGCGTCGATATTCGGCAACATGCCGATCGCAAGCCCTGTGAACCAACCGTAACGCTCGCCGTCCTTCTTCATCTGCGCATTCGTCGTCGTAAATTTCGCAACGGCGAGTTGGTAGGGAAGGTGGAGCAGCTTGAACTGATCGTCTCGGCATACGTCGTAGTAGTCCTTCATCGCCAGCAGCACCAACTGCACCTGTGGGTAGGAATCGATCGTCTCCTTGGAAACGATCCGACGAGCGATCAGGTACTCCTTCGCTTGAGGGGCGTTTTCTTCGATCGACTTGAGAATCGACTCGGCTCGCTTGTCGCCTTGGACTTTGGATACGATGGCGCTGGAGCCTGAATCATGGTATTGATCGATCTCCGCGGTTCGTATGGCAAAATCCGCGAGGAACTCGGACCAATACGATGCTGTCCTAATCGAGGTATCGACCTCCTTCAGTTTTGGAATCTGCATGTAAGCAAACTGTCGCTCAAAAGCGAGGCAACGCTCCGCTTCCGATAACGGGCTGGGTAGCTGGGCGAATGCCCAATAGAGATTAGGACAATTCGGGCGCTCGATCAAAAGCAGCGTATCGTCACAGGTAATTCCAATTACCGCATACCCAATCAAGTGACTGACGAGGAAGTCGTCCATTCCAATATGACGGCTCATGGTGAGTTGCTGGCCGATCACCTCGATGGCGTCATCGACTCGGTCTTCTGCGATCGCCAAGCGGCATCGAATGCTCTGAGTTCGTGCCAACTCTCGTATCGATTGCATCTCTGGTAGCAGATAACCCATCGGATTGTCCGACAACTGAAGATTGCGATGCATGGTGAAATCGCGAAAGAGTCTTGCCTCGCGAAGTATGGGTACCTGAAAAGCGAGTAAGCTGTCCAGGTATTCGCGAACTTCTCCGATCGGAAGGTCGTTGGGATGCATTTCCAAATAGGAATAGGGTGGATATTCCGATTGTTCCGAATCCGCGGCCTTGGCGAGCTCGGCCGCTTGTTTGTGCATCTCCCGAATCTTGTCGCGGGCAGAGTTTTGTTCAAGAAACCCCATGGCCTTGAGGTAATAGACTGCAGCATTCCCCTCCAACTGGTGTGTGGATTCGGGAACTAGTTGGATCTTCAGTGAAGGCTTGGTTTCGGCCTTCGGATGGATCGTCAGCATGACCGGATCCACAGGAGTTTTTCGGTTCTTGCTATCCGTCTCGGAAGTGTTTTCTTCTGCCACAAGAACCGTTTCGAAGCCGAACACGAGAACGAGGCCTAGTGCGATCGCTTTCGTGAGGTTCCGATCGCTTCGGAAAAACAATCTTCTGAACGGATTTTGCACTCGGAATTGGGTTTTCATCTTTGGTGACTCGCGGAATACGGAAAGGAGGAATGGTAGGGGCTAAAGCACAGCTTGCTTCAGTTCTCTCAGAAGCAACAAGCGATTCACGGAGGAAACTTCAGGTGCGATCTCGCCTTCGCCCCGCACAGGAAGCTCGTCGCTCGTAGAAGCGGAGGGAACGTTCGTCTGCGAAAAAGTTCGATCGCTTTCCGAGGAGTTCGCGTGGGCATGTATTAAGCGGTTCTGATTTCCACGGATGGAGCCAACCGTTAGGCTTGTTCGATCGAGTAGGTCATAGAAATCCACCGCTTGCACGATGCCTGAGGGCTTTGATTCGAGCGAAGGTTGAACCTTCGTTGGGTTGGATGTTGAGCTTCGTGCCGATTGCTCGAGGAGATCGAGTCGGCTCCTGAGGTCGTTCAGCACCAACCAATGCATCGCAACAAACATGATGGCTGCCCCTGCCGCCAAGCCCGACCACCAGGCCACTGCCGGCCCGAAACGTAACGGTGCTGCTGCCGATGCTGGACGGAGAGACATTGCGGTGTTGCGTTCGACGGCGTGTGCCGCTTGGATGGCGTTCCAATCCAGTCGAGGCGCGCGCGGCTTGAGGGATTTCAGTGGTTCATTCCACTCGTCATGATCATCTTGATCGTTGGTCGGTTTGTTCATGGACGGTTCTCCTTGCTGAGGTCGGAATCGCCGGGCTTCGAACGGGACGGTTCCATTTGGTGACGCATGGTGTTGAGGGCATTGTGAAACAGCCGAAAGACGGTCGCTGTCGGTCGATCCACGACATCGGCAATCTGTTCGAAAGTGAGTTCACCCCAGATACGCGCTGTCACGATCTGCCGTTGAATGTCCGGCAGTCGCTCAATCCACTGGACGGCCAACACAGCATCCATCCTCGATCCTGTGTCTGGTTGAAACCATTCGTCCGTTCCGGATGCCAAGGATTCGTGGTGGCTCCTTCGCCGTTCGGATCGTGCCTGGTTCATGGACTTGTGTCGAACGGAGCGAAACAGCCATGCTTTGGGAGATCGGGGTGCGGGGTCTTGCTTTACCAGTTCCATCAATGCTTCCTGAAGGGCGTCGTCGGGACACGTGCACCATTGGCGCGCAAAGAGCACCAGGGACGATCCCAATTGATCAACGAGTTGTGCCAATTCCAGTTCGGAAATCCGAGTCACAGTCTTTCAGCCATTGGGTTTCAAGTGGGTTCATCCTCGACTAGGTGCCGTAGGACGGTGGAACAAGAAGAAGGCACCGGCCAACGCCGTTCATTTCAAGAAACGCGAAAATTTTCCGGCCGATAAGCCCGAACGATGGAAGCCATCCTACGAAATTCCGAGGTTTTGTAGTGCAATCCGATGTCCCGGAATCAACCCATCGGGTGCGACTCAGGCAACGGATAAATGCCAGCCGCGACCGGGTTCAAATCGATATAGGCCGCAATCGTCAAAATCGATTCCTCGTCGAGGATCGCGATGGATTTGACGCTGCCTTCGAAGAACGTACCTCGGCAGTGCTCTTTGCGATTGGCTTTCCGCGAGAGAGGTTTCTTTAAGCATTTCATGAACCAGCTCAAGAAGGCCAATCGTGAGCGGTTCTGTTCCACCCTTTGCGAGTTGGAAGCCAAACGTTCCAGATCGTCTTGAGTTGGCGCTACGGGCATACGATGAACGCGTGGCGGAAAGAGTTTTAGCCATCGATGGGCGACTTCCATGGGAGTCCAGGACTCGGCAACATCGGGATCGATGCGAAGAAAGAGGTGGTCGTAGCAAAGGCTTCAACGTAACCCTCCCATCGCCGCCGTGCAACATCGCAGCCCAAACCATTGCCTTACCCGCAAGCTTGTGATGGCAAAGTGCAACGCAGTGCCTGTCCCAGTTTTCAGTGCTCCATCTGGTCTTAAGCTTGACTCGAATGAGCGTTTTTCAGCATTTTCGATGTTTCGGCGCCGTCAACCCATAGAAATTCCGCACCGAAGGCGCAAGAATACGAGCGTCCTGTTCATTCCCTACCTCGGAAGTGATCCTTATGCATTTTAAGTTCCTGTCCCGAGTGGCTTTGTGTTTCTCGCTCACTCTCGGATCGCTGCATGCCGCAGAACCTACTTTGTCGGACGTTTTGAGGTCTGCCCCTAAACCGGCTAATGCGGTCATGCATCTCGACCTGGTTGCGCTGCGTAAGCTGACCTTTGGTACACCGATGGAGATGGACCTTCCGAGCCGATTGTCAAAGATGCGCATTGCATCAGAAATCGACTTGTCCCGATTGCAACCCAACTGGGAAATCGGTTACGGGACCATGCAACAGATTCCAAGTCCCGAAGCGGTGGCCAAGGCGATGGGCGGATACGTTGAGACAATAGCTGATCGCCAAGTGGTTTGGACGCCCCACCAGATGTACTTAGTTCCATTGCCTGACAGTGTTCTTTCGATTGTTCGTCCTGCAGACCGCAAGTTTCTGGCCCAGTGGCTTCGCAGGATTCGCAATCCGAACGACAGCGAAATTCTTCTGAACGCTGCCGCTACCCCGACCGACAATCTTTCCGTCATGATGGCAGTCGACCTACAAGACGTCATTTCTGCCAATTCAATCGCCGTGCACCTGGACAATTTCCAATCCGTTAAAGGAAAAAACATCAGAACCATTGCTAAGGAAATCTCTGACTTGCGCGGTGTCAAGCTCGAAGTTGCTTTGGATAGTCTGAGCAACAGCCAAGTGACTTTGATGTTTCGGGACAACCCTACCGAACTCACTCCGATTGCAAAGGAGTTCTTTGGCGAGATCGTGCAACGTCGAGGAACGTCCCTCGGGGATTTGTCGTCATGGAAGTTAACCGCGGATACTTCGTCTAAATCATTGGTGTTCGCGGGTCCCATTGTTCCTGCGACTTTGGATGATCTTCTCGGGATTTTCACGGCGCAGCGTCAAACAGCGGCGATCGAGCATAGCGAAAAGCAACCGGACACCGGCGCCCAACCAGCCAGCCAGAGCACGATCGCTGAAAACACGCGTGAGTATTTTCAGAAAGTAATCAATGTTGTTCGTCGAGTTCGCAACTACTCCGCTAGCAACACCGGAGAACGAGCCCAGTGGAATGGAAACATGGCAGGGCGTATCGACGATCTTCCAACCCTAAACATCGATCCCGACATGGTTCAATTTGGCGCGGAAGTCGCAAGAACACTTCGCAACAACATGGTGTCGATGCAGTTAACCAACATTGCTACGGGAGCTCAAGCTGTCGCCAGCAATGCGGGAGCAGGCGGATTTTCGACGGCGACTGGATTTGGGACTGCCGCTGGATTCCTTTCTGGCGCCGGATTCAGCGACCCCAACTCGATCAGCACGTTCTACATGACCGGACAAGCGCAAGGCAACTCCTCCTTCAGGCAAATGATGGCTCACATCGATCAAGCAATTGCTGATATGCGGCGCACCATGACCAATAAGTACGGCATTCAGTTCTAAATGACCCTTAGCTGAGCTTGCCTCATCGGAAGCAAGTCCGTTTGCAGCGCGGGGCAAGCTGAATTCCTTCAGCAAAGGCCCTTCCTCGGCGGCAATCAGGAATCCCTTTCGCTTGCGGCCAAACTTCCAACTGAGAAAGGTCGATCAAGGATGCCACGGTCACTGTCTGGTCACGCCATCTGTCGAGATTGTACCGCGTTGCATGATGCCGTAACACGGGTGAAACCCACGCATCGTTGCCGGTGGCGGTTTCGATTGCGTGAAGTTGGCAGTACGGTAGGTCGGAGTGATCCTTCGAAGCCGGAGCGGTGGCAATAAAGCAGCAAACGAACAGATCGATCACGATGGCAAGCGGCTTTATTGCAGTGGTCTTCAAGCGATAATGCCCTCCATGATCTTCTTGCTGTCCGAAAAACTTTCCGTAGGCACGTCCAGTTGCCGCAGCATGGTCAGCAGTAAGTCGGACATGCGATGACCGGTTCCCTTCATCTCGTGAAACTGTCCCTGCTTGATTCCAAGGTTTCGGCCACCGGCTAGCATCAGGGGGTAGTCGCGGTTGACGTGAGTCTTGCTGTTGCTGCATCCAAACAATACAAGCGTATTGTCGAGCATCGACGCATTGGCTTCTGGCGTGTCTTTCATTCGCTGTAGAAGCCGTGCGATCAGATCGGCGTGAAACTTGTCGTAGGTTCCCAGTTTCTCCATCGCAGGCAGACTCGAACCTGCAGCGTTGTGCGCGAGGAGGTGGTGATTGACACCCAGCCCCAGTGCGTTCTTGGGCATGTCGTCCCAAATACCGGAGCCCATGGTTTGTAATAGATAGGTTGCGTAACGCGTCGAATCGGTTTTGAAGGCCAGGTAGATCAAGTCGTACATCGTCTGGATAAAGACATCAGGCTCGTTGACGGTTGCCTTAAGTGAAAGATCATTGGCATCGACTTCGGGCTTGGGAGTGTCCGCCCAGGCCTCCATTCGGCGGATATTCTTCTCCACAGCAAGCACAGACTCCAGATAGGAATCAATCTGGCGATTGTCATGCGCGCTGACTCGGGTTTGCAAGTCCTTGGCTGACTGCATAACACGATCGACAAGGTTGCTATTCCTCTCACACCGTTGCCTTTCGGCTCGCATGACGGCCGGATCAGAATTGAACAGTTGATTGTAGAGTTGATGCAGATTGTTAGACGAAGGGATCGCTCGGCCCGATTGATTGTAGGAAAGGGTGTGCGATCCGCCTCGAATGCCAAGCCCTCCTTCGTTGCCCAACACGAGACTTGCGAAGCGAGTCTTCTTGCCGTGAGCCTTTGCAGCGACCTGATCGATGGATGGGCTGATGACGCCTCCTTGCGGATTACTTCCGGTCAGAAACGCGTCCGCAGACGAGTGACCATTGCTGGCCACGACCTGCGGATGGTCCAGCCCGTAAAAGACGGAGATGTCATCGGCCAGCGGCTGATACGCGGCGGTCGACTTTCCGAACACCATCTTGCCATCCACTAGTCGCGGGTACCAACACCAGTCGCGAGCGGGATGATCGTCGTTGGGAGTGATGGCTAACCCGTGGCCGACGTACAGCACCAGCAATCGCTTGGCCGGTGCAGAGTTTTTTGTTGGAAGCGTCGCCGCAAGCGATTCTAGTTGTGGCAGCAGCATCGCGACGCCAGTGCCGTGCAGGAAGGTTCGTCGATTGAGCATGTTGGGTGTTTCTTATCTGGCGATCTGCAAATTTCTCCGGCTAACGATCGCCTTGATCAGTTCATCCATCCGGTAGTCATGTTGCTGAAAATGTTTCGTCACTTCGGATAATTGATCGTCGTCGCGGTAGGTCAACGGTCGACCGATTGCGAAGGACATCAGGGCGGAACTGAAGCTACGAGCAAAATCCTCGGTGTACTTCTCTCGCAGCAGAATCTTTAAGTCGTCCATACCATGAACCGCATGACCATCAATTGTCGTGGCTGAGTCGACAGGCAATTGCAGCCTCTGTTTCGGGTCTTCAACGATCTTCAAAATCCGTTCACGCGGCTTGCCGGTCGCGTCAAAGCCTTCCATCGCAACTCCCCATGGATCCAGGTCCTTGTGGCAGTCATAACAGATGCCGGTGCGATGCGCGGCAAGTCGATCCTTGGTCGAGAGCTTTTCGACGTTCTCTATTTTTAGATCATCCAGCGCCGGCACGGCAGGCGGCGGGTCTCGCGGCGGATCGCCCAACAGGCGACCTTTCAACCACACGGCTCGCTGCACGGCGTGCGCGTCTTCGCCCGTTGAATGGGCGGTCAGGAATGCCGCTTGAGT
>JBGSHV010000127.1:0-4565 GCA_041752005.1 Pirellula sp. | reverse complement strand
GGATCGGTCTTGCCTTCGGGAAACCACACTTTCCAGACTTCTTTCCACAACGACTCGATCTTGCTTGGATCGTCGACGACGCGGCATTTGCCACTCAGCGTCACGAACTTGCGATCACTCTGCATCGTCACAGCCACGTCGGCGTCGACCGTCAGATCAGTAATCTTGCCCGAATGGCGGTCCGTCACGAACCACAGATCGCCGCTTTCGGTCGCGTCGGCCACCGCCATCGGTCGAGCCACCAACGTTCCGTCGTGACTCCTAGTCACCAGCATCGCATTCTCGAAATCTTTGATCAGATCGATCAGTTTCTGGTGCTTGTTCATGATTGTTTCCTTGGCTGTTGAAATGGGAAGCAGGTGATTGAATGGGGCAAAGGAGAGTACAGAAGCGCACGGATCACGCATTGAGTTATCAACACCATGCAATTCTTCGATGAACCAGGCCAAGTACTTATGCTTGAGCCGTATGAACTTCTGCTGAACTCCTGACTGACTACTGAACTTCCTGCGCTTGCATCATCCATAAATGCTTTTCCATCGGACCGGAAATGCCGATGAAAAGGTCCTGTGTGACAGGATCGAGGTCTCCGGACCTTTCGATCGCTGACCGCAAGAGGTCGACCGTGCTCTTTATTGCATCCGCAACCAATGAAACCGTCTCGCCCGCCTTCACGAAGTCCCGTGGGTAGGCCGTCAACTCGCTGTGTTCAGCCACGGACGCGGAGCGTCCATCCGGCGCGATACCCAACGTCGAGATCCGCTCAGCAACTGAGTCGCTGGCGTCCCGCACCGTATCGATGATCTCGTCGAGTTGCAGGTGAACGTTCCGAAAATTAGGACCGACGACGTTCCAATGCGCTTGCTTCAATAACAAAGCCAAGTCGATTAACTGTACCAGATTTTTTTGCAGAATCGACGTTACTTCGTCGTTCGCATCGTGTCCGAGAATGTCGCGGTTGAACATCGTTTTCGTTTTTGTTGTCATGGTAGATTTTCAGCGTGATGGTGAACAGTGAACGATGGACAATGCCATTGGACAGGTAGAGGTTTAATGGACCGGTAAGGATATCGATTCTTACTGGTTCGTGGCACGCAACTGTGGATGATGACCTCTTCGATCGGCGGTTAATCAGATTCTAAAGTAATCATTTTCAGAGCAAACGGTGGGCCAATAGGCTTTCAGATGGGTGAACGGTTCGCTAGTTGCATCATACCGCGTGCGAGAGCCTTCTTGAAGCATCGATACAGAACGTTCCATCCAAAGGACCTAGTCATGGACACGAGTGAAGACGAGCCTCTGCTCAACCAGATTCCCTGCCCCCAATGCGGTATGAAAGTTGACGATCGTGCTCCCGCATGCCCCGAGTGTGGTGAAAGGATTTATGTGGAGATTCCTGGTGGAATCACTCCCGCGAAGCACGAGCCGCTGGCGATCTACCGAAATGATGATTGATGGACGACCGAACTGGTCGATGAAACACCATTGACGGAGATGTTCGCTGGTTGAACGACCAAGCTGGCGTTGATCGACCACGAGAAGACGAAGATCGGATACGAGATCCCGTTCAACCGGCACTTCTACGTTTTCATGGCCCCGGCCTTCCTTCCCCATCCGTCTCCTCGCCCACTTGCAGAGGTGAGTCTGCCGGAAGTTTCGCTCGTCTCTCCTTGTTAGTCATCTCCTGGAGTTTGAGTTTGTAGTGCGAGAAATCGATTAGGAAATTCGCAGCACCAGCGTTTGGTACCATTCGCGGGTTCGGGCTGTTTGCAGCCGTTGCCAGGATGGAACCTTGCGATCTCGAAGTTGCTGTAGAAATTTCAGCACATCGGGATCTGAGAACTGAATCCAACCATTGGACTCCGGGTGGGTCCTCGCGAATTCCTCCAACCATCGAGGCATTCATTTGATGGCATCCGCATGAAGCTGTGACTTTTACAATCGTTCGCGAAAAGAGCGACACTTATGACCACCTCCTTGACCGAAACACATGTGCCGCGCCCCCCTGAGAAGATGGCGCCCAACCAGAGTTTTCCAAAGAATGACGCCATGTCAAAGAAAACTGGGTGCGATTTTTGTCGCGGTATTATCCGCAGCTCAGTAGAGCAGAATATTCCATTATGGTAACCTCAGTCACGGGAATCATGCATTACCCCCGCGCGAGCAGGGGAGAATCTATAGTTCGTGCACAGAGCCGACGCAGACTGGATTTTGTCGTACTCGTACTCAGTGCAACGGACTCGTACTCGTACTCGATGGCAGTTCGAACCTCGGCAATGCCAATCTTTGATCGGTTCGGTCTCTGTTGTTGCGGACCAATGCGCTGGATCGCTATACTGCATGACGACGAGTACGAGTACGAGTACCGCTCGTCCGCCCGCGCGGACTCACTGAGTACGAGTACGAGAAAACGCACGAACAAAGCATTGGACCGAAGTGCTCGATCGAGCGTTTTCGGCTTGCGTAGAGTCAACTCCTCGCACTCCGTCAATGCAAACGTTCTGTCGTTGACAACCATTTTGCACGCCTCGAAAGGATACCCAATGCTCAAGCACTCTCTACTTGTAGTAGCATGCTGTATGGCACAAATCACATTTGCGGACGATAATCGTCTGACAAGCGATGAAAATGCAAAATTCAATGCGCGAATCGAGCAACTAGAAAAGCGAATTGAGGAACTTGAACGACAGAATGCCCGACAGCCAAGCGTTACGGTTGTCCCGCAATACCATCCATACCACGCACCGCAATACTTGGTTCCGCGCTCGCAGCCAAATACACCCAACTACCCTGACTATGGGCCACGACCTCTATATTTGCCCCGGACACCCCTATCGGTCCGATATCAACCGCAAAATCTTCAGAACGACGCTGTGCCCGGAACCTGGAAACCGTTCGACTTCAATGGAGTGCGATACTACATCATCCCGGTGGACGAAGCGCAACGCATCAACCGGCTAAATCAAAACGACAGAACCACGCCATGAACCCAAGTCGCGGGTCGGGTGTCTTAACTTTTGGAATCGGTACTTGCCGCGACTGGGTGACGATGGTCGTTATTCCTTTCAATCGAAGTTCCTAGGAGCGAAGAGATCGATGTCATTTGAACCGACTGATTCCAGCGTGCATATTCCATTGAGTCCAAAGGAAAGCCTTGCCTCTCTTGACGCACGCGTGTGGTTTTTAGGATGCGGCTTGGGATGTGCAACTGGACTTAGCCTGCTATGCGCCTTGATTGCGATTTGGCAAAATCAAACTCTGTCGATTGCAATACCAGCACTATTGATCGCGCTGCTTCATGCCTCCATCATCACGGTCTTTTGGGTTTACCGATTTGCAATGCGCCGTCGCAATGCGATGATGGCCTCAATGCTTGCAAGTTCGATACTAACAGTTGTGCTTGCAACCTTGGTTGCTTCCAGAGGCATGGCGTCGTCGCCACTTTATGGACTGGCCTTCATGCACCTTGTTCTCTCCTTTTTTCATCCAGCAGTACTGTCATCGACCACGGAATCGGAATAACAATCGCATGCACCGGAGACGCGGGTCGGTCGTTTTTGCAAATCAAGCATCACTCGCTGCGACCGCGGTGATGCGCGGCGTTCGCTGAAAGAAAGAACATGCAAGCCATACCTGTCCTGTTGGCCGCCTTGATTCTATGCATCACAATTTTTGAGCAGGCGGTCAACGCCCAAAGCGTGGACTCTAAACCAAAGAACTCAAGTTTGTCGAATGCGCCCAGATCCGACTACAGCCGAATCATTCGAATCTCAACAGGGGCACTGAATATCACGATTGATGATAGCAAACAACCGTTCCGCCTCGAAAATCTGGATCGTCCATTCGATGCAAAATCTCTGATCAAGTTTTTGACTGGATACATGGAGAGGTCTGGTCGCATTGAAATTGACGTCAGGTCCATCACCAAACGCGATGTAGAGGGAGAGCGGGAGTTCAATGAGTTCTTGGAACGAATCGCCAAACAACGAAATACTTTGATTGTCTGCATGCCCCTACCCACTGGGTTTGATCCTGACGCAGATTTGAAGAAATTTGCAGCGGAGTTGCAATCGGATACAAAACGCAAGTGAGATAGAATACAGCGAACAATCATGTGCCCCGAAGTTGCGGTCGGCGCTTTCTTGAATTGGAACGTTACCTTGCCGCGACTCGGTGACGTGTAGCGTTCTCGCTCGCAGTACCCATGTGTATTTCGAGGCTCCCGGCGGTCTTGTGCCACCAGAGCCAACGCTTCGTTGGTTAACAACGATCTCGCATCTCCACACGACCCCGGCCGCCTCGTGCGGCCAGTGAAGCAGCGTCCCACAGCGAATGAGGCTTTGCTTCCGGTCGGACGAGCCGACCGGGGAGCAGACAAACAACAAGCGGGGTGGGCTAACTGACAAAGCGCTGCTTCCGGTTGGGCGAGCCAACCGGGGAGTGGTTTTCGGCTTGTTGCGACCGGATACGGCATCGCGTATGCTTGTGAGTGAGGTGGAGGACTCGCGGGATCGACCCCTTATCACCAGCCCTTCCACCCCGATGAGGCGAAGGGAGCGAGAGAA
>JBGSHV010000126.1:0-105992 GCA_041752005.1 Pirellula sp. | reverse complement strand
TTGCTGCGTGAACGTGTACCTGACGAAGTGTTTCAGTTCTTGATTCGCGATGGTTCTCAATGGGATGCGCCGCTGGACGACTCCTACATCCCTATGCCTCCCATTCCATCGGCTGAGACTTGGTCGATGCGGGACGCTCCGCAATCAGACTCATCGGTGGCGATCGCGAATCCGACGCCGACAGCCCAGTGGTGGCAAATATCCGCGGTTGATCCTGAGTTTCGAGTGGGCAGCAACAATTGGGCGGTCGGAAAAGCAGCTGGTCGTGACGGGCGCGGTATCCTCGCGTCCGACATGCA
The DNA here is from genome assembly GCA_041752005.1 of Pirellula sp. GTDB lineage: Bacteria > Planctomycetota > Planctomycetia > Pirellulales > Pirellulaceae > JBKCUI01. Next base: position 105,693 of record JBGSHV010000126.1, on the reverse strand, counting down.
TTTGGGCTTGCGCGTGCCTGCCACGTGGTACCGCGCGGTGATGCAATCTCCCACCATTGATGGTACCGTGCGACGGCTGGTCGGGGTCACCCTACCCGGTGCCCCGGTTTTGATCGAAGGCTCCAATGAATCGGTGGCATGGGGTTTCACCAACAGCTACGGCGACTTCGGAGATGTGATCGAGTTGATGGGCACTCCGGACCATCCAAAGAGCTACTTGACCCTCGATGGTCCGATGCCCTTGGAGACGTTCACCGAAGAGATTCGATTTCCAACCGGCAGCAAAACCATTGAGTACGAGTGGTCCCGCTGGGGACCCGTGGTCGAAGTTCGCGATGGCCGCAAATTCGTTCATAAGTGGATTGGTCATGATCCCGCTGCCTTCGATTTGGCCATCATGGAGTTGGAGTCCGCCCGCAATGTTGATCAAGCCATCGGACTGGCCAACCGCGCGGGCATGCCCAATCAAAACGTCATGATCACCGATTCCGAAGGCAATATCGCATGGACCCTCTCGGGACGTATTCCCAAACGATCATCTCCACCATCGATTGTCCCGGTAGATTGGTCGGAAGGACGCGGGATATGGGAGGGCTATTTGCCGTATGAAGCGTACCCACGCGTGATCAATCCCAGCGATGCCCGCTTGTGGTCCGCCAACAATCGAATTCTTGGAAACGACTACTTGAATACTGTCGGCAACGGACAATTTGATCCCGGCGCCCGAGCCCGCCAGATCCGCGATCGCCTGCGTGAGAAGGAACAACTCGACGAAAAGGACTTGCTCGCAATTCAGTTGGACGATGGAGCGCGCTTCATGGCTCCATGGCGGGATCGCATGCTCGCGATACTAGCCAAAGAACCGGACTTGTTGCCTAGCGAATGGACCATGCATCTGGAACGTTCGAGCGATCGCGCCAGCATCGACGCGGTTGGTTACCGCATCGTGCATGAGTTTCGATCGCAAGTCATCGGCCGTTTGTTCGGTTGGTTCGGCTCGCGGCGTGCCTCTTCGAAAGGAACCGGTTTGCACGGTTTTGCGAAACGTGCCAACCTGCATCGGTACGTGCACTGCGCGTTCGAGGATGTTACGACGCAACTACTCGAAGAACAGCCCGAGCACTGGTTGCCCGACGACTTCGCGACATGGGATGCGCTCCTATCCGACGCGATCGTCGAGACGAAGCAGACGCTCGCGTCGAACACCCCCATTGCGAAAGCGACTTGGGGAGCTCGCAATCGTGCTGCGATCCATCATCCCTTGGCCATGGCCATCCCATCCTTAGCATTCCTGCTGAGCATGCCGTCGGTCGAGTTGCCAGGGGACAATCACATGCCTCGCGTTCAAAGCCCATCGGGAGGTGCTTCGCAGCGCATGGTTGTATCTCCGGGCCACGAGGAACTCGGCATCTACCATCAGCCAGGTGGTCAGTCGGGACATCCGCTTTCTCCCTATTACCGCGCAGGCTTCGACGATTGGGCTCGCGGGAACGCATCCCCCCTCCTGCCCGGTCCCAGTCAACATCGGCTTACTTTAAAATCCCGCTAGAAGAATTTCCGTTAAAACCCTAGTCCATTTGCACCTCGGATAAACATACGGTATGCCCTTGAGAGCGATCCTGCGAAAAGCGTTGCACACGAGCGTTCTTTGGACAGGCTTCCGACTCGTGCGTGTCCTGCCTTTCGAACGTTCGCTGCGTCGCTGGGAATTGGAGCACGAGGATTTTTTCATGGTTCAAGTCGGCGCGCACAACGGCGTTACCTCGGACCCCTTTCAACGCTTCATCGCCGAAGGCGTATGGTCCTGCACGTTGGTGGAACCACAAGCCAGTTCGTGCCAGATTCTTCGAACCATCTATGAGGATCGCGACCGTGTACGCACTGTCCATGCGGCTATCGGACGCGAGAATGGAACAATGACTCTCTACAAAGTCCGCGAAGGTGCATCGGACGTCCCTCATTGGGCCAGCCAACTCGCATCCACTCGGCGTGAAGTAATCGCCAGCCATGCGGATCGCATTCCCAATCTCGAGGCCATGATCGTCGAGGAACACGTGCCGTGCATTACCTTGCAAAATGTTCTGAACGAAAGCGGCTTTCCGCGACTGGATCTTTTGGCCGTCGATGTCGAAGGGTACGATTTTGAGATCGTCAAACAAATCGATACCCTACCGTTCCACCCGCAATTCATTTATTACGAACACTTGCACTTGAGCGACGCCGAGCAGCAAACCTGTTTGGCATTCCTAGCCGAACGCGGTTATGCTTGCCACGCCGTGAACAACGGGGATACGTTTGCAGAGCAGCACTTACAATCCTGAGATCACCAACCGAGAATTCCAATGCTGTCGATGATGCTTGCAACCATCCTGTCCCTCGGAGATTCCTACACCATCGGCGAAGGAGTTAAGCCCGAAGAGCGTTGGCCAGTCCAGTTGGAAGCAGCCATGCGATCGATGGGAATTGAAACTCCGGAACCGCAGATCATTGCCAAGACGGGATGGACCACGGATGAACTGAAAGCGGGAATCGAGGCAGCCAAGGTCGAGGACGAATACGAGTGGGTGACCCTCCTGATCGGTGTCAACAACCAGTACCGCAAACGGGATGTCGAAGAGTTTCGCGAAGAGTACCGCGGACTTTTGGAGTTCGCAATTCAAAAGGCGAACGGGAACGCCAAACGTGTGCTGGTCTTGAGCATACCTGATTGGGGCGTAACGCCATTTGCCAAAGACCGGAACCAGGCAGAGATCGCACAACAAATCGATCATTACAACGAAGTCAAACGCGAGGAAACACTCCGACTCGGGGCCCACTTTATCGATATCACGGATATTTCGCGCGAGGCGCACGATGCAACGTCAGGACTACTGGCCGAGGATGGTTTGCATCCCTCGGGCGCCATGTATGCGCGATGGGTTGAACGCGTAGTACCGGTACTCAAGAAAGAGCTTGGTATTAAGTGACCCCGTAGCGTTCTGGCGAGAAGGACTCAAAACTCCTCTCACGCACCGCCGATACGAGGCCGCCGATGGCTTGCTCGATGTCCTGCATGTTCGTGTACAAGGGCGTGATTCCAAAACGAATCGTATCTGGGCCTCGAAAATCGGGCACAACCCGATAGCGTTCGATCAATGCCTGAGTGATCTGCCAAGCGTTGGGATGCCCGATCGACACGTGCGAACCACGCCGCTGGGCTTGGCGAGGGGACAGCATCCGATAGCCCAGTTCGGCCAACCGGCAATCGAACTGTGCGATGAGATATTCGCTCATCCGGATGGAGCGATGATGCAAGTTTTCGATCCCCGCCTCGAGCACCAAGTCGACTCCCGGTTCGATGGCGGCTAGAGACAACACCGCTGGCGTTCCCACTGCGAAGCGAGCGATGCTGGGACTCGGTTCATACGCCCCAGAAAAGTCGAACGGGCGATGGGCTCCAAACCAACCTTGAATGGGATTTCCTAGTTGGGAGTGAAGATCCTCGCGGACGTATAGGAATGCGGGTGCGCCGGGGCCGCCGTTGAGGTACTTGTATGTGCAACCGACCGCACCATCCGCACCGGCGCCGATCAAGTCGATGGGCAAGGCACCGACCGAATGACTTAAATCCCACAGCACGCGAGCCCCGCGTTCGTGCGCCATGCGAGTTAGCCGCGCGAGATCGAACGCATAACCGCTTTTGTAATGCACATGGGACAACGATACCAACGCCGTATCGGAATCGATGGCTTGCTCCAATCGGGATTCGATCGCCTCCGGTTCACAGCCGCTGAGATCTAACGAATGCAATATAAACTGCCCGGCCGACTGGTCCGCCAAGCCATCGAGGATGTACAAGTCCGACGGGAAATTGGCTCGGTCGGTAACGATTTTTCGCCGGCCACCTGCATGCTGCAGCATTGCCCAAGCCAGCTTGTACAAGTTGATCGAGGTCGAATCGCAGACCAAGGTCGTACCAGCAGGGGCTCCGATCAATCGCCCGATTTTGTCACCGATGCGTGAGGCCAAGGCCAACCAATGGGCATTCCAACTACCAATCAGCGTGGCCCCCCATTGCTGGTTGACCAAGTCCTGGATCAGACTCACCGTGCGTCGAGGCAATCGACCCAGGGAATTTCCATCCAGATACGCGATCCCTTCGTCCGCAATCACCATCTGATCACGATACGGCCATGCGTCACTGTCCTCCCGTTCATGCATCATCGGTTAACCGCTGTTTCTCAGATCCATCAGGGAGTCGCTTGTGTCAAAAACGCTAGCAGATCGCGAAGTTCGACACCTGTCAATTGCGAAGCCAAACCGGTAGGCATCAACGAACTCCGCAGTTCGCGTCGCTGAATGATGTCCGATTTTTGAAACGTGACTTCGTCTCCTTTGCTATCGCGATAAACTTCGGTGCTCGAAGAACGGAGTAGGATGCCTGTGAAACTCGAGTCATCCGCTAGCTCCAGATACGTTGCATAGAACTGCGGTGCCACCTCGCGATTGGGTTCGAGAATCGACTGCAGGATCTGACGGCGATCCCCTTGGCGAGCGATCAAACTCAAATCGGGACCGACCACATTGCCCCGACCTTCGTACCGATGGCATTGGCTGCAATTCACTTTTTTCGAATGGAAGAAGATGCGGCGGCCCGCATCCGGATCGGCGTCTCCAGGCAATCCATCCAACCAGCGCAAAGAATCCTCTACCGATGATTCCGCTTCAATGGAAAACGTTGCCAATGCGGCATTAACCTCGTGTGCGACCATCGAATCCAGCTGCGGGCTTGCGGAAATTGCGAGGAGAGCTTTCATCGCCTCCGGTGTCTCTTGAAACCATAGCGTCCTTACAACTTCGAGCGATAGACATCGATCGTTGAGCTGCATGAGTTCGAGCAACACTGGGACCGTTAGGCTCGGATGATGAACTGGGATCAATCGCAACGCGAAAGCCTTGGTAGCCGGCGGGGTATTGGGATCGAGCACCCGGGCGATCATCTGTTCGGGATCGGTCACGCCTGCACTTGGATTGCCCTTGAGAGTGTTCAAGGTCGCGATCACGGCCTCAAAGTTTCGGTATTCCATGTCCGACTGCGTCAGCATGGTTTCGACGTCTTCTTGAAATTCCGTCATGACCGCATCCGCAATCCATCGCAGGCATTCGAAACGAATCTCCGGATCGGGATTCTTCCACAAGGCTCGGACCCAGCGTGGATCTTCCAATGCAACGCGCCGCAGTGCGACTAGCGCCCACAACTGATCCTGGGGCGACATCGCGAGAAGTGACTCCGGCGTCCAGTCCTGGCTGGCTCGCCCCAAGGCAGTGAGCGCGGCATCGGATAGGAACTTGTCCTCGCTCCGAGCTAGTTCGAACCATTGGCGCTCGGTCCCGTCAGCCGTTCCATTCCGAAGTCGATCCGCCAATTCGGCGGTCGCGTTCATCGGATCGCGTTCCGCTTGGAGCCAATCGGCAAGCGAGTGATCGAATTCGAGTTTCCACAACCTTCCCAGGCCATGCACTTCGTACGACGAGGAGACCCAGTCGGTGATATAAACCGCGCCGTCGGGTCCAGTCGCCATGCATACCGGTCGAAAAAAATCGCTTCCTCGTAGCAACTCGATCCGTTCGGAAGTGAGTGATGCACCGTTCCAACGCAGAGGATAGTAATCGATGCAGTGATTGCTCCAGGAGGGAATCATGACGCCTCCTCCGAGCTCGATCACCGCAGATGGTCCTTCACCACATGGATGGGCCATTCCAAGAGTGCCTCGCAATTCGCCATTCCAGGCCACAAAGGGATGGATCGGAGCGCTGCCGTACACGTATTGAAATCCGTAGTCCGCTCCTTCAACCACCTGCAGCAATCGGCATGGAGGACGGCTTCCGGGATCATTATCTGCGGCAAAGATCATTCCGTCATTGCGAACCAACAGGCCAAATGGATTCCAAAATCCACGCGCGATGCGGCGCAGGCCTTTTCCGTCAGCGGTGCAATGAAAGATTCCGCCTTCACCGCGTCCCTTCAACGAACTTCCATCGGCCGAGGTCAATGTCCAATCCTTGCCGAAGTTTTCGCCCAAGGCAAACACGAGCCCACCGTCGGGATGCCACGCCATGCCACTGAGGCCGTTGTGCGGATAATCGGTTACGGTCTCGAGCCGGGCAACTTCCTGTTCGACATCACCGACGCCGTCGCCATCGGAATCGCGGACTCGGAGGATGCGATCGCGCTGCGCGAGATAGATCCAGCCATCCGGGCCGAGGGCGAGCTGCATAGTCATTATGGTGCCTTGATAAAAGACATGGCGATTGCTTCCATCGGAATCGAACACCAGAATCTCATCGCCCTCTGGCCCCGTATAGGACTCTGGCCGAAAGTGCGTGTGACAAGCCACCAACCAAATTCGGCCTCGCTCATCCACATCGATACCCGTGGGGGTAACCAACTGCGGGTGTTCGGCCATCAGAGTCAGTCGCACGCCCGGCTTGAGGATTTCGATCTGAGGCGCGTTGGGTTGAGCATCTTGAGCAGTGACCCAATTACTGAGCAACAGACACGCGATCCCCAACAACCAACTTCGTAATGGAATCTTCATGAGTTTACCTCGCGTCATGGGTCGGATTTCTTTATCCGGGGTCGATTGTAACACGCATGCTTGCTGCTGAGCGTAGGCACCGATGTCGATCGGGTCTCCTATCGCAGCTAGAAACAATTGTGGATCTCGAGAGCTTCGTCGTCGCGAGGAGGGGATAGAGATTTTATTAATTTTTCGTCGACTCACTCGACGCGGTTACTTGCTTCATTCTAGGCGAGGTATCATGATGAGGTTTGCCTCAGGCGATTCTTTTCTCTTTGTTAAATGGCGAGGTGTCTTTGCCTTTGTCAGCGTAGTTCGTCTGTTTGCATCGTATCTCCTTGTGTTTCTAAGTCTCCGGTTCAAGGTGTAGTTATGAAAAGACTTCTATCTTTATGCTTTCGGGGTTGTCTCATCGCGTGGTTATGCATGATGAGTGTCGTTTCCTTGAAGGCAGAAAGCCCAGCCATCGTCAACGGAAGCGTTACGATCTCTGGAAAACTCAATGCATGGACGGCCCGCAATCCCGATCGAGCTTTGTCGGTGCATGTCTACATGGATGGCCTGGATATCAAAGCCAACTTGCGTCAGTACGTATTGAATACTGAATTTGATATCTTTGCGAAAAGAGATACGGTGTTGACCTTCGGAGGGACGCCCCTTCCCGCCATGGAATACGTTCCAGTCAAACTGATGCTGGTAGCCGGCACCTCGGCTACCTATTCGATGGTATACAACGACAATGGCACCGAGCGCCCCATCGGTTGGATACGACAGGTATCGGGAAGTGGAGGACGCAGTACAGTGGACGTGATCATTCGCATCAAACCTGGGGTAACGAACATTCCCACGGGAACATCGACTGGCACCGGAACGGGGTGCGATGAGCCGCCTGCGGATGACATGGGTGAAGAGGAATTGATGAGCTCGGTCGGCACGAGCAACCCTCGCGTTCCTGCTCGCAATCTACCGTTGACAGCGCCAACTCCAACGTCGCCGCCGCCGCCCCCTTCGGACATCGAATAGTAACGAGCCGCGACGGAAATCAAAGAGCAAGGTGCTTGCATGGCGATGCATGCACCGAGTTAGGAAAGGGTACGATTGGGTGAACCCGCGCGACTAATGCTTTGTCGATAGGCAACGGCACCTATTCGGTTTGCTGCGTCGCCCCACCCTTTCTTGGAAAACACTGTTGAAAAACAGTCCATCACCGATGAACGCTCGCCAATTGGAAAAACTAGGTTTGCCAACCTCATGCATCGCGACAGCGATTCAGACGATCCAGCGATTGGTGGGGAGTGAGGGATTCCGCGGCAAAGACATCAAACAGGAACTACGCGAACTCATCGCGGACCCCAGCCAGTTTGTTGACCATCCCAGTTGGAGTGCGCTGGCCAAGGAGGTTGCTGAGGAGAACGATCCAGCGGCAGTAGTTGAAGCAGGACGTCAACCGATCGCTTATCCGACCTGGGGCGAGGACATCGAAGACGGAGCTCACGCGCAGATGAAGACTGCATGTCGATTGCCGATGGCGGTAGCAGGGGCATTGATGCCTGACGCGCATCTTGGGTATGGGTTACCAATTGGCGGAGTACTGGCTCTCGAGAACGCCGTCGTCCCTTATGCGGTCGGTGTCGACATCGCCTGTCGAATGAAAATGTCGATCCTAGATCTTCCGTACACCGATTTGCTGTCGCGCGCCGATCGCTTTGAACAAGCGCTCGAGCGAGGGACTCGCTTCGGAATCGGCTGCGAACATGCCAAACCCCAGGAACACTCGGTGATGGATTTGGATTGGACCGTGACCCGCACGACACGCGAGAAGAAAGATATCGCGCGGCGTCAGCTTGGGACGAGCGGCTCAGGAAACCACTTTGTCGAATTCGGAACCTTGACCCTCGAGTCCGCCGATACTGAGCTAGGCCTGGCACCAGGCATTTACACGGCACTGCTCAGTCACAGCGGAAGCCGTGGCTCCGGTGCAGCCGTCTGTTCTGTTTACAGCGGGATCGCGCGTGCTCAATTACCAAAGAAATACCAACGTGAATTTGGCAATCTGGGTTGGCTGGACATGCAGTCCGAAGCGGGACAGGAGTATTGGGCTGCGATGAATTTGATGGGGGAGTACGCATCTGCTAACCATGACGTCATCCATCGACTCGTGACGACTCTGCTGGGAGCACGCATCGTTGCGGGAGTTGAGAACCATCACAACTTCGCGTGGCGCGAGGTGCATGAGGGTCGCGAATTGATCGTGCATCGCAAAGGGGCGACTCCTGCAGGCAAAGGAGTGCTAGGGGTCATACCAGGCACGATGGCCACGCCTGGCTTTGTGGTCCGTGGCCGTGGCAATCAGGCCAGTCTGGCATCGGCTTCGCATGGGGCTGGACGGCGCATGAGCCGCAGGGCTGCTCGCGAAAAGTACACCTGGAAATCGGTTCGTAACGATTTGGATCAACGGGGTGTGCGCGTTCTGTCGGCCGGCGCCGACGAGGCGCCTGGGGTCTACAAAGACATCCATCGCGTGATGGAAGCGCAATCCGATTTGGTAGATATCGTAGCCCGATTCGATCCCTGCATCGTCAAAATGTGCCAGGACGGAAGCCCCGCAGAGGACTGAGGTCGAGATTTCAAACGTCCTGTGGCGTTACCTTATTTACGTTGCGCAATGCCTTTTCGGTGATGATGCGATTGATCGCATTGAGCATCGCCATGATGGTGGCTTCTACGGTATCGGTCGAAGCTCCGGAACCGCGATAACTTTCCCCTTCATGCTCCACCTCGATGTTGACCTCGCCCATCGCATCGCGTCCGATGGTCGCGCTGCGCACACGAAATTCGTTGCAAACGGTTTTAATTCCGATGATTGTTTCGACGGCCCAGAATGCGGCATCAATCGGACCGTCCCCTTGTTGCACGCGTTCGGTCCGAATTTCGTCACCATGCTTGAGGGTCAATTCAACGGTTGGTATTTGGTCCGAACCGGTCTCCATACGGTACGAAACCAAGGTCCAACCTGTATTGGTCGCGCCGGCGATTTGTTGCTGAATCAAGGCGATGATGTCGCCATCGAAGATGTTTTTTTTCTTATCCGCCAAGGCCTTGAATTGATCGAATACGACCAGCAGTTGTTCGCCCGTCAAATGAAAACCTAGCTCGCGTGCTCGATCGGCCAACGCAGCTCGCCCGCTATGTTTGCCGAGCACCAAGTCGGTTTTGGCGAATCCGACGTCCTCGGGTCGCATGATCTCATACGTGCTTCGCTCCTTGAGCATGCCGTCTTGATGGATCCCCGCTTCGTGGGCAAAGGCGTTGCGACCGACGATGGCTTTGTTCCGCTGAACATCCAAGCCGGTGATCTTTGACAGCAGGCGGCTCGTAGGAACCAATCGCTCGGTCTTGATCTGCGTTTGCGTGTGGAACAAATCGGCACGGGTTCGCATGGCCATGACGACTTCTTCGAGCGAGCAGTTGCCGGCCCGTTCCCCAATACCATTGATCGTGCATTCGATTTGTCCCGCACCCGCTGCAACCGCCGCTAAGGAGTTGGCCACGGCCAGTCCCAAATCATCGTGGCAATGGCAGCTGAGGACAGCTCGATCGATGTTCGGCACACGTTGGATCAACGTTGCGATGCGCTCGTACATTTCGTCCGGGGTCGTATAGCCCACCGTGTCCGGAATGTTGATCGTGGTTGCCCCAGCCTCGATAACAGCTTCGACCACGCGGCACAAAAAATCGATTTCCGTACGCGCCGCGTCTTCGGCCGAGAACTCGACATCGTCGCAGTAACCCACCGCCCGTTTCACCCCCTTCACCGCTCGATCAATTATCTCGTCCTGCGACATTCTCAGTTTGAATTCGCGATGGATAGCGCTAGTGGCCAAGAAAACGTGAATGCGAGCCCGAGCCGCCTTTTGGAGCGCTTCCCAGGCCCGGTCGATGTCCCCGTCATTGCAGCGGGCCAAACCGCAAATGACCGGGCCGCGAATGCTCTGAGCGATTTCACGCACCGCCTCAAAATCTCCGGGTGAGGCGATCGGAAATCCGGCTTCGATAATGTCCACGCCCAGGGAGGCGAGAGCTTGGGCTACCTCCAGCTTCTCACCCAAGTTCATGCTTCCGCCAGGCGACTGTTCGCCATCGCGAAGCGTGGTATCGAAAATTTGAATCGTGCGTTGGTTCGGATCGTTCATGGTTGTTCTTTGTTTCGGGGGTTGGGTTGTAAGGATCAGTAGTCGCCCGGTCAGGTTCGCGCTGCACGAAAAACATCGGATTGCTGAGTAAGCAGGCACTCGCTACACCGTGCCATAAACCCTTTTTTCATGGTAAGCAAAAAAAAGGATTCCTGAAACGGGACGAAACGTGGGCAATTTCAATGGTTCGGCGGCCAATCGAGGAGGTTGGCACAACGATTGCATTCCTCGAACCCTTCGGAAGGGTGCTAATTATGTTGGCAGCCGACCCGTTCTACCCAAACGTCGGAAGAGATTGCGAGGGTCTGATGGTTGCTCTGTCAGACCTTCGCACTTTCGATGCGAGCGAAGGCCATCGCCCCACCTAGCGAATTTGCGTCGGCCTGCCGATTGCATATCGGTCAGTCGATAGCAAAGGTACCCCAACGGCCCTGTTGTGGTGACCGCCTCACCGCACGGGCCGGGGTATTTTTGCTGCGATTTTTCCTCATGGGCCCAAGCGGTGGACAGTCCAAACACCACTCAGGGAACGATCGTAACGGAAGCGGTCATGGAGCCGCGACGGTCTCCCTTGCCAAAACTCGATGGCCGAAGGACGGACGCGGTATCCACCCCAATAATCCGGCCGGGGAACTTCGGCTCCCGCCAATTTTGCATCGAGCTGGGTGACAAGCTCTTCCAAATGCGATTCGGATTCAATGACCTTCGATTGAGGGGAGACGTAGGCACTGAGTTGACTCGAGCGGGGGCGGCTATGAAAGTACTGCTCGGATAGGGAGTCGTCGGTCCGTTCGGCGATGCCTTCCACACGCACCTGGCGGTCCATGATGGGCCAATAGAAGTCCAATGCAACTTTTGGGTTGGCCGAAATTTCGCAGCCTTTGTCCGATTCATAGTTGGTGAAAAACACGAAGCCATCCGCATCGACGATTTTTAGCAGCACGATGCGGCACGCCGTTCCACCATCGAGCTTGTGAGTCGATAAGCTCATGGCGTTCGGTTCGAACCACTCGGGCATCTCCATGGTTCGGAGCTCTTCAAACCAGGTTTGGAAGAAGGGCATGGGATCGCTCGGCATCTGGTCCAGTTGCAACGATCCGTAGCGATAATCGCGCCGCAAATGATGAATGGTCACACATATCTCCTAAAGTATTTGGATTCGCGTTGGACGGTTGAGTTGCAGGTAGATGCCTTCCCGAACCCGAAATTCTTGCGCTGGGTTGGGGATTCGTGAAGGCCGGGCTCAGCAGTCCATCGACGCAAATACTCGCAATCTGCGGCTCATCACGCTATCCTAGTGAAATCGATTTCCGCATTGGGTCCTCCTTAGGATCCAACCCGGCACTTTCGTTCCCTCCTTCACCGCCGAGTCCGAGTTATGTTGCGATCCCGTTCTATGTCCCGGTCGAATTTTGCTGGATTGTTGGGCACTGTCTTGATCTTCGTGTGGCTAATCGACATGAGCCGAACTTCGGCCCACGCGACCGAACCCTCGGCACCCAAACGCATCGTGTTCATTGCAGGAGGGGTTAGTCACGATTTTGGTTCACACGAACATTATGCAGGTTGTCGCATGTTGGCCGACGCGGTCAAGCGGACGGTACCCAACGTCGAAGTCGACGTGGTGCGAAACGGATGGCCATCGGACGATGCGTTGCTCGATACAGCCGATACGATCGTGATCTACTCCGACGGCGGTGGTGGTCATCCCTCGCTAGCTCATCTGGATCGACTGGGCAAGCAAATGGAGCGAGGTGCGGGCTTGGTCTGCTTGCACTACGCGGTCGAGGTCCCTAAGGATCGGGGCGGCCCTGACTTCCTCAACTGGCTCGGGGGTTATTTTGAAACTCATTGGTCCGTCAATCCGCATTGGACCGCCCGCTTTGCGTCCCTCCCCGAGCATGCGGTGACCTCGGGAGTCAAACCGTTCGAGTCCCGCGATGAATGGTATTTTCACATGCGGTTCCGCGAAGGCATGCAAGGTGTGACACCGATTTTGTCGGCCGTTCCACCCGAAGATACGATGAATCGACCCGACGGCCCGCACAGCGGCAATCCGGAAGTTCGGCGGGCCGTGGTGCAGCGGGAACCGCAGCATGTGGCTTGGGTTGCCGAGCGCCCCAATGGCGGTCGATCGTTCGGTTACACCGGAGGGCACTTCCATTGGAACTGGGGGCATACCGATCCATTGCGATTGGTTGCCAACGCCATCCTATGGACCGCGCATTTGGATGTTCCGGCTACCGGAGCGGTGGTCGAAGCGGTGGCCGTCAATCGCTTGATCGAAAACCAAGACGAACCCGTTCCCGGCAATTTCAATGCGGCTGGCATCGCCAAAGAGTTTAATTTGCAACCTGGTCCGACGACGAGCGCGACATCGTCCGGAAAAACATCGTCCGGAAAAACACTCTTCTCGTCCAAGACGCTCAACGCTTCCACCTCGCGGCATCGCATCGATGTGGACGTGGATGTTCGCGGGGTTAAGAAGCTGTATTTGATCGTCACTCCAGGCGAGGATGGCTTCGCATGCGATTGGGCCGATTGGATCGAACCTAAATTGATCACTTCCAACGGGGAACGTTCGTTGTTGGACTTGAAGCCGATCGTCGCGCAGTCCGGGTGGGGTGAGGTTCGCAAGAATGCCAACACAGCAGGTGGCCCACTCAAGGTGAACAACGACGCAGTCAAGGGCTACGGGACACACGCGCTCAGCGTGATCGGCTTTGATCTTCCTGAAGGCTGCGAGCGATTGCAGGTCGGATGCGGACTCGATGATGGAGGTGTCTCGCAGAACAATGGCACCTCGACCTCGGTGCGATTCCATATCGCGGCTGAAGGAGTTCCGGCGGAATTGAATCAATGGGGAACCGCTGGCGAAGACCGCTCACCAGAGAAGGCAGTCGCAGGATTGAAAGTTGCGGACGGCGTTGAAGCCACGTTGGCCGCCTCGGAACCGCTGCTCAAGAGTTTGACCAACCTCGACATCGATCATCGCGGGCGGGTTTGGGTGTGCGAGGTCGTCAATTACCGCCGTCATAACGGAGACCGTCCCGAGGGTGACCGTATCTTAATCCTCGAGGACATGGATAAGGATGGGGTGATGGATTCCTCGAAGGTCTTCTATCAAGGACGTGACATTGATTCTGCGCTAGGGATATGCGTACTGGGCAATCGCGTGCTCGTCAGCGCTGCTCCTTACGTTTGGGAATTCATCGATGAGAATGGGGATGATGTTCCTGATTCCAAACGCGCGATCTTGACCAAGACCGGGGATCCCCAGCACGATCATTCGGTCCACTCGTTCGTCTTCGGTCCCGATGGAAAACTGTATTTCAACTTTGGCAATACCGGTCATCGATTGTGCGACGCAGAAGGCAATCCGATTCGCGATCGCTGGGGCCGGGAAATCAACGATGCTGGCAAGCCCTATCGTCAAGGCATGCTGTTCCGATGCAATGAAGACCTCAGTGATATGGAGGTCTTGGGGAACAACTTCCGTAACAATTACGAAGCGGCCGTGGATTCGTTCGGAGCCCTTTGGCAATCCGACAACGATGACGATGGAAATCGAGCGACACGGATCAATTATGTGATGGAGTTCGGGAACTACGGATATGTCGATGAAATGACGGGCGCGGGTTGGCAAGCCGAGCGGACCAATTGGGAACGCGAAATTCCAGATCGCCACTGGCACCTCAACGATCCTGGAGTCGTCCCCACGATGCTACTGACGGGTGCTGGATCTCCGACCGGAATCACGGTCTACGAAGGAGATCTACTGCCAGAGAAATTTCGTAATCAAGTCATCCACTGCGATGCAGGACCCAATGTCGTCCGAGCCTACCCTACCAAGAACGACGGAGCCGGCTATAGCGCGACGATCGAAGACTTGGCAGTTGGCGAGTTCGACCGTTGGTTTCGACCTGCCGATGTGGCCGTCGCCCCCGATGGATCGTTGTTTGTGACCGACTGGTACGATCCTGGCGTGGGAGGTCACAACATGCAGGACATGGAGCGTGGACGATTGTTCCGCTTGGCGCCTCCAGGAGCGAAGTACAACGTTCCAGCCTTCGACCTCAGCACACCCGAAGGTGCCATCGTAGCCCTGCACAATCCGTGCAACTCTGTCCGATACCTGGCCTACAAGGCGTTGGTCGGCATGGGCGGACAAGCGATCCCAGCCCTGCAACGCATGACCAGTGATTCCAACCCTCGGATGCGGGCCCGTGCCTATTGGTTGTTAACCAAGCTTGAACCACCGGCCCAGGTTTTCGAGCGCGCTTCTCACGATAGCGATGCCAACGAGCGCATGGCAGCCATTCGCATGGCGCGTCAATCGAACCTGGCAACTCGCGAATGGATTCCAAAACTGATCGCCGATTCCGATCCACAAGTGCGTCGAGAGTTAGCCATCGCGTTGCGCGAAGACAAGTCGAAGGAAATGCCAGAGTATTGGGCCCAGTTGGCTGGTGATTTTGACGGACGCGATCGTTGGTATTTGGAAGCGCTTGGTATTGCTGCCACCGATCGATGGGATGAATGTTTGAAGACGTATCGACAACGGGTGGGCGATCGCGCCAGTCCCGATGCACAGCGCGCCATCGCATGGCGCGGACGCGGTCCGGTTGCAGCCGAGATGCAATCACATTGGCTCCGCTCGCAAAAGCTCGAGGACGATCAAGTCATGGCTCTCTTCCGGGCCACGGATTTTCTTACCCCCGAACAACGGACCACGGCCTTGAAGCCACTGTTGGAATTGCAAGACCGACCCAAAGGTGTCATCGAAGCCCTCATGCGACTCGAAGGCGTCGATTTGAAAAGTTCACCGCATTTGGCGCAGCTCGTTCGCGACTACGTCATGAAGCTCGGTCAAGATCCCGAGCAGATCAAAATCCTTCAGCGCTATCGCGTCGACGGCATGGCCGAGACCTTGCTCGAACGCTCCGCCGCTTGGGGCGCATCCACGCAGGCCGTCCAAGCCCTGGATTTGGCGCTGGAGTCCGGAGGTACCGACTTGCTACGCGAATGGTTGATGGCCCAGGAACCAACGGACATGGCCATGGCGCTTTCCAAAACCTTGGCCATGAGTCGCCGCAAGGAAGCCGCGGCATTGCAAAAGGCTCTTCTTGAATCCGATTCGGCATCCAAGAGTGTACGAGTGGAGGCCGCCGTCGGATTGGCCCGCAACCCCGCCAATCACGCCATGCTCGTGGCATTGGCTCGCGAGCATCGTCTACCCGTCGAATCGGGAACCTTGCTCGGGCCTACCCTTCGGTCGTCGGAGAACCCCGAATTTCGCAAGTCGGCCGAAGAACTGTTTCCTATGGTCAAGACTTCGCAAAATCCGCTCCCGCCGATCGATGTTTTGGCGCAGAAAAGAGGGAATGCGAGGAACGGTCGCCAAGTCTACTTCGGCGCAGCGACTTGTTCACAGTGCCATCAAATCGGTGAAGAAGGAAAGAACGTCGGGCCGAGTTTAATTGAGATCGGCAATAAATTGACGCGCGAGGCCATGATCGTTTCGATTTTGGCCCCGAGCGCGGGAATCAGCCACAACTACGAGGCTTATACGGCCCGTACAGGAGACGGTGAGGTTGTGACCGGATTGTTGGTTTCTAAGACGGATGCAGGGGTGACGATCAAGGATGCGAAGGGGATCGAATCCAAGATTCTCGCCGTAGACCTCGAAGAGCTTCGAAAGCAAGAGAAGTCATTGATGCCAGAAAACCTCCAGGAGACGATGAACGAGCAAGAGTTCGTGGATCTCATCGAGTACCTCATGACCCTAAAGAAATGAACCTAACGCGCAAGCGCTTTAGCAACGGCGCTGTACCAACGGCGCTGCAGCAATGGCTCTGTAGAAATGGCTCTGTAGCTATGGCAGCTATGGCGCTGTAGAAATGACACTGACGGCGTTTTACCGTCTCACCTCTGTTTAGGATGGCTTATGTTCGGTCGATCGGTGTTCGGTTGCGTTGCATGGGTACTCGCGATCGGTTCGGTATGCTTGGGGCAAGTCCATCGCTTGGAGCCCGGCGCACGTCCGATCAACAATCCGCTGTTGGGGCTAGTTCCGTACGCCAAGCCAACTCCGAACCGCTTTCCTCACAGCATGGAATTCAATTACCTGGGTTTGGCCAAACTAGTGGTCGGCCCCGACGCCTACGATTGGAATCCGATGGAGCAATTGCTCGACGATATTGCCAGTCGGGGCAACCAAGCCGTGGTTCGGGTGTATATGGAGTACCCGGGCAAGAAGGATGGCATCCCTAAATTCTTAATCGACGGTGGATTGACGGTTCATACGTACAGCAACACCAACACAGCCCCATTTCCACCGACCGAAGTTTCGACCCCTGATTATTCGGATCCTAACTTGAGAACCATGTTGGTTCAATTCATCCGAGCCTTTGGAGCCAAGTACGACGGCGATCCGCGATTGGGGTTCATCACCGCTGGATTGCTAGGGACATGGGGCGAGTGGCACACCTATCCGCGCAATGATCTGTGGGCCAGCAAGGAGGTGCAAACCGAAGTCATGGACGCATACGAGACTGCTTTTCAACGAACACCCATTCTGCTGCGTTACCCGGCCGGGGAAAACAACTACGACAAGGCACCCAATGCTCAGCGTGGTTTCGGTTATCACGACGATTCCTTATGCTGGGCCACATTGGACACCAAAAAGCGTGAGGACAACTGGTTTTTCGTGCCAGCCCTGAAGGCGGCCGGACCAGCCGCCCTCGAGAAATGGCGGACCGCTCCCATTGGAGGCGAAATACGGCCTGAAGCATGGGGGAAGATTTTCGACGATCCAGTTGGCATCCCTCAAGCCCAACCGTTTGATCAGTGCGCCCGCGAATTGCATTTGTCGTGGACCATGGATACGGGCATGTTTCGCGAGCAAGCGGATGCTCAACGGATGGCCCGGGCGCTAGAGCAAGTCGCGAAGCTCGGCTATGAATTCTATGTCGATCGCGCCACTTGGCCGGAGTTACCCGAAAAGAACCAACTAACCATTTCCGTGCATGTGATCAATCAAGGGATCGCACCCATGTACCATGCATGGCCTGTGGAATTGGCCATCGTCCGGTCCGCCAAGACTGGGTCGGAAGTAACTGCGGTCACCGACAAAGACATCGCAGAGCGTTGGTCGACAGACTGGACGCTGCAAGGCATTCAGCCCGATCCTGCAGGCCAAACATTGGAAACGCAGATCGACGTTGGTCAGCTCGCGCCAGGGGTATACAGCGTCTTAATGCGCGTCGTCAACCCGCTGGCAAACGGTAAGCCGCTTCAATTTGCAAACTCGGACTGGAACGCCACGCTCCCTGGATGGTTGACGTTAGGCAAGGTGACCATCGCTCGATGATCCTCCACTGATCGGCTTGAGAAACCCATACATTCGTTAAGGTCGCATGCGACGATCGTACCGCTTAGGCATTCTGTGCACCGCGATGACCGCGGTTTCTACGGGTGGTGCTAGAGTTCTCTCGGACTGGCATCGGTATCGGATTTACTACCGAACGCATGCATGATTTTCGGTCCGCAGTTTTCCCTTATCTTCCCGAGCGGTCGGCAACCCATCATGCAGAACGAGTCCATCGACCGCATCCCTTCCAAAACAACTCTGTGTCGGAGCGTTTCGCGCGCGCGACTCGTTTTGTTTCCAATCGCGATCGGTCTGGGGTTAAGCCTCGTGATATCTGTGGTCCGGTGGGCGCAAAGCGATGAAGCGCGATGGTTCATGTATGCTTTGGACGGCATGCAATACTATCTAGCATCTGCGGCACTAACGTTGATGGCGATGGCCATAACGGGGCTGTGTCTGCGCCCGTCCGTTCGCACAGTTGTCCTAACCCTCACTGCGATGCTATTCGTCGCGTTCGGTTTATCGCGATTGATACGGCTCGATTCATTCCACGGCAATCGCACACCGAGATTCGTATGGCGATGGGAACCAACGGCGGAAGAACGCATGGGGTCGTACTTAGCAAACCATCGTGAGCCCATTCGGACGGATCGAGAAATCGCAGCCGGAGTATTCGAGCCTACCGCGGACGACTTCCCCGGACTGATGGGCCAGCATCGCATAGCCAAGCGCGCGCATGCACGCTTGGACTGTGACTGGACCGTCCGTTCGCCAAAGTTGTTGTGGAGTCATCCCGTTGGACTCGGCTGGTCGAGCTTTGCGGTTGTCGGAGGTGCGGCGATCACGATGGAGCAACGCGGTGATCGCGAATGCGTTGTTTGCTACGACCTGCGCAGTGGGGTTGAACTATGGTCCCATGGCACTCTTGCACGCTTCCAAAGCGAACATGGAGATGGTCCACGATCGACACCCACAATCCACTCGGGGCGAGTCTACGCTTGTGGAGCAACCGGTATAGTCGTCTGCTTGGATCTAAGCTCTGGCGAGCTTGTGTGGGAATTCGATGCGTATGGCAACACCGATTCGCAGGCTCCGTACTTTGGATGGAGCTGCTCGCCGTTGGTTGTCGGTCGACAACTCATCGTCACCCCAGGCATCGTCACAGGCGGTTCGATGCTATCGCTCGACTGCGACACGGGCGTCGAGCGTTGGAGGTCGGGAGATGACGCAACCTCCTACGCATCGCCCATGCACGCAGAGCTGTGCGGGACTTCACAACTGCTGAGTTTCAACGGCGAAGGCCTGCGCAGTCTCAATGAACAAGGGGAAGGGTTGTGGTTTCATCCGTGGCGGACCCAAGGTGAGTCGCGGGTGAACGTCGCCCAGCCGTGGGTCGTGGAGGAGGGGGACATGGAGCGACCCGCGGAAGTTTTGATTTCATCGGGCTATGACATGGGAACCAGTCTGCTTCGGATTGCGCGCGACGAACAGGGCGGGAAGTTTGAACAGGGTTGGACGGTTGAAACGGTGTGGACAAGCAAGGCCCTGAAGTCAAAGTTATCCAACTTCGTTGTCCATGGAGAACATGTCTATGGTCTCGACAATGGATTGCTGACATGCATTCGGTTGTCCGATGGCGAGCGCGTTTGGAAGCGAGGGCGTTACGGGCACGGCCAAGTTCTTTTGGTCGATGACAAGCTGTTGATCCAAGTCGAATCGGGAGAGATCGCGATCGTAGCGGCCCAGCCCGACGCGCATCGTGAGCTCGCGCGTTGGCCGACGCTCACCGAAAAAACGTGGAATCACCCTGCACTGGCCGGGAATATTTTGGTTGTGCGAAACGATCGCGAGGCCGCAGCGTTTGAAATGCCAACGACGTCCGACGCATCGCTCGTAGGCTGGTGATGAAGGCCCGTGTAACGGCAAGACAACAGGTTCCGATGGACCCAGAGGTTTCAATCGAACGATCCGATAGATTCACCACCGTTGCGTGATCCGAGTGACCACCACACCCTGGGCTCAATGCTCTGGCTGATGAATAGGGTGTGACCATCCGCGGCGGTTGAATGGACACCGCCCGTATGCATACTGCTGGGGGTCACCATGTTGTTGCCATTGGATTCGCCGCCATAAATGTGGCAATTGCGTTGATTCGGAGGAAGCACGTGCATGTAGAGGTTGCTGGCAATCGTCAGGCCGGAGATCCAAGCTTTGCCATGTGGTGCGGAATACGCCGGATCAGGCGTCGAGACACCTTTGCAATAGTTGACCCAGGCTGGGAGTGACCGCGAAGCGCCGCCCCCGCCACAATACGACATCACCGAAGTGGGACCGTTTGGCATGAAACTTCCGAAAGGCCCGGATACCGGTACGAGGCTGTTGATCAGTCGTTCGGAGATCATGGCCGTGTTCGAGCTGCCGTCGGTCAGGTCACGGTAGGAGAGCTTGGGAATGTACCAAATGCGATCGGTATCTGCCGGATTGACAATGGGCATGGCACCGTTGCTTTGTTGCAGCTCCGCATCGCTTCCTAAAATACCTGTCGTCCGACGGATCCAGCCCACATTTCCTGCATAGCTGCCGGGCGCAGGTGAAGAGGTCCCAACAAAGTTGGTTTGTACCCAAGGATCGGACGGGCAGAGAAAGGTCGAAATTAAGGTCGAGGCCGCGCGGGCGTTGGTGTGGTCGGTCGGTATGTCGAGCTTGTAGTAGTTCGGGCTAGCGCCGCTGATCGCATTGGACATCGGTACTGAAAAATCGATGCTGGTGTAAACGCTCGTTTGCTCGACATGGGGCAAGATCATGGCCAACCAGCTGTAGAGGCCTCCCCCACCCCGAGGGTTTCCGGGGACTCCGAAACCGGTGATTGTCGGCGGGAAGGTTTTGAAAGCGGCTTCATAGTTGTGGATGGCCAGTCCGAGTTGTCGCATGCGGTTGCTGCATTGCATGCGTCGGGCCGCTTCGCGTGCGGCTTGAACTGCAGGCAATAGCAAGGCCACCAAAAGGCCGATGATGGCGATGACGACCAGCAACTCCACCAGCGTAAACCCCAATGTAAAACCACGTCTTCGTACCATGCCAAAACCTCTTTACGTATTTTCGCCAACCGTCACCGTCGGTCGATCCGGAGCACTGTTGGCCCCTCGCTAATCGCACACTGATCATTATTGCAGCACGCATGCAAATTTATCAAGTCGCAATTGCATCTATATTGCCTATTGCATAAAAATCCACATGCAATCATATTGCACTTACTCGGCTGAAGCCGAAAAGGATCGGATTTTATTTGTCATTTCTTCACGAGGGGCCGGCACATGCGAAGCGTTTCGATCATCGCCAGTTTGGTTTGGACCATGCTGGTGGCTAATTCTGGACTGGGCGATCTTTGGGTTGGGGGGCACGGCGACATCGGCGTGAAGCTCGATGACAGCGGCCAGTTGGATTTGCATTTCCACTTCGAAGACCCCGCCGAAGCGTTCGGAGGGGGAAGCATTGCGGCGGGCGAGTACGCACCGGATGCGGTTCAGGTGTTCGCGCCGAGTTCTCCCTACACTCAACCTGCGGGTAGCGAATGGAATTTCTTGGGAGCAGGTACCGGCAATCCACTTTGGTTCTTGCCCAATAGTTCGGCGGAGGCCAACAATCTCGGGGCTCCGTTTGTGGGCTTTGCGACAGAGGATTTGGACCCGAGTGGATGGACCAACGGCATTACTTGGTCCCTCACCTCTTTCGCCGGTCCGGGCAATTTTGCGGTGTGGCGGACGACGGGCTTTGTACCGACTCCGTTCATGTCGACGGTGGATGGATTGAGTGCTGCAGACGCGTTCACGCTGCCGATCGGAGCTCACGATCACTTCAATTTGACGTTTACCGAAATGGGACGCTACGACGTGGGCTTTACTGCCAGTGGCGTGTTCAACGGAAACATGTTGACTGACACGGCCAACTTCACCTTCATTGCCGGAGTGCCGGAACCCTCGTCAATGGCCTTGATGGCCGTGGTAGGAATCGGCGGTTGGTGGCGTTACCGGAGGCAGCGAACGGGCTGCGGGACCGAGGAACGGCCAGCTTAGTCCGACCTTGAGAGTCGCGTTGGATTCGTCGTTACCGTATTCGGCGCGCATCAGGGCTTTTCGATGTACGGTGAGCCTGGATCGATGTTCTCACGGGCAACGTCATTGTTAGGAGTGTTCTCGGCTTCGACCCACAACTCATGGTCTTCGGGATGGTATCGATAGACCATGCCTTTGGGCAACTCGGGTAACTTGATGACCTTGCCAATGATTTCGTTCATGTACTCTTCGTGGCTTTTGGGATACCGACCTTTCTCAGCGACCCACAAATCAACTGTTTTCTTCAGTTGAATCTCGAACACGATTTTTTCTTTGGTTCGAAAAAAAGCAGCGGCAGGCCCCGACATGAGCGTTGCTGGATTGTACTCAGAGCCTCCTTCGAGCGATCGCCCTTTCACTCCAACGCCAACCCCGGCTACTTGATTGGGCATGGCGGGTTTGGCTGCCGCGGCGGCTTCCGCGGCTAATCGATCGCTCTCCCGTTGAGCGATCTCCGACTGGACCTCCGAATCAGGCTTGCACCCCACGGCCCCCAACCCGATCATGATGGCCCATGCCAACCCAACCCAACCTTGTTTCGTTCGCGTATTCATGCAACGGTTTTCCTTTGGAAATGCGAGGGAACACGGGCGGCATCCCGCGGGCCATCCGATGCTGTTGATCATACACCAGGCAACGATGCGAATCGACCGAACTGTAGATTACGGCAGGATCCTTTCGATGCGTACTTCGTATCCGTATTCATCCTGGCGATCGAAACTACCGATCAGCAGATAGGGGCCGCGTTGCAACCCACGGAACAATTCCGAGCGACGCGGTCTGAGGGATGCGTCGGCCAACATCCTTGTGCGTACCGACTGGATTACGAGCGACGGAGCGACAAACAACGGATGTGGATTCGCAGGCGTATCGCTCCAAGCAATGCGTGGATCTAGCTCAATGCTTTCGGCGATCCAAACTACACGATCACCGACCGTGGGCGCAGGGACGTCGACGAGATCGCCCGACGCTCCGCGCGAGATGGCTTCAACGAACCAGGTTTGTTGAAGCAAAGATTCCACTTCTGGCGACAAGCCCGCAGTCGCTTGCTCTTCGAAACCCATTTCCAACGTGTGCGTATCGGCCCAGCGGCAGAGGTTTCGGTAAATCGTGGCCTGCAACGCCGATTCGGGTTCGGTCGGTTGCAGTTCCCATTCGTCGTGCAAGGAAATCCAATGCATGGCCCAGTCCTTCAACGGGTCGGAAGGCTTCGGCCGGCGACTCGTCGGTTTGCTGTCCTTCGTAAACGTTGGAGATGGGTTCGACGCGGAACGATTCTGACCTACAGACGCTCCGCCGGAGCGTGAGCCCAAAGAACCAAAATTGGGTGTTTCCATTTCGGACCGTTGCGAGGGCGTTTTTGGTAGCTGGCCGCGACGGCTCGCGTACCCGCCCCGCAACGCAGGGGGCACGATCCATGGCACGTATTTAGCAATGGTTGGGCCTGCGTTCCCGAGATCGCGTCCGAAGCCGTACCACAGGATGGCTAACGAGATCGGTATTGCCGCCAGACCGCCGAGTACCGGTGGGATCAACTTCCGCACGAACGATGTTTCGGGTCGGCGATTCCGAGGGCGCATGGCGATCGTATTCCATACCTCGGTGACGCCTTGGCTCGGAAGAAGATGATCAGCCGCAGGTCGGTCCGCGAGCTCCGAATCGGGATCGGTTAGTTCCCATTCTTCGTTCTCCGCGTCCGCATCCTCGCAGGCCCCGTCTTCGTACGCCCCGTCTTCGTACGCCTCGTCCTCATAGAATACCTCCGAAGCAGGCGTAGAAACCGTCTCGGCCGGCACCGGATCTGCGAGAATCAATGCTGTCCCGCAAGCGGGACAGTAAACGATGCAATTCGCGAACGCGTCCGAATCGATCGGGTATGAGCATTGGGGACATCCAACCGTCGATTGCATTTATCGGATCCACGAAAAGGAACGGCGTGGGAACTGGGCGGAAACCGCAAAGCCTGTCAAGCTATTCAAAGATAGCTGCTAGAATCATCAAGAGTACTTGATTTTCCAGGTTGAATCTTGCTCCGAGCCTGATTGGGCTGCGGAATAGACACCCACCGGAGCGGTTCCTGTTCGAAGTCAGGGTTGTTCGCTATTCTTGTAGGCCAATCATGAGTTCCCTAACCCCTCTCCAATGTCCAACGTGTCGTCGTACTTTCCAAGCCGACCTCACCTCACCGTTCATGCCTTTTTGTTCCAAGCGGTGCAAGATGGCCGATTTGAACCGATGGTTCAACGAAGAGGTCGGATTGCCGATCAATAGCTCGGAGCCGGAAGATGATGACGAGGAGCCTCCGCCTCCGCCGCAGGTTCGGGAATGGAAATTCGAATGATGCCCCGTGTGACGGACGCAGGGTGACAACAAGAGCATTTTGGCAACGAGCGTGTCGATGAATGAGACCCCATCGGATAGTGTCCAAGTACCTAAGGTATCGATCGATTGGTACCGTGCCGCCCCTTGGTGGCGGCTCGTTACACATGCCGTTGGAATCGCGTGGCGGGCTTCGCATTTGCTGGTTTGCGCCGCTGCTTTGCTCTTGACGTACGGTCTGACCGCCTTTTCGTTTTGGATTTTTCAGCCTGAGGGGCTTTTGGCACCGGAGGATTGGATGCTTCCTGCAAGCGGAGTGCCAGCCTTGGTACCTTTCGATCGCGATCTCTATCAGACTGAATTCATTTCTGCGATGGAATCGATGTCTCAACGTGTAGATGCGATCGAACGCGGACCTTGGTTCAACTCGGCTCCAGATTCGTACTTGCAGGTTTGGCGACGGTACGCCCTCTATCCCTACCAAGCCTTGGATTTGCTCACCGTTCGCCGGGGAGCTTATTTGTTGTTCAACACCCTAGTCGTGATCCTGATTTGGTCGTTTGTTGGAGGGTGTTTGTCCCGGCGAACGATTCAGGAACTGGGCACGCGCATCACCTCTCCGTGGTCCGATACGATTAGATTGGTTCTTCAGCGTTGGCTTTCCATCGCTTGGGCGGTCACCATGCCGCTGGCCTTGGTCGCCCTGATCGGCTTTGCACCTTTGATGATCGGCTGGCTTTCGAACATTCCGGCGGTCGGTCCTTGGGTCGCCGGATTTTTGATGGTTCCCATGACTATTTTTTCGCTTGGCCTAGGATGGTGTGCGGCCATCACTTTGTTCGGATTCCCACTTTCAACGGCGGCCATCGTTTGCGAGAAGCAGGCAGATGCGTTCGATGGAGTTTCACGGGCGGCAGCCTACACGTTTCAGCGCCCCGTAACATTGATAGTGGCCGTAATCGCCGCCGAATGGATCGGTCATTTTGCAGGTAGCATCTTGGCCATCGTCGCCAACACCGGTTATTCCATTTTGGCAACCGCCTTCGCCATGGGTTCGATTCATCCCATTGGAAACATGGGGTCGTGGTTCGATGGTTGCATCCGGGGCATCGTGCCTTTGTTGATCACTTCCTTTGGTTTTAGCTTTTTCTGGACCGCTTCAGCTGCGATCTACCTCCTGCTGCGTCGCGAGGTGGACCATGCCGAGTTTGACCTGATCGATATGGGTGTGATCGAGACTCCGAAGGCCTTGCCGGCTATCCCAGCCCCACCTGTTTCCGACGCGACATCGACATCGACGGACTAAATTGTTGAATCTTCGGTCCATTCGCGGTATAAAGAGGTCGACGGGTTTTCCATTCCACCCTCGCTAGTCGCTAATGTCACGATCTCTTCCTTTCGAACGATCACCTTCTCGCCGATCCACTTGGATCGCGATCTCTACGTGGTTTTTCTGCGTGGCTGGTACATTCCTAGGTCTGTCGCACTCCAGTTTGGCTGGCTGTGGAACTCATGGCTCACCTGCGGCCATGCAAGCGGCGGAGTCACCGCGCCATGCTGGGGAGTTAGGTTTGGCCATGTACGTGCAGTACGTTGGTGGCTCGATCACTTACTCGCTCACCCCGCCAGCTGCGCCCTGCGAAGGTCCTCAGTGCGGTTCTCATCCCAGTTGGAAGCCGATCGGTGCACTGGTGTTCCCCTTGCGGACTTTGATCGCAAGCCCAGGGATCGAATCCGATGAGGACGGCTCTGCACCCGATTGTGATCCTCAGCATCATCGAAGGGCGGATTCTGAATTCGCCCTCCGGGGATTGCTGAGCGTGCTCGAACATCCTCCACGCTGCAGCTAAAAATCCGTTCGGTTGATGCTGCGCGGTTACTGCCAATTCGATCCCCTGCGCGAGGGCGTAGGAGCGATGGATGTCTAGGGTTGTGACCGAACCTCTGCCGGCAAGTCTGCCGGCCGATTTTGCGGCTCTCTCTGCCGACAATGCATTGCGTGTCTTGACTGCGAACTCGCTGCCTTTCTTCCAAAAATAGAATACTCATGAGTCCGACTCAACCATTTCCTACGGACCCGAATCAACCTAATGCTACATTCCCCAACGCACACCTCGGCTCCCAGTCGGGGTCGTCGTCAGAAGAATTGACGAGCGGGGTGCCGGATAAATTTGCTCACCTGCTCAAAGCCGGGCCAGCCAAACCCCAGCTGACCGTGACACCGCGGACGCGGATATTGTTGTACGCGGTCCTAGGATTGTTCTCGATCCTTTTGGCCAATGGACTGTACCTGTCGGGCGTCACTTTCTCCGAATGGTATTTCAAGCGGACATTTCAGGATCTGTTTTATCATTACATGTTCCTGGCCCATTTGGTTTTGGGCTTGATCCTGATTCTGCCGTTCTTGGCGTTCGGATTTTACCATTGGCGTGCTTCGCGCAAACGCCGAAACCATCGCGCGATACGTATCGGTTATGCCTTGTTGATCACCGGGGTGGTGGTGTTGGTCAGCGGTGTGTTGCTGATCAAGTTCGGGACATTTGAATTCATGCGGGGCGAGTCAGCGAAACGCGTTGTGTATTGGGCACACATCGTGACTCCGTTGGCAGCGATGTGGTTGTATTGGCTGCACCGTTTGGTGGGCACCAAAGTTCGGTGGGTGATCGCGAGGCGCGTGGGACTAGCGACGGCCGTCGCGGTCGGCATGATGCTCATCGCCCAGACTCAGGATCCTCGGAAATGGAATCGCAAGGCCCCGGCCGATGGTCAGAAGTACTTTGAAAACTCATTGGCCAGCACGCGCGACGGTGGTTTCATTCCACAGCATGTTTTGATGAACGACGATTATTGCAAGAAGTGCCATGAGGATGTTTACGACGATTGGTTCCACAGCGCTCATCACTTTAGTTCCTTCAACAATCCCGCCTATCTCTACGCGGTTCGAGAGACCCGAAAGGTATCGATGGAGCGGGATGGCAATGTGCATGCGGCCCGTTTTTGCGCCGGTTGCCACGACCCGGTGCCCTTCTTCAGCGGTGCCTTTGACAATCCCCATTACGACGACGTGAATGATCCGACCAGCCAAGTCGGGATCACGTGCACGGTTTGCCATGCGATTACGGAAATTGAATCCACGCGCGGCAATGGCGACTTTGTGATTGAAGAACCTCAGCACTATCCGTTTGCCTACAGCAAGAATCCGATCTTGCAACAAATCAACATGCTGATGGTCAACGCAAAACCAGCCTTTCACAAGAGTGAGATGCTCAAGCCGGTCCACAAGTCCGCGGAGTTTTGCAGCACCTGTCACAAAGTAAATTTGCCTTACAACTTGACCAAGTACAAAGAATGGGCACGTGGTCAAAACCACTACGACTCGTACTTGTTGAGTGGAGTGGCTGGTCATGGTGCAAGAAGTTTTTATTATCCCCCTAAGGCGGAAACGGACTGCAATGGTTGTCACATGCCCTATCGGGAATCGAATGACTTCGCCGCCAAACCGCATCCGGAAACCGGCAAGCCGGTCATCCATAACCATTTCTTTCCGGGTGCGAACACGGCGTTGCCTTACTGGCGGAATGAGCCGGAAAACGTCGAATTGGCTCGATCGATTCTGAAGGGTTGCGCGCGGGTCGATATCTTCGGTATCCGGCGCGATGGAACCATCGAAGGCGAATTGGTCGCTCCGCTACGTCCTGAAATCCCGGCCTTGGAAGCCGGCCAGGCATACTTGTTAGAGACGGTCATCCGCACCCTAAAAGTCGGGCATCATCTGACCCAAGGCACGGTCGATTCCAACGAACTGTGGCTCGAGGTACGAGCCCGATCGGGTGATCGCACGATCGGAATCAGCGGTGGCCGCACCGCAGACGGCGAGGTCGATCCATGGGCTCACTTCGTCAACAATTTTGTGATCGACCGTAACGGAGATCGAGTTTCCCGCCGCAATGCGCAGGATATTTTCATTTCGCTGTACGACCACCAGATCCCACCCGGTGCGGGACAGACGACGCACTACCGGTTGATCATGCCTGAAGATCTCGATGCCCCAGTCGAGATCACGGTTCGATTGAACTATCGCAAATTCGACAAGGGGTACATCGATTTCATGAATCGCGATTTCCGCGAAGGTGATCTCGAATTCCAGGACCGTGGCTCAGGCAAAAACGAGTTGCCAATCACCATCATCGCCGAAGATCGCATCGTGTTCCCGGTCATCACCAAGGCAGGCCTGCGGGTCGAATCGGACGAAACGGGATCCGCCCCCATCAAAGACACATGGCAACGCTGGAACGACTATGGCATTGGATTGCTGCTGACCGGTACAGCCCAACTCAAACAAGCCGCAGAGGCATTTTCAAAAGTGGAATCGTTTCAGCGGTACGACGGCCCATTGAATCTTGCGAGGGTGCTGTTCGTCGAAGGCAATCTCGATGGAGCAACCGAAGCCTTGAATCGTGCAGCAGCCATGGTTCCGTCCCCACCCGCTTGGACGATGCTATGGCTCAGCGGCGAAGTCGCGCGGCAGCAAGGTCAATTTGAGAGTGCCGCACAGAACTTTCGTGCGATCTTGTACGACGACAACGAGGAACGCCGGAAACTCAAATTCGATTTTTCGCTCGACTACTATGTTCGAAACCAACTCGGTGCGACCTATCTGGATTTGGCCCTCGCGGCTCAAAGTCGGGACGATGCCCTGGAGTTTGCGAGGTACTTGGAGTTGGCGGAATCGGAATTTTCGCGTGTGCTGGAGATCGACACGGAAAATCTGACGGCGCACGCCAATTTGGTGACCGTGTCGGAACTGCAAAACGATTCGGCCCAAGCCGAAATCCATCGTCGCGCGAACTTGAAGTACAAACCGGACGACAACGCCAGCAATCTTGCAAGGCGACCGGCGCGACAAAAGTACCCCGCCGCCAATCAAGCAGCCGAACCCGTTGTGCTTTACCCCATGCAAAGGGCTGGTGCACCCGAATTGCCTCCGAACTCCGTCGGCGATTCGATAACGCTAAATCCCAGCGATTCGCTGGACACTCCACGAACCGGCGCTGCATCCCTTGCTTCAGGTGGCGAATAAATCCCCCTGAAGCCGTCCGGTTCGATTCCACACCACTCGCAACGAAATCAGTTCCATGGCAAAAAGAATCCCAGAAAAGCGTAAGCTTTCGAGCGCGAAGTCCTCACAACGGTCTGCGACGCAAGTGGAGCAGGAGCCCGTCGAAGACGACTCCATCATCGGCAAAATGTTTTGGCGATCTTTGGGCGTGTTCGTCCTAGTGGCGGGTGGACTCGGGATCGCGTACGCACTGACACGTCCTACAGTCACGGTGGGTCCTGAAACGCGCACCGCCGTCGCGCTCCCGCAAACGCGCCAGTCGGTTGTGGTTACGGCACCATCGATCCCACTCAAGGACATCACCGCAGAAGCGGGCATTGATTTCGTCCACTACAACGGCAAACAAGGAGAACGACTGCTACCAGAGACCATGGGTGGCGGCGCAGGATTCTTCGATTACGACAACGATGGCGATGCCGATCTCTTGCTGGTGAACTCTAGCGATTGGCCGTGGACGAAACGCGATCCATCGACGGCGTTGCCGACGATGCGATTGTATAGCAATGACGGCCAAGGACATTTTACGGATGTCACACGCGAGGTTGGTCTCGACGTCAGTTTCTATGGCATGGGCCCCGCCTTCGGCGACTTTGACAATGATGGTTGGGTCGACGTATTCATCACTGCGGTCGGCACCAATCATTTGTACCGAAACAACCATGGCAAATTCGTGGATGTCACCAACGCTATGGGAGTCGCTGGAACTCCCGGTCAGTGGAGCTGTCCTGCGGCTTGGTTCGATTACGATCGCGATGGAAAACTGGATTTGATCGTAGGCAATTACGTGTCTTGGAGTCGGGAGACCGATCTTTCGCTCGCGTCTACCTTGGTAGGCATGGAACGTTCCTACGGACAACCCACGAACTTCGATGGTGTTCACATGTATCTGTATCACAACGAAGGCGGCACGTTTCGCGAAGTCGGAGAGGAGGCTGGATTGCACGTGGTAAACTCCGCCACCAAAGTGCCTGAGGCGAAGTCGCTGGGCATCGCCATTCTGGATGCAAATCACGACGGCTGGCTCGACGTGTGCGTTGCCAACGATACGGTCAAAAATTTCTTGTTCGTCAATAAGAAGGATGGCACCTTCGCCGACGAAGCTGTGTCGATGGGAGTTGCGCTGACTCGGGATGGACAAGCCACGGGGGCCATGGGGATCGATATTGGCAATTACAGAAACGATGAATGCTGTGGCATCGTCATCGGTAATTTTGCCAACGAACAGTCCAGCTTGTACGTGAGTAACGGTTCCAAGCCAAGTTTTACCGATGTCGCACCCACCACTGGCTTCGGTCCACAAACGCGCATGCGGTTGACCTTTGGCGTATTCTTCGCAGATCTCGACCTTGATGGACGGCTCGATATCGTGTGTTCAAACGGTCATTTGGAGCCGGAGATTCAGAAGGTCTATCCTACCCAGCAGTTCGAACAGCCGCCGCAGCTATTTTGGAACGCGGGCAAACGTCAGCCCACTCAATTTATACCGCTCGGAGAAGATAAAACCGGACCCGATTTTCAGAAGCCGATGGTCGGTCGCGGATTGACCTGCGCCGACATCGACAATGATGGCGACCTGGATGTATTGGTGGTCGCCAATGGTGGTCCGCCGAGATTGTTCCGGAACGATCAGCAGCTCGGGAACCATTGGCTGCGCGTGCAATTACTGGATCGAGCCAAGACCGGCGCAATTGGAGCCACCGTCACCATCCCCATGGAGGGCGGTGAGAAAGTCGTACGCAATATCGCTCCCACCCGAAGCTATGCGTCGCAATTCGAATTGATCGCCACGTTCGGACTCGGGCATACCATTCCAACAGAGATGAAGATCGATTGGCCGGATGGCACGCAACAAACCGTCGCCATTGAGGGGGTCGATCGGTTGATCACGATCGAACAACCCCAATAGTTACGTAGCGATTACTCTGGAGCGAAGCCTAGTCGCTGCGACGATTACTCCGGAGAGGAACCAGGACGCAGCGAGATCGAGTACAAAAACACAATCGATCCGGTTGCGAGCAAGGACCATGGAAACCACTCGGTCGGTCGGAAGACTCGATCGGATGTTGGCGAACGCGCAGCAAAGAGATTGCTCATGGTCGATGCCGCGGTCGGTTCTTCGACAGCGCCCGCCACAAAGACCGCGCTATCGATCGCAAGGCATTCAAAACCCAAGATGATCAAAACGATGCCGATGGCGGAGAAAAAAGCTCGCCACATGGTTGCTGGTCGGAGCATGGTGTAATATCAACCCTAGATGGAAATGGTAATGCCGTGCCGCGTCCATGCGCCATGCTTCGGGTTGCTTCCCTGTCCCAGTCTCATGCCATCGTCATGCGACCACTCTGCGCTCTATGTTTGGAAGCAAAAACCGAAGGGATTTTGATTGCGACATAGAATTCACGGAAAACTTTGCACAATCTGATGCATGGAATCAGACCACACAAATTGAATTTCCGGTCCGACTGGTGTAGGTTGATGGGGGCGTCGGTACCCCTGCGTGGGCGTTACCGGACATTCCCTCCCCACAATCTTTGTTTGAGAAGCCATGACCAACACAAATCGTCGCCGTTTTATACAGACCACCGCAGCCGTAAGCGCGGGTTATTGGGTTGCCGGTGGAGTTGCTCCGAAAGAGAGTCTCTCTGCGATTGAAGAGATTCGCTTTGCGTGCATCGGTGTCGGCGGAAAGGGCTCTAGTGATTCGCAAGACGCAGCAAGGAACGGCCGCGTGGTCGCCATCTGCGATGTCGACGACAACACCATCGCAGAGCGCAAAAAGGACGAGGATTTCGAAGACGCAGCCGTATTCCACGACTATCGAAAACTATTCGATAAGGTCGGCAAAGAGATCGATGCCGTGACCGTCAGTACACCCGACCACACGCACGCAGTCGCTTCGGCCATGGCCCTGCGGATGGGGAAGGCTTGCTTCACGCAGAAGCCGCTGACGCGCACGATTTACGAAGCCCGTCAATTGGCGGAATTGGCCGCGAAGGCAAAAGTTGCGACGCAGATGGGCAATCAAGGTTCTGAGCAACCGGGATTACGGTCCGCCGCAGCCAAATTGAAGTCGGGTATTTTAGGTAACGTCAAAGAAATTCACGTCTGGACCAACCGACCGGTTTGGCCGCAAGGGATTCCACGCCCCGAGGGACAGCCAGTGCCCGCCTCGTTGCATTGGGACGAATTTATCGGCTCTGCCGAAATGCGTCCCTACAACGCGGCTTACCATCCCTTCAAGTGGCGAGGTTTCTGGGCTTTCGGTACCGGAGCATTGGGCGATATGGCTTGCCACACCCTTAACGTTGCTTTTTCCGGTTGCGAACTCATCAACCCGATGAGCGTCCAGGCCACCACGACCGGTCACAATCTGGAAACGTTTCCGGGTTCTTCCAAAATCAACTTTGAGTTTGGAGCGACCAAGAACCGTGGTCCCCTGAACATGATTTGGTACGACGGTGGCAACAAAGTCGATCCAGCCCTTCTCGAAGGCAAAGAGCGAAGCGACAGCGGTTTGTTGATCATTGGCGATAAAGGCAAAATGTACTCGCCCAACGACTACGGCGCCGAATGCTACTTCATGGGGGTCGACGACAAAGAAGTCGATTTCGAACGTAGCCCTGGTCACTTCAAGGAGTTTGCGATCGGAATCAAAACCGGCAAGCCAACATGGTCGAACTTCGAAAACTACGCTGGCAAATTGACTGAGGTTATCCTGTTAGGAAACCTCGCCGTCTGGGCCGCAGGCGAAGCCAAGGAGCCGGGCCAACAAGTTTCCAGCGACAAACTCGAATGGGACTCCGCCAATTTGAAAGTCAAGGGAACCGACAAGTTTGATGGCATGATCCGCTCGAAGTATCGCGCTGGATACGAGCTGTAGTGCTGTTGCGTTGGTGAAGAATTCCAAAAAATGATCCTAGACGGGGGTGTTTTGACGCACCCCCGTCTTTTCTTTTGACTCTTACTACTGCCAATTGGCGGGTCTGGCATTACCATTAAGCGGATCTCCATTCGAAAATCGCATTCAAAATCCATTCGCTGCCATGACCAATCGACGTTCGAACCAACTCTTAAGCTGGTTCCTAGGTGCCATCCTTCCTACGATTGTCCTAACCCTGGGGGTGGGGGCAGTGCTAGTTCTGGGTACGCAAAAACCCAATCAGATCATCGAAGATCTATCGGACCCTCGCATTCAACTGATGAAAATGCCCATCGTCAGCGTCGATACGATTCAACCCTACGAAGGGCTCGAATCGCTCGATGTCGAACTGTCGGGCACCGTGGTACCTTATCGACAGATCACGCTCGCGGCCGAGATTGCAGGACGGGTTCTCTACAAAAGCGATGAATGCCGGATCGGACGGTATGTCCATACGGGAGATGTACTCTTTCGAATCGACCCCAAGGACTATGAATTTGAGGTCGAACGGCTGACCGCGCTGAAGGAATCGGAGTATGCCCAGCAGAAAGAACTTGATCAAGAATTGGCCAACTCCAATCTCTCCTTAGAATTGGCCAACGAAGAACTGGCGTTGCAGGAGGGAGAATTGGCACGCATGGAATCTCTGCCCGCGGGCTTTGCCAGTGCGACCGAAATGGATCAAGTAAAACGGCAGCGTATCACCAGCGCCAATCAAGTCGTATCGATCCAAAACCAACTTCGTTTGTTGGAGACGCGACGGACGCGGATCCAGTTGGCGGAACGATTGGCAAGTGCCCAACTAAGCCAAGCTCTTGTAAATTTGGAGCGGGCAGAGGTCACATCGCCCATCTCGGGAGTGATCGTGAGCGAAACAATCCAGGCAGATTCCTATGTGCAAAAAGGCTCGTCGCTGTGTGTCATTGAGGATACCGAAAGGGTCGAAGTTTCCTGCAATTTGAGAACGGATCAGCTGCTTTTGATTTTGGATCAGGCCTCCGATGTGTCCGCTGCCGATGCATCCTCTCGGATCGTTCAATCGGCCAGCTATGAACTGCCCAAGACGCCCGTCAAAATTTCTTACCGAGTGGCGGGTCGAGAAGACGTCGTTTACCAATGGCACGGGCACCTCAGCCGTTATGAAGGCATTGGGCTAGACGCTCAGAGTCGGACCGTACCGATCCGAATCATGGTAGAAAACCCTCGCGACGTCCGCCGCAATGGTGAAGCCATCCAGGAAGACAGCAACGGCGGTTTGCCCGCCCTCGTCCGAGGCATGTTCGTGGATGTCGCGATCATGACCCATCCCAAGCAATCATTGCTTTTGATCCCAAAGTTGGCGATCAAACCGGGAGGCGTGGTCTGGCGATTCAATTCCGAGCCAGACATGCTTATTTCCACCGCTGTGAAACCCGATCCAAAGGTCACCGTTAGCGATCGCCCATCCGGCGCCAAAAGCCCTTCCATTGCGGATAGCCAGACCAATGCCGATAGCGCTGGCAACCTCAGACTGACCGACTGGGAGGCTGGCAAACTGCAAACGGTCAGCGGTGTAAAGACCATTAGCCTCGTGCGATTGCCAGGCTCCAGCGTCGAATACTGGGTCGCAGAGGCCTGTGAGGGTCTGGCTCCAGGCACACGAGCCATCGTTTCCCCCTTGGCCAACGTACTTGGGGATGGCAGCGATCGCGTGAGATTGTCGGTGAAGAACCGCGAGCTCGGAGGCAATTCAGAATGAACACGATCATCCGCTGGGCGGTACACCACATGGCGGGGGTCAATTTTTTGATCGCCGCCATCATTGTAGGAGGACTCTTCAGTTTCTTCGGGATGCGTCGCGAGACGTTTCCTGAGTTTCAGCTGGAAGTTATTTTGGTCACGGTCCCGTACCCGGGCGCGACCCCTGATGAAGTGGAAAGTGGCATTTGTCAGAAGATTGAGGAAAGCGTCCAATCGATCTCGGGCATCAAGAAATTAACCAGCATCTGCCGCGAAGGTAGTGGCTTTACGTTGGTGCAGCTCGAGTCCAATGTCAAAGATGTGCAAAAGGTCTTGTCTGAGGTTCGTTCCGAGGTCGATCGAGTATCGGCTTTCTTTCCAGAGCGGAGCGAAAAGTTCACGGTCGAGCAAGTTACATTCCGCGTCCCCGCCATCCGTGTCGCCATCCTAGGGCCGTCCAACCCAGACTCAGACAACGAGCATCGATTGCGTGGAATCGCCGAAAATATTCGCGAACGGCTGATCGAATTGCCGAATGTCTCGCAGGCCCAACTGCTCAATGTCAAACCGTTTCAGATCGACGTTGAAATCAGCGAAGAAACGCTTCGCAATTATGGCATGACGTTGACCCAGGTGGCCATGATGATCCGCAAGGAGAATCTCGAAACGCCCAGCGGCCAGCTCAAAAGCGATGGTCAGGAAATTTTGCTGCGGGGCAAGAACAAGCGCGACTTGGGCGAGGACATTGCCCAATTGCCATTGATCAGCCAACCCAACGGCGTTGTGCTGACTGTTGGCGACCTGGCAACCGTGCGAGATGATTTTGACGATGTCTCGGCCGTCAATGAAATCAATGGTCGGCCAGCCATGGTCATCAGTATCGAGCGTACGAGTTCCGAGGATTTGCTCAGCATTTCAGACGAAGTCACCAAGTTCGTGGAGCGAACACAAGTACCCGAGGGCTACCAGCTGCTGGCATGGGGAGATGAGAGTATCGACGTGCGCGATCGATTGCGTATGCTTCGTACCAACGGACTTCAGGGAGGTTTGATCGTCTTCCTACTCTTGGCCATGTTCTTGAATCTGCGGCTGGCCTTTTGGGTGGCCATGGGCATACCGATTAGCTTGATGGGGGCTGGCATCGGTTTGTACGCCATGGGCGAAACGCTAAACATGTTGACCATGTTCGCATTCTTGATGGCCGTTGGGATTGTCGTCGACGATGCCATTGTGGTGGGCGAGAATATCTACGCGCATCGCATGATGGGCAAATCCAATTTACAAGCGGCGATCGACGGTGCTTCGGAGGTATTACCGAGCGTCTTCTCGAGCGTTTCGACCACCATCATCGCCTTCCTTCCATTGTTTTATGTGTCCGGTGTGATGGGGAAGTTCATCGCGGTCATGCCCGGTGCCATCATCTTGATGTTGGTCATCTCGCTGGTCGAAGCTTCGATCGCCCTACCGGGTCACCTGTCCCACGAATCGACCAACAAGCACGATACGGTCGTGGCTCGTTTCCTAGCCCTCATGTCCCAACCTATTTCGGTCTTAGAACGATTCTTTGACCGCATCTCCGCCATGTGCAATGGTGTGCTCGACGGCTTTGGCATTCGATTCTATCAGCCCTTGCTGAAAACTTTTTTGGCGCATCCCCTGCTTCCGTTGACCCTTGGATTTTCGGTCGTTTGCCTGGCTGTGGGTTTGGTCCGATCGGGCAAAGTTCCGTTTGAGTTCTTTCCTGCGCTCGATGGCAAAACAATTATCGGACAGGTGGTTTTTCCGGATGGCACACCGGCCACGATCACCACCGAAGCGGCCAAGCGAATGGAGGTTGCGATCCGTACGATTAGCAGCCGCATCGCGGATGAAGAGCTGGCAGCGGGTACGAACAAGACGCCCGAACCCAAGGACACCTACAGCCCTCGCGGCCCCTTGAAATTGACCTACCTGCGCGTCGGCTCAGCCCAAAGCGGTGGAGGTGGCGCAAGCGAACAGTTGAACGGTTCGCACGTGGCTCAGGTGCAAGCCGAGATTCACGATGCGACCCTCCGCAACGTGACCAGCGATCAATTGATTCAGATGTGGCGAGAGGAAGCTGGTTTGTTCCCTGGAGCGGAACGGGTGACGTTCCAAGCTGCGGATATCGGACCCGGTGGCAAACCGTTGGAGTTCAAGATCCTCGCCCCTAGCGAAGATGTGGCCGCTCTGAACGAAGCCGTCGAAGAAGCCAAGATGGCGCTAGCGAGGTACGATGGCGTCTTCGACATCCGCGACGATTCCAATCCAGGCAAAACCGAATTTCAATTCACGATCCAAGATCGGGCCAAATCGCTCGGTATTCGGCAAGAGGATTTGAGCGAGTCGATTCGCAGTGCTTACTATGGCGCCGAGGTCATGCGCTTGCAGCGTGGACGGCACGAAGTGAAGTTGATGGTTCGGCATCCTGCTGAAGAGCGTTACTCGCTGGCCAATTTCCAAGAACTCCGCGTGCGAGGCCCCGACAATGTCGAGCGTCCTCTCTCGGAAATGGCTGACATCAAAGTCATGCGCGGATTCTCAGAAATCAACCGCTTGGATCAACTCCGTGCCATCACTGTCTCCGCGGAGTTGGATACGGCCAAAGCCAACGCGGCCACCATTGCCACGGAACTTAAGGAAAAACTCGTCCCTGCGCTAACCGTAAAATACCCAACCCTGCGTTTCCGATGGGAAGGTCAACAGCAAGAAACGGCGGAATCGTTTGGCAGCTTAGCGATTGGGTTCGTCATCGCGATGATGGCCATGTACCTGCTATTGGTATTCGAGTTCCGATCCTACTTCCAACCTCTCATCGTCCTGACCATCGTTCCATTTGGAATGGTCGGTGCAATTTTTGGACATGCGATCATGGGCTTGCCACTGACGTTGTTCAGCATGTTCGGTATGGTCACCTTGGCGGGCGTGGTGGTGAACGACTCGATCGTCATGGTTGACTTCATCAATCATTGTCTCCGAGATGGAATGTCGGTGAATCAGGCCTTGTTGACCGCAGGCTCGCGGCGGCTTAGGGCCGTTTTTCTGACCAGTATCACCACCGTGGCTGGTCTCTTTCCCATGCTCTTAGAGAAGTCATTCCAAGCGCAGGTGCTTATCCCGATGGCGACCAGTCTCGCCTTTGGCATCATGGGATCCACCTTCCTCGTGCTCCTCTTGGTCCCGCTCCTATACCGATTGTACGTTGCGCTAACGTTCACTCAGGAGCAGATGGAGGGACGTCCTGCTGTTGAGAGCAAACCCGAGGCGCGAACGATCTCACCCGTCTCGCCGCAGTTGCTCCCTGGCACGTAACGCAAGATCGATGCACCGGTACCGCTGTCGTCTCTTGTGCGATTTTCGTACTCGATTGTTCGTGTCCCACAACCGCCGCATACCCACTCCTCGACATCGAGCCTGAAAGACAAATTCGTGACCGCAGTTATCCTAATTGTCTTTGCCCTCGGTTACGCCGCAATCGCATTCGAACATCAGATCAAAGTCAATAAGACAGCGACGGCACTCTTCCTAGGTGTGATCTGCTGGACGCTCTACGCGTTGGACGCATCGCATATGGTCGCGAGCATCCCCGAATGGTTTCTGCTCAAGGAAGGGCACGATGCGGGCAGTGACCTGACGCATCATTACATTGTCGATGGACAGTTATTGTCTGCTACGGGAGAGATCGCTCAGATCCTATTCTTTCTCATGAGCGCCATGGTAATCGTCGAATTGGTCGATGCCAACGAAGGCTTCTCCTTGATCACGTCTCGAATCCGCGCCAAGACGCATGTGCAATTGCTATGGTTGGTCAGTTGGTGTGCCTTCTTCCTGTCCTCGGTCTTGGATAATTTGACCACCACCATCATCATGATCTCTTTGCTCAGGAAGCTCGTTGGCGAGCGTGAATCGCGGATGTTCTTCGCAGGCATCGTCGTGATCGCGGCCAATGCGGGAGGCGCCTGGACAGTGATCGGCGATGTGACAACGACCATGTTGTGGATCAAAGGCAGGATCGGTGCCGTGGAGGTTATGGGGGAATTGTTTTTGGCGGGCATCGTCTGCTTGCTAGTTCCTCTGCTCGGCATGTCCTACACGATGCGTGGCCGGGCGTTGCCAGCAGCTCCTGATCAAACACTGACGGACGAGCGGATTGCGCCGTGGCAACGAGGACTTTTCTTGACCATGGGGGTCCTAGGGCTTTTGAGCGTACCCGTTTTCAAGTTCTATACCCATTTGCCCCCATTCATGGGAATCGTACTGTCATTGAGCGTGCTATGGATACTCTCAGAACTGATCAGCCATCGTTTCGATGAGAGCATTCGATCGAGCACCGGAGTGCTGGCGGTTCTCAAGCGTGTGGACATGTCGAGTGTGCTGTTCTTCCTCGGGATCCTTTTGGCAGTCGGAGCATTGTCAGCGGCTGGCATCCTAGAATCTTTCGCTGTCAGCATCGATGCCGTGCTTCCGTCGCGCGATTGGGTAGCGATCCTCATCGGGCTCGTTTCGGCGGTGGTTGACAACGTACCCCTCGTGGCTGCGGGCATTGAAATGTATGACTTGCAACCCAACGATCGATTCTGGATGCTGCTTGCGTACTGCGCAGGTACGGGCGGCAGTTGCTTGATTATCGGTTCGGCTGCAGGGGTTGCGGCTATGGGTCTGGAGCATCTCCCATTCACTTGGTATCTACGCAATATCTCTCCCTGGGCGCTGCTCGGGTACGCTTCAGGCGTCGTCGTTTACCTGGTGCAATCGAGTTTTTACTAATTTCTTTCCTCTGAAACCGTCTCATTCCCCTGGAACAGGGGCGAAGGGACCGTGCATGTGGATTCGAGCGGAGGACTCCCGCCATTACACGGAGGT
This sequence comes from Pirellula sp., assembly GCA_041752005.1. Classification (GTDB taxonomy): domain Bacteria; phylum Planctomycetota; class Planctomycetia; order Pirellulales; family Pirellulaceae; genus JBKCUI01. The sequence goes on along the minus strand of JBGSHV010000126.1, from coordinate 65,499 downwards.
AAGTAGGCGAGTCTCTCCGAGACTCGCATCGCGTACCCATGTTGGCAAAACAAAGCAGAAAGAAAATAAGGACGTGCATCGCATTGTCGCAGGTACAAACGGCGATTGCTCGGTGGATGGGTTTCTCAAAACCACTTGTACTGTCACGCAGATTTGCCGTGGGTAGCTCAGACATGCCCTTCGCGGACTCAGGGACGTGCCACCCGGGAGTAACAACCGCGTGGCAGATTGGGTGGCTAGCAGCATGGGTGGCACGCTCAGAGCCTAATTACACGGAGGTAAGTAGGCGAGTCTCTCCGAGACTCGCATCGCGTACCCACGTTGGCAAAACAAAACAGAAAGAAAATAAGGACGTGCATCGCATTGTCGCAGGTACAAACGGCGATTGCTCGGTCGATGGGTTTCTCAAAACCACTTGTACTGTCACTCAGATTTGCCGTGGGTAGCACAGACACGCCCTTCGAGGACTCAGGGACGTGCCACCCAACAGTAACAACCGCGTGGCAGCATGGGTGGCTGGCAGCATAGGTGGCACGCTCAGAGCGCTAGCGATGTACAAGAAGTCATGAGTCATGAGTGAGGAGCAATAGCAAGGTCAAAATCTTCGAAAGCGAACTTGCAAAGTGAATGACCCGCGGGGGTTAATCCGTCGGTCACCCTCGCAGCATCTGAAACGCATTAGTCCGTGACGGCGTCGAAGATAAGTCCTTTGAGCTTGAGCTCGGTCATGAAGCTGTAGGGCATTATTTGTTCGAGCGTGACAACGACGAGATCATCCTTGGGGCATACCCAGTAATGCGTGCTGGCCGCTCCACCCCAACCGTACTCACCGACGTGACCGTCGGGATCCCAGTCACTCAATTCATCGCGAACATTGAAGCCGAAGCCAAATCCGACCCCCGTGCGAACCTCGCTACCAAACTTGATCCATCCCACATCTTGCGGGACTTGGTTGGTGATCATCAATTGAACCGTCTCAGGCTTCAGCAACCGCACACCATTTAACTCACCTCCATTGGCAATCATGACGAGAAACCGAGTGTAGTCGCGCGCCGTGGAGACTAAGCCCCCTCCCCCACCGAAAAAAGGCGGTTGGATGAGATAACGACTATTTGCTGCCGAATCCAAGACCGTCAACGTGCCTTTGCCATCCGAGCTGTAGTTTGTGGCGAATCGAGAGACCTTCTCCGCAGGAACATAAAATCCAGTGTCAGACAGATCGAGCGGCTCGAAGATTCGTTTCAAAAAGAATTCATCCAGCGTCATGCCTGAGGCAACTTCGACGACTCGTCCTAACACATCAATCGAGATGCCGTAGTGCCAATCCGTACCAGGCTCGAAGGCGAGTGGCAATTTCGCAAGTTTGGCTTGCATCTGTTCCAGCGTCTCCGCCGTATTGAGCATATCCAATTCGCGGTAGGCTTTGTCCGAAGCCGCTTGTCCAGATCCGCCATAGCTGTAGCCAGCCGTGTGACGCATCAGATCTGCAACCGTCATCGTTTCCGCCGCGGGCTTGACCTCGTCGCCGTAGGCCACCGTCACTGCGCCCAACTGCGGCAGGTACTTGGAGACTGGATCATCGACCGAGAGCTTGCCTTCCTCGACAAGCATCATGGCGGCAGTCGTTGTGATGGCCTTCGTCATCGAATAGATGCGTATGATCGTATCGACCGCCATCGGCTTGTCGCCATCCAAGTCCATCTGGCCATAAGCTTTGGCGTGTACGACCTTGCCATGCCGAGCAATCATGACGACACCTCCGGGAATGCGTTTCTCAGAGATCAACTCCTCCATCGCCGCATCAACTTTGGCAAGTTTATCGGACGACATTCCCACGTCCTCAGGTAGAACTTTCGGCAATTCTTGAGCGCTGGCGCCGCCGCACAAACAGGCTAATCCTGAGAGAAACGTCAATAATCTTGCTCGGTATCGCATCAAATTCACTTTCAAAATAGACGATTGGGTCGGGAGGCACCTCGTAAAGGGCCGTTTACTTTTTCACCTTGATACGAATCGCGTTAGCAGCAGTCCGGCAATACCGCCGACAACCACAAAAAGCAGAAACGGGAACGCCGATTGCGACCATGTCCAGTTGTCGGTCAACGTCGTTCCAAAAATTGCGCCGAGCATCGCAAACGGAAAGAACAACGCTACCAAGATATTTAGTCGATGAGCAGCATGCATCATTTGATGGGCAGATCGCGCCTGCTCTTCTGCACGCCGAACCACTGCAACGTCCATCGAGTTTTTCGCATCCTCGTACAGCAGGTCCGCTTGTCTCGATAAGTCGTATGCTCGATCGCGATGGTCGATCAGCGACCTGTCCTCCGGAACCTCTTTTCTTGCGGTCTCCAACGTCCCGAGCAGGTTTCTGCTCGAGCGTACGACGGGAGCTAAGCCTTCGAGCAGCGGCAAAAAATGGTCCGCCACGACCGCTTTTGATTCCGCCAGTTCGTATTCCTCGAGACGCTTCGCATAGCGATCCAAGTGCATTCCCAACGCTACCTTGCCAGGATCACCATTGCTGCATCGCCATTCTCCAGAAGCGTCCCGCCAGAACAATACACCGCGTCGCCCCACCTCATCGTGTTCCGGAACTTGGTGTGCAACAATCAATATGTTAGCGTTGGAGGTCATCAGCCGCTGGCTTCCGACGGTCGAACCAAGTCGTTGTCGGAACTCATCTGGGAATGAGGACCAATTTGAAGGAATCAAGGGTGCTTGTAACATAGAGGTTGTATTGGTTTCAGAAAATGCGCTGTTCGAGACGTTACCAAAATTGCTGGATGTTCTCAATCGGTCGGTGGGTCATCGTGGTTAGATTCGGGTGCATTCTGAGCTGCCTCCTCCATCGATTGGTAGCGTAGCATCAACTCTTTAATGGCCGCATTCAATCTCTCTGAGTTTGCAGACTGTTTGGAGACGCCTTCGAGTACCGGTCGCAGGCCATCGTACAAAAGCTGAAACTGGCTTCGGATCAGATCGGTCATCACTCGAGGTACCGAGTGCTGCACGATGACGCGAGGATCTAGGACCGGCAATTCGCTTTCGACTCTGTGACGTGTTGAGGCTGCATCCAGAGCACCGCGGATGGAATCCAATCCGTCATTGATTCCTAAAAGAGATGCGAGGAACTGGGCGGTTGAATCGTCGCCTGACATACCACGCAACCGGTTCTTTTCGCCAAATACCTTCTTGATTTCCGTCCATCGCTTGGCCTCGTCTTGCGTCAAAATCGACAGCAGATCTCGCAACTTCAATAGATTGGATTCGCCGTCGCGTGATAACGTTTGCGCATCCTGCTGATAGCAAGCCAGAATCAGACGCTGGAGCTCATCGTCATTCATTACCGGGACAACTTTCTCGGCGATACGATTCATGTTCCGATAACTACCTTGGAGTTTGAATGGCGGTTCGGTACGGTAGTCATCGGCTTGGGAAGCACTCTGAATGTACGCTTGATTCATGATCAATACGACATCGCGCACCCGCTGCAGTTTGGTTAGCACCGAGATCATCTCGTTCACCGCGTCCGCCGACAGATTACTTTCAAGCTCCAAACCTTCAATCGTGCCCTTTTTAGCCGCCTGGATGAGCGCTCTCTGATCGGCATTCGAGCAACGAGCCAACGGTTGAAGAATGGGATTGCTGGTCAAGCAGTTTTCGAGATACGACTGTTCAAAAGCCTCTTTGCTGTTACCAATGATTTCGCCTAGGTTGTAGACGTCCGCGCGATTTGCGAGCATGTCAGGAATTTGAAATCGCTCGCCAGTTTCGGTGTAGGGATTGCCCGCCATAACGACTGCAAACTTGCGACTACGCAAATCGTACGTCTTCGATTCGCCGTTCCAGACGCCTTCGATCCGACGCGTGGCATCGCACAAGGGAATAAATTTCTGAAGCAGCTCGACATTGCAGTGCTGAATATCGTCAAGATACAGCATGGTATTGTCTCCCATCTCCAAAGCCATGTTGATCCGCTGCACCTCTTCGCGCGAGGCAGCGTTGGCGGCTGCGCTCGGATCAAGAGACGTGATACTATGCCCGAGTGCGGGTCCGTTGACTTTGACAAAAACCAACCCAAGTCGGTTTGCGATGTACTCCATCAACGTCGTTTTTCCATAGCCAGGTGGACTGACCAGCAGGAGCAGCCCCATTCGATCCGTCCGTTGGTTTTCACCTACCGATCCGATTTGCTTGGCGAGATTATCACCAACCCTCGGCAAATAGACCTCATCGATGAGCTGATTCCGAACGAAACTGGTCAGGACGCGGGCTTTGAACTCATGCGACTTGATTCGACGCTCCGCTTGTTCGACGAGTCGTCGCTTCGAAGTCTGCAATGCAACCCATCGGGGAACCACCTGCCTCGAATACTTTACCAGTCGCATCATGAATCGATGGTAATTGAGAATGATTTCACGATTTGCAATTCTCGGATGATCACCAGCCAATTCGGACAGTTCAATGAGCGGGCCATCCGGTTGGGATTGATGCTGCAAATCGGCGTTGCGCCTTTTCGACCGTTCCTCCGAGATCACCGGTTTGGATTCGTCGGAAGACAACAGAAAAAGAGCTAATTCCTCTCGGTAATCGGAACTTGGATCGAGCGGGCTTGCCATCGCCGCATGGCGCACGTGGGATTCGATGAATGCATCCACCGCTTTGATCGCTACCGACCAAGCCTCTTCAGGACTGCTTGAATGCCGACGAACTGTCTGGATCAAGGCCTGCCATTGGTCGGTGGGCATATGTTGCTGCATCGCATGGAATAGGTCCTGTGCGCGTCGCGTTGCTATGAATCCGCTGGATACAGTTGATGTCGTCCCAGTCGGCGAATCCGAAGCGTCTCGCAAAGCCGAAACAAGATACTGTGCGGCCTGTGCGCGGGATATGCCGCGTAGCAGGCCGCCTCCGCTTTCATGCAGTTTCCGTGCAACCATCGCGATGCACTCTCTGCTTTGCGTCTCATTCGGGATCAATCGATCAACGGCAGCAATCGATCGTATCCACTGTTCGATCGATGACCGATCGACTTGGGAAACGTGATGGTTCCAAACGAACCAGCTAAGACTCCTCAGCCGCGGTGGATAGGCCAGCAATCCAAGCGATCTTTGTGCTGCGAGTAGCCCTGTTAGGATTTTCGCAGCGTCCCTATCGTGAACCCCGCGCACGTAGCCTTCGTTGTAGCGAACCTGCATCTGATCCCGCACCCATTCCGTTTGCTGCGAAGCGTCTAGGGACAGGTATTCGTGGGCGTGTGGGACGGGAAGCGCGGTCGTAGACTCCGTTGAGACAGTTTTTGAATCCGGACCATGAAGTGAACGCCGAGGCCACGCATTGAGCTCATGGAATAAACAGTACGCAAGGTACTCTCCGCGATAGACATCTGTCGATTCACTCGGAAGCGGTTGCTCCCAAAGGTCACATGCCGCATCGAGCGATGGATCGGATAGCGGCTGATAGAACTGCGTTCCCGTCAGATGCATATTCAAACAACCGTTGCGCACCACCGTCGTCAGTTCAATAGGCTGTTGATTGACGCTGAAAGAATGCTGCCCTAATCGAATCGCCCGATTTCCATCGCTGAGCAATTCACGTCGATCTCGCTGCTGCCGTATCGAATCATCAGAAATGGCCTTCAATCGGGACAGAACATCGTCGCGACGTACCGAGTCACCTAAGTCCTGCAATTGGTCAGCGATCTTCCTGACCTTATCCACCATGAGGTCGGAAGCGAAGTACGCGAGCAATTCGGTCGGGGATTCAATCCTCGACGATCGCGAGGTAATGCCGTCCAAAATTCGATCTGCGGCGGCGACAAGCGAGTTCGCACGCCGAGATTGAATCTCCACCAATTGTTGCCGTTTTGATTCGAACAGATCACAGAGCGTCTGCCGCTTCTCCGTCAGCCGAAGAAGTAGTTCCTCCGAGTCAGCGTACCGGCCTTCGAGTTCCTCGAGCTGTATGAGTATGCGTGTCAGCGCGGAATCGACTCGATCCATCGAGCTTGAGGAATCCAAGGCGCTTGCGGTCGCTTGGTCAAGGAGTTTGGATTGCGATGCATAGTCCGATTCGAGTTCGCCGGTCGTCAGCGATCGCATGCGGGTCTTGAGTGTCGAACGGACTCGATTCAACTGAGCGAGGCAATCGCCAATGCGATCAACAATGTTCGTCCGCTGGGATAAATCGTCGATTTTGAGTTGCGATACGGTCTCGATGAGCAACTCAAGCACTGCTCCGATTTCGGCGAACTGGTTTTCCAACGACTTTGCAGCCGACGAGGACCCTATGTTGGGAACCTCCAATCCCAGCGTGTCAATCTGGTCCTGATAGGGAAGTAACGATTTCGGATCGAGCAGGAACTGAACGCAGCGTACCCCTAAACGATCGGCGGCTTCGATGAGTTGCGTTTCCATCGCGGAGACTCTAACTTCATCGATGTAACGCAGTTCTCGCAGTTGAATTGCCTGTCCACGTTGCGTTCGGATGGCCGCAAGCTGTTGAACAAAATCCTCAATCTTCTCGAAGCGCGAACGCTCGATCGACTTGAGCAACTCGCTTGTTTCCTTTTCGTTTCGCTCGAGCGATTCATTCGTTTCATTTCGAACGCGAACCACTTTTTCAAATTCATCGACAGCAGCATTCGCAGCATCTCTTATTCGCTCAATCGGTTCGGATAGCTTGAAGGCTTCCTCTCGATCTAGCCAGAAATAGGAATCCAGCACATTGGTGGCACGCTTTTCAAGGTCGGCGTAAAGGTCAGCATAGGATTCATCTTTGTCGACGAGCGACAACACTTCCTGGCATTCTGCCATACCGCGCACGAGATCGTGATTCCCGATTTTGAAAAGCAGTGTATCGGACTGAACATCCGGTCGGAAATCCGTTCCCGTAAATGGTGTTTGCCAAATCTGAATCGCGTGATGTTTTTGAGCGGTCTCCACGCCTCGCATGCACAGCATATGACCATTTTCGAAGAACGCTTGCCCATGACAAATGAGGGGCGTTTCAACCTCCTGGCGAATGAGGTTGTATCGCAACTGCAAGTAGACACCTGCATCTTGATTAAAGAACAGGTAGAGATAGTCTTCGCCATTGGGCGATCGTATCATGCGATCGAAGGTAAGCTGCGTGAGCTTGTGCTCGAATAGTTTGGACTGCCCCGTTTGCAGCACAAAGCCATTTGGAAAGATGATGCCGTGATCGTCGGGGAGCAGAACGCATGACTGTCCGATGGAATCCAGTCGTTCCACGGTTGATCTTTTGGTACTGAATACCAGGTACCGGAAATCGCGTTCCTGGTAGGGACGAATCTTGAGCAGGATCAGGTTTCCGAGGATAGCGTAGAGCGTCTCCGCATCGTCGAGCGTTTGGTCGGGGCTATCCACGGGTTCTCGATAGATTCCGAGGCCGTCCTCGGTGTTGTCCTCAACTTTGATCGTCAGATCTCCGTGAACGCACTCGACAAAAACCTGATCCTCAATCGAGATATGGGGATGCTTGCCCTGTCGATGGCTATCGCGAGTGGCGCGCTTCCATTGGAAGTCGTGCTGGGGAGGTTGGCGGACCTCAGATTCGCTGCGATTATCGATGTACTGAAGCGATTCGTTCGCAACCGCCCACTTAAACGCCTTGATACTGGCCGTGGTCTTTCCGATTTGAAAGACCATATAGAGGTTGGGGCCGTTGCAAAAGAATCGCGAAAACGTTGCATTGCGATAGTAGCGATAGAGTTCGTGAAAGTCGCGGCGGAACGAACGATCGAGTAAGGAATCCAGGGATTCATGCCGGGCATGTTCGCCATCAAAGCGATAAACAGAAAGCACATCCTCGGGATTGATTTCTGTTTTTAATCCAAACTGAACATTGTATCCGAGCAGTACATGGTGCTCGGTCGAGTAGATGTCGCGCGGTACGCAATTATGATCGGTCGTCACATGCGTCGTCGCCAACAGCCGCGTCTCAACATTTCCGAAGACGGCAGCGCGGGCCGCGTTCAGTTTCGCGAATCGAGCTCTCAATTCGACCGCGGAGTCCCGGAGCCGATTGCGCAGGACTTCGTAGGTACCGGAAGCAAGGGCAGCGTTGGTCATGATTCAAGCCTGGTGGCTATTTCTTCGAGAGGAAATTGCCGACTGGCTTATTGGCTAGGTCGAGAGTTCCCGCGAGTCCGAGGAGATTTGCCAATTGAGAATGCAGTCCGGAAGCTTCCCCGCCGACGAGCAGTTTTGCGACCAGCGCAGCGACACTAAGATCCTTGATCTCTCCCGAGTTGAGATGCAATTGGTCGAGAAGCCGATTCAATTGCTCTTTAAAATGTTCTGGACTGCCGGTGAAGAACGTGTCCTTGATATCGGTGGCAACTTTGGAGCCTAGAACAAACCGATCCATCGCCTTCCCCCCCTTGACTGCAGACGAAATCTGTTCGAAGAACTCGCCATCTCCGCCAACGATATCGATCTTGGCCGACTTGAGTGCTTCCCCCAAAACTGCGGCCTGACTGCTTGCGATTGATGTTTGAGCTTGAATGGCCGCAATTTCGATTTGCTTCTCCTTCTCCAGTTTGAGTTTGAACTCTTCGTGATCCTTACCGACCAAGTCCAGCTCCTTCATAGCGTTCGCTTTTTCGGTGATTCCTTGAGCCTCTGCAGTGTACTTTTCTCGGAGCACGCGTGCTTCTGCGAGTCCTTGTTCTTGCGTGGCGGCTGCTTTGGCTTGCAACACTTGGGCCTCTGCGAGCCCGTGGGCTGCATGTTCGGCGCTCGTAGCACTGGCCAGAAGTTTGGTTGCAGCTGACTTTTGCTCCGCCGCGTCCCGATGCGCTTCGGCTTCGATACGGACTCTTGCGGCCGTACTTTCCGCCGCTTTGCGGGCCGCCTCTGCTGCTTTGATCTCTTTGACCAACGACTGCTCCGCTGCCGTTTCTGCAGCCGTTATCTCAACCTTCTTGGTTCGGTCGGCATTGGCTAAGGCCTCGGTATCCTTGATCTTCTGTTGCTCTTCGACGACCGAACGTTCGACGATCACACGTTCGCGGATCACCTCTTGAATATTTCTACGTTCAATTTCGAGCGCTTTTTCCTTTTCAACAATCGCCAATCCAACGACCCGTTCTCGATCCGTAGCCTCCAACGTTTTGTCGCGCTCGATGCGTTCAAGTTCAACTGCATCGGTGCGTTCCTTGTTTCGTTGGGCTACAAGAATTGTGCGCTCTTTGTTCTGATTGGCGATTCCGATTTCCTCATCGACCGCGATCTTTGCGCGTTCCTCTGAAAGTCGGTTTTCCTCTTGCACGCAAGCGGCAGAAGCATGTTCACGCGCCTGGATCTCGGCGACTTCTCGCTTTTGACGCTCGGTAGCTTCGATGCGCTGTCGCTCAAGTTCGAGAATCGCTTCTTGAGCCTCGACATCTTGCTTCTTCAGCGTTTTCTCTCGCTCGCGCGTGAAATGGTTTTCCTTAATCTTTTCGGTCGACGTGAGTTCGGTGATCTTCTTGATCCCCTCAGCGTCGAGAATATTGTTGGGATTCAGAAGTTCGAGCCGTGTCTGTTCGAGGTAATCGATCGCGCAATCATCCAATCGATATCCGTTCAGATCGGTACCGATCACTTTGAGGATTTCGTTCTTGAACTTGTCGCGTTTATCGTATAGCTCAACGAACTCAAACTGCTTCCCGACGGTTTTGAGGGCTTCCGAGAACTTGGCATCGAACAGTTCCCGCAAGGTTTCGACCTGGCTGGCTCGTTTGCATCCGATCGATTGCGAGACCTCCTTTATTTCCTCGACCGTTTTGTCGACACGAATGAAGAACGCTGTTTTGATATCGGCCCTAATGTTGTCCTTGCAAATCAAACCCTCGGAGCCCTCGCGAGCGATTTCGAAACTTTTAAGTGTCAAGTCCATCTTTTCATAACGATGGACGACAGGCCAAATGAGTGCGCCGCCATCGATGATGACCGACAACCCACCCATCCCGGTCTTCACGATGGCTTCATCGGGTCCTACCTTGACATAGAACTTACCGGCAATCGCGATAAATGCGGTACCGATCACGATCAGTGATCCAAACAGGATCAGAAATCCGAAGATCCATTGAGATGCTGTAACGACCGACAGAAACGTGATCATGATGTAGAACCGTGCAGGTGAGGACTAGGTGAATCGGTGGTGGTTGGCGAAACCAAGTAGATGCGGCGTTGTGAGTCGTAGTAGGTGATCCATACTCGGGTCCCCTTGGTTAGATGAGGCCCATCGGTTCGAACATTGAGTAGCAGGGGCGCGGCATCCGTTTTGAACCTTGCTTGTCCATTTTCCGGGGTTGCATCGAATGAACATATTTCTGCCTCTGCTCCGATGAGCGATTTGGCATTCAACCCTTGGCTGCTTTGAAACCAACCTTGCATGGGTTGTGTAAACCATTTCGTCAATGGAAGTGCACAGATCAGATTGCGAGCAATCATGCCGAATGTTACCAAGGGACCCGGATCGTGCGCGAGCCAATCGTCCAGTACCAACCACCACACGACCGATACCGTCCACCAGGTGATGGCAAAGACACCCAACCAGAGGATCAGCGGGACGCTTCGAAGATTAAGCCATTTCGTCGGTGTCAGAACTACCGAGCCCAAGACCTCGCCGAGTGAATCGAAGAAGGAGTGCGTTGCGCCTGTATCCCCATGACCCGAGAAGAGACCTGCAAGTGGGTTATGGAAATGAAAGGGCCAATCTCCGTGCAAATCCATTCCATAGCCAACGAGGATCGTGAAGGCACTCCATGCAAGCACCAATCCGAGCAGAACGGTGGCCGGAAGGACTGGACTGGCAATCAACGGTTGAATTAAATCAAACACGGAATCATTTCGATAGCAAGTCAGGTGCTTCGGGCGGGATCAACACCAAGTATTGTTCATCCCGAGTCGATTATCAATCTGCAACGACTGAAGTCCGATCGTTTTACCGATTCGTCGCATTAACTTGGCTTCGAAACGCGAGATCCTAGGCGCAATGGCCCTGGAATAATGCGAGCAGGATTGGAAGCCGAGCGGACCTCGCTACTTCGATTCTTTGCGGTAGAGTTCAAGTTCGTAGGGACCGAGGAAGAGCAGGAGCAGGGCTTCGTCGGCTGCATAAGCTTCGAACACGTCTTTGAGAAAGCCATCTTCGCCCGGCCATGGGTAGGCGAATACGATCGCAAAATCATCGATCGCAAGATCACGATTTTCGTAGGCGCTGGGGACGCGATGGAACAAGGAAGCGTGATCGGCTTGCTGTCGGGCCAGTTGCTCACTGCCGCGTGGCAAAAAGTTTCCATTCCAAATTTCTGCCGATATTTTCTCCTCCGTCAGGAACAGCTTAGCTTGTTCGACCAGGAACGGTTCGGCCTCGATCCCGATGGCTTCCCAGCCCAATTGGTAAGCCAGAGCGGTCACAATCCCGAAGCCGCAACCCCATTCGCAGAAGAGCTTTCCCCCTGCCAGCCCTTGATCGCGGATCGCCAGTAAAGCTCGCCAAACATCGCGAAAATCGCACGCAACGTACTGTTCGATGGGGCGTCGATGCCAGGAATCCCAGTACCGTTGCAACAGGAGGTCCGCCCGGGCCAGCAATTCGGTAATCGATTCGGGAAGTTCCGACTCCGGGTCCCATTCCAAGGGGATGCGGACCAATCGATCGCGAGAAACGGGGCGACGGGATCTGCGATTTGCCATAAGGTTTTTCGTGGGGGACTCCCCCGTCTTGCTTGCTCGTCCCAGGGTAGGGAAATAGAATCATGGGCAGATCGATAATTCAGTTTCTCTTCCGATCGTTCCCTCCCACCCCAATCTATCAGACCTATGCAACGACCACCTGATCGCCGTCATTTTCTTGCTTTGTCCTCCGCCGTAATCGCTGGCGCGACGTGCAGTCCGTGGCTTGGCCGCTCGAACGGCGCGGCGCCCGAGGTTCCTTTTAAGATTTCGTTGGCCCAGTGGTCGCTGAACAAGCCGCTCTTTTCCAAAGAGATGGACAACCTCGATTTCGCCAAAGTAGCCAAAGAGAAATTCGGCATCGAGGCCGTCGAATACGTCAATCAGTTCTTCAAGGACAAGGCGAAGGACGAAGGCTACCTGGCCGAGATGAAGAAGCGGACAGACGATTACGGAGTGACCAACGTTCTGATCATGGTCGATGGCGAAGGCGGATTGGGGAACAGCGATGCGGACAAGCGGACGATGGCCGTCGAGAACCATTACAAGTGGGTCGATGCAGCCAAGTTCCTAGGTTGCCATTCGATCCGTGTGAATGCAGAGACCGACAAGCCGTACGAGGAAGGTTCTAAACTTGCGGCCGACGGACTACGGCGACTGTCAGAATACGCCAAGCCGTTAGGGATCAACGTCATCGTTGAGAACCACGGCGGCTTGAGCTCCAACGGCAAGTGGCTGTCGGAAACCATCCGTTCCACCGGCATGGACAATTGCGGCACGCTGCCAGATTTCGGCAATTTCTACGAGTACGATCGGTACCAAGGGGTCGAGGACTTGATGCCGCTCGCCAAAGCTGTTTCTGCGAAGAGCTACGACTTCGACGAACAAGGAAACGAGACCAAGATCGATTTTCCTCGGATGATGAAGCTGGTCCAGGCCGCCGGTTACCATGGCTGGGTCGGGATTGAATACGAAGGCTCGCGATTGAGCCCAGACGAGGGGATCATGGCCACCAAAAAATTGTTGGAGAGGATCCAAAAAGGAGCCTAAGCTCAGGCTCTCCTGTAACGGACGATCCACTTCAGGTAAGCTATGGCGGTCCTCTCTTGCGCCGAGCTTCCCTCTGAAATGAACGTCGAGTTATGACCAATATGCGCCGAGGTGATCCATCGATCGACACGGGATGGACGATCGATTATCCGGAACGGATGCTTTCTTGGAGTCGCAAAGCGGCTCGCGATCCAAAGTCATCGGAACTCCTGCGCGAGTTCATCTACATGCAAATGGCCGCATCGGACTTGGTGGTCGATGAAGAGGCCATGCAGCGGGTTGAACTGCCGGAAGGATTGTTGGCCAACCTCGAGGAAAAAAATCGGCTCCTACAGCAACTCCAGGCCCCCATCGACGGCCGTAGTGAGTCCTTCCTGCGTACTCACTTTCATGACATCCAGTTGTCCAAGCCGCTTGAATTGCCCAAGCGGACGCTAGTGCTCTACCATCATGGCATGGCGCGCGAACTGAGCGTGCCTGATGGAGAGCGGGTGTTTCAGAACGAGTTGCTCAGCTCGTATCGGTTGGCCAATGGAGTGCTTCACAACCCCAAAGCCGATCGACGAACAACGCAAGGCACGTTTCATGTCGCGGAAGGTGGATTGCCGATTGCAGCGGACAAACGAGCGGTTCCCAAGGCGGTTTTCGCTGCACTGTTCGAACGCGCCGTGCAACCACCCGATTCGGTCATGCAGTTGCCCTACACCCGAAATTGCGAATCGCCAGCTTCGGCATGGGTCTCCCTTTTGATCCGTCCGTTGGTTCGGCCTGCTGTTCCGGGTTATTGCGAACACCAGACGATGGAGATTCGATTCTTCGCCCCCGGCGGGCTGGTCAGCAATCTGGACTTCGTCGAATCCATTTTCGGCAACGCAGGCGATCCTTTGGTTCCTGAGCATGATGCCGCGCTGGACGGCGAGCGTTGGACCGGACACACGGGTTGCGTCATCCTGGCCCCTCATTTGATCCGTTGCACCAAACGTGAACTCGGGTTGCCTACGTGGAAGGATGCGACCGAGCGCCAGCGTCGCGATGGCATGTGCTGGAAGGATCCCGAGGAAGCCTACAACGATGGAACGGCGTTCAAAGTCACCTGCCGCACCGAAGCTGGAGTGATCGTTACGCTGATCGCCGACAATTACTTTGGATACTGCAAGAAGGAGGTTAAGACGCAAATTAGCTACGCCTCGAATTTGCTCGGCAGTGTTGAGGAAGAGCATGCGGGTGGCACGCTGGCCTTCATACAAAACGCCTTGGGTGAGGAATTCCAGTGGGATTCACGCCGCTACAATGGCCGCACTTTTCAGGATTTGATTCGGGACTACAGCGATTTCATCGACTTCCAGAGTGAAGGTTATGGAATCGATCGCACCTACCCGAACTTGATCTATGTCCGTGAGGACGCCCGAGCCAGCATCGTCGATCGTGCGATCCGCTGGACCAGCGAAGGCATGGCGCACTCCATCCCGCTCGACCAATCCAAGGTCTACATGTCACCCAGCGGATACAAGGTGCGGATGGACAAGCATCCGTGCGCGCCCTCATGGCGATTGATCGGCACAGCAGGGGATGGAACGGTGTGCCACAAACCCTGTACGGTTAGCGGAGGCGGGAAAAGTGAGATCAGCAAATCGATTCGCGATTACATGCAAGGGGGTGCGATTTTTGTCGCCGATATCGACACCGACTTTGCCAAGCTGACCGAACTTTTCGAGCGGACGTACGAAGATCGATGGCGACCCGAGTCCAAAGAGCAATCCGATTACACAGCCAGGCCGAGCCGGAAGGTTCTCGATCCAAGTCGCTCGCTCGGTAGCGTGATCAAACTCTTTACGCCCTCGCGCGAGTACACCGATGATTACAACGCATGGCTGGCCAAGATTCCCTCGCATATTTACGCCATGGCCTTCATCATCAAACGGTTTTACAAAACCGAATGGCAGGGTGATTGGCGACCACACTTCAGCGTCGACGTTGTCAATGGAGAGCCCGGCCACGAGCTCAAGTACGGCAATCGCAAACTGGTCGGGATGTATTTGAGGGTCGGTTTGGATAGTTCCGGCAGATGGCGTATGTACAAGTTGCGACAGGACTTCGCGGCCGCTGGAAAGATCCAATTGGAAGACGACATCACAGCCAGCACGGTCGTGCCCGGAAATGCTTTGGATGCACCCTTGCACTCCGAGGACAAATCCTACAAGTTCGTTGCCAACTGCGAGTACCGATTGTTCCAGCGTCCTGATGACGCCGTCCATCGAGGCCTGGATCAACAGACCGAACGCGATGTGGCAGATGTTGGGAACTTCTTTTGCAACTACGAACCACTCGAGTCCGAGGAGGTCGCCCGCGAAATCTCTGACATCATCGATTTCGAACAATACACTGCACCGATGCAAAACATGCTCCGCAAATTCCAAGAAGGGAATGAGGAGTTTGTCGTGTCTTCTGCGGCCCCGAGGCTGGTCGACGGCCAGCCTTCGAAGAATCCCCGTTACCTTCAGGACCGACCTGATTTGACGGATCCGTTCGATCGCTACGTCGCCTTTCGCGGGATCCAATTGTTCCGAGGAGCGAAGTCCAGAGCCCCGATCGCTGTGCCCGTATCGGCAATCCTGTCGGGACGTCGGAACAACCCGCCTGACCGCGAGGCAGGTATTCGTTCCTTAGCCGTCTTCAATCCGATCCATTACCAGGAACTCCCAGAGTTGATGATGGATTACGTCTGCTCGCTAACGGGTAAGAGTCCATCGACGACCGGAGCGGGGAGCGAAGGGGCGTTGACCAAAGGTCCGTTCAATGCCTTGAGCATGGTCTACGATCTTAATGCGACCTTGGTCAGTATGATCTTGACCGGTTTGGGTGGATTCAGCACGGCCGCTGGTCACATTGGGCCAGAAATCGATGTTGGACACGACATCAGCATGTTGGTACCTGAGATCTGGTGTCGGCTCCGTAGCGAGGAACGCGATCCAGTTGTCCTGATTCGAGATGGTTTGCTCGAGAAGCTCGAGGATCGGGAGGTCGATGGCCGTCTCATTCCGGTCAGCCGATTGGGGTACCGAATCACCGCACGCTTTGTTCGGCGGTACTTTGGACGCGTGTTTGACAACCCGCTGAAGGTCTTCGATGAAAAGATTCTTTGCCCTGAGACCCAAGACTTGGACTCGTTCCTCGACGGCGTGATGTACATCGCGGAAGCGCAGAAGCGCGTAGCGCAACTCTACTTTGACGATGGCAGTTACGAATGGGCATGTCCGCCCCTGCAAGGCGTTTTGTCGGTGATGGCGCATGGCCATTGGGATGGCAAAGAAGCGAACGACCCAAGTTTCCGAGCCATGTTCACGCGGGAGTACTTGCTCAGCAGTCCGTGGTACGCCCAAAGGCTGCAAACCCAGCAGCGCATCGAGCAACGAAACTGGGCCAAACGGATCGATGCCCTAGAGACGTATTGTTCGGATCCAGTCCATGAGTCTGTGGTCCAGCGGATGGCACTTCGCGATCGGTTGGCGGACTGCAAAGCCAAAGCGGCCCGGTGCAGTGCGCCCGATTACTTGGGCCGATTGGTCGGAATGCTTGGGGCTGATCCGTCGATCGGTTGATCGACCGCTCGCGGCTCCGAGTGATCGATGGTTTGATCGAAGACCGATTCCTTCGGAGCAGAGGACCTTTGGTTTGAGAGGGAGGATCCGGAGAAGGAAGTGTCGAGGGCAGCCTGGCCGGATTGGGCGCGACGAATGGCTTCGACACCGCGTTCGTGCCGACTCCACCATGCTTCGGCATCGATGATCGACCAAGAATCGGTAGCGCACAATCGTCTCAGCTTGGCGCTCAGTTCGCGCGCGGTCTGCGGACGTTTGGCTCGATTCTTCTCCAAACACATAAGGATCGCATGCTCCAGGTCCGGGTCGACGGTACGACCGATACGGGCCGAAGGGGTGATTGGGACCGCATCGATATGCGCTTGGCACAGCTCGCCCAGCGTCTTGGCCTGAAAAACCGGCGCGCCGGTTAGCAGGAAGTAGGCGACAGCTCCAACGGCGTAGAGATCGCTGCGAGCGTCGACCAGGTCGGGAGCTTGGATAGACTCCGGGGACATGTACAAAGGGGTGCCGGCGAGTCCGTCACCTGACTTGCCACGTTGCGAATCATCTACGGCTTTGACCAATCCAAAGTCCAGCAGTTTCACGAAGTCCGGTTCCCCTCCACGCCGATTAAGCATGACGTTGGCGGGTTTGATGTCGCGGTGGACCAAACCAGAGGAATGGGCTTCGAAGAGCGAACTGCATAGTTGATCGATGATTTTTGCAACCCGCCCGTCGACTTGTGGTCCATAACGATCGACGAGATTCTGTAGGTCGACGCCATCGAGATACTCCATGGCGTAGTAAAAAATGCCTTCGGGTGTGCGGCCGTAGTCATAGATTGCTACGGTATGCGGATTGTTCAGATTGCATGTGATTTGGACTTCCCGTTCGAAGCGTGTGATCGAGGCTTCGTTCACGCGATCTGTGTTGAGGAGTTTGATCGCGCTAGGCCTACGCAGCATGGCGTGATGCCCCTTGTACACGATCCCCATGGCACCTTCGCCGAGACGTTCCTCGAGCCGGTACTGTCCCAACTGTTTGGCTTCGATGGCTGCGTCGCGAGCTTCGCGTTGAAGCCTGGCCACGACCAAGGTGAAGATGAAAATCGCGACAGAACTCAACGCCAATAAGAAGTAAAGAATGTAGAAGGCACGCTTCAAAATGTTCAAAGGTTCGAACGCTTCGGCAAGCTCGATCTCAATCGCTAGACCAAAAGCGTATTCGGGCAACCATGTCCAAGCGCCGACCGATTCGATCCCTCGGTAGTTGCGATAGCCCGAAAGATCGATCCCATCGTTGCCCGCGATCGCGGTCTCCACATTCTTGGTCAGCGGGAGTTCTCCGCGCCGCAAACGGGGCCGAAACCCTTGCTGCATGTTTCCGCCAGGATCCTTTAGCTGAAGTTGCAGGATCGAGGTCGTGTTGTCCTTGTCCGGGATCAATCCTAGGAGGATCAATTCCGATTCGAATCGGCTGTTCGAAATTATGTGACCTTTTGCATCGAAAGCGTACGTTTCCCCGGTATCCCCCATGCGTCCGGTTTGTATCAGATGCGTGAATTCGCGTTCGGGTGCGATGCGCAGCGAGAGAGCGGCCACCACTTGAAAATTCTCGTCCCTCACCGGAACACTGACGAACATGGTCGGAACGCCTGTCTGGATACGCCCCCGTTCATCCTTGATCGCCGCCATGCTCGCAAAGGGCGGACAAACCGCCGCTTTTCCGGCGATGACTTTGGATAGAAATTTTTCGTATTGAGTCGCTTCCTGACCAAGCAATTCAGGATTGTTCGACGCCACGATTCGATGTTCGCGGTCGGTGATCAAGTAACCTGAGAAATCGTGAACACTCATCGTGGGCCCAAATTGACTGGCCAATTGGACGTCGTCGGGAGCGGGCGGGGCTGAGTCGATCGAAGCACCATCCGATGGCTTCTTTACCTCGCCATTGTTCGCGAGTAGTTTCAAAACCAGCGTTCGAAGCTGATGGTCGTTAGCCAGTGTTAGGGCGATGGATTCTTGACGTGTCAACCACTTCTCGACGAGAGTCCGTTCGAGATGCAATAAGGCCGTCATCCCCGATTTGAGGTTCGCTTGCATCGTCGATTGGATCGAATGCGTAATCGAGTAACCGATGAGTATCAGTACCGCGATGGCCAGGATCGGCCAGATCCAAAGTTGTTGGCGAAACAGCGTGCCGGTCCGTTTGAGACGTTGCCCTATCGTCGTTTTGGCGAACGTCATGTGAGCTTTGACGAGCTCATCCGAAAGATTGACAGGGTTCGCCGAGGCTTTCCACCAAGTTTTCATTGCACTCTCTAGCACGAAATCGCCGCGAGGATCGGGGGCACTCGTCTAGTGTACTTGGGGGGCTGACGGGATTGCGCGAAAATCGATCAAAGCTGATGCGCGATCAGGTAGCCGAGAATTGCACCCAGCAAAACCGCAGGGGGCAAAATGAGTGCGATGGTCATGGCCACCAACATGCCTCGCGACATACCGTGCGAGGTTCCGCGTTCCATGGAATGGGAAAGGGGGGAATGGGATTGAGGGGGAGGGATCATCGAATGGCTGGCTCCTTCGACCCCGGCCACACCGCCACCGGACACATGGCTTCGCGATTTGTCCGTTTCCATGGAAGGCCGCGAGGTTTCGTGAGTGGCGTCTTCAGGGCCATGCACGGGCGAAGTGGGTTCGACGATTGGCGGAGGGGGAGCCATCCACGGGCTACGGGTGAGGGTCGATTGCGACAATGGCATGGAGCTGGTGGCCCAAATTTCGAGTCGCGCGGCAACTTCGGCGCACGTTTGGATCCGCTTCTTGGGATCTTTCTCCATCATCTCCGCAATGATCTCAACAAACTCTTCGCTCAGTTCGGAATTGAAATTACGCGGATGCAGCGGGGTAGCATCGAGATGTCGCCGAAGCTTGGACGGCGTGTCCCCGCCGGGAAAGGGAGCTTTGCCTGTCACCGCATAATAAAGCGTGCAGCCCAGCGAATAAATGTCGCTGACCGAATCGACCATGAGCGGCGTACGAATTTGTTCTGGGGAAAGATAATCCGCCGTCCCTACAATCTTGCCTGCGCGGGGATCATCGATCAGATTGGCAGCGAATCCAGCCAAGCCGACGTCCGAGACCTTGGCTACCGATTCGGGAGTTACCAAAATGTTGCCCGGTTTGACGTCGCGATGCACCATGCCTTGTTCATGGGCGTACTCAAGTCCGAGGGCGGCTTGCATGAGGATCCCGGCGGCTTGGTCCTGTGTCAGCGGACCGCGCGACTTGACCAATTTCCTCAGATCCATCCCAGGCACGAATTCGGTGACCAGGTAATGCACGCGACCGTCCTTGCCCGCATCGTAGGCTCGCACCAAATACGGGCAGTCGAGTTTGGCTTGGAGCTGAATCTCGCGGATGAATCCCGCCAGCGATTCGGGATTCACACGGTGAAGCGGCAGGACCTTGACGGCGCACTCACGACCCATGACTTGATGGATGGCCAAAAAGACCTCTCCCATGCCGCCTTGGCCGATAAAATCGGTAATCACGTAAGGTCCCAAACGAAATTTGGTTTGTCCTGCGGTCAACTGAATGGCTTGGTATTCCGTGATTGCCTTTTGTTCGACCAGAATATCCCGCAGGAGTTTGTCCTCCTCGACCGACTCTTTGGCGGCTTGATTTCCGAGGCTGCGATGCCGCAGCAGGCGCAGGCAATACTCCCATTGTTCGTTGGGAACGAGTCCACTCGCAATGACAGAATTTTTGAAGACAGAATCCACATTGCCTCCGAGGCGATGGAAGTGCGAAGCCGTTACTCCCGCCGGACTCCGAAGTATACCGCACCGCGACCAACCGCCACCACTAACGGGAAACACTTGAGCCTTAGGCATAGTCCAAAACACGCCTTAGACGTATCCTAGCTAGGTGGAGAACCGTTTGAATCCAAGAATAATCTCGATGTCTCGAAAAGGAAAACGATGCCCCGAACGATCGTGATAGGTGACATACATGGCTGTTTGGCGGCCCTTGATGCGCTCTTGGATGCGATCGAATTGACCCCTGACGATACTTTGGTAACCGTTGGAGACTATGTGGATCGGGGTCCCGATTCACGGGGAGTGATTGAGCGATTGATCGAGCTCGACCAGACCATGCACCTGGTCCCACTCATGGGCAATCACGAAGAAATGATGCTCGACGTGGTCGAGGGAGGGGCTGAACCGTACGGATGGCTGAACCACGGTGGCGTTCAAACGATGGAAAGTTACGGTTTCTCAGGAGATCTTTCCGTTGTTCCGGTCTCGCACCGCGAGTTTATGAAGAAGCTCGCGCCGTACTTCGAGAACGAAACGCATTTCGTCGTGCATGCGAACTACGATCCCAGGTTGGACTTGGAAGAACAGCCCCAGGACCTTTTGCGCTGGGTCAAACTAACCGAATACATGCCGGGTCCGCATTTTTCAGGCAAGCAAGCCATTGTCGGCCATACCCATGATCGCCAAGGGCAAATCTTTCGCTCGCCGCATTTGGTCTGCATCGATACTTTTTGCTACGGCGGCCAGTGTTTGACCGCATTGGAATTGACCTCGGGTCAGGTATGGCAAGCCAGCCGAGCCGGCCAATTGCTCACGAAAGCCTAACATTTTTGGCTGTAGAGACTATCATTGCGGCGGATGCAAACTGCGTTTTCGCCACGTCGTGAGACGTTGCACACCCTGAGGGTGTCCGTAGACTGCACCTAATGCTCTGAAAAGGATGTACCTGCGCCATGCCAAATCGCACTCGGCCACAATCTCCGTCTCCCGCTGTTCTGCAAGGAGAACAGCGAATCAACAAGGTCTTGGCTGCTGCCGGACTGGGCTCGCGACGGCAGGTCGATGAGTTGATCGAACAAGGACGCGTCGAGATCGACGGCAAAACGATTACCCAAGTTGGTGTCAAAGTCGATCCCGAAACCATGCTTATCGCCGTCGACGGCGAACCCCTCAAACGTCATCGGCCCGTTTACTTCGCACTCCACAAGCCCGAAGGGGTGCTGTGTACCAACCGGGATCCGCAAGGTCGGCCACGGGTGGTGGATATGGTGCCTAACCAAGCCCGATTGTTTCCTGTGGGACGACTCGATGCCAGCAGTACAGGACTCATCCTTTTGACCAATGATGGCGAGCTTGCCCAACGCCTAGCACATCCCAAGCATGGAGTTCCCAAACGCTACGCAGTGGTTGTCGCCGGACAGGTGGAAGCCGATTCGTTGCGCCGACTTCAACGTGGAATCTATTTGGCCGAAGGCCGAGCCAAGGTCGATCACGCCAAGCTAAAGAAATTGCGCAAGGGCTGCTCGGAAATTGAAATCACCCTAAGTGAGGGTAAAAACCGCGAAATCCGACGCGTCCTAGCACGCCTTGGCCATCGCGTCGTTTCGCTCAAGCGCATCGGAATCGGTCCATTGAAGTTGGCCGACATGCCCGAAGGCGCGTACCGTCCCCTGAGCAGCCATGAAGTCTCCGCTCTGTACGAGGCAGTCGAGGAACTCAAGAAAATTCGCCGACAGGAGCGTAAGGCTCGCAAGAAACTCAGCGATAGCAAAGCCAAGAGTGCTGCTGGCCAGCCGTCCTCGGCGCCCGCACGGGATTTGGAAGACGACGACGATCGATTGCCGAGCATGGCCCTCAATCCCTACCGGACAGACGACGATAGCGAAGACCAAGTCGACACGAAACCTTACGGTGACGACGCCATCCTCGTCCAAGACCATGCGAGCGAAAGCGATTACGATCCATTCCTCGACGACGCCCCCCGCCGTCAGGGTGCCGTTATCTCTGACGATGAATTCGAAATCGAAGCCGACTCCGAACTTGAGTTCGAGGAAGATGACGATGACGAATTCGGGGATGACGAAATCGACGAAGACGAAAGAGACAATTCAGCAAAAGTCCAGCGACCGGCACCGCGTCCCGGCCGGCGACCTGCTGGCTCGGCCCGCCCGGGAAAAGCCGGCCCGCGGTCCGGTAAAGTTCAGGGCGCTCGCAAAACGGCTCGTTCCTCCGCTCCTCGCCCCGCTCGCGACGGTGTAGCCGAAGGCAAGTCGGCGGGCAAATCTGCACCTACCAAAGGGAAATTCGCAGGCAAGCCACGCGGTGAAGGTAGACCTGCTGGGAAAAAGTTCGGAGGCAAGCGAACTTCCAGTAAAAAATCTGGCCGATCCGCAAGTGTCCGTGGTACGGGTACCAAGCCAACAGGAGGACGGCCCGGTGCCGGAGCCCGCGGGCCAGGCAAACGACGGGGGCCAGGTGGTCCGAATCGCAAGCGTTCTTAGTTCAACAAATACTGCCTTTGGAATCCAAAGGTGAATCCAAAGGTCGTTTTTTTTTCTTCATAATGCGGTCGCAGTGATTGATTCCTTACGACCGCGCTCGATAGAATGAGGCTCAGTGTTGCGAAACGCATCGCAGCGTGCGTATCCGTACCGGGTCCTCTCAATTCTTGGCAATCTGAGTCGACCGGGTCTGGCTCGTTTCGAAAGGAGGTGATTGGGTGAATTCAGTCTCTACAAGCCGAAGGGGTGGGGCGTCCTAAACATGCCGGCGGGCTGTCTCTGACAAGCAGCCTCGACCCCGACTTGCTCGACGGATTGGAAGACCATCCGGAGGTGCAAGCTGATTTGATTGTTAACGAGCCCGGGTTCGCGGTTCCCGCGAATCCGGGTTTTTTGTTTTCACTTCTCGCCTCGGAATTTTTGCAGCCACCTATGTCGGACTACTGGATCGCATTTCTGTCGGGCATCGTCGAAGGTCTCACCGAATTCTTGCCTGTCAGTTCCACCGCCCACATTGTCATCACCCAAAAACTCCTAGGGGTGCAGCTGGACAGCCCTTTTTGGAAGATGTTCACGGTCGTCATTCAGCTCGGAGCCATCCTTGCAGTCGTGGTGTACTTTTGGACACGGATTCTGGAGTTTCTGCATTCCTTCCGAACGGCTCTTCGAACCAAAACTTTTTCAAGTGGCGGTGATGTGAGCAACCCAGGCTCGGCCCAATCGAGCACGTCCGCCCAATCCATTGCGACCGAGCCAGCCGATCGACCTTGGTATGTCCATCCCTTGGCGCTGGTTCTTCTGAGTTTTGTGATTACTGCCATCCCATGTTTTTTGATGGATCAGTTGATTGGGGAAAACCTCGAAAACCCGACCATGATCGCGATCGCCTTGATCGTGGGCGGTGTCGTGATGGTGGTCGTGGATCTGTACTATTCGCCCAGAGCCAAGACTCTACGTATGGAACACATGACCCTGAAACAGGCCATCGCCATCGGTTCCGCGCAGATCCTAGCTGCAACCTTTCCGGGCACCAGTCGATCCATGGCAACGATTGCAGGTGGGCAACTCATGGGCTTGTCCCGATCGGCCGCTCTCGAATTCAGTTTCTTTCTCTCAATTCCAGTGATGTTCGCGGCCGCTGGTTTCAAATTGCTGCAGTTCGTTCTCAAGGAGCCGATCGCGATGGATACCTCCCATTGGTTGACCCTGGCCATCGGTATGGTGACCAGTTTCGTCGTCGCGTTGGGAGTCATCGCTTGGTTCATGCAGTGGGTTCGCCGACATGGCTTTCTTCCGTTCGCGATTTACCGCATCCTCGTCGGAGCTGCGGTTCTCACTTGGTTTCGTTGAAGGTGCGCTCCATGTTTCCAATGATCAAGTTTCTATTCGGTTCGCTTTTGGTACTGACGCCATTTTGCGCCGTCGCCCAGGATTTCCCGGGCGTGGGTCTCGTCGAGAAAGTGCACGGAGGATTTGAGTTCACCGAGGGTCCTGCCTACGATGGCCACAAGTATCTCTACTTTACCGACATCCCCAACAATCGCATCCACAGAACTGATCTTGCCGGCAACCTGGAAACGTTCTTGGAGAACTCGCGAAGCTGCAATGGATTGATGTTCGATGGCGCTGGAAAACTCATCGGCTGCCAGATGAAGGGCCAAGTCGTCGCGATCGACGTGGACACCAAAAGCATCCGCGTATTGGCCGATCGATACAACAACGCCCCGTACAATGCATGCAACGATCTCGTGATCGATCGATCAGGCGGCATCTATTTTACCGACCCACGCTATGCGGCCCCGGAACCTTGGCCACAAGTCAAAGAAGGATTTTATTATCGTGACACAAAGGGCCAGGTGACGCGTCTCGGTGACGATCTCGCCGCACCCAATGGAATCATACTGTCACCCGACGAATCGATGCTGTTCGTCGTTCCATCCATGCAAGCACAAATGATGGCCTACGATATTCAATCGCCAGGAGTACTGGTCAATGGCCGTGTGTTGTGTGAAGTCAAGCAACCGGACGGCAAACAGGATTCGGGTGGTGATGGTTTGTCGGTGGATGTGGAAGGCAATTTGTACATCACCACGGACCTAGGGGTCCAATGCATCTCCCCAACTGGCGCACTGCTCGGGATCATTCGCTTCCCCGAGCAGCCCGCGAACTGCGCGTTCGGCGGCCCGGACCGCAAGACTTTGTTTGCAACCTGTCGCACGGGTTTGTACAGCGTTCGCATGCCCATCGCTGGCCATGTCTTTCCAGGTGTCGTGCCATGATTCTTATCCAGTTGCACGCACGATCTTCTTCATTCCGGACATGCCTATTCGTCGTGATTGCAGTCGGACTGGTATGCCTTACCCACCCAAGGATTGCTGTTGGTCAGAGCGACGTTGAATCCGAGGCAATCAAAAAAACCGTAACTGTGTTGTCTGAAGGGCTCGATGCCGACAAGGAGTCGGAACGGGACGCAGCCGAAGCCGAGTTGTTGGTCATGGGGGCCAAAGCACTCCGCTATTTACCCGCGGTGAGCGACGATGCATCGGCCGAATGGCGAATGAGAATCGATCGCGTCCGAAAGCGATTGATGGAGATGGACTCGGAACAGACGTTTGCGTTGACGCGTGTAACCCTTTCAGGACGGATGACCGGTCGCGAAACGCTCGAATCGATCGCCAAGATGACTCAGAACACGCTGGAGCTCGATGCCGAGATTCCCGCACTCGAACAACAGATCGACGTCGCATTCGAGAACGCACTGTTTTGGGAAGCCATCGACTCGGTACTCGACCAACTCGGACTGAGCATCCCTCCGCGCGATGGGGATCGCCTCAGCTTGATGGCTCGCCCACCGGAAGCTCCGATGAGAATTGCTTTCGCAACGTACATGGGTGGGTTCCGAATGGAACCGATTTCGATTACTAAAAACCTGGATTTGGTATTCCCCGAAGCGAGTTCTGTGACCTTTCAGTTGTCGTTGGCATGGGAACCCCGCTTGACCCCGGCAGCCATACGTTTTCTGATCGAAGACCTCAGCTTGGTCTGCGACAACGGTGAAGTGCTGCGACCGAAACCGAACCAAGGAAACGAATACGTACCGTCGGGCTCGCTACTCGTAGCTTCGTTCGAGTTCGACGAACCATCGCGCACCGCGCGACGCATCGAAGAGTGGAAGGGAACGATTGAAGTCGCCATTCCCGGTCGACCGGTGGAGGTGGAATTCAACGATCTCGATACAGCCCGCGATACGAAATTGTTGGTCGGTGATCTGGAGATCACGCTCGAGCGGGCTCGCAAGAACCGCGACATTTACGAAGTCCTAATCGGCGTTTCGATGCGAGAACCACCCGCTACCGATGCAATGCAAGGTTGGAGTTCTTTGATCGATGCCCACTTGGTCGGACCCGATGGTGCCAAGACAGAGCATGCAGGTTGGGCGACCACACGCATGACCAACAACGAAATCGGTCTATCGTTTTTGTTTGAAGTCGAGGATGATCTCAAGGGATATCGTTTCGTATTCCAAGCACCGCAGTCGGTGGCGCATCAGACGTTGGAATATTCCTTGGAGCAGGTTCCGTTGCCATGAGTCCAACCCTCGCTTGGGATCCAGAGATCGAATCGCCCGCGACCTTGCTGATTCTCGGCGGAGGGCCAATCGGTATTGAGGCCGCCATCTACGCGAGATTCTTGGGCTACTTCGTTTCGATCTTCGAAGCCCGACGCGTCGGCCATCGGATGCTCGACTGGCACAATCGACCGCTCGCTTTGAGAGTGGCTGAGATAACATCTTCCCTGGGACATGCAGCCATCGCGGCTCAAAACCCCGACTATCAACGTCCCGATCCCGATCGAATCTTTACTGGACGTGAATATGCCGAGGAATATTTGATTCCTTTGGCCAAAACCGATTTGCTGTTCGATGACATCCATTTCTTGAGTCCCGTCGTTGACGTCGCCCGCATTCGCACCCATCGCTCGGATCCGATCGATCCCCAGGATCGATGCAACGATGAATTTCGCGCGGTGGTCAACGGTCGGCACCGCGGTCCTTGGATTGCGCGCGGCGACTGCGTCTTGGACTGCCGCGGAAACGCGATCGAGCCACGAGGCATCGGACCAGGAGGCGGACTAGCGATCGGTGAACGCGAACTCGAGAGTATGTTCTATCTGCATGCGCCGGAGGATCGAAAGTTCGTGCCATCGGCATTGGCAGGCAAGCATTTGGCGGTGGTCGGTCAAAGTTCGGCTGCATGCCGGTGCGTCACCGAATTCATCCGTCACTTCCTACCCGATTCAGGGGCACGGTTGACCTGGATCGTTCGCCCCCGTGGACCACAGGACACATCCGATTATGTCGCCACTCGTGTGCCGCTCGAGCGAAATACGCCTGGCAATCTTGTGATTCTAGAATCGCTCGGCGTCGAATCGATCAGCCAGCTCGAAGGCCAGGGCTATCGCATGCGGCTGCTCAAGGAGGACGATTCGAGCGTCGATCTGGATGCTGACTTGGTGATGCGGCAGACGGGACATCGCTACCGATCGATCGCGCCCGAACTGGAGGAGTATTCCGATGGACCTGTCACGATAGCGGGCAGTGAGGGGGCTGACGTACCCGAATTTGTGACTGCGGAGCCCGGTTACTATTGCCTGCGAACACCCCTCGGTGAAACGGCACCTGGGGCAGGTATCCCGAATGCATTGGAGCAAATACGGGGCGTCTTTGCCATCCTCGGAGGTCGCGACGACCTTGACTTGTACTCCATTCTCCAACGGCAGTCGATGAATGAGTGAGGTACAATGATGGCTTGGTCGACTCACTCTCACAGGAAGCCAAATCCATGTTGACGCTTGTCGGTAACGGTTCTTCTCAGATGTGCAACGGCGTAACCCGTCGCGATTTTCTTCAAGTAGGAACGTTGGGGGCCATCGGTCTTGGTTTGCCGCAATATTTGGCTGCGAGTGAAGCCGGCGTGATCGATCCGACCAAGAAAAACCGCTCGGCGATAATGATTTTCAATCTGGGTGCTCCCAGTCAACTCGACACCTTTGACATGAAGCCGGATGCTCCTGCCGAAATCCGAGGACCGTTTCGACCGATCGCGACCAACGCACCAGGCATCCAGATCTCAGAGATCCTACCGCTGCATGCCAAGATCGCCGATCGATTCTCACTGGTTCGTTCGTGCTTCCATCGCGGGGCAGCGGTTCACGATGCGGGCTGGCAGATCATGCAAACCGGTCGTCAGTTTCAAGGCGGAGTAAACACGCCGCACGTCGGCAGTGTCGTCGGCTACTTGCTCGGCCGAAGATCCGATTTGCCACCGCATGTTGTATTGCCGGAGACCATGGGCCGCGGCGGAGGAAACTTGCCCAACGGACAGTCCGGAGGATTCCTAGGCAAAGCCCAGGATCCATTTGCGTTGATGGCCGATCCCTCGCAACGCGATTTTAAGGTACCCGATCTGCTCCCACCCGAATCGATCGGCACGGCCCGAATCGAACGCCGCAGACGCATGCGCGAGATCGTGGACTCGACCATCCGAAGCTT
Source organism: Pirellula sp. (assembly GCA_041752005.1). Lineage (GTDB taxonomy): Bacteria > Planctomycetota > Planctomycetia > Pirellulales > Pirellulaceae > JBKCUI01. The sequence goes on along the minus strand of JBGSHV010000126.1, from coordinate 37,306 downwards.
TGAAGCCAGCGAATCGGCCAAGATGATGGACGACAACTTTCAAGCCGCCTACCGTTTGATGACTAGCGAACAAGCCCGAGCGGCCTTCGATCTGAAGTCCGAACCGATCGCGGTGCGGGAACGGTATGGAATGAATCGATTCGGCCAATGCTGCTTGCTGGCCAGGCGACTCGTGGAAGCCGGAGTTCGGTTCGTCACCATCAACACCTTCCTGACGGTCTTCGATGAGATCACCTGGGACATCCATGGGAGCAAACCCTTCACGTCGATCGAAGGCATGAAGAACATCGTGGCCCCGATGTACGATCAGGGTTATTCGGCTTTGATCGAAGATCTCGTCCAACGCGGCATGCTCGACGATACCCTTGTGTGCAATGTGGCTGAGTTTGGGCGGACGCCCAAGGTCAATCCTGCAGGCGGCCGAGACCATTGGCCTGGTTGCTTTACCGTCTACTTCGCAGGCGGGGGTGTTCAAGGGGGTCGAGTGGTTGGCGCCAGCGATCCGATCGGAGCGGTGCCCGCCGAACGGCCAACTGAGCCGCCTGAAATCATCGCTACGATCTTCCACGCCATGGGATTGAACCTCGAATCGCATCTGCCGGGACCGGCCGGCCGACCCTTCCCACTAGTCGATTTCGGCTTCCGAGAAATCCGCGAACTGTTCTGAACAATCATGCATACCGAGGGACTTTGGCTGGGGCTTTTCGAAGCCTGAGCCTTGGCCTATCCTTTGGACATGTTTGACCAACGATTCTCGATCGATGGGGCGCGGCATCTGCTGGCCCAAGGTGAAATCTCTAGCCGCGAATTGGTCTCCTTCTTTACCGAACGGACCGAACGTTGGAACCCAGGCCTGCGCGCGTACGTCTGGCAGGATTCCCAAAGCGCTCTCGATGCGGCAAACGTTTGTGACGAACAGCGAGCGTCCGGCCATGCGTTGCCACCTTTGCATGGCATCCCAATCGCGATCAAAGACATCCTGTGCACCCGCTCCGGACCCACCACTTGCGGGTCGAAAATGCTGGAGCAATTTGTGTCACCCTACGACGCCCACGTTGTCGAGCGACTCCATGCTGCTGGTGCGATCCTGATCGGCAAAACAAATCTCGACGAATTTGCGATGGGAGGCTCGACCGAGTCGAGTGTTTTTGGCCCCAGCCACAACCCTTGGGATCTTTCCCGAACCTGCGGTGGAAGCAGCGGCGGATCGGCCGCCTCGGTTGCAGCAGCCCTCGCCCCGGCCGCTATCGGAACCGACACCGGCGGATCCATTCGCCAACCAGCCGCCTTCTGCGGTGTGTGCGGAATCAAACCGACGTATGGCCGCGTCAGCCGGTACGGTTTGGTCGCCTATGGAAGCAGCTTGGATGTCGCGGGTGTGTTTGCGCATACCGCCACCGACATGTCGATCGTTCTACAAGCCATCGCCGGTCATGACCCACGCGACTCGACCAGTTTGACAGCTCCGGTACCAAGCTACAGCGAGGCACTGCGAGCGCCACCCAAACCGATTAGGATCGGGATCGTTCGTGAGCATCTCGACAGCCCAGGCCTGGATCCCGAACTCCGGGACGCATTGCTACAGGCCATCGAAGTCTACCGATCGATGGGCGCTACCATCGTCGAAGTCCCGTTACCCCATTCGCAATACTGCATCCCAACTTACTACATCATCGCCCCCTGTGAAGCCAGCAGCAATTTGGCGCGGTACGACGGCGCTCACTTTGGATTTCGAGCGCCAAGCCGACGAAGTTCCGGAGTGTCAACGGACACACCACTGGACGCCATGTACCAGTCGACCCGCACGCAAGGTTTCGGCGAGGAAGTGAAACGCCGCATTCTGTTGGGAACCTATGCTCTGAGCGCCGGTTATTACGACGCTTACTACGTGAAGGCATTGCGCGTCCGACGTCTAATCCGCCAGGATTACGATGCAGCTTTTGCTTCGGTCGATGTCCTGCTCGGACCCACCACTCCCACGCCTGCCTTTCGATTGGGCGAAAAACTAAACGACCCTTTGCAAATGTACCTGGAAGACCTCTTCACGGTGGGTGCGAATCTGGCAGGGATACCAGCAGTTTCCATCCCTGTCGGGCAATCCAAGGCCGGGCTACCGTTAGGAATGCAATTGCAGGCCCCGGCTTTGCACGAGGGGACGCTACTGGCCGTCGCCCAAGCCTATCAAACCGAGACGGGATACTCACCGTCGATTCCTAGCGCCTATGCGGCGACCGATGCATGAACGACCTACAACTCCCCTTTCGCATCGTGATCGGTCTAGAAGTCCACGTGCAACTGGCCACGCAGACAAAGCTGTTCTGCCGATGCAGCACGCTCTTTGGCCAGCCGCCCAATACACAGGTTTGCCCGGTCTGTCTGGGATTGCCGGGTGCATTGCCCGTATTGAATCAAAGCGCAATCGGACTGGCGGCTCGGGTAGGGTCAGCCCTGCATTGCGAACTCGCATCCTTCACCAAATGGGATCGAAAGAATTACTTCTATCCTGATTTACCCAAAGGCTATCAGACCAGCCAATACGACTTGCCCATTTGCATGGGTGGTTACCTCGAGATCCCATCCAGCCCCGACCCATCGCAGGGGACAGCCCCGTCCGTTCTCAAACGGATTCGGTTGGTGCGAGCGCACCTCGAAGAGGATGCTGGCAAGAGCATGCACGACGAACGATCGAGAACCGCCGACACGCGGATCGACCTCAATCGTGCGGGAACTCCCTTGTTGGAAATTGTGACCGAACCGGATCTTTCCAGCGCGGCCGAAGCCAAAGAATTTTTGAGCGAGTTGCGTTTGATGATGGTCTACCTCGGGGTAACCGACGGGAATATGCAGGAGGGTTCGTTGCGAGCCGATGCCAACGTCAACTTGCACTTCCAGCGCGGCCCGGAGACACTCGCCACCCCGATTGTCGAGATCAAGAATTTGAACAGTTTCCGAGCCGTCGAGCGCGCCATTCACTTTGAGGTCGATCGCCAGCAACGCGAGTTTTTGAGGACTGGATTGGTCAAGGGGAAAGCCCCTAAGCAAACGCGAGGTTGGGATGAAGCGCTGGGACAAACCGAACTCCAGCGTGAGAAAGAAGAAGAAGCCGACTACCGCTACTTCCCCTGCCCCGATTTGGTACCCGTGGTATTGAGCCAACAACAGAAGGACACTGCCGAACGCGAATCGCTCGATGCTCCCGCGCGCTATCGAGACCTGTTGATTGCAACGCATCACCTCAAGGACTCGGATACCGAAATATTGGTCCAACAAGGTCGAACGACGGTCGCGTATTTTTTATCGATGGTCAACGCCGGGGCCGCTGCCAAACGCGCTTGTTCGTGGATGCTCCAGGATGTCCTTAGGTATTTGAACGATCGGAATCGAACGATTCTCGACTACCCCGTCGCCGCCCAAACGCTAGCGTCGCTATTGTCGGCTATCGAATCCGGGCGGATCGATACGTCACAAGCCAAGCAGGCATTGACCCAGCTCCTCGAGCACCCCGACTGGACCGTTGACGCAGCCATCGATTCTTTAGGCATTGTGCGAGTCGAATCCGATGCCATGGAAGCCCTTTGCATTGAACTGCTAGCCGAAAATCCCGACGTCATCGAGAAGGTCCGAGCTGGCAATACCAAAGCGGTCGCGGCTTTGGTAGGACAAGCCAAAAAGCGGAACCGAAATGCCGATCCACGTGTCATTCAAGAAATCTGCCTCAGGAAGATTTCCGAGTTGTGATGCGTGTCCCAAAGAATGCAGTGATCCCTACATGATGGACTTGAAACAATATTTTCGACCCGAAGTCGTTGCCATGGCCCCGTACAAGCCCGGGGAACAACCCGGCGCGGCCAAAGTTATCAAACTCAATACCAACGAGAACCCTTACCCATCCAGCCCGAGAGTCCGAGAAGCGATCATTCACGCAACGGATCGCCTGGAACGCTACCCAGACCCTCTAGGGACCTCGTTCCGTCGGGCGGCGTCGGATGTACTGAACGTGCCCGCCGACCAGATCCTGTGCGGCAATGGCAGCGACGACATCCTCACGATCCTGACACGAGCCTATGTAGGTCATGGGCAATGTCTGAGATTGCCCTATCCCAGCTACATTCTCTACCGAACGCTCGCCCAACTCCAAGGCGCAGATTTTGAAGAAATCGACTTCGATCGCGCGTTCGGCCTGTCTCCAGAATTCTATGGTCGGGCTGACCAATTGAAGCTCGTCTTTCTACCCAATCCAAACAGCCCCAGTGGCACAATGCTCGACCATGAGGCGATTTTGAAGCTGGTCGAGGCAGTCGATTGCCCAGTGGTGGTCGACGAAGCCTACGTCGACTTTGCACCTTCGAATTGCATCGAGTTGATTGCGCGCGACCCACGCATCTTGGTTTCGAGAACTCTGAGCAAGTCCTACGCCTTGGCAGGGTTGCGATTTGGGTACTTGGTCGCCCACGAGTCGGTGATCGAAGTGTTGCGAAAGGTCAAGGATTCCTACAACACCGATGCCATTTCCATCGCGGGCGCGACCGCTGCAATCATGGACCAGGCCTGGCTTGCCGAAAACGTCGCCAAGATCCTTAAAACACGGCAGCGTATGGAACGGGAACTGAGCCAGATGGGCTTCAACGTCACACCTTCGCATGCGAATTTCGTATGGTGCACGCGCAGCGACCGCCCCGTCGAACCGCTTTATCAAGCGTTGAAAGCCCGAGGCATTTTGGTCCGCTACATGAATTATCCGCGATGGGGAGATGGACTACGAATCAGTGTTGGTACGGATGCAGAAATCGACGCCATGTTGTTGGTCTTACGGACCCTATTGGCATAAAAAATGGGTTGCGTACCACCAAGCGTCGTACGCAACCCACCCATTCTCTCGTCGGTCGCTCACCGGCGGCCTTAGTCGACGCTCGAAAAACCTTCCATCGATGCCCCATTGCGCTCAATCGAAATTGGCATACGAGCAGGCATTCGCATCGTCGGGCGTCTTACCAACATCTCCGATGCCGTATCGATTCGCCGGATAGCGCTCGCATCGCGACGCGTCTTGAAGGCGGTGATGATTCCCGATTGGTCACGACTGGTCGCAATCGACCCCAAATCGAAACCCGCTTTTTGGTAGAGATTGAAAACATCTTGAATGGTTCGTTGGTAGAAGAACCAATCGAGGTGCCATTGGTAGATCGTCTGATCGTACCGACGTGTATCCTTGAAACCTACGAACATTACTCCGTCGTCGCTCAACGTTTCATCCCAGGCCCGGAGCAATTTTATCAGGACGTCATCGGTTAGGTAGTCGCAGAGTCCAACGCTGTAAAGAATGTCGAATCGACCGAACTTCTTGACGGTTGCTTCGGAGGATCGCGTTCGAAACGCGTTGTAGGAGATGCAATCCACTTTGGACGGGGAGCTGATCCCCGGGATGATCCGATCGTGCACATAGGCGATGGCATGCGGATCATTGTCCATGGCCAACACATCGATAACGTGCGTCGTCGAAGGCCATTGCAGGTACTCATGGCAAGGTCCACTGGCGATATCCAGAATACGGACCGGTTTGCCGGACGCAGATCGTTCACCGACCTCATCGATTAGAAACTCTCTGGCCATATCGAGCCGGCCGCGTACGGCGCACGCCAGAGGTGTGTCGAAGCACAACAAGTCTATGTACGCACCAATGCCCGATGACGGAATCGCTTCGCCGTAGATCTTGCACAGCATATTGAAGTCGCCGGAGAAACCGCTCGGCTTGGTTCGCGCCCGGTTGGAGAACCAGCTTTGGCGAAACCATGGATCGGTTTCTTGACGGAATACCTTTTGGGCCTCTGCCACGGCCACGGTGTCGCCGCTGTGGCTGGTTTCATAATTGCGGCAGGCGTCGATGGATGCTTCGAACGCATCGAGCATTCGTCGATGGATCGGATCATCCCTTTCGGGCAACTTGGATGGATCGATTTCACTTTCTAGACACGTCAACTCGTTGACAAAGCATCGGATGCTATTAAGAAAATCCGGATCGACTTGGTGACGATTTACTAAACTCGCTGAATCGGTTTGAGCAGACATAATCAGACCTCCGTTGGGCGCGAGATTGTTTATAAACGTGGGGAACAGGTGGGCAACAAAGGCTGGCGACTCGAGTGGGCATGTTTTCTCACGGGCCACCTCAACCGTCAATAATTTTTCTTGGAAGGATTCCGACAATGCAAGAAGCAGGTTGGGGTTGTACCGGATCTTCCACGGGTAACCATTTGAGGTGTGTTTGATTCATGTTCCTTTTGTAATAACTGGGCGAATGGACACGGATCATGAGCTACGGTTGTGGACGATCTTCGGCGCACCGAGTCGTTTAGAGTGTCGGTTTACATTCTATGGACGTGGACGAACGTTTCAGCTTGCAGGCAACGTCAACATCAATGACGATCCAACAATCGCATTCCGAATCCGACGTTTTCCTAGGCGATCGCTACGAAGTCGTTGATGTATGGGGACAAGCCGCCGAAGGCCGCCGCCTGCGTTGTCGTGCGATTGACAGTGAGTCCGAGGTGGTCATCACCACCTTTAATGAGACCGTATTGACCCGTGGCGCCTGCGCACGATTGCTCCACGATGCAGAGGTTCGCGCGCAGATCGATGACGTGAATCTGCCCCCCATCGTCGACTTTGGACGCGTCGGGGATGAAGTCTATGTGGCAATGCCTTTGGTTAAGGGTGATCCATTGGGTCGACGGCTGGCGCAGGGGCCATTGCCGATTGTTGATGCTCTCCAGACCGCGATCTCGCTGTTTTCTGCCCTAGCTAGTCTTCATGATCGATCGCTCTTGCATGGTGTCATCGATCCTTCAAATGTTCTGGTATTGAAGCAGTCTGGGCCAAGGATTGCGTTGGTCGGATTCGGCACGACTCTGCGTTTTTCGCCCGACAAACTGAATCAGACCGATGAGATTCATGCCGTACGTTACATGTCGCCCGAGGAGGCGGGTTCCATCGACTGCAACGTCGGCCCCGCCTCGGATCTGTACTCGGCCGGAATCCTGCTCTTTGAATGCTTGACGGGCACACCGCCCTTCGCAGGCAAAACCGCCACCGCGATCCTGCGTGAGCATCTCACGCAGCGCGTGCCTGACCTGCGTTCGATCAACGACTGCATCCCGCGCGAACTCAACGAAGTCGTACAGCGACTGCTCCGTAAAGATCCACACGATCGTTATCAAACGGCCGCCGCCGTCGTCTTCGATCTGCGCGCGATCGCTGACGCCATCGAAACTGGACGAGATATTCAATTGGTCGTGGGGGCCGCAGATCGCCGCAACACGTTGACCGAACCCTCGTTGGTGGCACGTGCGAATGAACTCGCGCAGTTGGAATTGGCGTTTGAGCGAGCAGGCCATGGCAACGGGGAGTTGCTCTACGTCGAAGGCAGATCGGGAAGCGGAAAGAGTCGTTTGCTGTTGGAATCGATCAAACTTGCGAGGGCCAGCGGACAACTGGTGCTGCGAGGCCAAGGCCGATTTCAGGTTGGACAGCATCCGTTTGAGATGTTTCACGGAATCGTTGACGGTTTGTTAGCTGCTAATGAGGAACATCCGGAACTTGGAGCCCGCATTCGCGAGTCGCTGAGCGACCTGGGGGGGGCTCTGGTCACGGCGTTGCCGAGAATCGAACTCTTGATTGGGAACTCCTTTCAGACCACCGCAGTCCCCGAGGATTTTCGGGAAAACACGACCATTGAAGCCTTGGTGCGACTCCTCGAATGCATCGGCAGTCCCGACATTCCCACCGTCGTCGTATTGGAGGACTGCCAATGGGCAGACGCGGTCACGCACCGATTGCTGCGTCGCTGGCTGAGCAATAGCCGAGGGATTGAACGGCATACGAGCCTCTTAGCTTCCTTCCGCACGGAGGATGTCGATGAAGAACACCCCCTCAGGCAGATTCGGCCGGAATGCCACATCGTCCTGAAAGCCTTCAACGAAACAGAGATCGCGAAACTGGTTGAATCCATGGCCGGGAGCTTGCCCGATGAAGCCATGGTGGCGGTCCAGCGTTTGGCGGGGGGGAGTCCATTCATGGCCACCGCGGTTCTTCGCGGCTTGGTCGAAACGCGGGCATTACTTCCGACCGCATCGGGCTGGCAAGTCGATCCGAACGCCCTGAAAGACCTGCAGTCATCGAAGGAAGCTGCCGAAGTCCTGGCGCGCCGTATCGATTTGTTGCCCAGCGATACCGTTGACGTTTTGATCTTGGGCGCGATTCTGGGAAAAGAGTTTAGCCTGGATACGGTGACCCGACTTTCCTCAGGTGATACGGCCAGCACCATTCGTTCACTCGATCAAGCCCGTGATCGCAATCTGATATGGGCCCGTGCCGACGGTGCCAACTTTGCATTTGTCCATGACCAAATTCGGTCCGCACTTTTGCGAAACTCGCCGGCCGATCTATTGAAAGGTCTCCATCTCCAGGCTGCCGAGTACTACGAACGCGAACAACCCGACCGGATCTCCGCCATCGCCTACCACTTCGACCAGGCCAAGGAGTCCCAGCGCGCGACCAAGTTCGCGCTGTTGGCGGCAGAACAGGCCAAGCAGCAGTTCTCGCTAGAAATCGCAGAGGAGCAGTACCGGATCGCTCGCCGCGACGTACGGGATGTCCCCGAAGACACCTTGTTCCGCATCGCCGAGGGTTTTGGGGAAACACTCATGCTGCGTGGCAAGTACGCAGAAGCGGAACCGCTTTTCCAAGAGGCTGCGTCACTCGCGAAAGATGATTTTGCGCGTGCGAAGATTCAAATCAAGCAAGCCGATCTGTGGTTCAAACGCGGAGACATGGAGCGAGCCACGCTGGGATTCGAACAAACCCTTCGAACACTCGGTTGGTACGTCCCTCGAAATCTCGCTTGCGTCCTGGCTTTGCTTTTCTTTGAGACGTTCGTGCAGACACTGCATACATGGTTCCCCAAGACCATGTTGCATCGCAAGCGACGCTTGCCAAACGAATCGGAGAGGATGGCGTTGACGCTATGCAGCAAACTGGCGTATTCCTATTGGTTCTGCCGAACAAAGATCCAGTGCCTGTGGATGCATCTGCGAGGTCTCAACCATGCCGAGTGCTACATCCCAACCTCGGAACTCGCGCACGTCTATTCAGAACATGCGCCTGCCATGAGCCTGATCCCTCTGTTCGACCGCGCCATGCGCTATGCCGAAAAATCACTTGCTCTGCGACGTCAGTTTCGCGACGTCTGGGGCGAAGGCCAAACATTGAGCTTTTATAGCTGCGTCCTTTACTATGCCTCCCGTTATTCCGATAGCATCGAGAAAGGACGCGAGTCCATACGATTGCTTGAACAAACCGGTGACTACTGGCAGGTACACATTTCGCAGTACCAAGTTGCTGCATCCCTCTACCACCTTGGGGACTTCGACGGCGCATTGCATGAAGCGAGGGAAAACCATCGCTCGGGTATCGAACTCGGAGATGAGCACGCGTCTTCGATCATCATGGATGTATGGGCCCGTTCTGCCCGCGAATCGATCCCACCCGCTCTCATCGAACGCGAGATGGCCAGAGACCAAGGTGCGGTGCAGAGTTCGACCCAAATCGCTATCGCCGCAGGAATCGCTGCGCTCTATCGCAAAGAGTGGGACAACGCGATCTGTTTCCTGGAGAAGGCCTATCGCATATCCTCAACGGCTGGGGTGATGAACGCCTACACGTTGCCTGCGTCGGCGTGGCTCGCTACCGCCTATCGCGAAAAGGCAATCACGCTGCAAACCTACTCCCCAATCGAAAGCGGCCGTTCCCTGCGGCTAGCGTTTCTTTCGGCGAAACGCTACCTGAGACTCTCCCGCATTTGTGAAAACGACACTCCCAGGGCCTTGCGAGAACTGGCACTCATCCATGCCATGCGTGGGCACCGCCACAAGGCCAAGAAGTTGTTGGAACGCAGTTTGTCCAAGGCGCGAGCGCATGGCGCACGATTCGAACTGGCGCTATCGCTCCAGCAATTGGCTGATCTCGGAGGGCTGATCGGTGTCTCGGAAATCGAGCCCATGCGAGTCGAATCGCAGGCCTTGTTTTCGAAAATCAATGCGCATGCGACCAGTGCTTCTTGGTCCCATCGAATGCCCGCAACCCTTTCGCTGGCCGACCGATTCGATGGCGTATTGGAATCGGGCCGGCAAATCGCCTCCGCCCTTTCCGTCGACCTGATTTTTGAGCAAGCTAAGGAAGCGGCCGCGCGTCTGCTGCGAGGCGAGGAATGCTACCTGATCGAATTGGAGAAAGAGGACAACAGCGATCCATTCGCAGGCGGAGGCATCCTGGGGGATTTGTTCACCGCCATGATGATTCAAAACGCGATGGACAAAGGAAAAGCGATCACGTTGTGCGAGGATGAGAAGGCCTGCCGCGATACCGATTTGGGGATTCGCCGTTCCGGTTTGTGCGTCCCGATCAAAGTTCGAGAGCGGATCGTCGCTTGCCTTTGCGTCACTCATAGTCAGGTGAAGAATCTCTTCGGGCAAGACGAAGAACGCTTGGCGGATTTCATCGCTGCCATTGCGGGAGCAGCCCTCGAGAACGCGGCCGGCTTCTCCCAATTGGCAAATCTAAACGCGACGTTGGAACATCGCGTCCTCGAAGCGACCGAAGCCATTCGAGCGCGGGCCAATGAACTTGCCCTATCGAACAAGGAACTCGAGCGAACCACCGATGAGTTGCTGGACGCACAAAGGGAACTCAAGACGGCCAAGGATTTGGCCGAAGCCGCCAATGCGGCCAAGAGTCGATTCCTGGCAACCATGAGCCATGAGATCCGTACTCCCATGAATGGTATCCTAGGAATGACTGAGCTCGCCATGCGTTCTGAATTGAGTCCTCAGCAACGCAACTGCTTGAAAATCGTTAAACAATCCGGTGACGCATTGCTTGGAATCCTCAACGACATCCTCGACCTGTCGAAGGTGGAAGCGGGCAAGATGGAGCTCGAGTACATTCCGGTCGATCTACACGAATTGGTGCACGATGTAGTTCGGTTGATGTCGGTCTATGCTTTCAAAAAGCGGATCGAACTGATCTGCCGAATCGATCCAGAAGTCCCCACCCAACTCGAGTGCGATCCAGGACGATTGCGGCAGATTCTCGTCAATCTTGTCGGCAACGCGATCAAGTTCACCGAGACCGGCGAGGTACTTCTGCGCTGCGTGGTTGGTCGCAACCATTCTGGTGGCGACATCCTGCACTTCTCCGTTCAGGATACTGGACCCGGCATCCCAGCCGATCGTCAAGCGAGTATCTTCGAAAGCTTCCAGCAAAGCGATTCCTCGACGACCCGACGCTATGGCGGTACAGGTCTCGGGTTGACCATCTCAGCCCAGTTGGTCGGATTATTCGGGGGCGAGATTTGGGTCAATAGCGAATTCGGTCAGGGTAGTACCTTCCACTTCACCATCCCGTTCGACCCGTCGCTATCGGCCTTCGGCAACTGCGAACGGCTCGACGGTGTGCATATTCTCCTCATGAGTCAATCGCCAATCAGCGCCGCTGTGTATGTTGAGAATTTTCGCAATGCCGGAGCTACTTGTGAGTCCTTTTGCCAATGGAATGACGCCTGGCCGAGACTTCAATCGCTTCCATCTCCTAACGACTCGAGCAAATACTTATTGGTCATCGACGACAGCTTCGATAGCAGCTGGCTTGAACAGATCGATACACCGGAGAAGGAAGAGGTTCTTCGTCGCGTCGAATGGATGTTGCTGACAACCACCGAAAGCTCCGATCAATGGATCCAACGCTGGCATCTCGCATCCGAACGTTGCCTGTTAAAACCGACGTCGGCCATGGAACTCGTAGGAACAGCCAAGAAATTGCTGGTGCTCGAGGGCCGCGATGCACAGCTGGAACTGCAGACAGCGTCGAGTTCTCGATCCCTTCTGGTATTGGTGGCCGACGACAGCGATGTCAATCGCGAAATCGCGCGAGGATTCTTGGAACTCTTTGGACATCGATGCGACACTGTAGAAAACGGTGCGGAAGCCGTATCGGCTGTGACCCAGGTATCCTACGACGTCGTGTTGATGGATCTCGAAATGCCGATTCTAGACGGACTCGAAGCCACCGCGAGAATTCGGCAACTCGATTCGAAGGAACGTGAAGTCCCAATCCTCGCCATGACCGCGCACGCCATATCAGGAATTGAGAATCAATGCATAGCGAGTGGCATGGACGGCTGCTTGACGAAGCCTATTGAGCCGGAGCGATTGTTTGAGGTCTTGGATGGCATCGCCCGTCGAGATCAAGTGACCTCGGTGTTGTGCACCACCGACGAAGGCAACGGCGAGTACATCAAGGGCAATTTGCTGATCGAAGAAGAAGCGTCCCTGTCGGAATAACTCAAAGCAATCTCTCGAATTCGGGATTCGAGCTTCATGAATGCATCCACGATGTCGGGGTCGAACTGCGTCCCGCGACCTTCGAGGATGATCTCGATCGACTTCTCGTGTGAAAAGGCTGGCTTGTAGACCCGTTTCGATGTCAATGCGTCGTACACGTCGGCCACGGACACGACCCTGGCTGACAATGGAATGTCCTCGCCGCGGATTTGATTGGGATACCCTGTTCCATCCCAGCGCTCGTGATGATTGACAGCGATCTCGTAGGCCATCCACAAAAAGGTGGCATCGGAATACGCCTGCGCCGATGCTTTGAGCGTTTCCGCACCTATCAAGGTGTGCTGCTTCATGACCTCAAATTCTTCCGGAGTCAATTTGCCCGGCTTCCGAAGAATGCAGTCTGGGATCCCGACCTTGCCAATGTCGTGCAACGGACTAGTCAGGTAGATGAGTTCTACGAATTGTCCGTCGACGATCGGTGCGAACTTGGGCCAGCTCATCAACTCCTCGGCGATGATACGCGAGTATTCACGCATGCGTTCCAGATGTTCGCCGGTGTCTTCGTCCCGACTCTCGGCGAGTTTGGCCAAAGAGAAGATCATCATGTCACGGCCTTCCAGGCTCAACAATCGCTGTCCCGTGTTGAGCCTCAACCGAAGTTCCTCTGGGCTAAACGGCTTGCTCAGGTAATCATCGGCGCCCGCATCGAGACCCAACAAAACCGATTCCTGCTCGGAACGGTAGGTCAGGAGGATGACGTAGGTGTATTGAATCGACCGCCGTTTGCGAATTTCCCGACACAAAGACACCCCGTCCATCTCGGGCATTTCGACATCGGAAATTACGATCGATGGATTGAACAACCGCATCTTTGCCAGCGCTTCTTTGCCGTCGCTGGCCCGCTCAAAGCTGTATCCTAAGTCCTCGAGGAAGTTCGCGAGGAGCTCCAAGGAAATGGGATCGTCGTCGACGATCAGAACTTTGGTAGTGTTCCGCACTGCGGAAGCAGTTGTAAATTTGATGGTCATTCCCGAGACCTGATTCCTAACTCGTGAGTTCCTGCAAAACCAAATCGATTTGCTGTTGGAGCGTAAACCAGGACGTGGGTAGAACTTCTGAGTCGTGATGCCGGGCGGCGGACTCCAAGGCTGCGGCGGCGCTCGATAACGTGTCAGCGCACATGTTTGCGGCTGCGCCTTTGAGGCGGTGGGAGAGCGTTGCGACCTGCTTCATGTCTTTTGAATCGATCGCATTCTGGATCTCCAGAGCGTCTTTGGGCAATCCGCTAAGAAGGAGTTGCACCAGTTTGTCGGCCAACTCCTGCTTGCCCAAGCATCGAGCTAGCAATCGTTGACGAGCCAATACAGGCAGGCCTACACTCGCATTGCCGTTCGTCGCTTGCATCGTAATTCCCCGCTCTGCTAGGTGACCAATCCAATGGTGTAGGACCGGTCGCAGCCATAAACCTCAACCCCGATTGGTAAAAGCGGCATACCGAGGGTGGGATCGACGCCAAAGCGACGCAAGAATCCGAAAAAAGGTGTCTGTTCACCCGTCCTACATGCAAAACCCGAATAGGTTTTGCAGAACACACAGTAGAACTAACCCGCACAGCTTACCATTCTTGCCAGGAGAAGCCGTGGCTCAACCCGCCGCCGATTTCTCTGGCTCGTGGCTATCGTTGAGTAAGTCAGCGGGCACCATTTTCTCGTTCTTGCGATCCCAGCCCATCATACGGTTGGTTCGCCAGCTTTCGTTAGCCATGTTAACGGCAACGACACCTGCCAGTCCAAGTTCAATCGGGCAATTGAGCGGTTCCCCGTTGCGAATGTGGTTATGCAGATTGGTGTGGTGCAAGTTTTGATCTTCGCCACCCGTCTTTTTATGTTGGCCTAGCACCTTGCCATCCGGGTCCTTGGCAATCCAACCATCGTCCTTGAAGAACATCGTTCCGTCGTAACCGCGGATAATATGGTCGATGCGGACGCGGTTGCTCATCGTCCCGAGAACGTAAACGGTCATACCGCGTGGGTACTCGCAAATCATCTCGACGTTGTCTGGTAGATCTCGTCCATCGGGCCATTGCCAAATGCCCCCCATCCCAACAACACGTCGAGGGAAGAGCAGATCGCATGCCCGCATGATGCGGGTAATGCGGTGGATAAACAGGTCGGTGCAGATACCTCCGGAATAAGCTGAGTAGCAACGCCACTCGAAGTAATGGTTCGGATTCCAATCGATCTTTTTGGCCGATCCCAACCATGCGTCCCAGTTTAGATCCGAGGGCTTGCTGGCGTGTTCGGCAACCTGCTGCGGTTCACGCCATGGTCCAGCCCCTGCATTGTAGCGCCTTACGTATTCGATCTGAGCTTGAACGACCTGACCGATCATACCATCGCGAATGGCATCGCGTGCCGAGATGTAACTATCATCCGACATGGCTTGAACGCCCACCTGAATCGGGAGTCCCAACTCCTTTTGCCGCTTCACCACGGCTTGAGCTTCTGGAATCGTATGCGTCAGCGGCTTCTCGCAGTACACCGCCTTGCCCGCCTCCATGGCGTCGATGGTCATCGTCCAATGCCAATGCTCTGGCGTTGCAACCACGACGTAGTCAATGTCTTTGTGTTCGAGCAGTTTTCGGTAATCGGTTTCGGCATGGTCCGCCCCAACCTTGGCCTTGCCATCTTCGGCGCGTCGTTTCCAGCAATCGGCAATGCAAACCGGATGGAGATTGTTCGATTGCTTCAGGTTGTTGACCACGTCCATGTGGGCATTTCCAATGACACCACCCCCAATGATCCCAACCCCCAAACGATCGTTAGCGCCGAGGATTCGACCGTAGCTTTTGGCGCTCAGTTGGGTGGCTCCTGCCGCGACCGCCGTACCGGCAGCAGCTAAAAAAGAGCGACGAGAAACGTCCGAGGATGCGGGTGTCGAAGGATCCGTCATGGTGTTGAACTCCAGATACATGCTGAGATGGGAGATGGGTAGGTAGGATAGATCGCCGGCGGCTAACAACAAGTCAGGAGAAATGCGGAGCGATTCCGGTGGATCGAGCATAACTACCAAAGAATCGGGACGCCAGTCTAGTCTTCGGCGTGGATCGACTACGTGTTTGGATTGCTAAAGTTTGCCAAGCCGCTCGAGGGCTTCTTCGGCCCAGGGACTCTGCGGCGAAAGCTGCAAGAAACGGAGCCAATGCCGAGTCGCCGACTCAGAGCTGCCAACTTCGTCGAGAGATCGCGCCAGATGGTAATGGACATCCGGATAGTGATCGTCCCGAGCCAAGGCACCTGCAAATGCCGCAATCGCCAATTCGGATTGACCTGTCTCGGCTAGCACACATCCGAGATTGACGCGTGCTTCGACAAAGTCTTCATCGATTTCGATGGCGTTGTAATACCGCTCTCGGGCTGCGGCCACGTCCCCCGATCGGTACAGCAATTCCGCGAGTTGAAACACGATTTCGGCTTGTGGACCATGTTGAGCCAACAGCACCCGATACCACTCGATGGCCGACTCGAGTTGCCCGAGATCCTCGAGCTCCTCAGCCGCTAAAAGCATTTCCTCGCGCGTCATCGGCGCGCTACCCGCTGGCAACGCAGCCCCACTCGATGGCCATATCGCACCACCGGAACTCCGGTCAGGGAGAGCAATCGTGATGGGCTCGACCTCTCTAGGTTCCGAAGCGTCGAGCGACTCGAAGTCCAGATGGAGCTGCCCGTGCGCACTGATCAGACGACCGTTTTCGCGGAGCAGAACGCGCCGGCCATCAAAGACCAGATCCAAATCCAACAAGCTGCGTTCGGAGACGCGAGGCCCGAACTCATGAAGCTGCTTTCTGATTTCCGACGGCTTCGCGCCCTGCGTCACCCAATCCGCCAACCGTCTCGCCGATTGAACTTGCTCAAAGTCGAAGTAGGCCAATCGGTGCGCGATTTTGACGCTCTGCAACAACCCCATACGATGCCAACGGCGAATGTTCCGTACCTGCGTCTTGATCAGTCCCGCCACCATGGCCGGCGTGTAGAGCTGCTGCTGCGAGGAGTCATCGAACAAACCCAATTGAAGCCAAAGCTCATGCTCATGAATCAACGTCGTTGCGCCCCGGCCGATGCGATCGCGAACGCCTGGGCTGAGCAGGTCGTTGACGTCCTCGTCAGGCAGTTCATCGGCCCCGATGACCACAAGATCGATGTCTCCGGAGATTCGATCGAGGGGCATTCCACCATGTTGACGAATCAATACGCAGGCTTCCCGACGGGACATGGCTCCGAGTTTGCCCGCAAATCCAATTCGCTTTCCCTGCAATCGGTCAGCCGATTCATTCATACCACGTCCCCTGGCTTCGCTTGGGGCTGAGATTGGGGTGTGCCCAAGCTCAAGCCCCATTGATCCATTTCGAGCATCAACCGCTGCTTGGTCATATCGAATTGCAACGGTGTGATCGTGATGTGACCGGCTGCCAATGCGTTGAGATCCGTCTCGTGATCGGTGCGTTTAGGGGGTGGGTCATTGGTCGACCAATAGTAATCACGTCCCTTGGGATCCTGGCGTTTGATGTAATGATCGCCATAGCGTTCTACCCCCATCGGGACCACGTGCACCTGAGGCATCTGGCCATTGCGGTACAACTTCGTGGCAGCAGTTGGGATATTGATGTTGTACAACTCCGGTGCATCGAGTTGTTTAGACAGGATTTGTTCTACCAACAACACGGCCATGACGGCTGCGGCTTCGAAATCGGCATGGGGATCGTGTTCCAGGGAAACCGCAATACTGGGGATTCGGAAAAACGCCCCCTCGATGGCGGCTGCCACGGTGCCCGAGTAAAGGACATTGATTCCAGCGTTGAGCCCTCCGTTGACACCGCTGACAATCAAATCGACAGGCTTGGGGGCCAGTTCTGCGACCCCCAACTTCACGCAGTCGGCAGGCGACCCTTCCACCGCCCAACCGTGAAAAATGTCACCGTCGTAGATTTCTTTACAGGTCAGTGGAGACAAGTACGTGATCGAATGCCCGACTCCGCTCTGTTCGGTGGCCGGTGCCACCACGGTCACACGTCCGAGCCGTTCCAACGCGGCTCGAAGCGCCTTGAGCCCTGGAGCGTAAATTCCATCGTCGTTTGCCAGCAGGATATTCAAAGCACTTACCATTGGATCGCATCGCGGAAATCGGAAGGGTACGAACTAGAAATGGCCTCGATCGATTCGCGCGTCGCGGCTGGAATCGACGGGGGCAACCGGATCTGCAACTCGACCAGTAAATCGCCTGCCGGGCCCGAGGCATTGGGAAATCCTTGGCCTTTGATCCGCAATCGTTGACCGCTGTTGGACATGGGCGGGATGGTGAGTGTCGCCGTTCCTTTGATCGTGGGGACATCGATTTTTGCCCCGTTGATGGCTTCGAACAATTGGATCGGAAGCCGCAGTTCGATGTTGTGTCCGACCAATTTGATGGCCGGATGTGGTTGCAAACGTATCGTCAGCAACAAGTCACCAGGCTTACCACCTGGCATCGCCCCCCCTTGGCCCCGCAGCCGAATTTTCTTGCCTGGCTCGATGCCGGCCGGCACCTTAACCCGGATCGATTCCACCTTGCTTTCCCGTTGCAGCTGAAACTGCATCTCGCCGCCGACCACCAAGGTTCGCAACGGAACCTCGATTTCGGCAGCGATGTCGTGGCCGCGAGGCGCCGCGCCTCGCCGCGAGCGCGGATTGGCAGCTCCACCCCCGCCGAATTGACGGAAAATGTCCCCCAAGTCGACGGCCCCAGCCCCGCTCCCCCCGCCAAACACATCACCGAAATCGAACCCGCTAGATCCGCCGCCACCACCAGACCAGCCGCCACCACCAAACGGCTTGCCGTCACCGTACTTCTCGTAGGCGTCACCGAACTGGTCGTACTTCTTCCGTTTCTCCGGATCATTCAGGGTGTCGTACGCGTTTTGGATCTCCAGAAACTGTTTCTTAGCACTCTGATCGTCAGGATTCAGATCTGGATGGTATTTTCGGGCTAATTTTCGGTACGCCTTAGCGATCTCATCCTGAGAGGCTGAACGTTCGACCCCGAGCGTTTTGTAATAATCATTTGCCATTGTGATTTCCAAGCGTACCCAAAACCAGATTCACGAATCCGCCCGTCGCGACTCGAATCCGAAGAGAACTAGAGTGCACCATTTTATCTGTTCCCACGCGTCTCGCACCTGCAAATCGATGGTCCCTTCCAACACCCTCTGCGAATGCGACCAGGGAAATCCCCCATGGCTATCGCTCCTCGCGAGCGTGGTTGCGACCTGCCTCGTGTTCTTGGCCACACCCGCCGCGGCGCACGCTCAGAATCAGGTCACGCTCGAGACGGTCGACGAAGGCACCGGAGAAAGCGTCCCGGCCCGCCTCGAATTTACCAAGTCAGGGGCGAAGCTAAAACGGGATCGCAAGATCCCGGCCGTCGGTGAACGGTGGCTCATCGAAGGCGTAATACCGATCCAACCTCCACCGGGCGACTACGAGTTCTTGGCCCAACGCGGCCCCGAGTTCAAATCCATTCGTGGCGGGTTCACCGTCGAACGGGGGGCCCGCGATTCGATCCTAATCGAACTCGAACGTTCGATCGACATGCATGCCGAATCCTGGTTCAGCGGCGACTTGAGCGCCGAGCTGGAATCCGCGATCCTTCACCGATGGCAATTTGCCGAGGCCCTCGACATGGCGGTCGAAGCCCATCCGATCGCCGACACCGATCCGCCGCCAAAATCCGCCGCATCCAAACCTGCAGCGTCGAAAAAACAAGTCGATGCGCCGAAGTCCGCGAGCCCGGAGCTAACAGGATACGGATGGACGGCGAGGTCCCTCGAATTTCGGACCAGCACCGCCGGTCTCGCCTTGCATCGCGCTCCCACAGAACTTGCGGTCCCCGAAACGCTGCTGGCGGGCGAATCCACTGCTGCGATGTACACCCTTCTGCAGCAATGCTTAGGCAATGACGAAGTTCTTTGCGAGATTACGCAGTTGGCGGGCCGCGACGTGCCTGTTCTTTTGGCCCACCCGCGGGCTCGGTGCGCACGCTTGCTCAGCGTGTCCAATCGTCCCGATCAGGACGATGCATTGAAGCTCGCGCGCGATGAGAACGCACCGGAGTTTGGGAATTGGACCATGACTCTGGGTAAGGAACGATTGGCGATCCCCATCCTCGCCCCACTTCCCACCCGCGATCGAATTCGATTTCAAGGTGGACGCGGGGCTGGGGCGCTGACCGAGTTTCTGTACTGGCAGATACTCGAAGCCGGACTGCGTTTGTCCCCGACGGCTGCCAGCGGCTTCGGTCGCGTCGACTCTCATCTTGGGTACAACCGAGTTTATGCATTCATCGAATCGGAGCCTTCGGCCGACGCGTGGTGGCAAGCCGTCGCGGGTGGGCGAACAACTGTTACCAACGGTCCGTTACTGAGGACGATGGTGAACGGTGGTCCTCCCGGCACGGTTCAGTCGAGCTATCGTGAGGAACCCATCCCACTGGACATTGCGGTTTCACTTGCTGTTCGCGAACCGGTCGATTATCTCGACGTGATCTTCAATGGTGAAACGCTTTATAGCGCCAAGCTTGAAGATCATTACCGACGCGGAGAATTCCCCGACTTGAGCATTGACCGCAGCGGTTGGCTGGTCGTGCGTGTCATCACGTCTGGAGACAGTGGGTATCGCATGGCCACCACCGCTCCGTTCTATTTTGAATTCAACGGCCAGCCGCGCATTTCTAGATCAGCGGTCGATCTGTTTCAACGATGGCTCGAACGTTGCGAGCAATCGATGGATGTGTCCGAAAAAGAACATCCTTCGACTCAGGCGTCGCTCGAGTTGGCCCGCACGTTCTGGACTAGTCAGCTTGAAAAAGCCAATGCTCCCTAATTCGGACGGCACCGATTCTCATGGCCGAGTTTGAAGCCAAGGTGGGATTGAATTTATTGTTGAGGAGTATCAAACACCGTCCAAACGAGCGATCAGCTGACGGATCAAGGCATCGAAATCGGCCGTCGATTTGGGCGCTGAACTAAAGCGATCGGTGGCTTCGGCTTCCTCGCGTGTCCGGCTAGGCAACGCGACGATATGCGTGAAGGCCATGTCGTACACCGAATACGAAACCGTCAGCCCCTTGGCGACGTTGTTGACCTCGCGCTGCAAATCGAAGGCGGTGATGGCAGTATTGAGGAAGTACGAGGTGGTCATCAACCATTCTCGATAGCGTTTGTGTTTTTGCACCCGCGTCCCGAGCTCTTGCTCCAAGCCGCGAGCGGCGCTTCGCACCGAGAGCATGATGCGATCGACCAAGGTTCGGACTGGATGACTAAACGCTATGTCGGCAAAGTTCGACGGTGACAGATAGACGTCAACCGCCGCCCCGACCGCCCCGCAGCCCGTATGCCCCATCACCACGACGCTCTGCAAGGACGCGCGCAGGACCGTTGCTGCGTAGTCGACGCTCCCCAAGCATTCCAGGCCCAACACGTTGCCGGCCACACGGACCACGAACAAATCATTGGCGGAGCAATCCAAAATGTGTTCGATGGGAGCACGCGCGTCGGAACAGCCCAGCACCAGTGCGAAGGGGGCATGAGACGGCTCCAGACCGCTGATCAAGGGGACTCCTAAATGAATCGGATTCACCGGCATGATCATCGGTTCGTATTCCCGATCTCCCTTGCCGATCTGCTGCAACCGATCGACCATTCGCGCGAAGCGATCGTTTCCATTGGCCAAGCACTTGAGGGCTTCCCGATTGGAGCGAGGTGCCTTGCGTTCCATCTTCGCGTGCGGATCGAATCGATAAACAATGTCCATTGTTGCTAGGCCTTACCGTTTTGAAATCGCAAAAATACTTCCTCAACCGACGCTTGGATGGTATCGCACATCCCTTCCAAATCCAAATCATCTTCGTCATAACCGAACGGCTCTTCGACATGCTCAGCGACGACTTCCATACCCAGCATGAAGTAGGAGGTCACAATCGTCATTGGAATCGTCCACCATCTGAAATCTTCCGCAATTCCCCATGGCAACGTGATTAAAAACAGCGCGATGCACTGACGCGCGAAAATGCGGTAGGACCGCACGATCGGCGTCCGTGCGATCCGTTCGCAAGCACCGCATACGTCCATCAACTTGGTGAGCTCCGCATCGATGACTCGCAAGTCGTCACCGTCGATTCCACCAGAACGCTTCTGCTGGGCAACCCAGCGGTACAAACTATTGGCGATGAAAAGCGGTGTGTGATCCGGTGATGGCTCCGGCAGAATGGTCTCATTCGAATAAGGAGACCTCCGCAGATGATGCATCAACGCTCGCGGAAACTCGGACAGTCGATGGCACAGGAAATCCGATGCGGCCGCATCCGGGATTGCCAACTCCGACAACTTAATCGAAACATTTCGGGTCGCATTGATCAGACAACCCCAAAGTGTCCGCGCCTCCCACCAACGGGCATAAGCCGCATTGGTTCGAAAAACCAGCAACCAACCCAGGGTCAACGATAACGCTGCATGCAGTCCCGACGGAGTGTCGCCGACTGCCCCAAAGATCGAATATTCCTTGAGAACCGGTAAAATCGAGTACGCTCCCATCAACAATGCGAGAAAAGTGACGTAGTTCAACGTCGCGCTTTTCATGGTGGGGAAAAAATCTTTGATTGGCATGGGGGTGGATTGTAGCGAAACCCCAGCGGAAGTTTCGGGTTAAGCAACATCGGCATGTGCGGAAAAGTGTTTGTGCCAGCCCATTCTGCCGCCCAGTCTTCCAGTCTGCCGCACAATCTCTTGGTGTGGCAATCCCCTGGCCTGCCGGATACAATAATGAACATGGTTTACGGCGGCCCATCGCCCAAATCATCCAGTCCGTTGCTCACTCCTGGAAAGAGGACACACGAGCCCCCCTGACTGGCCCACCCACCTCGCATGTTCCAAAGCATGCGAACGACGCGTTGGAGTTTGAATTAGCGACGTTTTCCTTCGATTCCCCGGAGACGCTGCAGAAACCCCACGACTCGTTTTTGATCGCAATACCTAAGGAGTATCCGATTTGATGATGTGCCGATTGAAAGCGATGCCAGCGATCGTGACAAACTTGGTGCTGGCCGCAGCAGTCATTTTGTCCCCAGGCCCGGCTTTCGCACAAACCAATCCGGTGCTGACCGCCGCCGAATTGCCGTCCTCGGTCGTGGTCTCGCCACTCGATGTTGACCTCGATAAGCGTTGGCGCGACACCATCCAGCCCAAACTGCTGGAGCACTGTGGCGATTGTCACATGCAGGGTGCGACCGAAGGTGGGGTGGCGTTTGACGACTACGACTCCCTTGAAAAAATCCGATCGCACGAGAGCACGTGGGAGCAAATTCGCGGGGTGATCCGTGCTGAGGCCATGCCTCCACCGGATTCCGCGTCGATCGCGGCTGAAGATCGCAAAATCCTCACCGATTGGATTGAAAGCGCGTTGCACGACGTCGACTGTGGTTGCAGCCCAGCCTTGCCAGAGGTAACCCTACGACGCTTGAATCAATTCGAATACGACAATACGATCCGCGATTTGTTCGGGGTCGACTTGCGGCCATCGAAACAGATTGGCTTTGTCTCAGACGATGTCGGAAACGGATTCGACAATCAAGGCGAGGTACTGACCTTGCCCCCGATCGCCATGGAAAAGTACCTGCAAGCCGCTTCGCTCATCGCGGAGCGTGTAATCGCCACCGATCGAGAAAAGTTTCGTCGACAGAGCTACGAAGGCGACAACCTGAACTTCTCGCAGCGACTCAATATTCCCGTGCATGTGGCTGCGGGCAAATACACCGTGCAAGTGCGAGGCCGATTTGGTGATGACCAAAAAGACAATTGCAAAGCCAGGCTTTGGCTCGATGACCGCATGTTGGCCGAGTGGGATATGGTCCCTCGCGATGAAACCACCAAGCATGAGTTGGAGTGCGATGCCGGCGATCATGTTTTAAGCATTGAGTATTTCGCGGATGAAAAACCGGACGAACGCAATGCACCCAACCGACGCTTGAACATCGAATCGGTTCGCATGGTTGGTCCCGAGAAAGACCAGCCTGCATTTCCTAAGACGCATCAGCAAATCGTCGTCGCTTACCCTGAAGATACCGACTCCGAAGGCGGAGTTCCGATCGGTTTCATCGAAGCCAGTCGCCGCGTGTTTTCGAAACTGCTACCGCGCGCGTACCGACGCTCCATCGATGCCGATGAACTACAGGCCGTAATGATGGTCTGCCAAAAGGCCAACGATGCAGGCTACAGCTACCTGGAATCCTTGCAGTTTGGAACGCAAGCAGTTCTCGTCTCGCCGCAGTTTCTTTTCCGCAGCGAACGGGCGATAGAACTCAGAGACGGCTTGCGCGGCATCGACGATTTTGCGGTCGCTAGTCGACTGTCGTACTTTCTTTGGGCCAGCATGCCTGATACCCAACTCCTGGAAAAAGCTGTCCAAGGTCAATTGTCCGATCCATCCGTGCTATCCAGTGAGATCGACCGCATGTTGGTGGATCCTAAAGTCGACGCGTTGCTGACAGGATTTTTTGCTCAATGGTTGGGTTTACGGAATCTCAACAAGTTAGAAGTGGATCAAGGAAAATTTCCCTTCTGGTCCGATCGACTCCGCAGCGCGATGCTCCGCGAAACCGAACTTTTCTGCCAGTCCATGCTGAGAGAGGGCAAAATCCAGGATCTGTTGCTGGCCGACTACACGTACGTGAACCCGCGTTTGGCAGAATTTTACGGCGTGGAATTCGAAGGTCGGAATCCTTCGGAGATGTACCGCCGTCGACCAGGTCGCCGCGGAGGTAATGACCAACGACGTCAAGGGCTCTACGAAGACGAGGACAAATGGATACAAGTCAAGCTGCCTGAGAATCGGCGTGGGTTACTTACCCAAGCCGCAGCTTTGGCCCTGACCTCCAACCCCACACGCAGTTCACCGGTCAAACGAGGTCGATGGATTTTGGAAACGGTGCTCGGAGATCCACCACCGTCGGCCCCCCCCAATGTCCCGTCGCTCGAGCAGGCGAAGGCCGATTCGAACGCTACGCTTCGGGAACGACTGGAAATCCATCGTGCGAATCCGAGTTGCGCGGGCTGCCACAAACTGATGGACCCCATCGGGTTGGGTTTGGAAAATTTTGATGCGATCGGACGCTGGCGAGATCGTGACGGAGATGTCGCGATCGTCCCCGATGGCGAATTGGCGGATGGAAAATCCTTCCGTGGACCAACCGATTTGGTTGCAATATTGGCCGATCGGGAGGATTCGGTGGCCCGAAACTTTACCCAACGCTTACTAACTTACGCACTTGGTCGAGGATTGCAGCGCGCCGACCGCTGCGATGTCGATAAGATTTTGGAGCGATCCAAAGCGGTTGACTATACAATACGATCGATTGTTGACGGAGTCGTCCGCAGCGATGCCTTCCTTCAGCGATCATCCCCCACCCACCTAAATACCCACCCAGAGAGCGAATCAGGAAATGACTGACACTCGAGAAACCCCGTTCGAACGATTGAGCCCCGGTGCACGCTTGAAGCGGCGCACGGTGCTGCGAGGCTTGGGTGCCTCCCTAGCCTTGCCAATGCTCGACGTCATGCGTTCGACCTCCGTGGTCGCAGCTTCGGTCACCGCGTCCGAGACAGTCGCTCCTGTTCGTTTGGCATGGGTATTCTTTCCCAATGGAACGAACGCCGAACGATGGTTTCCAACCGGAACAGAAACCGATTGGAAAATGTCCCCAAGTCTCGAACCGCTTGAATCATGCCGGAGTGATTTCAATGTCCTCAAGGGACTCGCGCAGGTCAACGCTCAATCCTTGGGTGATGGACCGGGCGATCACGCCCGTAGCGCGGCGGCCTTTCTGACGGGAGCCCACCCCTACAAAACCTCGGGTTCCAAAATCCGGGCCGGCCGTAGCGTCGATCAAATTGCGGCCGATGCCTACGGGCGCTCGACGCGCTTGGCATCGATCGAACTAGGTACGGAGGAAGGCCGCGATGCAGGTTCCTGCGATTCTGGTTACTCTTGCGCTTACTCCAACAACGTTTCGTGGCGGTCCGAATCCTTGCCCACCGGCAAAGAGATTCAACCCAAGAATGCCTTTGCGAGACTCTTCGGCACCAACGGTGCGGGGGATCCGAAAGAGCGAGGCATGAAGTCGAGTATCCTCGACTTCGTCAACGATCAGCGCAAGCACTTGACCGGGCACGTCGGAGCCGGTGACGCACGGAAATTGGACGAGTACTTCACCAGTGTCCGCGAAATCGAACAACGCATCGGTCGCTTCACCACTCCCGTCGTATTGCCTGAGGGAACCGTTGAGCCGAGCGAGAAACCCGACAATGCTACGGATCATATTCGTCTCATGTACGACCTCATGGTCTTGGCTTTCCAGACCGATACGACGCGCATCGCAACGTTCATGCTTGCCAACGAGGGCAGCAATCGCGCGTTCCCAATGATCGAGGTGACCGATGGACATCATCAATTGTCCCACCATGAAAACAACGAGGACAATATCGCGAAGATCGCCAAGATCGATCGCTACTATTCCGAACAATTCGCTTACTTCCTGAACCGGCTTCGCGAAACGCCTGACGGCGAGGGCAATCTGCTCGACAACGCCATGATTCTCTACGGCGGGGCAATCACCGACGGCAATCGGCATGATCACCATAACTTACCGATCTTGTTGGCCGGCCGCGGTGGCCGCAATCTGCCGACGGGCCGAATGCTAGAGTTCCCACAATACACTCCCTTGAACAACCTTTTCCGAACGATGCTCGATACCGTAGGGGCCGACCAAGGCAACTTCGGCGACGCCAATGGAATCATTTCGTTAACCTAACATGCAAAACAAATCATCCTCTGGGAGGCCGGCGCCCGAGCTGCTGGCCCCTGCGGGAAACTGGGAATGCGTTCATGCTGCGATCGAAAATGGCGCGGATGCTATTTACTTCGGGCTCGAGTCGGGATTTAATGCCCGAGCGCGCGCAGTCAATTTCTCGTTGGACGACCTACCGCGGTTGATGCAGACTTTGCATCGCCGCGGTCTCTCAGGCTTCGTCACACTCAACACCCTCGTATTCACCGATGAACTCGCCGCCTTCGAACGTCATGTGGCAATGTTGGCGGAGGCAGGCGTCGACGCCGTGCTGGTTCAAGACTTAGGTGCCGTGCGTCTGATCCATGAGATCTGCCCGGACTTGAGTGTCCATGCCAGCACCCAGATGACCATGGTTTCCGCAGAGACCATCGCTGCCATCGAAGCATTGAGAGTCGATCGCGTCGTCTTGGCTCGCGAATGCTCATTGAGCGAAATTAGAAAAATCACGGCTGCCAGCAGCATGCCCGTCGAAACGTTCGTTCACGGCGCTCTGTGCGTTGCGTACAGTGGCCAATGCCTCACCAGTGAATCGCTGGGAGGCCGAAGCGCCAATCGTGGTCAATGCGCGCAAGCCTGTCGTTTGGACTATCAATTGATACGCGATGGCCAAGATGTCGATTTGGGGGACGTCAAATACCTGCTCTCCCCTCAAGACCTAGCGGCCTACGAGCAAATCCCTGAGTTGATTGAAGCAGGAGTTTGCTCGCTTAAGATCGAAGGACGTCTCAAGAGCCCGGAATACGTCGCCAATATCGTCAGTCACTATCGACGCGCAATCGATGCTGCCATGGCCAACGCACCTCTTCGATTTACCGAAGAAGCACAGCGTGAAATGGAACTGAGTTTCTCACGAGGCTTCTCACCGGGTTGGCTCCAAGGCTGCGATCACAAACGCTTGGTCCCAGGCCGCAGCAGTGCCAAGCGAGGCGTTCAGGTCGGCCGCGTTCTTCGCAAGAAAGGCAATCGCCTAGTTGTCGAATTGAGCGTGCCACTATGCAAAGGGGATGGAGTGGTTTTGCAAGGAGACCGCAGCGCGGGCAAGGAGACCGGTGGACGGATTTACCAAATCCATTGCAACCATCGACCCACGGACACACCCGTCGCAGGCCGCGTGGAATTGGAATTTCAAAATGGATTGTTGGATGAGGCGGAGGTCTTTGAGGGGCAATCGATCTGGCAAACCGATGCACCGCGACTCACCAAGCGATGGCGATCTACCTTTGCGGGCGAAAACTTCGCGCGACGGTTGCCGTTGCATGTCCAAGGCAATGTTCGCATCGGTCAACCGATCCGATGGGAGGTTCGCTGGAGTGAACAACGGGAAGGCATCGATGCCACCGAACACGTTGTCGTACTCGAGCATCCACATGTCCCAGATTTGGCCCGCAAGCATCCGGCCACCAGTGAAATGATCGGCGCTCAGTTGGCCCGGCTCGGCAACACACCTTATGAAATCGGGCGATGCGAGATCGATGTCCAGGGAGAGCCGATGCTGCCCTTAAGCGTGTTGGGGGAGCTGCGGCGCATGCTGATCGAACAGGTGGAATCCGTCCGCAATCAACCTCCCTCCCGCTGCGTGCAACCCATGGGTGTCTCGCAACGCATGCTCAAGACCGTGCAGGAATTGAGCCCAGACCGCAACGGCGTGTCTCATTCAACGGAGACCGCCGCGGAGCAAGGTGTGCTGCGGGTGCTGTGTCGGACGCTGCAACAAGTGGAACAGGTACTCTCGGTCGGACAGAAGTTCCTGTACGTCGACTTTCATGACATTCGCGAATACCGAGACGCCGTCTCCATGGCTCGAACCGCATCGGCCGAAATTTTCTTGGCCACGCTTCGAATCCAAAAGCCTGGAGAAATGGGATTGTTTCGGGCCATGGCCAAACATGCTGCCGATGGCTGGTTGGTTCGCAACCTGGCAGGATTAAAATTCGCGAGGGAACATTCCATTCCATGTGTTGCCGATTTCTCGCTGAATGTCACCAATCCCTTGACCGCGCAGTGGCTGATCGATCAAGGGGCTGGTCGCATTACGGCCTCGTACGATTTGAATCGTGATCAGTTGATCGAACTGGTGGGACCGATGCCACCGCAATGGATGGAGGTGGTCATCCATCAACACATGCCCATGTTTCATATGGAGCATTGCGTGTTTTGCACGGTACTGTCGCCCGGCACCAACAAAACAAATTGCGGGCGACCATGCGACGTGCATGAGGTCAAACTCAGGGACCGCATCGGGGTCGAGCACGTGCTGCATGCGGATATCGGATGTCGAAATACCCTTTACAATGGAAATGCACAAAGTGGCGCCGAAGTGGTGCCGACGTTGGCAAAATTAGGCATTCGGGATTTTCGGGTTGAGATTCTTCGGGACGCACCCGTGGCGGAGATCAAGCGATTGATCGAACTGTATCGCGATCTGATCGCGGGTCGACTAGACGGCGGCGCCGTATGGCGGGCTCTAAAAGCGGAGAACCGCCTCGGAGTGACTCGCGGGACTTTGGAACACGCTCGCAACCCGCTTGCGATTTTGTAATGAACTCTGGACGGTAACCAATAATAAATGAATGCGACCACGGTCAACAAAGAAGCCGAAATGTTTCAGGGGCTCATCGATTCTTCGAGTACCCATGGCCCCTTGCATGCAGCTCGCGAGTTGGTCGAATGGCTCAGGACTCAAGATCGCTTTTCGGAATTGTTCGAAGCCCGCAAGATGATGCATCGATTGGAATTAGGATTGCCGGCCGTCCATGTCGATGGACTTGTCCCGTTGCACCATGATTCGAACTCGGCAGCCATCGCTCCTGAAGTGCAGGACGAACTCGACAAACGTTTGCTCGATGCATGTCGAGAAGTAGGTTCGGGCTTGATGCGAGCCGGCCGATTGCAGGAGGGCTGGATGTTCCTGAGAGCTGTTGGAGACAATGCATTCACGTCCGATGCGATGCTGAGTATCGAACCTAGCCAAGAAAACCTCGACATGCTGCTCAATCTCTATGTGCACGAAGGCGTGGATGTCGGACGCGGTACGCAGTTGTGCCTTCAAATGCGGGGCACGTGCAATACCATCACCATGATGGATTCCGTGGTGGCCATGCGTGGCCGGGCAGATCAGCAAGCAGCAGTCGGGGCATTGGTCAAACACGTTCACGGGGAGTTGCTCAGCAACCTCATTGCTGATTTACGGCGCCGTGATCCCAATCTCGTGGCTCCGGCGGGGGATCGATTGGTGGATTGGCTCGCCAAGCAACCGGGCCTGTTGCGCGATGGTACGTACCATTTAGACACCACCCACTTGGCATCCACGGTTCGGTTTGCAAGGGTTCTGGACGATCCTGAGATTTTACGTCTAGCGGCGGATTTGGCCGAGTATGGCCGCCAGTTGCATGCGCAATACCAATACGAAAGCGAAGAGCCATTCGCGGACCTTTACCCGATGAGCTTGGCTTGGTTCCGCGCCTTGCTCGACGAACATGTGGATGCCGCTTTGCGATTGTTCCGTCAGAAAGCGGAATCGATCGATCCTCAAGAGCAGGGCACGATGGCCATCGAGACCTATGCAGATTTGTTGGCGCGTGTCGGGCGTCCCACCGAAGCGGCCACGTTTCTGATGCGTTCCATGCCCACCGGTCTGCGCCCTTTTGGAATTGCTCCGTCGCTGCTCGAGCTCGCTCAGGCAGCAGGTGACTTTCAACCCATGATGGAGCACGCCCGCGCTCGAGGTGATCTACTCGGTTATACGGCTGCACTGCTGCAATCGGCGAGTACGAGAGTCACGAAAACTTAATTTCTCAATCCGCGACACAGTTCGCAATGAATTCTGGTAACTACTATGCCAAAAAAAATTCTCGTCATAGAAGATGATCCAAGTCTCTCGGATGCCATTCGGGAGGGATTGTCGGATGAAGGTATCCATACCGATATCGTCTCGACCGTGGACGCTGCCATCGAAGCCATCCGGACCCTCAAGCCGGATGCTGTGGTGCTCGACCTCATGCTGGGCAACCGATCGGGACTAGAAGTTCTTCAGTCCGTTCGCGCCGCTCGCGATCAGACACCGATCCTAATCCTCAGTGCCTTGGGTGCAACCGAGCATCGCGTTCGCGGTCTTAACGAAGGTGCGGATGACTATCTGGTCAAACCCTTTGAACTAAAGGAATTGCATGCACGTCTGATCGCAATCACTCGCCGCGGTCGCAAGATTGAAGGCAACGTGTTGACCTATGGCCCATTGCGATTGGAACTCACGACCCGACGGGCGTTTCGGGATAACAAGGAATTGAAACTATCTCCTACTGAGATCTCCCTTCTGGAGCTATTCATTCGACATGAGAATCAGATTCTCACGCGGAAAATGCTCTACCATGAGTTGTGGGATACCAATTGGGAGAGCGAAACGAACGTAATCGAAGTCCACATCAATCGGTTGCGGAGCAAGGTCGACAAGGGCTTTGACAAGCCGCTCATCCACACGTTGCGAGGTCGAGGATATATCCTGACCGAATCCGCACCCGTGACGCAGGATCTTGAAGAAGCCGTCGAAGAAAGTGAAACGCATTCGAGCAATGTCGATGCAAAACTCTGATCGCCAGCAAATAATAGTGCTTCCTTCATGAGGCCATGAGATAACAATCATGAAGCCCTTCAAGCGACGTACTTTCTTAGCGATTTCTTCGGGTGCGGTTCTAGCGACGGCCGAATCGACCTTTGCCTGGCCTGTTCCTCAGAATCCACAAGTTCCGGGGCATGGTCTCGCGTCGCCTTGGTATGCGAACGCCTGGCGGCGGGCGGTGATCGATATGCATATCCCGGATTGGGATCCGGCATTCTTGTCCAAGTTCGATCCAAAGCAATATGTCGAGATGCTCGTCCGTTCGAGAGCCCAATCGATCGTGTGTTATTGCCAGTCCCACGTCGGGCTATTTAATTATCCGACTCGGATAGGGCATCCTCACAAGGCCTTTGCGGGGCGGAACATGATGCGCGAAATGATCGATGCGTGTCACGACAAAAACATCGCCGTGCAGCTTTACTGCAGTTTAATCTTTGATCGCGATGCAGCGGACTTTCACCCCGATTGGCGCATGAAAACTTGGGACGGCAAGTTCCAAGGGGAGGGCGGGCGACATGGGATCCTATGCGTGAATTCTCCGTACCGGGAGTACGTCCGCGCTTTCACCGAAGAGATCTGTCAGCAATTCGATTTCGAAGGCATTCGATTTGATATGACCTTTTGGCCATGGCTCTGTTTCTGCGAGCACTGCGAGCGGCGGTTCGATGAGGAAGTGGGAGGCAAGATTCCACGCACGGTAGATTGGACGGATAAAAAATGGGTGGCGTTCCAGCGCTGTCGGGAGCGATGGCTGACGGAGTTTGCCCACATTGCGACCAGCACAGTGAAACACCAGAAGCCTTCGGCCAGTGTCGAACATCAGTCCAGTACGTATCCACTGAATTGGATGTTTGGGGTCGTGGAAAGCTTGGCCGCCGAGAACGATTTTCTTCAAGGGGATTTCTATGGAGATCAACTTCAAGGGTCATTTGTCCGCAAACTATTGGCACGCTTGACCCCCAATCGTCCGTTTGGATACGAGACTAGCTTTTCCGTGACACTGCAGGATCATACCGCCATGAAAACCGAGGCATTGCTCGAAGCCAAAGCCTCGGCAGCCATCGCCGATAGCGCCGCATTCATCTTCATCGACGCGATCAATCCTGATGGCACGGTGAATTATCGCGCCCACGATCGGATGGGGAAAATCTTTGACCGCATGATGCCTTATTACGAACATCTCGGTGGCAACCGGCTCGAAGACGTCGCGATCTATTACAGCTTGGAATCCAAGTTCAGTATGGCCGGGAACGGGAAGTCTGTCAGTGCACCGGATACATCGGATACGCACACGCAATCGTCAATGCAGGTTGCAGCAAGTTTGATCCGAGCGCATATTCCTTTCGGTGTGATCACCAAGAAGCACATCGCTGATCTGGCGCAGGTCAAGGTCCTGATTTGCGCGAACGTCCACATGATGGATGACGAAGAGTGCGAAGCCATTCGGGCATGGGTGCGGGGTGGCGGAAAACTCATAGCGACTGGCGATACATCGTTGTTGGACAAAGACGGCAAGCAGCGCGTGGATTTTGAGTTGGGTGATGTATTTGGCGTCCGACTCGAAAAAGCCGACTGGTCAGACCGGATCCA
Source organism: Pirellula sp. (assembly GCA_041752005.1). GTDB lineage: Bacteria > Planctomycetota > Planctomycetia > Pirellulales > Pirellulaceae > JBKCUI01. Next base: position 4,777 of record JBGSHV010000126.1, on the reverse strand, counting down.
TTATTTGATTCCAACCGAAGCCGGTGCCTCACTTCTACCGGAGTACACTGCGGCGTATCCGACCTATTGCAATGGCATGAGCTTTGACGTGGCTGTTCGCGACGGTGCCGTCGTTCTGGCCAAACGCGGATTGCCATGGCCTCGAAAAGCAGCCGATCGGTTTTCTTCCATTCATAGTGACCCACCCTGGGTCGCAACCGACACTCCGGAATTGGTCGCGCATCGATTTGGAAAGGGCTCTGCGATCTATGCGGCCAGTTTGATCGAGATTCTCGACAATGCGGAGTTGCTTGTGACCAATTTAGTGCGCAGGTTGGAACCTTCGCTGCGTGTGGAACTTGAGGCGCCAACATGCGTGGAAGTCACCGTATTCGAACAATCGGATCGCAGGCGGTACACGTTGAGTTTGCTCAATTTCCAGAAGGAGCTTCCCAACGTGCCTGTGCATGACATTCGGGTCCAACTGCGTTTGGAGCATCCCATCGCCGAAGTTCGAAACGTGGCTGACGGTCAGGTCATTGCGACCCGACGTGTCGGAGACAGTCTGGAATTTTCAGCACAAACGCTAGACACATTGCTCATGTATGAGCTTCGCTGGTGAGGTCTTGCGGGAGCTAGTTAACAAGCCACCAACATGCCATCTTCGACGACCAGTTCGATGGTCGGATGCGTAGGTTGCGTCTGCTTCAGCTCACTGCGGAGAATCTTGACGTCGGCGGGTGCAACGATTCCGAGGGTGACGCGTTTGCCTTGGATCTTTACGACTTGGACCGTGATGTTGCCGTCGATAACCAACGTTTCACCAGCTTTGCGACCTAATACTAGCATTTTGATTCGTCCTTGAGTTCGATGACTGCGGCGAAGTGTTGTTGTTGGACTGCCGCGTCCCAACATCAATAAGTATCGGTGGAGCGTTGACAACTCAGGTCACAGCGACAAAGAATCCGAGAACATTGTTTCTGCAGGACTAGAATGCAAACCATCCGATGCCGGAGTACATGGGCCACCTTTCTTCTGTCCCGCAGAAAAGGTGTTGAGAACCGGATGGGCAGACATAGTGCGTCCATTCATGCAGCGACGAGATGAACGTATTTTTTGCAAGTACACCTGATCGTCACTAGGGTGCGATGCTTGGTTCGTCGGCAGTTTCGATGCTATTTGTCGAATCGGCTATTTTGTTTTGGAAGGCTTGCTTAGCGCCTTCTCGCGATTTTCTTTCACTCTGAATGTCACCATATTTTTGATCAAGCTATATGGAATGGGCGAGTCCAGCGGGAACTGGACTGATCCCTTCGCGTTCTTGTACACAGCCAATTCTTCTTTGAACTCCTCGATGCCAGATGGAGTTGGGTAGAACCCGATGTGCTTCTCGAATGCCGCAAAATGGACGAGATTCCCGTTCAAAACAAAAGTTGGAATTTGGTATTTGATAGCTTCGGCAGCATCTGGAGCTGCGTGTATTATGATGCCACGTATTTCTTGGAGTATGTGCTGCACGTTTTCGGGAAAGCCCGAGATATATCCGTCGATCGTGTTCTGAGACGCAGGGTCCGATTTCATTTCGTTTGATCTCGTTTGCGCTAAAGGGATATTGCCGACCAACGGCTAAGGTAACCGTGCCGCCGCCGAAAAATTCCATGACTTCAAAACCCGCGTCATCGGCGGCTCCGGTTCACTGCTTTGTTCGGCGTTTTGTAGAGGTTGATTGACGAGCCGCTTTGGCTAGGGCAACCCATTTAACCATTGGAACCGCCGACACGATACGACCAACCACGTCAAGTGCTAAGTCTTGGGCCGCGTGGAAGTGTACACAGGCCTTACCCATATCCAGCTTTTTGCCGGCGGTCTCGAATCCTTCGCTCAATTCTTTTGCCAGCCTTGAATCCCCATAGACGGGCATCAAGTGCAGGGACAGATAGGATTTCTCGGACGCGAGCGCGACGTACCACAAAGGGTGTCCATTGTAAGTATCAGAATACACGTCAAGGGGCACTTGGTATACCAGCATGCTTTTGCTGATTGTCTCCTCATAGCCTGAGGGAAGGTTTTGACAGATCACCGAGCGCACAAGTTCGACTTCCGATCGCCTGCTAGATGGAAGCGCGGCAAGAAAATCGGGGACGCTTTGTACATTCTTCAGGTTTGCCATAGTTGGAATCCTGCAATCTGTAGCCAATCGGCGGCCCACACACAGTCGCCACAAAAAAACCATGATTCGAATTCGCTGCCAACCGGCGAATTGCGTGCATGGCTTCGTTCAAGTAAGCCGATATCGCGGCGGGGCTAGGGAGCACAGGGGCGGTGGCTTCTCGAGTTCGTATCTTCTAGCCAATCCGCTCTTCCAGCCGATCTGCGCATCTGATTCTAGCAGATTCCTGACGTTGGCTCAAACTTATGGGCTCGCGCTTTTTCCCGTCCCTTTTCACGAAGAGCTTCCTTCATGTCTGTCACCAACGATCGTTTCAAGCTGCCTTAACCGTCCAGGCCAACCGTTGCAAACTGCCTGCGGAAGTATGCTCCACCAGAGCGACGAAGTACGGACGCCACTGCCACTGCACCGAACTCATGTGCACTTCCTTCCATCCTTGCTGCGGTGCTGCTGCAGAGACGGCGGGCGGAACACCGATCATTTCCCTCGACTCGAATCCATTGAAGATGCAGCGCTGACAGGCAGGTAGGTTGAGGGCAGGCGGTTAGCGAGGTTTGACCGTCTCGGTGTTCGTGAGGCTGGGAGCAATTCGGATTTGACCCTAGGAAATGGGAACGGTCATCACAACAAACGCGATGCCCGCACAGATGATTTCGACTTAGAAGAAGTTCCTCGCCGAGCATTTTCCTTGAACCAAAGGCAAAATCATTGCCGCCAGGAGACTCTGATTTCAGAAAACGCATGACCGGTAACTTGAGTAAATTTTTTGGTTCATCCTTTCGTTGATTAGCGAGCGGGCGAACTAGCAAGTATTTCCGCGATGTCGGCAATGGAGTTCGATGCGATCTTCCCTTCGGCGTCAATGATCACATCAAAGGGCATCAAGTTTACGCCAAATGCACGAGCAAGTTGGCCACCCCATCCCCGATCTTCGCGTACATTGTTGAAAGGCATTTTGAATCTCTCGACAGTAGATTCAAACTTTTCCGGATCGTCGTCAAGGCTGACAAACACAACTTCGACAACTTTCTGATCGTGCTTAGCGAGAGCTGCGATGTGAGCGGGCATTTGACCAAGGCAAGGACCGCAAGACGTAGCCCAGAAGTGAAGTACGACAACCTTGCCGCGTAGTTCTATCAATGAGATAGCCCGCCCGGTCGTGGTCGAAATTTCGAAATCCGGCGCAGGATCGCCCTTTTTGAATTTCGGTTCTTTGCCCGACGCCGCTATCAGGTGTTCTAGAATCTTCTGCGCGCTATCATCGGCGGCGCGTATACCCACCCCGTCGCACCATGTCCGAATCATTTGCTTATCGGTCAACTCAAGGGATTCATCATGAATAAGACCGTGCAAAGCAACAGCAGAATCAGAATCGCCGCTGCCGGCCAATACGAGATTCGCATAAAAGCGAATGATTGGATCATCATGACTCGCCATTGTCGATGCGATTGCCTGAACTCCGTCGCCCGAAAGAACCGGAGCAACTTCCTTGAGTGAAACCGCCTTCGCGCCGTCGCGCAAAAGTTGTGCAACGTAAGCGAGTTCCTTGGACGAACTATCTCCATCAATCGCAAGGATCGCTGTCTTTGTTGCTTCGTTAATCGTCACAACTCGCTTTTCAGCAAGTTGAGTAAATTTATCGAAAGGCATTGGGGCCACGTTGGCAGCGGAGTCAGCTATCGCGATCGTCGGTGCGGCGAACGAAAACAGAAAGGTTAATATCAAACGAAGCATGGCTTTTTCTTTCGCGAAAGATTGGAGTCTTGAGTTACCGAATGGTGCCAAGAGTGGTCTCTCTGGCGATAGAGATGCGCCACAATCTAGTTTTTGTCTAATCGGTATTGCGGCAACGATACTGCAATATGAACCTGCAACCTGAATTTGATCCTGATAGTACTTTGGCTCATGACCGGGGTCGATGATTTGACCGTAAATCACCATGTAGAGCACAAAAGGCCACGGCGAAGAACATAAGCCAACAACCGATCACCAGCGCTCCTTGCAAAGCCGGAAAAAGGCTGGGCATCGACATCGGGCCTCTTGACGCATGCATAATCGACGGGTCGTAGCAAGGCAAAAGCCAAAGTCCGAGAGCGGCTGCTTCGGCAAACATAGTCAGAGTCCACCAAATCCAATAGTGCTTTCGCCGGTTCCACGAAATGGTGGTCCCAGTAACACCTGGCAAAACACTGATATTCGCAAAGACAAACCACAGGGGCATGTAGCGCAGGCCTCTCAAATCTACAGCCCCGCCAGCGACCACATATGCATACCTGCAAGCGATTGTTATCGCGAGTAAGCCCACAACTTGCAGAGTCGTAGACACCAGTCTAGATTTCAGAAAAAAATTTGACATTCAGCCTAAATAACCCCAGTTAACGGATACCCAGCTTTCCACAGGGCGAGTCCTTACCAATACGTCGTTAGCAACCCGCGACAAATTGCGGACGTGTTTTCGATCAGGGACCGATCATTGCAATCGAATCTGAAAGAATCCATGTAAGTCCTGAGTTTGGGGCGGGAGTCTTCGATTAAAATCTGGCGACTCTGACCCGTGATCATCACTGCGATTAGAACCCAGCGAGTCACAAACTCCGACCCCAAACCCTAAGGACCCACGTACCTTGA
>JBGSHV010000125.1:0-14911 GCA_041752005.1 Pirellula sp. | reverse complement strand
TGATTCTAATGGAGAGCCCTCCGATCACTTGATTGTTCGCGAATTCCGTTCCGTACCACGGTTCGAAGGCTTTGGAGGTTGGATGAATACGGATTACTCGTCTCGAAAATTCCGGTTCATCTATACATTGCGTGGTCTTTCGTTGTTTTGTAGAAACCTGTTCCGTACGTGAGGAATTTTAGGTTAGAGGAAATCGCCCAACTTTTACGACCGATATAAAATGAAAAAAAGCGAATGCAATGATGAAAAAATTAAACTGACTGTCATATCGTGGGGAGAGCCAACAAGCAACAAGACATTCAGCGGCATTGCACGAAATATCACGTCAGCCCTGAGTCGACGTGAGCGACTTGGAGAAGCCATCTCCTATAAGTCCGTAGGACTTGCAAACGTTTTTGACGGCGCAGTTAGAATACGGTTTCGCCAATACCCCCGTATCGAGATAAACCGGGATTGGATGTGGAGCCCTACGGGTCGATCGAGAATTTCCAGAAAGATTTCTGGCGTTTTGGATCGGAAGGGAATTCACGGCCCTGTCCTCCAAATTGGTACACTGGCCGATCTTGAACCAAGCAATCGAAGCCATTTCATGCTTACGGACATGACCGTCAAGCAGGCGATAGATGCAGGGCAATTTGCGATCAGTTCCATCTGGAAACGACATTTAGAGCGGGTTTACGACCGGGAACGCTTTGCATTGTCTAGGGCCGCACATGTGTTCACTCTCAGTGAGTGGGCCAGAAAGAGTGTAATCGATGATTTTTATGTGGATGCGAGCAAGGTCACCACGGTGTACGCAGGTTCAAATCTTGAGATCGAAGATATTGGAATCTCGTTCAACCCACGCGGTCCCATTTTATTTGTTGGCATCGACTGGGAGAGGAAGGGAGGACCGCTGCTACTTGAAGCTTTCCGAAAGTTGAGAGAATCGGATTCCGCCGCAGAGCTAATGATCATTGGATGCGATCCGAAGATCTCGATGGACGGAGTTCATGTACTCGGATTTTTAGATAAGAGTTTCGCAGCGCAACGGGAGAAACTGTTCGACGCTTATCGCAATGCATCTTGTTTTTGCTTGCCGTCGGTATTCGATCCGTTCCCAATAGTGCTTCTGGAAGCGGCGTCCGTTGGATTACCCTGTGTTTCCATCGACAATGGAAGTAGGCGAGAGGCGATCATTGATGGCCAAACAGGTTTGTTGTGTTCGTCAGCGTCGCCTGATGAGTTGTGCGCAAAACTCGCTATGATCCTACAGGATCCAGAAGGGAGTAGGCTGATGGGGACGAAAGCAAAGGAGAGGGCGGCTGGCTTATTTACCTGGGATCATGTAATCACGAGGATACTTGAAATCGTTGATGGCCATGAACTCTCGAGATCGCATCCGTCAGATCTATAGGGATGCTTTCGCCGCTCAAAGAACGTCTTTTGAAGTGTGAGCTGCGGGCGCTTGCCTCGCTTTAGACAAGCCTTTCCGTTGTTGCCACGCTCAAGCATCCAGAGACCAATTGGCGTAGACCAAAAGTGGCGTTCGACATTCTAAAACAAGGTCCTAGATCTCGAAGCGGAAAATGCGGTAGAGAGTTCGTATGCATTGTGTGGCGACGGGTTCCCAATCGAGGGTGACTTTCACGGTGCCTCGAACTCCTGGTTCGGAACAGCCTTCGGGAACATCGAATTCAATGATTGCTTCGTACGTGGCGGAAGTTGGCGTCGCGTTCGCTTCGCTGGTCCGCTGGTCATTCCCGGATGCACCGATTGCTTTCGCTTCGATGCTGCCACCATGCTCCATGCTCATGGCCGCGGCAATGTGTTCGACGCTTTGATCGGCGATCGCGACAACCGTTCCTTCTAGAGAACGGGATACATCCGAGGCGACTTGAACGCGCGCGCGTTGGCCGACGCGGATGCGGGGAATGGCGTACTGCTCGATGCACACTCGGGCTTGCCAGTGCCTCAGATCGCCAATCTTGCACACAACATCCCCACGTCGGATCAACGGATGTTCGTTGAGGCTCGGTAAACTCCAGCCTTGATGACCCTCTAGTCGCTCCTGCTCTCGCTCCGCTCTTGGAGCGACCCAATGGGCCAGTACGTGTCCGGATCGATTGGCCCGGATCGTGAGCCCCTCTTTGCGACGCAGCCACTCTCGATACGTTGCCTCGCGCGATGCGCGTCGCTCCCGAAGCGCCGAGCGCATTCGATTCTCTTCGGGACTACGCAACTCCCATTGGCGCAGGAGTTCTTCCTGCCTCGCAAGCTCCTCAATCTCACCTCGCAACCGTTCTCCTTGCAACTCGAGATCCACGTTGCGGAGCATGGCCACCGGCTGACCAGATTCCACCCAGGCTCCTGAGTCGACCAGCGTTCGGTCCAGCACTCCGTCACTTTCTCCATAGACAGTGCACAATTGCCGAGGCTCCAAAACACATTCGCTGACAATGACGCTGGGGACTGGCACGATCAACAATAACAATCCGATCAGTCCCGTCGCCATGATCCAACCATTCCTGCGTATGACTTCGATCTCACTGCGTCGGCTGGGCATCCAGAAGAATCGCACCACTGCGATGCAGGGTGCCGCGAAAAGTGCCGCGAAGGAAAAGGCGATGAACAGACGGGCGATCGCATCAAGTCCGACGCTTTGCCCTGACCCACAGAGCGCCCTCGCGATGCCGTAAAGCACAACGAATCGAAATGCATAGGCCGCGCTCGCATAGAGCAACAAGATACCTTTCGTTCGATCGCTGGCCAAAAACTCTCCGTCCTCGCGAACCCCAAGGCCACAACGCACAAAGGTATCGCGAAAACATCGATTGGCTCGTTCTTGGAGATTGGGAATCTCGAGCCAATCCGAGAGCATGAAGTAGCCGTCGAATTTGAGGAGCGGATTGCCATTGATCAACAGAGTGCTCAAGGAGCAACTGGCCATGACGTTCAGCGCGGTGTACTGGACCACTCCCGGCCGCGCGTACCACCACATCCAAGTCGCTAACGAAGCCAGTAGCAACTCCACGTACATGCCCGCCCCGGCGATAGCGATTCGCTGCCACTTGTTGGGTAGCTTCCATGTCCCCGATGTGTTGACGTACAGGGTGGGCATGAAGAGTAACAAGGAAACGCCCAATTCGTGGCATCGACCGCCATAGCGAGTCGCGACAATACCATGCGCTAGTTCATGCAGGATCTTGATGGCAACCACCACCGCAGCCAGACCGAGCCAATTTGCGGGCGAAAAGAACTCCTGCAGCTTGGGGAGTCGCGATTGAAACTCTCGGCCATGCATGGCAAGCCAGATCGCGGCGCTGATCATGATCAGAAAGCCTACCAACACCGCACCGCGGCTAAAGAGCCATCCGAAGCGTGGAGCCAACCATGTCAGTAGTGGTGCCGGATTGCAGCCTCGAAATCGAAAGGATAATAGACTCTTGGCCTGCGCGAATGCTTTGCGATACGAGCGATTCTTCGACTTCTGCTGCAAGTGCCAACCGAGCCCGCGCTGGCAGGACTGGAGCAAGTTCTTTTCATGGAACTGAACGAGGTAGGCTTCGATCTCCCGCAATTCGATTTGGTAGGGTGCGAATCGAGTATGAAAGAGCAATTGGATGTCGACGGCCGAGTTCGAGCCATCGATCCAGTTGAGGAGCGCCATTTCCTGTTCGTTCAATCGATGATGTTCCATCGATAGCGGATCAGCAACGACATACATGCGCTGACCTCGCAGTTCCATCGGAACGATCTCGAGATCATCACGCGTGGCCAACGGGATCGGACGATCTGGACTAGCGCCGGATTCGGAACCGAACGGCGGTCCAAGTTCTGTGGTTGTGACCGTAGCTGGAGAATGGTTTTTTGTGTCTTGGCTCGGCGGCTCGCTGGTCGCAGAAGCCTCCTGCGAGACAGTAGACGCTGAGGTAACGGGGTTTGGCTTGAGTGGAATGGACATGGAATTGATCGCCTATTCAGGCGAGGATGTGAAATGTCCTTTGGGCTCGCTCGTCACCCGATCCTCGGTCGTCTGGAGAACGACTTCGCCCGACATGCCTGGTCGCAGTCGCCATTGGACATTCCCAAATCGATCGGTGTGCTGTGTGTTCTGGATCTTGGCCAGTGCGTAGTAGTGCTGATCGTCCACATTGCTCGGTAGGATGCGATCGAACCGCACGTTCTCAATCTCATCCGAGTCCTCTTTGGCCATGCTGAGTACTACGGTGGCCGTGTACTCCGACAATCGATCGGGCGGCATCTCACGCATGTCGAGCTCTACGCGGAATACCAGCTCGTCCATCCGAATGATTTTGAGAATCGCCTCGCCAGATCGCACCGCTTCGCCGGGATACTTCCATTGCTCCGCGACGATTCCGGAAATAGGACTGACGATGCGGCAGGCTTCACGATCGATTCGCGCCAGTTCGTGCATCTCCTTCTTGATCGCGACTTCGATCGTATCTTGATCATGTTTCGACAACGCTAGATCGAGCGATGCCTGGCGCTCACGCATGTCCATTTGAAGTCGAAACAACTCCAGTTCCGATTTCTGTTTGAGATTCTGATGGGACGTCCAAGTCGCTTCCGATCTCGCCAACTGAGCCCTGGCTGCCATGACGGCAGACTGATCCTGGCTGATCGACTGGGCTTTGCGAAGTTCGCCGGCGGCAAGAGCTTCCCTGGATAGGAACTCTCGGTCTTCGATAGAAATGACCAATTCTCCAGCTTCCACTGCTTGGCCTGTTTGAACATGAACCGTTGCAATCATTCCTTCGCGACGAAAGCCCAAGTCGACTTTTTCAGCCGGGAGAATGGCGCCATAGATACGTGGCAAGGCCAGCGTGGAGGAAACCTGATCCAGAACCCTCGCGGGCTCTTGAGCCATTCCAAAGCAAGTGAGCAGGAGCGTCTCCGCGATCGCCATGGCCAACCATTGATGGGCGAACCCAATCGGTCGCGATCGACCTTGGTCAAGAGTCTGGGGTGTAGGAGCCATACGTCTCATTCGATCCATGGTGGTCATGTGAATTACCCTAGGTAGCGGAAACGGGTACGCTGAATCCAATCGAAGAACTCAAAGAACAATGCAGTTCCGAGACATCGATTTCCCGCGTGGAGGTGGGCGATGACCTCGGTTCCAGGACGAACCGATGACAGCCAATCGCGAGTCGTGTCGTCGATATCCACGTAAGCAAAGAGCACGCAACCATCGTCGTCGGTCAACGTGTTCACACTGGCAATACGTCGCACGCGACCGCGATGGGTCTCCGAGGGATTGGAGGCCAGCACAAACTCAACTGGGACTTCGTGTCCATGCTCACCATTGGCGATTGCACTTCGCAGATAGCCAGTCAAATGATCTGGAACGCGCAGTTCCAGTTCCCATTTCCCTTGATCCTGGGCAATCGTCAGCAAATGCTGACCTACCTCGATGGGACGCTGGGACAGACGGCGGCGGATATCCCACGTAACAACGCGGCCATCGATTGGACTGATGATGTGCAATTGTTGGCGCTTGAGTTCCAGTAGATTTCTTTGCGACTCGAGTGAGTTGCAACGCGCTTCCAATGCGGCTCGCTCTTTGCGAAACGATCGCACGGTGGCTTCGTCCAAAGCGCGATTGGAGTTCAGGTGATTGCGTAGCGTCGCCAATGATTCTTGCGATTCACGAAGTTCCCCTTGAACGCGTTCCCATTCCAGGTCCAGATCGGGGCTCGACAATTCCAGAAGGGGTGCGCCCTTGGCAACCATCTGACCGTCGTCGGTGTGGATCCGGCGAACGATCCCCGGAATCTCGCAATAAAGCCGAGTCCTTTCTGCAGGTTGAATGATTCCCGTAGCTCGGAGCTTGAGCGGGCTCGGTAGGGCGGCCAATGTGACTGCGATCATCGCGGCGGCGGCCAAGCATGCGAGTGCCTTGCGACGATGGTGACCAAGAAACAAATCACGAACGTCTCCCAATACTGTCCACAGCGGACGCAAAAAGATATTGGAGAGCTTCGCCGAATTTTGCACGGCATGGGTCACCAAGCGTTCCACCTCGGACCAAGAATCCTCGATTGCCTCGCGTTGAATTTCGTCTTGTAAGCCTTCGATGCTGACGATGGCTAGCACCTTCGGATCGCGACGCGATCCTTCGGAAATGGCATCAGCCAGATTATTTGGATCGGTCGATGGATCCGCGATCGCGAAGATGGGAATCATGGCCACCGAGCGGGCGTTTGTCGTTTGGTAGTACTGGTCAATTACCGAGCGCATTGACTCGGACAGCGGTGCTTCAGGATCCGAATCCCAAATGGGTGTCCCCGTACGAGCAACCATTTTCGCCATGTGTTCGATGGCGATGACAGCTTCCGAACGTCGATCGAAGGACGCGACGCCAGATAAGGCCATAAGCTGGCATCGGCCATGACGGTATTCGATTAGTCCAATCCGCCCCAACCCGAAGTAAGCCTTCAGTTCATTAACGATGTCAAAGGCAACCAACTTTGGATCCGAATGTTTGCCAATACCTTCGGCGAGGGCGATGACATCTTTTGGGTTCTGAGTGATGCGGTCGCAAGCTGGTGCTGGGGGCTCCGCTGGTGTTGAGCATGAAGAGGACAGACTCGATACGGGTTCGGTTTCGGGAACAGCGATCTGGCTGGACCAAGGGTTCTGATGTCGATTTCGACGCAGCTGTTCAACGGTCGCTGCCAACTGAAGTTCGAGCGATAACTGCAGGACTCCTACGGTTTCCGAAACAATCATGGTTGGATTAGGTTCACCGAGACCGGAGAAAGCAAAAACGGCTTTCACTTCGCCTTCGAATCGGATGGGTATTACCAAAAGCCGGCAGGACTGAGTCGGAGATGCGTCTGCTCCTCCGGCTGGAATGAGAACTGCTTCCTGATACAACAACGCTTCCCGAACGTGCTTTTGAAGTGTCGTTGGCTCAATGGGCGTCGAACTTGAATGCTCCAGCTCCGTCGATAAGTGACGAACGCAGACGAGCTCACCGGAAGGGATCGGCACCCAAACGGAACCGCTTGAAGCATAGAGCGAGTTTCCTAATTCGTTGAAAGCGCGTTCCAAGAACGCCATCGGTTCGGTGGAATCGAGAACGATTCGGTCGAGACCAGCGATCCAGTTGGCGATGCGTTCGGGTTCGAACGTTAGGCATTCGCACGCGAGCGTTGATGGATTCGTTGGTGTAGGCTGCATTGGCTATTCGCTCCTTTAGGCGATGGTGTCTAAAACGGGATCGAGTCCCATTTCGCGAAGGGAACGAAGCTTGCGTTTCTCATGCTGCAACTGTTCGGTGCGGGATTGACGCGAGCGGGCTTCCAATCGCGATTGAGCGTTGTGCATGAGTCGGGGAATACTCGCAGCAGAAGCTTTCGCGCGAAGCTGGCGGGCCTGTTCGTGACCGTTGGCGTGATCCAGAATCTCGTCTTCGAGCGAGAGGAACTGGCGATACGATCCGGGATCCCCTTGCCGAGCACAGCGACCGAAGAGCTGCTGATCCGAACGCTTCGAGTCGTGTAGTTCACTGAGGATGACGTGCAGTCCGCCCGCGTGACGCACTTCTTCCGTCAATTTGATGTCGGTTCCCCGACCTGCTAAACCGGTAGCAACGGTGACCGCGCCTGCCTGACCGGCTCGCGCAATGATTTCTGCTTCCTCGGCATGGAGCTTCGCATTCAAAACGCAGTGCGAGAATCCTCGCTTGGTGAGCAGGTTCGAAAGCCTCTCCGACTTTGCAACCGAACGTGTTCCGATCAGCACCGATCGGCCCTGTTCGCGCAGGCTTTGGACCTCCTCGCAAATTGCATCCCAGCGCTCCGCATCCGATCGAAAATAGCGCGTAGGCCATTGGGTACGCAAGGATCTCTGAGCCGTCGGGATGGCTACGATTGCGCGGCCGTAAACTTTGCCAAACTCTTGCTTGGCCGACATCACCGTCCCTGACATGCCGGCCAGATGCTTGTAGGAAAGGAAAAATCCTTGGACGGTGATGCGAGCCGCATGGGAGTTGGGCGGCGTTATGGGAATGTTTTCCTTGGCCTGGATCAATTGATGCAGACCATCCTGCAGCTGTCGGCCTTCACCCAGTCGCCCCGTTCCCTCACTGATCAGTACCACCTCTCCATCTCGGACGATGTATTGTCGATCGCGATGGAACTCGCGATGGATCCATACCCCTTTTTCCATCAGGTCAAACACCTCGAGCATGGAGCAGGCTCCAGACCAACCCGATCGCTTTAGTTGTGCGCGCGTCCAGTGTCGCCCTGCAGATGTCAGTTCAATCGAACGCGAAGGAAGTCGAATCGTAAAGTGCGTTCCCTCCTCCGCCAGTGGAGCCGTGGTGGCGATCCAGGAGAAGAGCTTGATTTGATCCTCGCGCACGCGACCATTGGTACCGAGGATCAAAGGGGTGTTTGCGTCATCGATCAGGAGTGAATCGGCTTCGTCGGCCAACATGAAATGCAGTCCTCGCTGGACACAGGATTTGTTGGAGTTGCCCATGGAGTTGCCATGATCGGCAGGCTGCCCTCCGCGCCTTTTCATTCGATCCTTGAGAAAATCGAAACCGAATTCGGTGCCCGTACCGTAGGTGATATCGCAGCGATAGCTTTCGGTGCGCACATCGTCCGGCATCTGGTCAGCGATGTAGCCGCATCGAAGTCCCAGCGCTTGGAAAAGGGGCGACATCGTCTCTGAGTCGCGCTGAGCGAGGTAGTCATTGCTGGTTGCTAAATGCGCGCCGCGACCAAGCAGTGCGTGGTAGACCAGCGGGAGCGTCGCCGTGAGTGTTTTTCCTTGACCCGTCTCCATCTCGATCACTCGACCATGCGCTAGATGCCAACCACCTAAGATTTGAACGTCGTGATGAGCCATCCCCAGCGTCCGGCGAGATGCTTCGCGTACCAAAGCAAACGCCTCAAGCGTCGCGGACCGATTGCGATCTCCCATGCAGACGCGAGCCCGCAGATCCACGGAAGCTCTGAGCAATTCCTGGGCAGAGACGTGGGCCAACTCCCGGCATCGGTCCATGACCTGCCGAACGACATCCTTCTTTGATTCGACGAGAGTTGTCCACATGGGAAAACAAAGTTGCTAGAGGCTAGTGGCTAGTGGCTAGGATTCATTGCTCAGGGAAACATAAGTCACTGAATCGAATGCAAGGTGGGGTGGTCGGGCAGTATGGGTAGACTCCGCGCAGGAATTTTCCGCTTGTTTTGTATTGCTGGCAAAACCGATCTCGGCAGAATCCGGTTATTCGGCTTAAGCCCACCAACCCGAAAAGTCGACCTTTTGGGTTGGTAGGTTGTTCCATTGACTTCTCGTACTCGGCGAACCTCAGTTGCTTGCGGCTCCTATGGCTGACGACGCCTTATGCCAAATCCAAACTCGCCGATCCCGCAACCCAATCGCACGGTCAATGCCCTCGGCCGCTTGATAGGGATCTTTTTATGTTGCGGTCTGGCGGGATGCATGGATCCGGACGAATTGGGCCCGCTTGATACAGGCCTCGCGGAGCTTGTAGCCGAAGAGTCGATCGTTACCGAACCCGATCCACCGGTCGATCCACCGGTCGAACAGGTAGTAGCCTTGCCCGTCGTGTTGCTCGCACCGCAAATGCCTCCATCCATAGGCGTGGGGAAGGAATCAACACCGCGTCGGTTGACTGCACCCAGCGCGAGTTTCGTGGGTAGCATTACCTTCGGATCACCGGAACCGATCGATAAAAATGGCGTCGATGCTCCATTGCCACCGCAGGAGTTGCCACCGCCGGCATCGCCAGTGCCTACTTTGCCCGTGCCTGATCTTCAGTCCGTCACGATTCCGCTGCCTCCGATCGATGATCCATCTTGGACCTATCAGCCCGAGCAGAGTGCCCCGCCCACACGTCAGTGGATACCGATACAAGAAATCGAGTACCAGGCAGCGCAATTGCGATTATTCGAAGATCGTGCACCCCTTGCACTCGACATACCGAATCTGATCGCACGCACGTTGCAGAACTCGATCCGGCAGAAGCAGCTCGAGATCCGTCCTAGCGAGACACGTCAATTGATCAGTTTGGAGTACGGTGCGTTTGATCCAGCTGTGTTCGTCGCGTCTCAGTTCGATGTCCAGAATCTGCAACAGACGACCGAGGACAATCGCGTGGCATTTGGCATGCGCAAAAAGCACTATTACGGCGGCACTCTGGAGATGAACGAAACTCTCGGGGTGCAGGATCGGCTGGCTCCGTTCTCGCTATCGGATCAGGGGATTGCGTCCCTCAATATTATCTATACGCAGGAGTTGCTTCGTGATGGGGGCAAGGACATCGCGCTCAGCCGTGGCTTGGTCGCGAGCTATCAATACGATCAATCGTTCGCCCGATCGGTCGCAGAATCGAATGAACTCGTTCAGAAAACCTTGGATGCCTATTGGCAACTCTATCGTGCGCGCGCCAACTACTTCATCCAATACGCTCTCACCGAAGTCGCTTACCAACTAATCCAGCAGATTGAGGACCGCAATCAGCTGGTGGAACGATCCTTGAACTCGCTCGAGCAAGCGAGGGCATTGTTCTTGGAGGCCCGAGCGGATCTCGTGAATGCTCAGACGCGGGTACTGCAGGCGCAAGACGTCCTGTACAGGCTGGTGAATGACCCGGAATTGGATCCGCGGTTCAACGAACTGATCACTGCCGAAGGGCCGATGAATGGGATTGCCTATTTGGATCCGATCATCGAGCTGTCACTGGCATTTCAGAATCGACCCGAGGTTCGCGAACGCATCGCGGCTATCCGTGAGAACGCGGTGACCTTGCAGGTATCCCTCAACCAGCTCTTGCCTCGCCTGTCGGTAGCCTTGCGATCTTCACTGAATGGATTCGATAACAATCGTGATTACCTTGGAGCTCTCAACAATTTGAGCGATCAGCCCTTATCGGGTGCGGCGATCGCGAATTTTGAAATGTTCTTGAACAACCGCACGGCTCGTTCGAAGAACAAGGAAGCCCAGCTTCGTGCGTCGCGCTTGTATCTGGAATACGAAGACCAATTGCAGGCGGTACGCGAGGAGGTGCTCGTCGCCCTGCGCTTGATCAACAATGCTACACCGGAGATTTCGTTGCGGACGGAGACGTTGCTGGCCCGTGAACGAGAAATCGATGCGGTAACGGCGAGGATCTGGGTGAATCCTGAGGAAGGCGTCTCGATGGTGCTGCAGCTCGATCAATTGTTCCAGGCGATCAATCGATTGGTCCGAACGCAGCAGCAATTGATCGATGCCAAGGTGCAACTGCAAACGTCGCTGGTGTCATTGCAGCGAGCCAAGGGGAGTCTCGTGAGCGTTTCCGCAATCCCCCCTAACAATTCCGTACCGATTCCACGCCCGATCCGAGCGCTGGGCGAGCAGTTTGAGGGCAAGCATCCGATCAACGAACAGATTCAGCAACGCGTCCTTCAGGAACCACTGCCCAACTAATTGGCACGACATGTGTGTGGCACACTTTCTGGGTTGTCTGCCATCTGGGTGGCACGCCATCTGGGTGGCACGCTCTGAGGAACGAAGGGCGTGTAGCACGCCAGCTTGCAATACCACTAGCTATCCCAACCACAAATTCCACACCCATCGCATTCTCTCTGAGTGTGCCACCCATGCTAGGAGTGCCCACCCATGCTTTCAGAGTGCCTACCCATGCTCTGGGTCCGCCAGGGTGACAATCATGGCCACACGTCACGCAACGACAGAGTTATTCCAAGCCCTGGCAGCGATTTGTTGGTCCGACAACGCGACCGTACTGATATTAAGGTTGTCCAACTGGAACTTGTTCGCATAGCGAGTCGCTTCGCTGGCAAACCAAGGGCCACTGCCACCGATACCGATTCCGTAGGAACCACCAGCGAAGAACGAATCCGACTGAGCCTGCGTCAATGCAGTCTTATAGACTCGCGAGCCGTTGACGAAGAACGAAAAACTATCACCGGTGACCGTGACGGCCACCTCGTTCCATTTACCATTCATCAGATTCGTCCCTGGATCGAATCGGATCGTGGATTTGCCAACATTGAAACGAACCGAGCCGGACGGATCGAGCATCAGACTCCAAGCGCCGTGGTTGGTGAGCAACGATAGCGATCGTGAGTTTTCATTCGCATTGGCTTGAATAGCGGTGGCAAACGTGAATTGCTTCGTTTGAATCATCTGTCCAAGATCGGGATCGGAAGGGGATAGGTACAGATGACCTTGATCACCTCCCAGTACAACTGCAGTCCCACCGACCGAACGCGGTACGAAGGTTGGGTTACCCGTCGCAGCGATTTTACTCACCGTACTAGTAGCATCCGCGATCGATCCCTCGAAGTCCAATGCGACGGCCGAAGTATCCCGAATCGTGACCCCTTGTTTGACGAATGTGTGTTGGCGTCCGAGTCGATCGATAACCGTTAATTGGATATCTTGCGATCCCGCTTTGGCAAACGATTTTTCGACTTGGACTCCGGTCGCGGTCGTTCCGTCAGCAAAACGCCATTGGAACTTAGCATCCTGCAGATCTAGCCCCTGAACTGGGAGCGAAGCGCTGGCATCGAACGTGTAAACAAATTTTCCGTTCTCAACTTCCCGCTCGTACGTAAACTGAGCCACCGGACGTTGAGTTGAGTTGACGAGGACTAACGCGCCGCGATAACTGGTTGCAGCCCGTTGATCGGATCCGTATTCTGAGAGTGTCGCAAAGTCATTGCGAGTCGGCTGAGTGGCATACGGGTTGACGAGAATTTCGGCGAGCGCACCTGACGCAATATCATAATAAGTGTTTTCGTGAAATACATTATTGTCAGCTTGCGGATAGCTGTAATTGTTGGGGAGAATGTTTTCGGAAATGACGACGTCCGTCGATAACGGCGCGATAACGCGTGGAACATAAACAGATTTGGCATCGCTGTAATCTTTCCCGGCGTAGACCAGGGTGTTGTGATGGATGCGAAGCCCATGGGCATCGGAAAACGCAATTGCGTTCGCGTGCTGCGTGACAATGACGTTGTGTGATACTTCTACGTTCTCAAATCCATAAGGGTTATCGACGCCATCGGCATCTACATAATCCCCACGACCGAAGATCGCCTGGGAATGAACAACCCCGGTCATGTCATAGATCGTATTTTGGGTGATTGTGATATTGCGACTGTTTTGAGTGGCATCGGTTTGGACCCACAATTGAATGTTGTCGTAGTGATGTTCCGGGAACAGTTTGGCAACCTGGGAGTGGAAGGTGTTGCCACGGACGGTGACATCCGACACATTGGAACCGATATTCAGGTTGTCTTTGAGGTTTTCTTGAAAGGTGTTGCCGTCGATCAATACCTTCGAAGAATTGGTCATACCAAAGGCAGTGGTAAGACGTTGGAACACGTTACCCACAAACGAGATATCGCTACTGAAACGCAGATCCACTCCTCGGCGCATGGACTGGTCAGCGCGGTAAGGATCCAGGTTGGCAGTCACTTCGCTATTCTTAATCTCGATGTTCTTCGACCCGCTGATGGTGATGGCTGCGTATCGCTTCTCAGTGACAACGCGAACGTTGTCTAAGGTGATGTTCTGAGCATTCGCAAAATTCACGGACTCGAAGATGGCCAACTGCTTGGGATCTGCGGATTTGATCGTTACCGGTCCAGCAAATGGATTCGTGGGTTTGTTAATACTTAGAATACCGTAGTTGACGCCTCCCTTCAGCAGGATCGTATCGCCTGATTCGGCTTGGCTGAGGGCCGTAGTGAGTTCGCTCGCGTTATTCACGAAGATGGACTTGCCAGTGGCCGGAGTGACTTCCAGCGTAAAGTCCACCGATTGTGCGCCCGAACGGACGCGGAGTTGAGAGATCCCTAGCTTGTTGACGTTGAACTGGTGTGGACCATTCAAGTCGGCTATTTTTGGAACGGCACTTTGCGTTTTCGACGCAGTGGTCCAAACCCACTTGGGTTGTGTGGCCATCCGTTGTCCGAATTGATCGAACCCCACCACGGTAAAATTCGGATTCAGCGAGCTGGATTGGACGACATCTCCTGTTTCAATCCGTTTTCCATTGAGGGACAGTTCTAAGCTACTGAGTCGCTCGGTGGATTCGAGTCGTGTGGACACCACGACATCATCGACCTTAGCCTGGACTCGGTACGTACCCGTTCGATTGATAACGACGCTCGCAGTGTTGCCCTTGGTCGAAATTACTGGCGATGAGCCAGTCGGCGATTGCTCCACTTGCCATTGAACCGTGGGCTGCTTTGCGAGTGGTTTGCCAAATTGATCATTGACCGTTGCGGTCAGGGTTTTTTCCGAACCATCGACGCGTGCAAACGATTTTGGATAGACCCTGCGCCCGCTCGCTTCGGTCATTACGATGTCGGTCGCAACTGGAATAACGTCGATTTGGATCCGATCCGAAACGGTTTGTCCATCTTGATCGGTGATGTCGACACGAAAGGTGTAGGAACCCACTTGATCGAATCGTGCGATTACGTTTTTTGCACGATTGGAGCCATTGGTATGGAATTTGGTGTTCGCACCCTCGGGCGCCGATTCGACGTGCCAAGTGTAGGTGAGGAACTTTTCTCGCTGATCGTCGGAACCAAGCACACGCAGGACGGTGGTACGTTCGCGGACTTCCAAGGAATTGCTGGAAGTGATTGCACTCGCGACCACGGGTGCTGTTGAGTGGACAGGGGAGGGATCGGCCGCGGTGCCATTGGACAAAGCCGCGACCGCTTGCAGTCCCGCTTCGATGGTCGTTGCCGAATAAAGGACGCGCTCCTCGAAGGTGGCAGGTGCGAGGGTTAGCAAATTGCGCTTGCGTAGTTGGGAATTCATGTTGATGGATATCTAGGTGCAGCTCATGTAGTTCAATCAAGTCCGTCATAAAAACCATAGGCCGCATTTCGATGGCGGGTGG
>JBGSHV010000124.1:0-24316 GCA_041752005.1 Pirellula sp. | reverse complement strand
ACCGCGACAGCTCAAGCGGCGAAACCTAACAAAATATCCCAAGCTCAGAACTCCACGTCCAAGCAAGGCGAAACGTATTGTTGCCGCCAGCGACAACCCAAGGCAAAAATCAGCCAACATCCCTTAAGTCCACGCCATTCGTCCCTAGGCCACCGGTTACGGTTCGGTTCTTTGGGTTTTCAATCTTGAAGGGATTGAAGAACAGCGTGTTGTAGGGATCTTAGACGGCGATCTTGTGCCCCTTCAGGGCAGAGAATCGCGTGGAGGATCTCGGGTCCGGTGGTCCGCCCGAGTACAGGCAACCACCGGCTAATCTCTCCTGCCCTTGTCAGGGCACACAGCCGTTAGGATCCAAAGGAATTGCGATCACGCATTCGAGCTATCCGATACCGTTCGACTGCGGCAAAACACGTTGCGATCAGCTTGAGGCTAATCGCTCCGGAGAGGACCATGCATAGGGAGATAACAACTGTAGAGACGAACACATCTTTAGGATCTTTAGACATTTCAGGCTCCCAAGCATTCGTGAATACGTAAGCGGCAGCAGGTAGGCTGACAATCAACATTGCGACTCTGAAACCATTCTGCCATTTCCAAGTACCGCCAATCACAAGTCCGCCGATTGCACCACCCGGCAATGCATAAACCGGAAGCAAGAATACCCAGAGTCCATCGAACTCACCCGCGAGACCGAGCAAGCGGGGTAGTGGTGGTATCGTCAAAACAATGATCGCAAGACCAAACGCTAACATCGCAGACAGTAGCCCACCACCGATTACCCCAACAGTGATCGTTAACTTCCTGCTCATTGTTCTGCCCAGCGCAGTAGAGCCGGATTGTTGATCGCCCTGCATCGATTTCTCCGAACCGCTCTAAGCGAAAAATGTCAGTTGACCCAGGGCGATGAGTTGACTCAACTCAACTCAAACACGATCGTTCGAGCCTTGAGCCTCTAGCCCACCGTTCGGTAACACTTTATTGCCACCTTTATTGCTGCTCGGGGACGCAGTATGACTGGCTGATTTCCTGAGATTCCGAGACATCTTCTCCATTACGTACAATACCACAACAGCAATTGAAACAACGGGAAGTGAGAGCATCCAAATCAGTCCAGTCAGATTGCCTCCGACTGTGGCACTATAGACCTCAAAGAAAAAGATCGATCCCGAAATCAATGCCAGGACAACCGCAAGCCATCGTCGCCAAGAGTTGCAAAACCAACACATCAGTAGACTAATTGCGAACGGTATGACTCCGATAACGGGTGCAGCCACAAATTGAACTAAGAGTTCCATGCAATACCCTCCAACTTTGCAACGACAGTGGCGATACTTACGAAAGCAATTCCCGACGAACATACAGTAAGCTGAATTACCATGTCCCGGTGAACTACCAACTCAACATAAAGCGGTGGCGATAGACCGCCGGACGCGTCGGAATTTTATCGATTCACAACGCAATTCGCAATCTCGGAGACCGCCTTACCTCCGGCGATTTTTTCGCGCGAGGTTAAGATATGTTGAATTTGCGTTCTTCGGGATTTGTTGATTCGATCTCTTCCCGTCAGCGGTCCATGTCAGGAAGGACGATGAACGCGGCAAAACACGAAGTCAAATCCGGGTACGAGCAGGAGTACTCGTATTCGATCGATTTGCAAAAACTGTCAGCGAGCAAGTGTGTTGCCCAAGACAACCACCGTTCCCTTCTTGGGAAATTCGGGGAAAGCCCGCACGATGCGGTAGCCTTCAGGTAAATCGGCCTCAATGGCTTCCAACGACCCTTGCTTGACTACTACCAACGAGTTGGGTGCTGCGGACAACTGTTCCAATAGCTCTTCATTGTTCTTGCAGAAATGGATCGGCCGGCCGGCGTAGTAAACCATGCTCGGACGAAAGTAACCTAAAACCGCGATCGGGCCATCAGATCCGACTTCGTGATCCATCTCGGGTAGCGAGGTTGCAATGTCTTGAGGAGTTTGATGGCGGTCCGCCATCGGCACGATCGTTTGCCAAAAAAGGAGCATCATGCAAATACCGACCGCTCCCATGCACGGCCCTAACCATTGCCGATGCTGCTGCTTTAGCAATGCGCATCCCAAACAACCGCCGACGACCAATGGCAAGCCGAGTAGTCCCAGCCACTGAACCGTGCGCTGCATTGCGTCATCAATCTGCCATCGGTCGAGCACAGACGCTCCTAGCCCATCCCACGCCATCAGGCTCGGGATAACAATCAACAGACAACCAATGCCGAACATGCAACTCCAACCGATCCATTGCCATCGCAGTCCGCTGTGCGTCGTGTCCGTCGCCCAACTTTGCACATAGTGCCCGAGGATCAACGACAAAGCCGGAAACGCTGGCATGATGTAGTTAGGCAGTTTGGTACTGGCGATCGAAAAAATCGACAGATAAACCAAGACCCAAGCCGTAACCAACAGATGGGCTCGCGCTGCTCGCGGGTCGTCAACTCTGCGAAGCCACTGCAGGCACGTCGGCAACGCAAAGGCGGTCCAGGGATACAGTCCGATCAATGCCACGAGGAGGTAGTAAAAGATCGGTCCGCTATGATTGTCCATCGGCTGCGAAAAGCGGGTGAAGTGATGCACGCCGAGGAATTCCATTAGAAACTCACCTCCAGTAATCCATTGCATGGCGAAGAACCACGGTCCCGCGATCCCTGCGACCATGACCACCGCCGTAATGGGACGCATACTCCAGATGGTTTTCACGACGTGAACCGGATGCAGGGTACGCAATACGCCCAGGATCCATTCGCGACCTTGCCCCGGTACTGCCAAAAGACGCGATGGTGAATTGCGATCGAGCAAGTGGACGAAACCGAGAATCGTTACCGGGAAAGCGACACCGATGGGACCTTTCGTCAAAACAGCCAAACCCATAGCGGCGTATGCAGCAATCCAACTCGACCAGCGAATATTCCATGCGTTTGCAGTCCCGTTACCAGGGTTATCGCCATGCAAAGGAAACGCGTCGCGAACCCAAAAGCAGAAGGCCAGCAACACAAAGAACGTCAAATGCGCGTCGGCGGTAGCGGATCGTGATACGACCGAGAACATGAAACTGGAGAGAAGGACCAGAGCGGCATAGAAGCCAATGGTTCGATCGAACATGCGACGGCCAAGCCACGCTAACAGCAGAGCGGACCCCAAACCGAAACAAGCCGACGGCAAGCGGGCGGCGAACTCCGAAACTCCGAACAAGGAAAAACTGGTCAGCATTCCCCAGTACATCATCGGTGGTTTATGGGCAAACAGCTCTTCGTTGAAAGTCGGAACGATCCAATCCCCGCGACGGTACATTTCCGACGCCACCGTCGCGTAGTACCCTTCGTCTTGATCCCAAAAGCGACTATTGCCAAGTTGCAGAAAGAACACCACTGCAGCCACCGCGATCAACACGCCCGACTGCCAATAGCCCGAGTCGAAACGCTGCTCGGAGGATGGGTTCATATGCATTGGGTCTATCGACGCGAATCGATTCATGGCTAGAGATCGGTTAGGCCGTTCGTCGTCGCGTCGGCGTTTGCCCTTTGCGAGGCATCACGCCCGGCTCAGGCATCGTTAATACGTCATGCTCGATTTCAAGCGACTCGGTGCCGGTGGCCGATTCCGATCGCCCACTCATCCAGACCGAACGCCCCATGTCGCGTTTCACATTGACATTGCAGGTTTCGCTCACGACGTAGAGTGGTCGTTGCTTGGCCTCTTCGTAAATGCGCCCGACGTAGTCGCCAAGCAATCCGATGGCCGAAAGATTGGTACCCGCCAGAATCAACTGAAAGCCCGCCCAACCGAGCGTGGAAGCGGATCCGGGAAGCCAATTCAACGCGGTCGCAGCCGACGCCATTTCAAAAAGGATGCCCGCGAACAGCATCGCCCAACCGGCGTAAGAACAAAGGCGTAGTGGTATGGCTGAAGACGATGAGATGGCGGTCCAAGCCAGCCGCACGAGCTTGGAAAATGGGTACTTGGTTTCGCCAGCCACGCGCGGAGGTCGATGAAATGGAATGAAGGCTTCGCGCAGACCGAGCCATGCGACCAATCCCCGCATGAATCGATGCTGTTCGCGAAAAGAGCGAATGGCATCCACGGCTTCACGGCTATAGAGTCGAAAATCCCCCACCTCAGGCGGGATTCGACGATCGATGGCACGCCGCATCAGTTCGTAGAACGCGGTGGCCGTAGTCTTTTTGAACCATGTTTCGCCCGCCCGTGAAACCCGTTGGCAAGAAACGACATCGTAGCCTTCGTAGTATTTTCCGAGCATTTCCTCCAGCAATTCCGGTGGATCCTGCAAATCAGAATCCATGACTGCAATTACATCTCCTCGGGCGTAATCCATGCCCGCCGTCATTGCAGCTTGCTGTCCGAAGTTCCGGCTGAGATTGATGAACTTGATGCGATCGTCGGACCGCGCGCGTTGGCGAATCCAGCTCGCGGTTCCATCGCTGCTGCCGTCGTTAACGAGGATGATCTCGTAGGAATCTCCAAGCTTTTCGAGGACCGGTGGCAGTGCGTCGAACAAATGTGGCAACACGTCTTGCTCATTGAAGACCGGGATAACGACGGAAACGAGCATGGTACGACCTCGACGTGGGCATGTAGCTGTGGAATCCGAAACCACGGGGATTGCCGGGTTTAGCAAATCTGGGCGGGACGGGTCAAGAGAGACTGATTTGCAGGCCAATTGCTGGCTTACGATCGCGCTGGAAAAATAGTCGCCTTTCGCTCCGCGAAAGTAGCGTCTCTCGATTCTTTCGCGGAGCGAAAGACGACTATTACTACCGAAAACACGCGCGCCAACGCTACATCGAAGGAACGCTTGCTAGATGTTTAGCTCCCCGGACGGATCCAAGCGGGAGGTCGCTTCTCCAGAAATGCCTTCAGTCCCTCGGTCGCTTCGTCGCTGAACCTGGCTTTGAGATGCTCTTCAATCGAATGACCAGCCGATGCATCTTCACTGCCGAGCGTGGAATCGTAGGCATGATGCAAGAGCTTTTTGGTATCGATGATCGTTTGAGGTCCACCGGCCAGAATTCCCTCGGCCATCGCCATGGCCTCTGACAGCACATGGTCGGGTGCAACGACGCGTTGAAGCAAACCGATTTGCTGAGCACGCTGCGCGGAAATGGGTGCTCCGACCAGAAACAACTCAGCCAAGTCTCCTTCGCGTACTTTTGTTTTAAGGACATCACTGATCAAGGCCGGCAGCAAACCGCGACGGGCTTCGGGAAAACCGATTTGCAAATCACTGGCCCCGATCGCCATGTCGCAGGCAGCTACCATGCCAGCACCACCCGCATAGGCTCCGCCATGCACCGCGGCGATGGTAACCAACGATGTGTACCGAAGCTTGTGAAGCGACTTGGCTACGCAGTCCGCAGACTCACGCACCAATTCCATGTTCGAGGCTTCTGACAGATCCAATCCCGCGCAAAACACCGAGCCCGCACCTCGAACGATCGCAACCCTTGCCAAACGCCCGTTCTCCAACTCCTCCATGCGAGCGATCAGTTCTCGCATCATTGCAATCGATAACGCATTCCTACGATCGGGCCGTTGAAACGTAATAAGCGCGATGCCTGAGGTGTGAACTTCGACGTCGATGAGTTGGGTCATGGATGAAGATTTCTCACGAGGATTATAAGACTAGCCGATGGGATGCGGGTTTCTACGCTGCATTCCCGACAACGCTCTAGATGTACTTGTCAATGGTTCGCGGGTCGAGCGGAATATCGCTCACGGCAATGTCGGAAATCAAGTCCTGGTACAACGCAGATTTTGGATCCATCATGTGCCTGCCGATGGCGGCCCAACGATGGTACAGTTCCGGTGTAGCGGAGCGACCTTTCATGTGCAATTCCGCTTCCAAATCGAGCGCCTCGGCCACCAATGCGTATTCCGGTTGCGTTTTATCGAGCGCGATTGCATAGGTGAGCGAAGCCACCGAAAAGCAGAGTTGGTCAAAGATGCCACCTTCGTCGCCGAGCAGAAAGCTCTGTTCAATAAAGCTCTTTTGATACCAGGCGATGATCCAGAGGATCCGTCGTCCCAAAATGCGATTGCGGCGCAAACCGCGTCGGACCCAACGTTCCTTTTGAGGCGAAAGCTTGCGGATACCTTCCAAGTTGCCAACCCATGGATTCCATGAACCGAGCACCGTTTTGGCGATGTACCAACCGAAACTCGCTTTCTGCTTGATTCCCCAGCCGCCGTTGGCTTCCGCCAAACCGATCGGTTCCAGATACTGAGTCCGAATACTGCGTGTCATGGCATTGGGAGCGCCGACGTCGGCCAGCACCGGATTGGGACCCTCGTAGACCGTGGCGATGGTGAACTCATGCATGTTCTCGCCGATGTAGTTTTCGATGTACTCGTGCCCTTCGGGCAGAGCCGCGACCGCTCCACGTTCGGCTTGCCTCCGTTCGTCCACGTGGACGGATCGTCCGCCTTGGATTTGATAAGCATGAATGGCGGTCTGCAACAAAGCCTTGGTCGAATACACCTTGGCGATCATCCCCATCGTTTCATCGCGTACGCCGTTGGCCGCGAGACGGAAACAGACATCACCCAAGACGCGGCTGGCCAATGCATGACACGTCGCTCGTCCCATCCAGGTTTGGATGCGCGGAGAATGGCCAATCGGTTTGCCAAACGTACTGCGAAATGCAATCCAACCACCGAATCGCTTGCGCGTCGATCGATCGGAACGCTCTTCTTGAGCTGCTGGATCCTGTATCAGCTGCGCCATCAATCGAAAAATCTTGGCGGCACTGTTGACGCAAATCCCACCTCGGCCTTTGGCCAGCGAACTAAATGCCTGAGCTAGGCCTTTGCCTGGCGCCCCCAACAAACAGCCAGCAGGAACGGGATAGTCGATCATGCGAAATCGAGCATTCCACAGATAATCGAAGGAGGTGAGTCGATTGCGGATCATTCGAAAATGCTCCGTATCCGTTTTGGGCACTTCCAAGATCATCATGGCCGAGTCTCGACCTTTGGGCAGGTCATCCCCCTCGATCTTCAAGACTAAAATACAAATCCCGCCGTAGATGACGTTGGTGATAGGCCACTTCACGCCAGAGACCAAGTAATGGTCACCCACGCGCCGGGCAGTTAACGCCAAGCGACTGGGGTCAGCCCCTACGCCAGGTTCGGTTAATGCAAACGAGCCCAGGAGTTCGCCACTGGCCATCCTGGGCAAGAAATGATCCTTCTGCTGCTCGGTACCAAAGTCCAATAGTGGCGTAACCGGTCCCAAGAAATTATGAACTTCAAACAGAACCGCGAGATCGGGATGGATCAATGTCAGTGCCCGAAGCAGAGGCCCGAGATCACCAAGCTTGGCACCGCTTCCTCCATACTGCTTTGGAATCGCTAATCCGAAGAAACCTAACGCAGCCAATCCGGAGATGGTCTCGGTACGGAACAGCATGCGATCGTTGTCGAGGAGCGTGCCTTCGCGTTTTCGCTTCATCAACAGCTCAATCGAGTTGGCCATGGTCGCAGCCACCTCGGGGGATGGATTGAAATGACCGGCATCCAACTCCACCGCCCGAGGGTTACCAAACAACGTCGTCAGCGTCGGTGCCTCACCTGAAAACTGCTGTTCAGCCAATCGGTCCGCGTCATCCAAAGTCGTCAACGAAGCGATCTCTTCTGCGGACCGTCCGGCTTGGGCTAAGATCAACGTGATGGCATCGGAACCCTTGGCAACCGAAACTCCATCTTCTCGCGTTGCATCGGCAGTCTCAGGGGTGCGAAGCATGACCATTATTCCTTCGTTGTGAATGAGTACACAAAGTGATGGAGTCCCTTCCGGACATCTTGAGCGGGTAACTTGAGTATAGCGGAAAGTAAAACCGCAGAAACCGCGACGAAGGCAACGCGAAGCCGCATTAACAGCGTCATCCTTCCATTTCAACCTTTGCTTTCAACCCTTACTCCCAAGATTTGCTCCGCTCAACCAGTTTCATATGTCCACGCTCTAATATCGCGCACTTGGGGAAGGCCGTTGCGATGAATTCACATTCGCAAGGCAGCATCGAGCCGGATGACCGAGCCATTGATCATGGCGTTTTCGATCACATGCTGCGCGAGGGCCGCAAATTCATCGGGCAGACCGAACCGTTTCGGAAAAACGGATTGATCGAGCAAGGGTTGGCGGACTTTATCGGGTGCCACTTGCATCATAGGGGTTTCAAAAACGCCCGGGGCCAGGCTTACCACGCGGATCGACAATCGCCCTAGTTCGCGGGCCAAGGGCAAGGTCATCGATGCGACTGCGCCTTTGGAAGCTGCGTATGCGGCTTGGCCGACCTGCCCTTCGTAGGCCGCGATCGAAGATGTCATCAAGATCACGCCTCGCTCCCCATCGAGTTCCTGCATTGGACACTTGGCCATCGCATCCGCAGCCAACCGAACGACGTTGAAGGTTCCAACAACATTGACCTCGATCACGCGTCGAAAGGCATCGAGTGACGCCGGGCCGTCGCGACCGACCAATCGCTCTCCATGCAAGACTCCGGCGCAACAAATGGTCGACGATAATTTTCCGAAGCGATCCATTCCGGTGGCGATTGCCGTTTGCACGGCCAATTCGTCGGTAACATCCGCAACGACGTGCAGGTAACGCGAGGGTGCGATTCCCGATCGATCCTCCGGAGCCGGGGAACGGTCCAATCCGATCACCATCGCTCCTCGATCGAGCATGCGATGTACGCAAGCAGCACCGAGACCGGAACTGGCACCGGAGATCAATACGACACTGCCTTCGATTCGCATGACAGGTTCCGAATGGGATAGGTGGAAGGATCATGAACGCGACGCAACCAAAACGAACCTAGGTCCACCTCGTCACTCACGACGTTTAGGGATAGTCCAGTGGACTCCGCCAACAATCTCGAAGCTCACTCCACGAGCAATCGATCAGGGACTTTCCTTCGCATTGCACATGAACACGATCGTCGATGACGACCTGTCCCAGGCGTTGGAATGGAACCCCGCGCAAGCTGGCTTCGAATGCATCGATCTTGTCCATCGGTACTTCGCAAAGCAATCGGCTATTGGACTCCGAAAACAGCAAAACGCTTGCATCGACAAAACTCGATTGCCGCAACACAGACACATCGATTTCGACTCCTAGTTCGCCAGCGAATGCCATCTCTGACACCGCAACCGCCAACCCGCCTTCGCTCAGGTCATGGCATGCGACAATGGATTTGCTTTGGATGGCTTGATGAACTTTCCGATACGTTTCCATGGCCATGGCCGTATCGACCTTGGGTACATGTCCGCCTGTGAGGCCCAAGACAAGGGCCGCGTGTGAACCGCCCAATTCGTTGCGTGTCGCACCGACGAGGTAGATTGGATTGCCTACCCTCTTGAGGTCCATGGTGATGGCGGTGGACGCATCGTCGATCTGCCCCATGGCGCTGATCAGCAGCGAGCATGGGATCGCGATGGATTGTTTTTCGCCCTTGGCATCAACCCATGTGAATTCGTTGTTCAGACTATCCTTGCCGCTGATGAAAGGCGTGTTCCAAGCCACGGCCAAGTCATAGCAGGCGATGGCGGCGCGGACGAGTGTACCGAGCGTTTCAGGTCGATCGGTATTGCCCCAGCAAAAATTGTCGAGGATGGCGATTCGATCAGGTCGGGCACCTACGGCAATTGCGTTGCGGACGGCTTCGTCGATGGCGCTGGCCGCCATGTGGTAGGGATCCAAGTCACCGAACCGCGGATTCATACCGCAGGCAAGTACAATTCCGCGCGGCGACGTCAGCTTCGGTCGCACCACGGCTGCGTCGCTGGGCCCGATACTTGACGGCCCCACCAGCGGCTTGATCACACTCCCACCTTGGACTTCGTGATCGTACTGACGAATAATCCAATGCTTGCTGGCAACCGTTGGGTGGCTCAGAATCTTTTTCAGTACCGCCTCGATCTCGGATTGCGAAGCGATGCCGAGATTGCAATCCGTTTCGGTTACGGGCTTGTAGTTGGCTTGTCGTACCACCGGCGGTCTACCGCCATGTAGGAACTTCATATCGACAGATCCGACTTCGTTACCGTCGTACATCAACCTCAATTGCCCGGTCGGTACGAACTGACCGATGACCGAAACCTCGACGTCTTCCTTCTTGCAAATGGCAGACAAGCGATCGAGACGATCGGGAGGCACAGCCAGCACCATACGTTCCTGAGCTTCACTGATCCAAATCTCGGTGTAGTTAAGGCCGTCGTATTTGAGTGGCGCCCGATCGAGCCAGACCTCTGCCCCGAGTTCCTCACCCATTTCGCCTACAGCGCTACTGAAGCCACCTGCGCCGCAGTCAGTAACCGCGTTGTAAAGGCCTTCATCGCGTGCTTGAAGGATGACCTCCAAGACCATTTTTTCCGTGATCGCATTTCCGATTTGCACCGAGCCGCCCGAGATGGACTCGCTCTCATGCGTCAACTCGACACTACTAAACGTCGCTCCATGGATACCATCGCGCCCCGTTCTTCCCCCTAACGCAACGATCCAATCGCCTGGCTTGGGGGCTTTCTCAACCTTGTCCACGGGCAACAGCCCGGCGTTGCCGCAATAAACTAAGGGGTTGCCTAGGTAGCGATCGTCGAAGTAAACCGCACCGTTAACCGTTGGGATGCCCATTCGATTGCCATAGTCGCGGACCCCGGACACCACGCCAGCCATGACACGCCGTGGATGCAGGACACCCGGTGGCAATTGATCAGGTGGATAGTCGGGTTTGGCGAAGCAAAAGACATCCGTGCTGCATACCGGCTTGGCCCCAAGACCAGTACCGAGGGGATCTCGAATCACTCCACCAAGTCCTGTGTTGGCCCCTCCATAAGGCTCGATCGCCGATGGATGGTTATGCGTTTCCACTTTGAAGACGATGTGATCCTCCGCATCGAATTGCACGACGCCCGCGTTGTCCTTGAACACGCTCACGCACCAATCGTCTTTTCCTAATCGTTCGCGTATCGTTTTGGTAGCGGCGAAGATGGTCTCCTTGAGCATGCTCGTGAAGTGACGTGTGCCGTGCTCATCCCGATACTCGATCCGCCCACCCAAGGTCTTATGACTGCAGTGTTCGCTCCAAGTTTGCGCGACGGTTTCCAATTCGATGTCCGTCGGTTCGCGACCGAGGCTGCGGAAGTGGGATTGGATCGTTTGCATCTCGGGCAGCGAGAGGTACAACTGCCCGGATTTGCTCAAGGCCATGAGTTGCGCGTCGTCGAGACGAGACAAGGGCACCGTGACGATGCTGAGCTGATAAGGCGATCCGATCGATAGTTGCTGCAATGCCAATGGTCCCGAGACGATGTGTTCGATCGAATCGTTGAAGAGGACTTTTTTGCAAAGTCGATCCACGACAGACGGATCGCACGGTTTTGCATCCGAGCCCTGAATCCAGTACTTGCGAAACGTCCGAACTTCTTCGACGTCGAACTCCAGACCACGCAGCATAGCAAGCGTGCTTTGCGCGACCGGGTCCATCACACCTGGCTTGAACAGAACATGGATCAAGGTCCCGGACTGCCAACCCAACCCTTTGGGATCGGACAGACTGGCGGTTCCCGTGGGCGCGGTGATCGATTGTTCTGCGATGGGGTCCGCGAGATACCGCTTGGCAATGAGTTCGGTCTGTTGCGGAGTGAGGTTCCCTTGGATCAAGAACCCGTGAATGCCGATGACTCGCAAGCCGTTGGCGATGCCTAGCTCTTGGGCCGACAATTCCGCGTGCGTCCCCAAGGCATTTGGCTGACCATCAGCCGACAGAATGTCTACTTGCCACAGCTTCACGTGTTGCTTTCCCTGATTTCAGGAGTTGCTCAATCCGGTCGAAATCCCCGCGTTCCAACGCGTCGATCCATTCGTCGCAAATTGTGGCAAACTTCTTCATTGCCTGTAAGGCAGGGCCGTGGTTTTCTTCGAGGATCTGTCGCCATAACTGAGGACTGCTCGCCGCGATGCGAGTCGAATCCATCCAGCCTTTTCCAACGAATGGGATCAAGTCCGATGGAGTCGCAATGGCGAGGGAAGAGGCCACCATGTGTGGCAGATGGCTGGAAATAGCCAATGCTTGATCATGCTCGGGTGGCGTGAGTTGGCAAACTCGTGACCCCATGGACTCCCAAAAATCAGAGATCCGAGCGATCAGCTCGCGGCTGGTCGAGGATGTTGGGGTAATTACGACCGTTGCGCCATCGAACAAGGTCCCGATGGCATGCTCCACGCCGCTGTGATGACCACCCGCAATGGGATGGCTACCAACGAACTGTTCGTCCGACAATCGGCCAACGGCAGCCCGCGCGATGCTCTGTTTGGTACTGCCCACGTCGGTCAAAATCGCATGGGATTTGGCCACGGTTGCGGCGACGTCCAGCGTATCCACAATCGACTTGATGGGCACGCATGCGATCACCAAGTCCGCATCCTTGGCCCCAACCAGAATATCGTCCGTGGCGACATCGATTGCACCGCGACCGATCGCCACCTCCAACTTGGTTACCGTCCGACCGACCCCCACCACCTCTTTGGCCAACCGTTTGCGGCGCAGCGCTAAACCGATAGAGCCGCCCAGCAGCCCCACTCCGATAATGCACACTCGCTGCAAAACCATGGATTACCGAATCGAAGTAAAGTACAGGAAGAACGTTGTGTTGCGGTGCTCTGCAGGCACACTCCCGCTGGACCACCCCATCTTAACCATTCGACTCGCTCTTGCGTATCGGTCCAGCCATTTCTCGCGAGCGCTCGGTGGCGGCCATCACAGCGTCCATTACGGCCGAACGAAAGCCTTTTTCTTCCAAAACCCGGAGGGCAGCGATGGTGGTTCCGGCCGGACTGGTGACTTGCTCGCGCAAAACGGCCGGATGCACGCCGGTTTCCTGGACCATGACTGCAGCCCCGAGTACGGTTTGTGTAGCCAATTGCAATGCAGTGTCACGCGTCAATCCCGCCATTACGCCACCGTCGCTAAGGGCTTCGATCATCATGAGCACATACGCCGGCCCGGAGCCACTCACCCCGGTGACGGCATGCAATTGCTCGTCACTGACATGCACCACGCGACCGACCGATTGAAATACGGAGTCGCACCATTGTCGATCCTCCTGCGTCATGCCACTTCCAAACGCGATACCGCTGGCACCTTGAAGACTTTGACAGGGGGTATTGGGCATGACCCTCGCGATGCGTTCGGTTCGAAACCAATGTGCAAGCTTGGAAAGTGGTATCCCGGCTGCAATCGACACGAGCAAATGATGGGAACGGATGTGATTGGCCAGCGAGGCACCGATCGATTCGAGCACCTGAGGTTTTACAGCCAATACGATCCGCGTTCCGCGTTCGAAAAGCTCTTCGATAGATGACTGCACCACCGCCCCTGGAAATTGCGTCGTCAAGCGTTCCTTGGCCTTGGCATCTGGCTCACAGAATTCAAGTTCGGACGCACTTAGCAAACCAACTTTGAGAACACCGCGGGCGATGGCTGTGGCCATCTGGCCGCCCCCCAGAAATGCGATTTTCGTCGTACTCACGTTGGTTCCTTTGTCAGGACTTCAGCTGTCCTCAGGCGCATTGATGGCATCGATTAGCTGACGTAGTCGTCCGATATGACGGCGATTGAAATGCAGGACGATTCTAGGCAAATCGGCGAGCTCCGGTTCGCCCGATTCTTCCGGCAGGGCAGTCCGCTGCTCGATCGTGCCGCTGACCAAGATATCCGCAAAGTGCTGGTTCAATCGCTCCATTTGATGGGGGCTGAGTTTGGAGTTAATCCGGAGCACCAACTTCTCATTAACGTACCGCATGCTGTGGTACATGCGATAGAACGCAAGCATCTCTTCGATGGCCACGTCGTTGTTGTCGGTGACTTTGTAGAGATGGACGTCCTCAGGACTGGTCCAGCCATTGGACTCGAGTTGTTCTTTGAAGAACACTTGCAAGCTCGACCAGTAAGTGCCGCCTGGTTGATCGAGAAGGATCAACGGTAACATAGCTTGCTTGCCTGTCTGCATCAGAGTCAGGACTTCCAACGTCTCGTCGAGCGTGCCGAAACCGCCTGGGCAGCAAATCACGGCGCTGCATTCTTTCACGAACATGAGCTTGCGCGTGAAAAAGTATTTGAGGGTTACGAGTTTCGGGTCACCTTCGATGTAGGGATTGGCGGACTGTTCGAACGGGAGCATGATGTTTAGCCCCATCGACATTTCGCGTCCTGCACCGCGATGACCGGCTTCCATGATCCCGCCGCCAGCTCCGGTTATCACCATCCATCCATGTTCGGCGATGCGCCGAGCAAGTTCCATGGTTTGATGGTATGCCGGATGATGGACGGGTGTTCGTGCGGAGCCGAAAATGGTTACTTTGCGGCGACGGCGATAGGGCTGAAAGACTTTGAATGCGTAGCGAAGCTCTCGCAACGTTCGGCTTAAAATCTTAAGATCCCCGCGCGACGTGCCGTCGGCCCGCAGTCGCTCGACCGTTCGTTGCAACATATCGATGAGATCGTCGCTGGCCAGTGCCGAGCCGGGATCATCGGCCGGCGTGGGCCGATGCTTTTCATCTTCACCGAGCGCCTCGGGCAGAATAGGCGTTTTCGGGGCTGGATCATCCATGGGAAGACTCACCGATGCATCGCCAAGTGGAACTCTGCGGGCACGGACCCACCCGAATCATCCGACATTCGCTTCGCATGGTCCGAACCTCGGATGGCTGCCGATTAAGAAGGCTTGACCGAACCTTTATCCGGAGCCCCATCTTCGGGCATTTCGTCGTACTTGGCTTCTGGAAGTGACTGCGAAACAGGAGCGACCAAGAATTCGATGGAGAACTCATCTGGCTCCGCTTTGAGAGGTGATTCGCCGGCCTTGGACGACAACTTGGCCGCTTCGACAATTCGGTTGATCACGGTACGTTCGAGGATTTGGTTGCGGACCGCATCCATTTGGCCGGTTCGCTCCAATTTCGCTCGGACTTGACGCGGCGACATGTCACCTTGCTCGGCGATGAGCTTGATCTCTTCATCGTACTCGGCTTCCGCGGGTTCAATTTTGAGATCTTCCGCGATCTTCTCGAGCAGGAAGTGTTCGCGAAGTGCACTCTTCGTCAGCTCTTCGATGTTCCGTCGCATGGAGTTGACCACGCTGCGAATTTGATCGTCGTTGAATCCGCTTCGCCGAAGTTCCAGAACGCGGCGTTGAAGCTCACGTTCGGCTTGACGCCGCACCAACGAAGGTGGCAATTCCCAATTCGCACCTTCGACCAATTTGGCAACGATTTGCTGACGCAGCAGTTGGTTTTGATTGTATTCGTTCTGTCGCTTGAGCTCTTCGCGGACAAAGTCACGCAGTTCGGTGGCATTGTCGAAACCGAGATCGAGCAGCTGAGCGTTGGTCAATGCTTCCGCGTTCGCGCGTCGGATTTCGACAACTTCGAATTCCGCATCGACGGTCGCATTGCGATGGACTTCACTGAGGGAAGTTTCCAGAATGTTGAACTGGGTAGTGACGACCGTACCTTCCTTCGTGCCAGCGATTAACTCACCGAAGTTTTCCACGATCGAGTCCGCGAAGCCCAACTTCTTGCGGAGCGTCACAATCTCCTCGTCGAGATGACTGAGCGGTCGGCCATCGACCTTGAAGGTCGCATTGAGAACGACGCGATCGCCCAAGCTTGCTTCGCCTTCGAAGGCTTCGCCTGGGGTGATGCGTTCCAACGTACGAGCCAGTTGGCGATCGACGTCCGCATCGGTAATCTCGTATTCGGTTTTTTCCAAAACGAGTCCGTTCCAGTCCGGCGTTGCGAACTCAGGACGCACTTCGATTTTGAATTCGAACGTGAAATCACCGGTTTCCGGCAAATTCACAGCCCCGTAGTCCATGTCCGGTTCGGAGATGGCGGAGAAACCGCTGCCTTCGGTGATTTGCTGCAAGCTGTCCATGACCAAGCTGCTTTTCACTTGGTCGGCAACGGTCTTCTTGAATCGGGATTCCAGCAGCTTGCGAGGCACTTTGCCAGCGCGAAAGCCCGGAAGATCCGCCCGAGGAGCAATATCGTCGTACGCCTTGCGGAAGTAACGCTCAAGCTCGGCGCGAGGAATGGTCACAACGACGTGACGCAAGCAGGTGCTCGGTTGTTCGATTTGAACTTGAAGATCGAGCTTGGTTGGGGCCTCGGTTTCGGCAGTCGACATGCTTTGTTTTCAGCGGCAAGAGGCAAGAATTTAAGCCAGATCCTAGGAGAGAGCGGGTGATGGGATTCGAACCCACGACAACAACGTTGGCAACGTTGTGCTCTACCAACTGAGCTACACCCGCGGTGAAAACGCCCTAGAAACTGCACTTTTTCTGAAATTAACCGATGCACGCACTGCCATCAATGACCCACCATTACCGTTTTCGGTTCGGTGCCTCGATGCCCTTGAGTCCATCTTTCGGCGAGATAGTATAGGCCCTCCCAAGAGCAACGCAAGTGATCAAGCGAGGTTGAGTTTGCCCTAGACTACTCGAATTGCTCTGGACTGGCTCTTGAAATGCTCTGGACATGGGAGTGAGGATTTACCGATAAGACAATATGGAGGGTTATAACTCTCCGACGTGGTACCTCATTCTTTCGATTCAGGGACGCTGTACACGATGTTCTCGAAAATTTCCGCCCGCTTCGCCACCTTCGTCACCCCACACCTTTTGCTAGCTTGCCTTCTGGCATTAGGGGTTGAAAAGACAGCGATTTCGCAGGATGCGGGCCAAGCCATGGACGGTGCCAAGGTCCAATTTGCATCGGGGCCGAGGGCTGCCGACCAAGACGCATGGCTGAATTGGATTGCTCAATCGGGCGGCAACGGGAGCCAAGGGAATAAATCTTGGTTTTCAAGCTGGGGGACGCCCAAGTCGTTCTCGCTGTGGCCGAAATCGAAACCAGTCGCCACGAGCTACTCGCAAAACAACAAGTCAACTTGGCAAAAAATGACCATGACTTCGAAGCGATGGTGGCGGAAGACGGCCGAGGTTTTGGATCCGTATCCTGAACCGAAGCTTGAGAGCAGCATGGCCTCGTCGTCCAAGAAGTCGAACTGGATGACCGACTGGATGCAGCCTGAGGAGCGCAAGTTCAACTCGGTCAATGACTGGGCCGGTCAACCGATGCTCAAGTAGAGCTCCGAGCGTCCGACAGAACTTCCGACCGATTCGACTTGTCAGTCCTGGCGGCCAAAGGTATTTTACGCTCCTGAATTTTTGCGCCACGACCCGGCGTAAATTCAATGGCGATGTAGCTCAGTCGGTTAGAGCAACGGCTTCATAAGCCGTGTGTCGGTGGTTCGAGTCCACTCATCGCTACTCGCAGTCTATCAAGCGATTCGTTGATAAAACGCACACCGGCAACTGGTTCCCGAGCGGAGTTTTCGCACGTTAGAAGTGTGTACCGAACACACTTCGTGAAATCGAGCGATTGAAGGCATGGTCCGGAAACCTCGTTCCGCCATCACAACTAACCCGAGGCGTTCGGTCCGATAAAAATATCGACCCGATGTTCTGCATCGAGCCGTGTTCATCTCCGTCGGCAGCGAGTCTTCATACAAGTGGATCAAATCTTCGACGATCCCGTGCGATCTTTACGGTTCATTTTGGTCTTGTATTAACCACTCAGCGTCTTTACCTCCCCGCGCGATCCTTTGTCCGATCCTTCGCGCTGAACAGCATCACTAGTGCGTCTGATCGCAATTGAGGTTGCTCTAGCCAGTCACACACGTACGGAATTCGGCGCGACAATAGACAACGCCAAGAAGAACTCTCGGTCAGGATCCTTCCAATAGGCAATGCGTTCCCCCTCCTCATTGAAGAGGCGTTCGAGTGCCGTGTGGATTCGGTTTATGGTTTAGGTTGCTCAATCTTGATATCACCAGATCAACGGAACCGGGTAGCTGGAGGCATGGCTATCGCCGCTGACAGGCGTCATGTTTTTACAGATGGCTTGGGCGATCATAATGCGGTTGAAGGGGTCACGGTGGTGATCGGGCAACGCCAGCACCCCTAACGCATGAGCCAGCAGGATCGGCAAGACATCAATCCCATATGTCGGCATGCATTTTGCCAGGTAGACATCCAGCGGGTCGCTTCATGTTAATGGATTCTGGGGCTTCGTTGTCTTGATCGCCAGTTCCCAAATGGATGCCACGCTAATCGTCAACGTGTTTGTGGAATCAGCGATGGCTTTCCGTGCGGGTTGTGTCAGCTTCGCACCCCAACTTGCCAACCAAAAAGGATATGCTCACGCCGCAACGAACGGCGATGGATCATTGAACAGACCAAGGCGCTACGCGGCCTGTGGATCGAGGAGGGAGGCCGTCGTTGTGCAGTCCGGGCTGTGGATGCAAAGATGATCCTGCTGATCATCAACAGCTTTGGCCACCACTGCTGGGCGAGCGTCGAAAACGATCATGGAGCATTCCGAGGTCAACCGTCGCGTCCAACGCGGCACCATCGAGCACTACCGGGCATATCTCGAGGGGATCTCCCCCGCCATGTCTGTAGCGACCGAGGCATAAAATGGCAAACCATCCAATCCCGCATCCCGCCCTCGCCTGACCCTAGGGAGCCCCCTCGTTTAACGACTAGCCGCCAGGCGACTGTGTGAGATGGGCCTACTCAGGGATTCGAACGCCAAAATCGGATCTCTTTGCTCATTTTCAATCTGTCAGCGCTCCGCTCCAGCGTCTCTTCGATAAGTAGAAGATCGGAACCGTAGCAATTCGCCGTGTTCCAGACCAACCGTGATACTGCGATGCAGCCGTGAAGTCCGATCAATTTCAAAAATCCCAAAGGTGCCGTCTTTTCATATGCTTTCATGGCGTGCCCTTCGATCTCGATGTGACCTACCTTGTCTGTTGCGTCTCTATAACCAAGCTCCGTGATGGCCCACGATTGACCATGCGCAATGCCAGACAAGAGCCGGTAGAGCCAACCAACACCGAAGACCGAATCAACCATGTTGGTGGCATTCGGCATGCGAATGCCAATTGCAGTTATTTTGTTTGGATTTTTCTCTGATCGCATAGGAGTAAACCCGAGGTTCACCGCCTCTCCCTCGACCTGCGACATTTGATTCACTACTTCTTGCAACTGTGCCGGATCTTTCACAACGGCATTGACGAACCCGATTTGATCGTCAAGTGATTTATGACGGGTTGAAAACACACGTGCTATCCGGTCATTCCTGGAAATCGCCGGATCGAGAACCCATGCACCAACAGCAGTGAACTCCACCATGGACCGTATGATGTTGTAGCACGACATGGCCCTGACAGGTTCTTGAAGCAATATTGAAAACGCAGACAGATGATCTGCGGCATACTCAAGGGCAACTTCACCGATGCAAACAGCGGACAGGATGCCTTCTCTGCCATCTTCTAACCCTCAAACAAGCGAACGCTTGTTTGTCGGAGCTTGATTTTCGCAGCGCAGCGGCGACCGAACCAGCGGGACTGGTGTGACTTTTTCGATTTCGTTTGTCCCATCTTTTCTATTTCAGTCTTGGTTTGGTGTTGCGGTTGTGGTTCGCTTCGGACTTACGATGTCGAAGCTCTTCTTGCCAGCACGTTTCCGTACTGGCAACTGTCGCTATCGATTGTGCACGGCACACAACCGGAAAAATGCTTGCGTGTAATCCGTCCGGTTCAGAAGCCGATGAATTGTTTTTCTGGCATGGCGAATGATCTGATACGGAACATGAATGAACACGGACAGAAACGTTCTGAATTCCATCGTCAGCAACCGCTTCTTTTCCGCTCGATGCGCTTGCTCTTGTCCAGTCGCAACGGGTGTCAATAATGCCGACCAGGATTTCAGGTTCCATGCGATACTCGTTATCACCATGTATGCCCAGTGACTCTCGAGATTATCCACCGGAGCGCACAGCGATCGAACTCCGCCGGAGAGTTGTGCAATCAAGTTTTCCTGGTCGCATCGGTCATTGCAGTCAAACACGATGTCCTCGCTCGATACCGCGGGTAAGTCATTGCTGATGTAAAAGAAGTAGCGGATCTCGTCAATGAGCCGAACGTCGCCCTGCTCTTTGGAGATGTTCTTTCGAACAGCCACCATTCGATACGTTTTGTCGCAGGCGTTTGGTTGGTAGTCGAACTCGGCCACTTCCTCATGCAGTATCTCAAGGTGGACGTAAATGCTTTCCCGAATGATAGCGTATTCCCAAGGCATCCCAGCCGTCGAGATACTCCGTCTGCGAGAATTTACAGTCACCTCGCATCCGAATGCGCCGAAAGCCCCCGCGATACATGTGCAGATTGCCTTATCCAAATAGGCTGCCGCATTGTGAGCGCTGTGGACCGAACCGCTGCGATTGACAATCGCGAGGACTTCCTTGGTGTTCGCTAAGCTGACCAGCAAAGGATGGTATCCCCAGCTCCCTTTGTACGAGATATTCATCCCTTCTTTGCACTCGGCCGTGGTTGCCACGATGACGCCATCCACTTCGATGAGTGCTTGGTCCATCGGTCAATCCGACATGCTCGGCAAGCTTGAGCATGGCGGAAGCACCAGCGTAGTTGATGGCCTGAGTGCGATCTGCAAGCTCGTATATGATTGAATTGGAAGCGAGAACGGGATTGGGATTCGAAGTACAACGAGAGAATCGATTCTCCCTTGCGGTTGCGAGTCTTTTCAGGATTTGCTTCTTGCGTACACCGATGCGATTTGCGAAACTTGTCATCACCTGAAACCCTCCTTGTGTGTGGATTAACTGATTTGTCGTTACTTCGTTAAACCGCAAAAACACCTGGAGGTTTCAGGTTTTTTCACAAAAATCTCAAAGATCCTCGATCAATCTTCGCTTGATCGAGGTCTAAGTGGAGACCACTGAATTGTCCGGGGAACGTGTGGAGAGTGTATTTGGGCTCGAGATTGTTGATGTCGAGCCCTCGCAGGCCGAGAATCGCGATCTCAAAGCCAAACTTTTGAACCTGCTCTTTGGACACCGATTCGAATCGATCCAGAGCTCCGCTGATATACATCATGACTTCCGCCCGAAAGTCGCCGCGATCGCGCATCGTCCAATGCGTAATGGCCGTACGTCGCTCTTTGGCGAACTCAGTCAGGGCTGTAGGTCCTCAATTCTGGATGGCGTGAAGGTGTATCGATCGTCGGCTTCTGAGATGCGTCCCAATGCCTCGTAGGCTTGCCCAAGTCCAATCCTCGCTTTGGACCTCATTTAGGTCAATTGGGAGTAGGTTCGACAAGCTTTTCGATTAAAATCTGGAACGGTTGACCAGACGTGTCCCATACTATGAGAAAAGATCGCTTGGAGAGTCTCTCACTTGGACTTCTAGCAGGAGAAACAGGATGTCCCATACGAAACGCCTCACCCAGCCTCTAAAATGGCACGGTGGAAAGCACTACCTAGCGTCAAAAATCATTGAGTTGATGCCAGAACACATACACTACGTCGAGCCTTTCTTTGGAGGAGGATCGGTGCTTCTCAACAAACCAGCGGAGGGAGTATCTGAAGTAGTCAACGACCTACATCGAGAACTCACCACATTTTGGCGAGTCTTGCAGGATACAAAGCACTTCACATCTTTTTCTCGCACCGTTGATGCAATACCTTTTTCCCAAGTCGAATGGAATGAGGCGCATTCGCATAGCGATGATCCGGTGCGGACAGCGGTCAATTTCTTCGTTAGGTGCAGGCAATCGAGGGCGGGAAAATTCGATTGTTTTGCAACTCTCAGCCGAAACCGAACCAGGCGGCAGATGAATGAGCAAGCATCATCCTGGATGTCTGCAGTCGATGGACTTCCCGATGTTGCCGCTAGATTGAAGCGAGTCGTGATTCTCGATGACGATGCGTTGAACGTAATTCGGAGCCAAGATGGAACCAACACTCTGTTTTACCTTGATCCTCCGTACCTTCACGAAACACGGGTAACGAAATCGGATTACGATCATGAGATGAGCACGGAGAAGCATGTGGAATTGCTTGATGCGATTAACCGTTGTATTGGAAAGGTATTGCTTTCAGGCTACCCAAGCAAACTTTATCAGGCCAAACTAAAACACTGGAACTACGAAGA
The DNA here is from genome assembly GCA_041752005.1 of Pirellula sp. Taxonomy (GTDB): domain Bacteria; phylum Planctomycetota; class Planctomycetia; order Pirellulales; family Pirellulaceae; genus JBKCUI01. The sequence goes on along the minus strand of JBGSHV010000124.1, from coordinate 2,191 downwards.
CATTGAAATTGACAATAAAGCGTCAAGTGCAAGGCAGAAGCCCATTATGACTGAACGAATTTGGATGAATTACTGAAGCATCATCAATGGACGCCAAAAACGATTTGATCAAAAAAGCTTTCCTTGAAACACACGACGGTAGAAGCCCGGACGACGTTGTGATTGATCCAATGCTCAATCAGCTGTTCTTAGCGCGTTGCGCTTCACTTTTACCCGAGATTACGCCAGAACACGCGAATTGGCGATTGATGAATCTTCGGAAGGCGTCTTTTTTGGGGAGAGTGACGACGCTGGCGAAAAAGATGGACCACTCCGCGTATGTACATGCATCGCAGATTGCCGCGAGGCTGATGGAAGATCTCCATCGGCTCTCAATAGATCGAGTACTTTGCAATCCTGATTACCGTCAGCAATTCGACGATGTTGCAAGGGAAATATTTCCTGGAGCTTCAGAGTATCAACTTCGGAAAGCTGCGCTAGGTCTGAGAAAGGCAAGGAAGCTTCAGCCGGAGTTGATCAAGCGTGTTGTGAATTGGGGACGAGAGATCCTTGAATATGACGCCGAAGCTCTGGTTCAAAACCCGGATTTGATTCCAAGAAAGCCAGGGGTCTACATTCTACGAGACTCCACTGGCTACCTTTACATTGGGGAAGCTGGCAACCTACGATTGCGAGTCGCCCACCACCTTGATCATTCTGATCGCCGTGCACTTGCTCATTATTTTTGGGAGGCAGGATTGTCTGGGATCGTTGTGGAAATGCATGCTTTTGATTCGGGGTCCGATGCGAGGAAAACCTCCTCGCGTCGAGCATACGAATCAGACCTTATTGATAAAAGGTCGCCTCGTTTGAACCTAAGACCCTAGAAAGAGTATTTTGGTGGTGTAATGCTGGATCCCGTAAGGCACGTGGTGGTTGACGCGAACATACTGGCCTCATACTTCCATCCAGGAAGCGTAAAGAATCCGGTTTTACTGCAGCGTTGCAATTCACTTCTTGGCGCGGCAATTAAAGCGAGATGGCCAGGAATACGGCTTTATTCTCCATCGATCTGCGTAGCCGAGGCGATGTCCGTGCTCGATAAATACCGCTTTTGCACATGGCATGGACCGTTGAGAAGTAACCCGAGTGGCAAACTATCATCGGCCGAGTACAGTAAAGCGCGAGATTCGATGGCCAATGCGGTTAAGAACCGACTCATTGAAAGACTCTCCCACGATCACGAACACGTGTTGTTTTCGGGACTCGTCTCTCCAATCAACAACTCACACCAAATTCGTCGAAAAAACCGTGGGGCAATGAAGGGAAATGATCGAATCAAGCCTCCTATGGGGGCCGCGGATTGTCTAATTGCTGGGCTGACTGTTCATCTTGTGAGCCAGCTGGGTCTTAAATCTGTTTTGCTCGTCACTGCAGATCAGCGCCTTGCAGATGTCATCAACCGAGCGAAAAGGCTTAACCCAAGCACTGCAGAGAGGCTTGGATTGATGGACGTTGCGAAACAGGTCGGTCTTGACTGGAGCCCGAAACTTTACCCGCATTGCGTGAACCTAAACAAAGCCACAGATGCGGAGCTGCAGACGGTTTTTGGGGGATGGCCTCTGCCGAATGAGGCGTTTATCGAAAAAACGCGAGAGCAACTGACCGAGTTGGAGAAGGAAATTCTTGTCAAGATATGGCTAGAAGTTGGCAAACAACAAGGTATGAGCAATCCTGACCGCTTGCCTTATAGCCTAGCATTAGAGCAAATTCGTGTGAGTTTTGCTTTGAGAGCGAAGGTGTACATGCCGAGCGACGATGTTTTTTGGATACTTGTGAATTGCCGGAAGGCAGGGAAGTTACCTAAACCGGATATCTAAATTCCGTGGCAACCACCTTTGTTTATGAAGTCTGCTTGCCAACGGTGCACAGAGCGTCCGGATCGGTCGAAGTCAACGAGTTGCTGCTACCAGAGTTGGGCTGTTCGGCGACAGTCATATTTCCACATTAGCGACAATTAAATTTCCCCGGTAGAAATCGGTAGATCCTCCGTGAGTGATGCATGATTGGCTTGGTCTTGAGAGAGTTGTTTCTCTTGATTGGCCTTGGCCTCCTCTAAGCGGATACTCGGCACGTTCAGCTCGACAATCGAGCTGTGATGAACCAAGCGATCGATCGCCGCGGCAGTCGTCATAGGGTCTTTGAATATCTG
>JBGSHV010000123.1:0-2363 GCA_041752005.1 Pirellula sp. | reverse complement strand
GGGCTTCGCCCGCGCCAGCGGTACGTTCAATCAATCCTGGAGTCTGACCAGTGTCGGGGACTGGACGAGTGTGACAACAAACGGCACGGCTCAGAATCGCACGCACGGTCCGACCCACGAGCTACTCACGGCAGGCGGTTCGAACGTAACGACCGATGTCAAGGGAAACATCACGGTCATACCCACGTCGCTTCGCCCTGCTGGGGCCTCGACTGCGATGAACCTGGCATGGGACTTCGATAACAAGATGAAGTCGGCTGACATCGACGCCAATGGATCTGCCGACGTAACGTTCTCGTACGATGCCCTTGGCAGAAGAGTGGCGCGCGGAGGCACCGGTGGTTCTGCAGTCTACGTCCAGATGGATCAGCAGACGATCGCGGACTACCCTGTCGGAGGCGCGGCCAGCACGCCAACCTATCGCTACGTGTACGCAAGCTACATCGATGAACCCGTGGTGCGCAAGGGCGCGGGGACGGGTGGGACGCTCTATTACTTCCATCGCAACCAACAGTACTCCATCACCGCTGTTACCACTTCGGCTGGCGCCGTAACGGAACGTTACGCGTATACGGCGTATGGACTGCCGACGATCCTCGATGCTTCGGCTTCGGTGCTTATCTCCTCGGCGATCTCGAATCGCTACACGTATACGGGACGCGAATGGGATGGGACGCTGGCGCTGCATCACTTCAGGGCTAGGTGGATGAGTCCGACGACGGGACGTTTCCTCACCAGAGACCCGATAGGGTATCTTTACAGCAACTTTGAGTTGTATTCGGTTGGTGGATCTCGGCCATTTAATTGGATCGATCCTACAGGGGAAGTCGCCATACGGTACCCTCAGTTTGTCGGCGATGGACAACCCAAAAAAGACGATCCACCAAAGAGTTCAGACTCTTGCCAAGGACTTCCAGAGACTCCTAAGGAGTGTAAGGGCGGATACTGCTTATGGATTAAAGATCCAAAGGTAGGTGACTGCAAAATTACATCAGTCGTTGGAGATAGGGGCAACAGCTATGCGTGCTCGCTTGTGACACCGGCACGAATTTGCAGTCACTTGAAAAGTACAGTGGAAGACTCGGGAAAGAAGAATCCTGGGGAAACTATGCAACACAATTTCTGCAGTAATGGATGTGCATGCAACACGGACAACGTGGAAATGAATGATGCTCCTTTCTTCATAGTTCTCTTTAATGACGTGATAATGCAAGAGACGGAAGGGATTACCGGCTTTAGATGCAAATTCACGGTCTCTGGGACTATCGAAGTTACTGGAGGTAGTATCGCAATTCTTCCATGCATGAAACCTAAGAAGCCAGCAAAATGAACCACCGCATTGTCAGCATCACCGTCGTGAGTTTCGTTGTATTTTCTGCGGTTCAATCTTCCTTTTTTCGGACCGTTGCGTTGAACCCACAGGAAGGCCAGCAGATAGTCAAACAGAATAGGAATAGCGCTGACATTTTAACTGTCGCTGCCGAAGAAATTGCGAAAAAGTTGTGTGAGGATGTGGGCGATGAACCATTGGTTCAAAGATCGATTTTATCAATGGATAGAGCAATGAAAGGCATCAAAAACGAAACTGTCGGCCGATTTGCTGTCTCAGTTTTAGTTCTCGTTCCGCCTAAAGACTACGGGAAAAGCTATTCGAATAAACTTCACGATGACAACATCGATTTTTTCCTAAGCAAAATTATTTCAAAGGAGGTTAGCAAACCAATTGCAACCACATCCGTTGTGCAACTCTGCGAGAACGGTAAGTACTCATGTTGCACAATTGAAGTCGTTGACAATTAGATGGTCGCGACCGACAAAAGTTGCTGGTTGCCGAAGGCATGAAATCGAGGCGGCGAAAAAATTTTCTCTCTATGTGCTTTAAAGTCGTCAGTATTTGGCAACACGTTTGTCTGAAGCTACAAACCTCGCCATGCGGCGTCTCAAGACATTCTGGACTTCTATGTACGAGAACTCGTCAAGCCTGCGTTTTCATAGGCACTGCACGGATCGCTTAGAACTGCAGCTTGACCTTTGACCCAGGTTTGCTCGCGTGGAAAAGGAAAAGGTGTCCGGTACCGATAACTTTGCTTTCGCGAGGAAAAGCCGGACGCGATACGCGATGAACAGGCGGCTGTTCGGCGACAGTCATATTTCCACATTAGCGACAATTAAATTTCCCCGGTAGAAATCGGTAGATCCTCCGTGAGTGATGCATGATTGGCTTGGTCTTGAGAGAGTTGTTTCTCTTGATTGGCCTTGGCCTCTTCCAAGCGGATACTCGGCACGTTCAGCTCGACAATCGAGCTGTGATGAACCAAGCGATCGATCGCCGCGGCAGTCGTCATAGGGTCTTTGAATATCTG
>JBGSHV010000122.1:0-74435 GCA_041752005.1 Pirellula sp. | reverse complement strand
TTCTTCTGCGCCAGTTGGTACAACTGCTGTCCGACCGGCGTAGGATAGGTGCCGGTGATGCACGCTTGGCAAAGGTGATCGGACGGCAGATTAATGGCGCGAGCAATCGATTCGACGGGCAAATAGCGTAGCGAGTCGCATTCGAGATCGATTGCCATGCGCTGCTGGACCTCTTCCGTGAGGATGCCGTTGTCCAAAAACTTCGGTGCGTACAGTTCATCGATGGTCGACATATCGATGCCATAAAAACATGGGGCAACAATAGGCGGGCACGCCACACGGACGTGGATTTCACGGGCGCCGCCCAGTTCCCGTATCCGCTTGAGCAATACCTTCATGGTCGTCGATCGAACGATGGAGTCTTCCACCAAGATAACGCGTTTGCCTTCGAGCACTTCGCGTAGAGGTGTGTACTTCATGGCGGCAGAGACTTTGCGCGCTCGATTGCCTTCGATGAACGTACGGCCTGAGTAGCGATTGCGAATCAAGCCTTCACGGCATGGGATGCGAAGACGAAACGCCATGGCGTCGGCCGCAGCCTTGCTCGTGTCCGGAACTGGTACAACGATCGTATCGCTATCAAGCGGAATTTCGTTGCGAGCTAGTTCGAGCCGCGCGAGTTCTTCACCCAACCGTGTCCGCGACATGTAAACACTGCGGTCATCGAGCGTACTGGCAACGTTGGCAAAGTAAATCCATTCGAAGAAACAATGCGACGGCGTCCGAGGCTCGGCGTAACGACGAATGGAGACACCATCCTTGGAGACCAAAATGCACGTACCCGGCTCGACAGATCGGATCGCATCGCGTTGGAAACCGAGATTAAGAAGTGCCACACTTTCGCTCGCCGACGCGAACAAGGCGCCGTCGAAGGCATAGCACAACGGTTTCAGGCCGATCGGATCTCGAGCCAACAACAATTCACCTTTGGCGTTGAGCAATGCCAAGGAGTACGCGCCGTCGAAGCCACTTGCGGCTGCGGCAAAGACGTCGACTAAGTTCTTGTTGGGGTTGGAAGTCAGCTCACGGCCGATTTCGTGCAAGATGATTTCGGTGTCGGTATCGCGGGCCAGATGGTGGTCCCCTTCGCGAGTCAATCGTTCTTTCAACTCGTTGTAATTGGCGAGCTGACCGTTGAAGCAGAAGCTAAACCACTTGTGCTTGTGAATGTGCTGCCGTTCGAAAGGTTGCGCGTAATTACGGTCATCCTGGCCGCAAGTCGCGTAGCGGACGTGCCCGATCGAAACCGGGCCTGCGAGTTGCTGCATGATCGAATCATGTTTGCCACGGTGCGATAGGCGAAAAACCTCGCTGACCGTTCCGATGTCTTTGTGCGTTTCAAGCAATTGGGAGCGAGTGTCGTTGTACGAGGTCATGCCCGCAGCCAATTGGCCACGATTTTGGATGTCCTGCAACATACGAGGCAGCAAGGCGGACGCGTTTTCTCGCCCGACCGACAAACACAATGGGCTCTCGGGACCGGAGGGCAGGTGGTAGACAGCAGCTACCCCGCACTCGTGATGAAGTTCGCTCATGGGTTCTCGGAGGATCGAGGAAAGATAATCGTAGCGGCCTTCATCCTACCGCATCCCACCAGGGCCGCAAACAGGTTTGCTCGTAACCGGTCACTAGTTGGCTCGAGATCCTCTCGAACATCAGGAACAGCCCGTAGATTCCGACGAGAATTCTACTTTTCAGTGAGCACTAGGCAACGAAACGACCTGGGGTTCCCGCTCGCGCAAACGGCGTAACTGGCCGCAAGCAGCTTGGATGTCATCCCCTTTGCGTTGTCGGAATAGGGCGTTGATCCCGCCGTCGAGCAACGTACGTCGGAATTGGTGAATGGATTCTGGCGACGGGGTCTCGTAGGGCAAACCCGGCACGGGATTGTAGGGAATGACGTTCAGCATGGCTGTTTTGCCGCGCAGCAACTGGACGAGTTGACGCGCGCAGAGCACAGAATCGTTCAATCCACCGAGCAGCACATACTCGAAGGTCAATCGTCGTCGCGTTTTTTCGAAGTAGCGATCGGCAGCTTGCATGATGGCCTCGACGCCGATGTTTTTGTTGACGGGCACCAAACGATTTCGAAGTTCATCATCGGGCGCATGCAGGCTGACCGCGAGATGGTAAGGGGCATCGGCTGCGGCCAGTTTGTCGATCGCGGGTGGCAATCCAACGGTACTAATGGTGATTCGGCGAGGACTGATTCCCAATCCAACGGTACCATCGCGAGCGACGGACAAGGCTTCGAGGACGTTGGTAAGATTGGCTAGCGGTTCGCCCATGCCCATCATCACAATGTGGCTGAGTCGCTCCTCGATATCGAGCAGTTTCTGCAATCGGAGCATTTGCTCGAGGACTTCTCCGCGCGTGAGATTGCGTTCGACGCCATCGAGCCCGCTCGCGCAAAACACGCAGCCCATCGCGCACCCGACTTGGCTCGATACGCAAATCGAGCGTCGCGGACCGTCCCGCAACAACACGCATTCGATTCGCCCGCCGTCGGCCAATTGCAACAGTAGTTTTTCCGTACCGTCGGCCGACTTTTGATGGGCAGCCACGGTGGAGCGGTAGATCTCAAAGGAGTCCTGCAGTAGTTGCCGCAGCCCTTTGGGCAAATCCGTCATCGTTTCAAAGGAGTCTGCCCGACGCTGGTAAATCCAGCGTTGAATTTGGTCGGCACGAAATTTTGGCCACGAGCGTTCTTTGAGCCAGGCCACCAATTGCGGTGTCCCCCAATCCAAAATCGGAATCCGCTCGTCCGATCGCTGCGCGGGAAGTTCTTCGGATGGGGAAGCCTGCATGAAATGCGGTTCGATCTTCAAAAAAGGGACATTCAAGGACGGACGCGACACTTCGAGGGCCTCACTCAGCCATCAAAGCGGCTTCATTCGGCCCTTTGGCTGGCCCAACGGAATGGGTTGAGGACGCCCTCAGTAGTGTACTCATTTCGCGCGGCGAAGCCATTGTTGAAGGAACGGCCACAGTCCTGAAAAAACCTGAAGTACGGCGGGTGGATGCGTAGGAAGCGTGGGTTCGCGTTGCAAGTCGGCGATGGCGAGTGCCGTCCGACGATCAAACAATTGATCGATCGGCACGTTCTCTTCGTATTCCATGGCCACCGACAGATCGGCCAGAATTGCTTCCGGCGACTTGCCCCGAATCAATGCACATTCTCCAAGCCGGTAACCATGCCGGACCAGTCGCAGGGTCCATTGCCAATCATGGAGGATCGGCTGATCGACCTTGGCCGCGGCCGCATCGGCAACATTGGGTACAGGCAAATCGCAGGCCAACCGTTCGACCGGTTCAAACGGTGGGTCACTTTTCTCTTGAGGATCGCGTGCTGCGTTTAGAGACGCAACCGGAGCGGACGGAGGGACGATGATTGGCATCGGACTACGATCCTTCGGACTCTGATCCTTCGGACTTTGATCCTTTGGAGTGCGATCCTTCGTATTTCGGTCCGCTTTGATCGCGGGCGCAGGGCGTTGAGGCGGCGGGGTAACGATCAAGCCCATAGCACGGCCGATGTGATCGAGAATTGTGGGCGGAATCTCGGTGGCGGAATCTTTGCATCGCAATCCGAGTTCGGTGATCGATACCGTCAGCTTGCCCATTCGAATTTCGGATTGCTGGATCAATTGTTGAACGAGGAGCTGTTCGATCAATCCGGTGGCGTGCGATTTCTTCCACGCGGAGAGCAAACCGAATTCGGGCAAGCGTTGCAATCGCAGTCCGGTCACTGCTTTGCTGGCCACCCCCGTGAAGTGCTGCGACAAAACGGTCTTGGTCAGGTACCCGTGGGTACGTTCGATCGCGCCTAGCAAGGTCTGAAGAATTTGGATCGCATCGCGGATCGAGGGCTTTTCAAGCCCAGACTGTGTTGCTTCAGAATCTGTGGTCGAGTCAAGATCTTTGGCCGAATCACCCACTTGGCTCGCGGAAGCGTGTTCCAGTGATTTTCGATCGTGACCATCCGCGCCGGTGGGAAGCGATTCCGAGTTGGTTATTTCAATGCTGGATTCGGATCGATCGATTCCGTCTTTTTCCAGAGCTCCCGCCGTTGCGGTGGCTTGGGTCGCTCCGTTCTTTTTGGCGGGCGGCATTTTGGGGAATCCCACGCGTCCTTGGCAGCGATCACAGATACCACAGTCGGCGGCCGAAGAATCGCCAAAGTACTCGAGGATGGTGCGTTGGCGGCAAGCCGTCGACTTTGCAAAAGCCACCATTTGGTCGAGCTTTTCGTAATCGGCTTTCTTGCGCGTTGCCAAGGCTTCGTGATCGATCTGCAAAGCGTCGAACTGGACATCACGTCGTCGAAAGTGGATGGCTCGCCCGCGAAAGGGCGGTACGTATTCAAAGTCCTCGAGTTTGCACAATTCTCTCAGATGCCTGCCCATCGTGTCGCGGTCCATTTCGAGTTGGTTCATCAGCCAACGCGGGTGGATGTACACGGGTTCGTCGCGCCGATCGCCGACCGCTTTCTCGACCGTCCTCAGGACTTGACGACGCACATTTGCATCGCGAGGAAGCAAATCAATGAAGGATGGCAAGCGATTGCTGAGTCGGAACATGGCCAGTCCACCGGCGATTTCAAGCCGTTCCATGACGCCAGTACGACCGAGGATTTGCAGGCTGGAGTTGACCGCTTCGGCGGTAGCGGTAAGGCCTAGATTTTCACGGATTTCCTCAGCCGTCAGCTCGATCGGATCTTCTTCGCGGGTCAAAAGAAATTCATAAACGGCTTGGATCACCGCTCGGGGCGGGTTGGCGTTCTCGATGAAGAACTCTTGGATGTAACGGTCTTGCGAGCTGAACAGCAGTACGCATTGCGACAGCAGACTGTCACGGCCGGCGCGGCCGGCTTCTTGGTAGTACGCCTCCAATGTTCCTGGCATATTGTAATGGATGACATAGCGCAGGTCGGATTTGTCGATACCCATGCCAAAGGCATTGGTGGCGACGATCGCCTTCAGCTCGCCAGCCATGAATTTTTCTTGAATCAGTTTGCGTTGTTCCGGCATCAGTCCGGCATGATAGGCCCCCACGGACAGCCGCACTTCCTTGGCCAATTGCTCAACCAACTCTTCGCATCGCTTGCGGGTCGCGACATAGATGATGCCGGATTCATCTCGGCCTTCGAGAAACTTGTGGAGCTGCCGATCCTTGTCCCGATCGCTCATGCATTGCAGGGAACCAAAGTACAAATTGTCTCGGGCGAAACCGGTGATGAAGGTTCGAGCCGAACCCAACTGCAGGCTGCGAAGAATGTCGGCGCGAACGCGGGGCGTGGCTGTAGCCGTCAGCGCGATGGTTTGAACATTGCCGAGGGATTCGCGGAAGCGGCCTAGTTTTTGGTAATCAGGGCGAAAGTCATGGCCCCATTCGCTGATGCAATGGGCCTCGTCGACCGCGAGTAACTGGATCGGCGTGGCGCGAATGGCTTCGAGGAATCGAGGATTTCGAAGGCGTTCTGGGGCGACGTAGACCAGTGAGAATCGCCCCGCCGCTACTTGCTCTAAACGCTCGTTTTGCTGTTGGGGGGTTAGGGAGCTATTGATAAGCGTGGCCCGCATGCCCCGCTTGTGCAGCGCGTCCACCTGGTCTTTCATCAAGGCGATGAGGGGCGAAACGACGATGGTCAGGCCAGGTCGGACGAGGCTGGGGAGTTGGTAACAAAGGCTTTTGCCACCGCCGGTGGGCATCACGCACAAGCAATCGTGGCCGGCGATCACATTTTCGATGACTTCCTGTTGGCCGCGGCGGAAGCTGGACAAACCGAACTTGCCGAGAGCGGCCGAGAGGTCCATTGGGGGAGCGGAGGCGGACATCGGAGAATTCCGTTTCGTCGGATTATGAGGCGCAACACGGTCGGATGGACAGTACTTCCGATCGCGGGCGACCTCTCCCACAGGAGACCCCAACAAAATAGGGGGATCGAGGGCCTCCGACCAGCCCTGCCGGGATCGATCGGGAGAACCTAAGGAGCAAAAACGAAAAAAACCTGTCCCTTCTGGGGTGCGATGTTAGGACGGCGCGATCGGGGGAGTTAAACTTGGTGGATTCGTCCGCATGCCGTCGCAACTGGAAGCACTGAAGTCGATCCATGGCCGTAATGTATTCCCCAACCTTGGTATTCTGTACCGCTTGGTGCGTCTGTGCGGCCTGTGCAATGGGCACCCAGGACCCATTCGACGACTTCGCACCCTCGAGAGCCAACACCACCGCAGCGGCCCGCGGCGATTCATCCGCCACCGACGTGATCGATGCGCGGGAGCGGAATGCGGTTGTTTTGTCCCTCCGGAGCAACCCGCCTACGACGCCGATGGAATTGGCTCGGGCGATCCAGCTCATGACCCGGATTCAACGATGGGACGAAGTCGGGCGATGGCTGGATCAACTCGGCACCCAACCTATGGACACTACGCTGGCCCTTGAACTCGCCGAGCGCATCGGGTCGACCTCCCTTTTGGAGATTGAATCGAATGTCGACATGCTCAACGACGCCCAGCGGGCTGTGGCACGACGCATTCGCGACGAAGCCGCTGCCGCAGTATCCAATCCGGCTCGCTTGGCACAGTATGTTGCTCAATTGAGGAGTTCGTCCAAAGGCGAACGGTTATCGGCCTTCGATGCAATACGTGCTTCGGGCAATGCTGGAATCATCGCCATGCTTGATTCCGTCTTGGCCGAACAAAGCCTGCCTCCTAACCCATCCATGATCGAAGCGTTCTCGCTGCTAGGTCCCAATGCAACCAAGGCGTGGCAGGCAGCCATGACGACACCCCATGTCGAGGCTCGCGAACGACTCATCGCGTTGGTGGCCCGCGCTCCCAAGCCCAACATGGGCTGCGAACTTCTGGCCTCGCTTCATGACACAAGCGTAAGCGACGACGTCAAACAGTCGGTTCTCGAGTCCCTGCAGGCTCGAAATCAACAATCACCCAGCCCAACGCAAGTACTCGCGTTTGCTTTGTTGCAATTGAAGACATCACTCGATTCGTACAAACAGCGATTGCTGCTTCATGAAGTGGATACTGAAACCGCATGGGTTCTCGGGTCCGATGGTCGCAGCGTGGTTCAGGAAACAGCGATACCTGCCATGTTGCAACTGGCGCGTTCTTCACAGGCCGCTCAGGTTTGTTTGCGGTTGGTTCCCTCGAGTGACATTGCGAGTGCGACCGCCATGGCTAGTCATTGGCAATACGCAGCCGAACGGGGTGCAATCGATGTGACGACCGATGCACCGTTCCAAACACTCCTACCTGCATCCCTGAGGGACAGTTATGAATTCGCTTGTTTGATTTGGGACGCCGCGTTGGAGAAATCATTGCCGGGAGCTCAGGCACTCGCCATCTCCAATCTGAGCCGTTGGGACGGACCCAGCATGCCAGTGGCCGTGCGCGAGCGGATGGTCGCGGCCTTAAAATCCGGAATGCCAATGGTCCGATTCGCAGCGGCCAATGCACTTATGAAGATGCAACTCAGCAGAGCCGACAGTCCCGGCTCATCTGGTTTTGATGGGAGCAGCCGGATGGAAAGTGTCGGACGCGAGATGCAGCAGTTAACACCCGAACCTTTGGCGTTGATCATCGGCGGGGACGCCTCGCTTCGATCGCATGTCCACGAGTTGACCGATCAGTTTGGGTTCCGATTTTTCGAAGCCGCGTCGGTGGCAGAGGTTTTTGAATACTTGCGGTCGTCGTTGCCGATCGAACAGGTATTTGTTGTCGATCACCTGCGCGATTTGGATCTCGGCCAACTTATCCAGCGCATCCGGGCCAATCCGTCCACGTCGAGGATTCCCATTGCGCTGCTTGCTGATTCTCTGAGCAGAGGCGAACACGCCGTGGCCGATGCTGACCGCCATCTTGTAATGGCAGGCGTCCCACCCACAGCCGAGGGTTTTGGGGATATCCAGCGTCGTATGCTGCTCGTTACCGATCGGCCAGCGCTCGACGCCGAAGCCCGGATTCTTTACAAAGTCTCTGCAAACAACTACTTCCAGACGCTTCGTCCGACCGCTTCTGCCCCGACGGCCAGCGGTTATGATCGGTTGTTAGCGCCGACACGGGACGAGCAGCAGAACCTATTGCGAATTGCCGCAGACGCGACGGAGTCTGTGCCGAAACGCGAGCAGGCCAGCCAGATTTTTGTGCAGTCGGTTCGTCGATTTGGGCTTTTGATCACTTCCGAGTCTGCGAATGACCAGTACGATATGTACAACGAACGCGGAGAGGACGAGCCGGTTACCCGCGTCGTGCTGGGGCGGATTCTGGACGCGATTGAGGCAGACAGCGGATCGAAATCCTGGTCAGAGGTAACGCCGTAGGGCGCCCAAAACCGAACCCCCACACTTGACTCGACCGGCGCATCCGTCGATCGATCGAGCCGATGACCAGCTTGGGTCCTGAATCTGGAAAAATCCGAACAATGGGGGGGACGCTTCTGCCGGGAGTGATCGGTTCATCCCCAGCCATGCATGAGATCGCGCGTCTCACCCGCCGCGTCGCCACGACGAACGCATCGGTGCTGTTGCTGGGTGAAACGGGAACGGGTAAGGAGGTCATCGCCAACGCGATCCATCAGTTGAGCAACCGGGTAAGTGGCCCGTTCGTGAAGGTCAATTGTGGCGCACTGAGTGAGAGTTTGCTGGAAAGTGAACTGTTCGGCCACGTTCGCGGCGCGTTTACAGGCGCCGTAGGCAATCGAGCAGGTCGATTCGAAGCTGCCCACACCGGCACCATCTTTTTGGATGAAATCAACAGCACTTCGATGCATTTGCAAGTCAAATTGCTCCGGGTGCTCCAGCAGCAGGAGTTCGAAAGGGTCGGCGACACCGAAACGGTCACGGTCGATACGCGATTGATTGCGGCCAGCAATCGCGATCTGGCCGAAGAAATTCGCACGGAACGATTCCGCGAGGACTTGTACTGGCGGCTCAATGTGGTGCCGATCGAGCTGCCGCCATTACGAAAGCGGCGAGAAGACATCCCAGCGCTGGTGGCTTACTTTCTCCAGCACTATAGTGAACAGAACGATCGCTACGTGATTCACATCCAGCGCGAAGCCATGCAATCCTTGCAGGACTACCACTGGCCAGGCAATGTCCGCGAGCTGCAAAATTATGTAGAGCGTGCGGTGGTGATGTCGGAGTCAGACGAGTTAACCATTGAATTGCTTCCCGGTGTGGTAACCGGGGCGTTGCCGCCACAAAACTTTAATGCGACCGTGATGGCACCGCTCGACTTTAACTCGCTTTCCGTGCAATTGGTGGCGGAGGGGCTGCGTTTGGCGCAGCCCGATCCCATGAATTTGCACTCACGGATCGTGGATCATGTGGAAAAAGAACTGATTGCACAAGTCCTCAAATCTTGCGCCTTTGTTCAGACCAAGGCTGCGACGCGACTGGGTATCAATCGCAATACGCTGCACAAGAAGATTAAGGACTACAACCTCGAAGGGGACGATTCCAGCGAATAGCCGCGAATCGTAACGATGAGACATGCCGGATCGATTTAGTACAATTCAAGCTGCTGTGGACGCAATCGCAAATGGGCGGGTCGTCGTCGTCCTTGACGACGAAGATCGTGAGAACGAAGGGGACTTTGTATGCGCCGCCGAGCGGATCACACCCGAAATGGTGAACTTCATGTTGGCCGGGCACGGTCAATTGTGCTGTTCTATTTTGCCTTCGGTAGCTTCGCGTTTGGAATTGCGTCCGCTGGTCGATCAAAACACCGCGCCGCTCAGCACTGCGTTCATGACCCCGCTCGATTTCGCGGGTTGTCGTACCGGCATCACGGCCTCCGAACGGGCGGAGACCATTCGTCGCTTGGCGTCCGAGGCCAGCAAGCCCTCGGATTTCGTTCGACCAGGGCACGTGTATCCATTATTGGCCATGGAGGGCGGGGTGTTGCGGCGAGCAGGCCATACCGAAGCCTCCGTCGATCTAGCTCGCATGGCGGGTTTAACCCCCTCCGGCGTGGTATGCGAAATCTTGAATCAAGAAGGCGATCGCGCGACGCGTGACGAGCTGATCGAACTGGCTCAGCGGCATGGTTTGGAGATCATCACTGTCGAGCAGTTGATTTCGCATCGTCGACTCAATGAGAAGTTGGTCACGCGAGCAGCGCAAGCCAAGTTGCCAACGCGTTACGGAGCGTTCGACATCACGGTCTACAACGTCCAGTACGAGGCCCAGGAACCGATAGCGCTGTGCATGGGGCCACTGGATGATCCATCGCTCGGGCCGCCACTCGTCCGAATGCACAGCAGTTGCTTTACCGGCGATCTACTCTCCTCGTTGCGTTGCGACTGCGGAGACCAATTGCAATTGGCGCTCGAAGCAATCGCTGCCGAAGGACGCGGTGTGTTGGTCTACCTGCCTCAGGAGGGTCGTGGGATCGGATTGGCTCAGAAAATTCGCGCCTATGCTCTTCAGGACGAAGGACTCGATACGGTCGAAGCCAATCATCGATTAGGCTTCAAGGCCGATATGCGTGACTACGGTGTAGGAATTCAGATCCTTAAGGATCTTGGTCTGCGCGAGATACGACTGTTGACCAACAATCCCAAGAAGACCGAAGCGTTCAATTTGCGAGGATTCGATTTGACCGTGGTTGATCAGGTCCCGATCATTCCGCCGATTCATCCCTACAACGCTTCGTACCTGGCAACCAAGCGAGACAAAATGGGGCATCTGCTCCCCTGATTTCCAGGACTGAATTTTCGGATGTCCAGAATGGGTGATCCGGACTGCGACGATGCTCTTGCGGACGATGCTCTAGCTAAGAGGCTGATGCCCGATCGGTCGCGAAGCATCTATGCCCAACGAGGCGATGGCGGCAAGAAAAAAGAAGCCGCTGCACACGATGAAAACAGGCGCAAAGCCGTGTCCGCTCTGCTCACCATAAAGCATTAGTTTTGGGATCATGATCGCACTCATCGATGCACCTAGGTTGCCCCACATGTTTGCCCAACCGTAGACGGTGGCGGTGTTGCGGCCACCGATGTCTTGCATGAACGCCCAAAACGATGGATTGCCAAAGTCGGTCATCATGGCCACGAGGCCGCAGCAAACGACCACTGCACCTGTGCTACCGAGCCACGGACAGGCCAGGTACGCGAAGCCTGCAAGGGTGGTCGCACTGCACAGCGGCAAAACGCGTCCCACGCGCAACCCAAACCGTTTCACGGCCGCATCGCTCGCCCAACCTCCGGCAAGCATTCCGATCATGCCCGTAGCCAGAACACCGGAGACCATCGCCGCACCCATTAAGGGATCGACTCCTCGGTTGTCTTTGAGATACGTCGGCAGCCACGTGATGAGGAAGGACCAGCCGACATTGATCGAGAATTGGACGAGCGAGCTCAACCAAAGGGATCGACTCAAGGTGCAGGCTGCCAGCAGTTGTGCGAGCGGTCTTCGCGTGGCGATCTCAGCGTCCGGAGGATGTCCGATCTCATTCTCTTCCAATGCATTGATACGCGGATGCTGGTTCGGTGCATCACGCACGATGAACCAATACACGCACGCGATCCCAATGCCAAAAATGCCATACAGCGTCAATACGGTCCGCCAATCGCCAAAACTCAAAATCAATACGGTGGAGAGTGCGGGTGCCAACATGCCTCCGAGCCGTCCGCCGAAACTGACCCAGGAACTGGCGCGTCCCCGCTGATGCAATGGGAACCATGTACGAAGAATACTTCCGGCAGTCGGGTACGCGCCTGCTTGGGCAACCCCGACCAACAATCGAGCAATCAACAGTCCAGCCAGCGTAGTCGCCCAACCGGTAGCCCAAGTCATGAGTGACCATCCAACGATGTACAGCGTCATCATTCGGCGACCACCCCAACGATCACTCGCCCAGCCGGCCGGAATTTGAAACAAGGCGTACGTGAAAAAGAAAGCGCCGAGGACGGACCCGATCTCTTGAGGTGATGCGGTGAAGTCACCTCGGAACGAATCGCTCTTGACGATTTCCCCCAAGCAAACGCGATCCAGGTAGAGAATGAAGGCCATCAAAACGCTGGCCAATGCAACCCGGTATCGAACCCAGGTTGGCCGGCCCTCACCCTCCGTCGATAACACGCTTTTTGGTTGCCCTACGCCAAGCGTCTTTGGGTGAGATGGCATGCGAGCTCCACGAAAATTAGTACGGGTATTCCGTGCCCTAGATGTCCAAGATTGCGGTACGATCATACCGCAACATCGTGGACAAAGGTGATAGGAATGATGACCGAGTACGGGCTGTCATCCACGAGTTTGCATCCTCGGGACGGCAGGTGAGTTTCATGTGGATTTTTGACGCGCATCTCGACTTGGCTCTTAACGGAGTGGACTGGAATCGCGACTTGCGACAAGCCGTCGACGACATTCGAGCTCAAGAAATCAGTCTTGGAATGACCGAGCCAGGTCGACAGACCAACACGCTCAGTTTTCCCGAATTGCGCGAGGCCCAAGTCGGTGTCTGCTTGACCACCCTGCTGGCACGTCAAGAATCGTCGATTGCGGATTCGTTTGGTTGGACGTCGCCTCAGACGTGCTACGCGATGGCCAATGCACATCTGTCGTACTACCGTGCCATGGAGCGGTCGGGCTACCTGCGTTTGCTCAAAACAAAAAGCAATTTGGCGGAACACTGGCAAGCCTACCAGCGTGATCCCCGAAAAACGCCGTTGGGATTTATCATCACCATGGAGGGAGCGGATCCGTTGCTCGAGCCCGATACGGTGCGGGAGTTCCATTCCAAAGGACTTCGGGCGCTCGGCTTGACCCACTACGGAACCAATCGGTACGGCGGAGGGACACGTAGCGAAGTAGGTTTATCCCTTGCGGCCATTGAGCTACTCAAGATTTGCGAGGAGTTGAAAATCACAATCGACATGACCCATCTGTCGGATGTTGCGTTCTGGCAAGTGGCCAAACATTTCCACGGTCGGGTACATGCCAGCCATCAGAATGCGAGAGCCATTTGTGATTGGCAGCGCCAGTTTAGCGACGATCAAATCCGATTCATCATCGAACGCAACGGCGTGTTAGGGGTATCGATGGACGCCATCATGCTCGAGGACGGATTCGTGCGCGGCAGAGGAATACCGACCGTGACGCTCGAACGCGCGATCGATCAAATCGAATACGTCCGAAGTTTATCCGGCGGCTCGCTCAACCACGTCGGCTTGGGTACCGATCTCGATGGTGGTTACGGTTCAGAGCAAACACCCGCCGACCTCGATCGGTATCGCGATCTGCAGAAACTCGTGGGCTTGATGCAGCGGCGTGGTTTTAGCGATGACGAAATCGAGGCCGTATTCCATGGCAATTGGCTTCGATTCTTTGGTGAAATCTTGCCGGACTAACCCACCGGGGTCGCAGTAGCTGAAGGCAAATTTTGATTGCAACGAGTGACGGTAATGCGGAATTGAAAGCGTGTTACGATTCGCCGACCATGCTGTTGACCATTCGAAGGCTCTCGGTCAGGAGCGGTTTGATCGCGGCGACATTGAGTTTTTTGCTGGGACTTATGAGAATCAGCGTATCTTCATGCATGGCCGTCCTCTGCTTGGGCTGCGCGCGTAGGGCCGCGCGTCGTTCCGAAGTTAAGAACTTTCGAATCGCATCCTCAGAGGTCCCTTGGACCACGAACATGCCCGAGAATTCAGGATCTTCAGGGACGTCGATGTCTTGAAAGCCAACCATTGCTCCGACGCGCGACAGCAATGTTTCCGGCTCAATCTTCATCACCGGTGCGTTGAGACGAGCGTTTTGACATTGCGCCACAATCCAATGATGCGTCGATTGATTTTTACCGTTCCCCGTCACGAAGGAATAGTCGAACAAACAGATGCGGGTCGTGCCGTTATCAGCGATCAACGTCATCGCTGCTGACTGTCGGCTTCCACGACCCGCCAACTCGAAGCGTTGAAACCGATTGAGGTCCTCGCTGGGAAGTTGCCAATGCAATTCTAGCCCCAATTGCTGGGATAGCTCGACCACTTGAGCGCGTCGTTTCTTATCCCAATGACTAAATAGAAACCAGATGCCGGCGAATCCACCGGCGATCAATAAGACGATGACAAGTTCCATGGTCAGCTACCCATGCGTTCAACCTTAAAGAAAGGGTGCACGATTGAGGCGTTCGTGTATCGATGCAAACTACTGGGATGCGGCCGGAGTCTTGAGCAATTCCGCGACTTGGGGCATGAGGGCATCGCCGCGAACGTGGATGGCCGCCACCTTGCCATCGCGTCCGATCAGCAGCGTGAATGGGATGGCAGTAATGGCCAGCGTCTCAGCCAGTGGAGTCTTCATCCCCTTTTTGTCCGGAATGCTGCTGACATATACCGACCATGGCGGTGCGTTTTGCGCCATGTAGGCATCCAAATCCGCAGGTTCGTCATCCAAGTTGATGGCGATCACCTCGAAGCCTTCGTCGTGCTTCTGATCGTAAACCTTTTTGATGTTTGGAATTTCAGCAATGCAAGGTCCGCACCAGGTGGCCCAGAAATCAACCAGCACAACTTTGCCGGCGTAGCGGGCGGGATCGAACGCCTTGCCCTTCGTATCGACCAACGATTCAAGTGGTAGGGATTGGCCGAGGATGCGAGTTCTGGCTTCGAAGGCTTGGATTCGTATTTCGATTTGCTCTTTGAGTTCTGGCGTTTGCGTGGTTGCGACTTGGCCTTTGGCAATGTCGAGCAACTCCTTAGCCAATGGGATGTTTCCAAGATATTCGAACTGGGTCGCGCATTCGGCCAATGCAATGGCCGTCCAAGGGGATGGAATCTTTTCCATCAGTTGCTTGGCAGAGGCCCCGACCTCGGCAGGGTCGGCCGAACTGGCCAGCCGCGTATCGAGCACCTTCAAATACGATTCAAAATCCGGCAAACGTTGCATCTTCATTTGCCAGGCCATCATGCCGAGTTGCGGATTGGCGATGTCTCGATATTTCGCCTCGAGCATGTCGACGATCTGGTCGCAGGCAGCGGTATTCGGATTGGTTGCATCGGCATCGGCTTCTGGATTGGCTGCCGCTGCGTCGAGAGCCCGAGCCGCCTGAGCAACGCTGCTGAAGACAGAGGCATCGGCCGAGTCGACCTTGTCGAGCAAACTGGCCGCGAGTTCCACAATGTCATCAGCCGTAGCCGCTTGATTTTGGAAGTCAGTGACCGCGGTTAACAATTGCATGCGTTGGGCCTGCTTGGCCACGCGAGGATCTTGATTCTTTGCCATTTGCTTGGCCACAATACGAAGTTCATCGGCCGACGATACATCTTTGAACTGCGCCATCTGCCCCAGGGCTTCGAGTTTCCCAATCGACGCTCGAACGGTATCGTCGGGGGTCGCGGATACCTTTTCTAAGCGTTCGGAAGCGGTCAACTTGAGACGCGCTACGGCCATTCCGCGATCGATGATCAAGTCGTTATTGACAAGTCCGCGGGATGCGTCGGCTTGGAGTTCCTGCAGTGCCTTATCGATGCTGCCCAGGAATCGCAGCAACTCTTTTGGGTCTTGAGACGACGTCATCGTCAATTTCATATAGCTTTTGGCAGCAATGGCCGGATCGATTTGTCCCGGTACGAAACTTGGCAATACCGGAGCGGCTGCCACCGAACTCTCAGGACCTGCAACGGTCGATTTGTTGTTGTTGTTGTTGGATGGAATGGCATTGGCCGATTGTACGGCAGCACGATTTTTCATCGTTGTGGCGGTCGTTGCCAGACTCGCATCGGAAGTGACCGACGGTTCTTCCGCGGATGGGGATGCAGGCGAAGTGGATGATTTGGTGGGTGTCGCCGCTTCGCTATCGGCCGGCTTGAAACCGGTCGAGGATGATGAAACTTCGCTGACGGGCTTCTCGCCTGTGCACCCTAGCATCCCACCGAAAATCGCCAATCCAATCCACGCGATCGAGAGGGTGGGACACGTAGGCCATGGTCGCGACCGAGCACGATTGGAGGATGCCGCGATACATGAGTGATTTTTGCCGAGGGACCGACTGGGAGAGCAACGCACAGGATTCTCCTAAATAACCATAGCGAAAGGGAAGTTGCTAGCTTGAACGATACCCGCATCTAAGGCAATACTGCTTGCTCCGTGGCCATGCCCCTAACCGAAAGAAAACCCATGAAAACCTTGAAAGTATCCAGTCGCTCGGAGATGCCGTCGGTGGGATTAGGATTTTGGAAAATCGAGAAACATCGGACGGCGGAGGTAGCACGCAGCGCGATCAAGCTTGGGTATCGGCATCTCGACTGCGCTTCGGATTATGGCAATGAAGCCGAAGCGGGCGAGGGGATTGAAGCGGCGATTCGAGAAGGCATTTGCAGCCGCGAGGATCTGTGGGTGACCAGCAAATTATGGAACACGTTTCATCGAGCCGAGCATGTGGGGCAAGCGGTCCGACGCAGTTTGAAGGATCTGCGACTCGATTACCTCGATTTGTATCTCATCCACTTTCCGATTTCGTTGGCGTATGTCCCGATGGAATTGCGATATCCACCTGGATGGTTTCATAATCCAGAGGCGCCCAAGCCGGCCATGCTTCCCGATCCGGTCCCCATCGCAGAAACATGGGGTGCGATGGAGCGATTGGTCGACGAAGGTTTGGTGCGCGAAATCGGGGTCAGCAACTTTGGCACCTCTCTCATCCGAGATGTTCTCTCCTACTGCCGAACGCGACCTTCGGTATTGCAAGTCGAATCGCATCCGTACCTGGTACAGCCCAAACTCATGGAGTACTGCCGTAGGGAATCGATTGCCACGACCGCCTTTTCACCATTGGGCGCACCATCGTATATACCGATCGGAATGGCGACCGCCGCCGACTCAGTGCTTGAGGACCCCGCGGTTCAGGAAATCGCGAAGTCCATTGCTAGGACACCGGCTCAGGTCGTATTGCGATGGGGGGTACAGCGTGGCACGGCTGTCATTCCCAAGAGTTCTTCGGAAGCTCACCTCATCGAGAATCTTGCGCTCTTTGATTTTGAGCTCAACGATGCGCAGATGAATATCATTTCTGGCTTGGATCGTAACCAGCGCTTCAACGATCCCGGCGTGTTCTGCGAAAGTGCCTTCGGATGTTTCTTTCCGATCTACGAATAGGCGCGGTCGCAGCGGATGTGACCGACAACCCGTAAGCCATGCTCACGCATTGCCATCGGATTCCTTACCAGAGTTGGGATGGCTCGTTGGAAATAACGGTCGTGGACTCAGCGGACTGACCGAGTTGATTTTCGAGCATCGTCCGCAGCGGCTTTGATCGATTTTAGGCGATTCGGATTATCGGATTGGCCGGTGAGCTCGTAGAGAAATCGGCTGGGGTACGTCGGTCGGGGCTTGCCCCATTTGAAGCGGCTCATCGGCAGGGTCAAGGATAATTCATCTTGGGCTCGCGTAATCCCCACGTAGCACAGTCGACGTTCCTCATCGACTCCCTCTCCTTCGTCAACGATCGAACGGCGATGGGGCAAAACTCCTTCTTCCATGCCCACCATATAAACGATAGGGAATTCCAGCCCTTTTGCACTATGGTAGGTCATGAGCGACACGGCGTTGGATTTGTTGTTCTTATCCTTGGTGTTGCCGAATTCGCGGCCGGAAAGAGTCACGCTGGTCAGAAAGTCCCCGAGCTCGCCATCGGGAGTGGAGTGCTCAAACTGCGCCATGGCGTTAACGACCCCTTCAAGCGATCCGATTCGCATCACGGCTTCATCGGGATCCTCGTAGAGTCTTTCGATCTCTTCGCGATACTTCAGGTCACGGATGAGTCCTTCGAGCGCGGATTGGTTTCGGCCCCCGGACCAATCGTCTTCATCCAGGCCACCGTCTTCCAGCCCACCGTCTTCCAGGCCACCGTCTTCCAGCCCAGCGTCATCATGCACTGCCGCCTGCGATCCAATGTCTGCATCGTTTGCTGCGGCCTGGATGGACGTATCGACGGATGGTTGGATAGCAGGCTCGTCGGTCGAAGTCGACTCGAAGAGGTTCGTGTACTTCAACTGCAGCGCGATAAGTCCCGCCACACCGCGCTGGGCGGGCGCAGGCAGCTGGCTTATCAGATCCGATTCGTGCATGACCTTCCAAACACTTTGCGAGGTTGCGACTGCCCGTTTGAGCAATTTGTCAACGCTGCTGGCTCCCATGCCGCGCGGCGGGACATTGATGATTCGAAGGAGAGCCAATTCGTCGTTGGGTTGGTCGATCCAACGCAGGTAAGCCAATAGGTCGCGGACTTCTTTGCGATCGAAGAACGACTGTGTACCCGTGATCACGTAGGGCAATTTCATGCGCCGCAATTCGAGTTCGAAGAGTCGTGGTTGCTCGTTGGTCCGGAAGAGAATTGCAAAATCCTTGGGGGATAGCGAACGATCCTTTTCAAGTCGCTCCGCAATTTCTTCTACAACACCTTTGGCTTCTTCAGCCTCGCCTGGGAACTGCAACACGCGGGGCGTCAGACCGTTACGCCGGGCAGGTCGGAGGATCTTGTCGTGCCGATTCTGATTGAACGCGATGAGTCGATTGGCCATTTGCAAAATGGCTTCGGTCGATCGATAGTTGTCCTCCAGACGAACGACGCGGGCTTCGGGCCAGTCATTGCGAAAATTGAGGATGTGGCGGACCTCGGCCCCACGCCAGCCGTAGATCGACTGATCGTCATCGCCCACTACGCAGAGATTGCGGTGACCGACCGCTAGGGCTTTGATGATGCGGTACTGAGTCCCGTTGGTGTCCTGGTATTCGTCGACCAGCACATGGTCGTAGCGACTGGCTTCGGCTTGGCAGACGTCGGGGTGTTCGGTGAGGAGTTGTTCGGCGCAGACCAAAAGGTCGTCGAAGTCGAATGCAGCTTGTAGTTTCAGCGCCCGCTGGTAGCGACGAAAGCCGCTGGCAGCGATGTGCTCGCGGTCATCTGTGGCTTCGCTATCGGCCTTCTCGGGGCGCACGCCGGCATTTTTCCAGCGGCTGACGATTCCAAGAAAGTCGCCTGGCGAGAGTACGTTTTCGTGCACGCGAATTTCACGGAGGACGGTCCGCGCAACGCTTTCGGCATCGCTTCGATCGTAAATCGTGAACTTTTCGGGGTATCCGAGAACCATCGCATGCCGCTTGAGAATCTGCACGCAGTGGGAATGGAACGTACCGATTTGTGGCCGGGGTGGCTTGGGTTGCCCGCGTCGAACTCGCTTGGGGAGCTTGAGACGGTGGCCGATCCGCTCCTGCATCTCGAGGGATGCTTTGTTGGTGAACGTCACTGCCAGGATCCGGTCGGCGGGCGTGCCGTGGGCAATCAGATTGGCAACGCGGTAAGTCACCACCCTCGTTTTACCGGTCCCGGCGCCTGCCAAGACGAGCAAAGGGCCAGACAAAGTGCTCACGGCTTCGGATTGGGAGGGGTTGAGCTCGGACATGCCCAGCAATGTACCCAAGCCCACGTCGGCCGATAGTCCATCCGAAAATCGGAGTAGTTTCCGGGCTTTTCATGCGTTGGAATTCCCGAAATGGACTCGACGATCCGGTCGGGCGAGGGTACACTTTCGACCCTTCAAGGACTGATTTTTCACAATCCCTACTACGACGAATCTCCGAAATGTACGCGATCATCTGTGACGGCGGACGCCAATTCAAGGTAACCGAAGGCTTGCTTTTGGATATCGACTATCGCGAAACCGCGGAAACGGGCGATGCGATTGAGTTCGATCGAGTACTGGCGATCGGCGGCGATGCCGGCTTGAATCTGGGCCAGCCCACAGTGGTAGGTGCCAAGGTATCGGCCGAAGTCATCGGACTCGAACAAGGCGAAAAGATCTTCATCCAGAAATTTCGACGTCGCAAAACCTACGACGTGCGAACGGGTCACCGTCAAAAGTACACGCGGGTCATGATCAAATCGATTCAGTCCTAAGGATCGCGTCGCTTTTGGTCTAAGCCGCAGGTTTTCGGGAAGACCCTTCTAGTATCCATGCCTCCAAACCATCTTTATTTGATCGGTTATCGAGGCTCTGGGAAAACATCGGTTGGTCGGGCTTTGGCTCAACGCCTGCAACGACCTTGGTTCGATTCAGATTTCCAAATCGAAGTGCAAGCCGGTCAACCGGTTTCCTGGCTGTTCACGAACCGTGGGGAAGAGTTCTTTCGGCTCCTCGAATCGGAAGTTCTATCGGAGCTTGCGACGCAACCTCCCAGCGTTATTTCACTCGGTGGCGGCGCAGTCCTGCGGGCCGCCAATCGGAATCTGCTGAAAAATACGGGTCGTTGCGTTTGGTTGCGGGCGACCGCAGAACGCTTGGCCGCGCGGATTTCTGCCGATGAAGCCAGTGGAAAGAACCGCCCGAGTCTCACCGGTGCAGGAGCCGTGCCCGAAATCGCGCAAGTGCTCGCGGCACGTGAACCTATCTACGAAGCTGTCAGTGATTGGTCCATAGAAACCGAAGACCAGACCCCAGACCAGCTTGCGCAGCAAATAGCAGATTGGTATGCTCAAGCCCAGAGTCGCGGAAAATGAGGCCATGGAGCAATAGGATTCGCCTTGGTGTTAAGTGCAGTAGAAATTGGCTTGTGCATTGCGGGCATTGCCTTGGGGGTCCTGATCAATTATTGGATCTACAGTTTGGCCTATTTCGCTCGGCCGATCAGCCCTTGGCAAGCGCGGCCTGTGGACATGCAGCCGTTGTCCCCTGCGAGCCGCATTCCGGTGGTGGGCTGGTTCGTTCGTCGGTCGGAATCCGTACGTTGGGGAAAAGGATTTTGGATTCGGCCGATGTTGATCGAAGCCGCGATCCCAGGACTTTGGGTATGGCTGTACCGCGCGCTGTTCGATGGAATCACGGTTCCGCTAGGGATACGAACTCCTGGGCCTGGATTCACTTTGGTAGGGAGCGCGGTCTCGATCTCTGAAGTGCATGTGCAGTTCCTGGCTTACAGTGTTCTGCTGGTGTTGATGATCGTGGCGACATTTATCGATATCGACGAGCGCACGATTCCTGATTGGATCACGATTCCAGGTACCTGGATCGGAGTTCTGGGAGCCGCCTTGTTGCCAGGTTGGTGTTTATGGGAAGCAACGCAGGCAGGTCCCCCAGTATTGACTCGATTGGTCACACCGATGCATGCTAACTCGCCGTACCCATGGTCGATCGATCTGGGTCAGATCGGGGGTTGGGGACCGGGATTGTGGTGGGGATTGCTCATTTGGGTTCTCTGGTGCGCATCCCTCGGGAATTTGCGATGGATTACGCGCCGTGGATTTCGCAAAGCGTTCACGTATGCGTGGATCGGTTTCCTACGCAGTCATAACTTGAAAGCCATCGGCGCGATGGCGGTTGTCGGTAGTCTGCTCATCGTTTTCGCGTACATGGGATTGTCGCCCGAGCGGTGGCAATCGTTGCTGTCCTCCTTGTTTGGGATTGGGTTGGGCGGCAGCCTAGTATGGTCCTTTCGCATTGTGGCCGGAGGCGTACTGGGACAGGAAGCGTTGGGATTTGGCGACGTGACATTGATGGCCATGGTGGGGGCATTTTTTGGTTGGCAGATCGCCGTCGTTGCATTCTTTTTGGCCCCGCTATTTGGAATCGTGCTTGTGCTGCTGTATTGGATCATCACCCGCGACGGTGCGATTCCTTTTGGGCCGTACTTGGCCGCAGCAACTGCGTATTTGATGCTAGATTGGCCGCGTGTATGGGATGCGCTCTCGATCGTCTTCCTGCCCGTTCAGTCTTATTTCTTTTTCCTGATCGTGTTATTGGTGGTCCTGGGTTCTTTGCTTTGGGTGGTTCGGTCGCTTAAAGTATTGCTGTTGGGAGTGACGGTCGACTCCAGCCAGGCAACCACGACGGAAGCAAAGAAGCCACGATGAGTCAACAAAGCAGTTTTCGACGGCTAACTCTCTATTTCGGCCTGTTTGCAACCATCGCTGCGGGGTTGGTGGGATTGGGGCAGAATTCATGGAATCTACCCTTGTTGGTGGCCGTCTGTTCGATTGTCTCCATCGTATACACCGATTTCTATGGCTGGTTCTTTTTGCATCGTGTGTTCGTGTATGCGGGCATGATTCTAGGCGCATGCGTTGCCATCTATGGCTTTATGAGCGATGCCAATGCCAATCGCCTACTGTCCGTTGGGAATTTGCTGGTCTACGTTCAGATCCCTTTGATGTTTCAGAAGAAATCAAAACGGGTATACGAGCAGTGGGGTGTTTTTTTGTTGCTCGAGTTGGTGGTGGCCGCTCTGGTCAACGACAACGTACTCTACGGGGTAATCATGTTGCCCGTCTTGGCCATCGGCTGCGCTGCCATGATGGGATTGGCTCAGTTTGCATCGTATTTGCGGCACAACGAGTCCGTTTCTGAATCCACGAGCCTTTGGGCGCAGTGGCTGCATTGGCTGGGCAAGGAGCAGCTCGTAACGCGGCGAAGTTCAGGCGTAACGTTATCCGCATCGCAGCAACCAACCTCGGAATCGTCCTCGGGTCGGTCGCCTCCAATCCGATGGCGGAGCGGGATTCTGCCGACGGCCATTGCCACCCTCCTCTTTTCGGTCGCATATTTTTTCATGTTACCGCGATTGCACAGTGGTGCATTTGAAATCGAGAGCATGGGCTGGGGAGGGGCCAAGATTGGGTTTAGTGATCAGATTTCGTTGCAGTTCATCGGCAAGGTGTTGCAGAACAATTCGCCCGCTTTTCGAATGTCGATGACCAGTGAAAAGTCAGGTGATAATTACCGACCCAATCAGCCACCGTACATTCGAGCGACAGTGGTGCATCGCTACATCGACGGTCCCAGTCAAGGAATCTGGCAGCCAGGCGATTTCCGCAGTTCCAATTACGGACCGACAGGTACTAGCTTGGAACTTCCCAACGCGAGCGAGTTGGATACCGACATTACATCCAAACAAGATTTAGTGCGGGTGAACGTGACGGAGAAGTCACCGTTTGGTGAAGTCGTTTCGTCAATTCCACCCTTCTCTAGATCCGAACGCGGGCCGTTCCGAGCGGTACGCCGCGATTGGCGGATCGTGGACCCAAGCGAATCGGCTTCGCGGGAATCCCCTCCGAAGCGCCGCTATTCGTTCCTGACTTATTCGTTCCTCGCCGGTCAAGACACACCCATCCTGGCCGATATGTCCGACAGCTTCGAGGACAAGCAATCGAGCACGATGTCGCAATACAACGGGGAATTAACCCGATTTCCAGCGAGCTTGGACGTGGCGTTACCGACCATGGATCGCTTTTTGGCGAAGAGTTCTGAGCCACTCAAAACAAAACTCGAGAAAGCACTTTTCCTCGAAGACTACTTTGCAAATAGCCAAGAGTTTGAATATTCATTGACGTTAACTGGACCGGTGGATCGCTCTCTTGATCCGATCGCAGACTTTTTGATCAACAAACGCAAGGGGCACTGTCAGTTCTTTGCGAGCTCCTTGGCGTTGCTGCTGCGATCGATGAATGTTCCAACAAGGCTGGTAATCGGATTTCGTCCGAGTGAGTACAACGATTACGGTGGCTATTTCCAAGTCTTGCAGAATCATGCGCACGTGTGGGTCGAAGCATACTTCACCTTGGACGAAATCGAGTCGAGCGATTTTCTAAAGAAAACCAATCTGGTGCTACCGCGTTGGGCTACCAAGGGCGTCTGGTTGCGATTGGATCCCACGCCTGCGGTCGATGGCTCCAATGCAGGTGGGACATTCCGAATTTCTCGAACCCAAACTTTGGACGCTATGCAAGACCTCTGGACGGAGATGGTCGTGAACATGGACAAGTCGAAACAGGGATCGATCTTTTCATTATTCGGTGAGTCGTCCGAAGGTTCGTATGCCAACGTTTGGTTGCAGTTGCAGGCCCTGTATTCACGGATGCAGTCGAGCCGTTTCATCGGCGGATTTTTATCTCCCGATCGCTGGTTTTCCTGGCGCATGGCTTTGACGATCTTTGGGCTGGGGATCGTTGTGATAGGTCTATGGCGAACTCTACCCATGCTGATTCCATCGTTGGGTTTCGGAATTGGCAAACGGCGTAAACGGTTGCGTGCCGCCGCTTCGCGTGTTGAATACTATGAGCGAGCAGCAAAATTGCTGATGAAACTCGGGATGCGGCGTAAATCTTACGAGACGCCGCGCGAATTCTTACAGTCATCGGCCTCTCAACTGCGAGCATCCGGAGTGATCATGAACGAACTGGATTTATCCGAACCATTTTACGCTCGGCGATTCGGAGACGTTCCATCGGAAGGGTTGGAGGAGCAAGCCAAAATCCTGAAAGCCATTTCGGTTTTGGAATCGGCTGTTCGCGATAAGAAGCATCTCAAACTGCAACCGGCCTAAATGTAGCCAACGCATTCTTCCTCTCGATCTTTTGCACTAGAAACAGAATAGAATCGCACCATGGAGCCCGCCAACATCGCCTTGGCTATCGATTTGGGAGCGTCGAGCGGTCGCGTCATCGCCGCAGAGCTGCGGCACGACGAAATCTTGTTGCATGATGTCCATCGCTTTGAAAACGCGCCGATTGCTTTAGGAAACCGGTTGCATTGGAACGTGCTGCAATTGTGGAAGGAAATCGAACGCGGACTGACCTTGTCCGCCCAGCAGTTTGGCGATCGCATCGAGAGTCTGGGAGTCGATACATGGGGTGTCGACTATGTGCTTCTGGACCGCAATGACGATCTGGTTGGTCCTGCTTTCTGCTACCGCGATCCACGCACCCGAGGTTTAGTCGATCGCGCCAGTGAACATGTGTCACGGTCCGACATATTCGCGGAAACCGGCATTCAGTTCATGGAGATCAATACCATCTACCAACTCTACAGCATGCGAATAGAAAATTCGCCGTTGCTCGATGTGGCTGAGACATTCTTAATGATTCCCGATTTTTTTCATTGGGTTTTGACAGGCGAGAAAGTCAACGAGTTCACCAATGCCAGCACGACGCAAATGCTGCGTCCAGGAACGGGAGGGTGGTCTACCAAAGTGCTAGAAGGATTGGATATTCCGACACGCTTGTTCTCATCGCCTGTACAACCGGGAACGGATCTCGGACCACTTCGAAGCGGAATTAAGAACCGGACAGGTCTCAATTCCATGACGCGCGTCATCGCACCGGCCACGCATGACACCGGTTCCGCCGTATTGGCCGTCCCAGCCCATGGCTTTGCATTGGCCAAACCAACTTGGTGCTACATCAGCTCAGGCACATGGTCGCTGATGGGCGTGGAACTTGATCGCCCGATCCTCAACGCCAAGTGTCAGGAGCTGAATTTCACCAATGAAGGCGGAGCCGACGGCAGCGTCCGGTTGCTCAAGAACATCGCTGGCTTATGGCCATTTCAACAATGTCGCGCATCCTGGCAGCGGCGGGGTAAACCCTACGATTGGACGACATTGACGACATTGGCATCAGAAGCCCAACCGCTTCAACATTGGATCGATTTGGAGCATCCGATGTTCGTCGCTCCCGAAGACATGCTGGATGCGATCCTGGACTACTTTCAACGGACGGGCCAAACCGCCCCACAGAGCGATGCCGCGATTGCACGCGCGGCCTTGGAGAGCTTGGCTCTCCGATACCGAGCATGCCTGAGCGCGCTGGAAGAACTGCTCGGTTATCCGCTCGAAACCATCCACATTGTGGGTGGTGGCGTCAACAATCGGTTGCTGTGCCAGATGACAGCCGATGCCTGCAACCGCCGCGTAATTGCAGGACCGGTGGAAGCGACTGCGTTGGGCAATGTTCTCTCTCAAATGCTGGCATCGAAGCGTTTCGATTCAATCGCCCAAATGCGGGCCTGGATGTGCGAGCAGAGCCCGACGCAAGAGTACGAGCCGCGCGACCCCAGTCGCTGGGCCACCGCAGCCGAGCAGTTGGCCACACGGGCCTTACCCCACTAACGCGTGGATTGAATTCCAATGACAAGGCCGGCGTTTTGTCATTACACGGGACAAAGTTCGAGATCACAAGTTTTGTTTTCACAAAACGCTGTTGAAAATTGCATGAACTCGACCTCGGTGCGAAGAAAAGCTTCGACAACGTCCGGGTCAAAGTGGCTTCCTTTGCCTTCCAAAATGATCTTGCATGCCATCGCATGCGGCATGGATTCTTTGTAGGGACGCTTCGAGCGGAGTGCGTCGTAGACATCCGCAAGCGCGACGATACGGGCTGACAAGGGTATGTCTTCGCCCGAAAGTCCGTAGGGGTATCCGGATCCATCCCATTTTTCGTGATGGTATGCACAGATCTCTGTGGCCAAACGCAAGAAATTGTCTTCTCCCAGCTCTTTCTCGATCGCCTCGAGACAATCCTGCCCAATGCGTGTGTGACGTTCGATCATCGTCCGCTCGTTTGCATCCAGTCGACCTGGCTTCAAAAGAACGACGTCGGGTACGCCGACCTTGCCAATATCGTGCAGCGAAGACGCCAATCCGATATGCTCGATCATTGCTGTGTCGACTTGCGGCAAACGATTCGAAAGCTCGCGAGCCAGGATGGTCGTGTAGGTTCGAATTCGAGTCAAGTGTTCGCCGG
Source organism: Pirellula sp. (assembly GCA_041752005.1). Classification (GTDB taxonomy): domain Bacteria; phylum Planctomycetota; class Planctomycetia; order Pirellulales; family Pirellulaceae; genus JBKCUI01. The sequence goes on along the minus strand of JBGSHV010000122.1, from coordinate 47,904 downwards.
TATCGTTGTCGCGAGATTCAGACAATTTGGCGAGCCCAAATATGACGGCGTTTCTCGTAGAAGTCAGCGCCTTTGTGCGCCTCGTAACGGTGACCTCTAGTCCCCGATTGATAGCCTCAATTTTGTTTTCATAGAGTCCCATTATCCAAACGCTGACCTTCTTCATCGTCAAAATCAAGCCGCACCCGATCATCAGTCCGATGAGGCACATCGGCGTTAACAAACGATTCACTGCAGTTCGGAACGCCGCCTCACGTTGATGGACGAGAAGTATGCCATTGAGTGACGCGAGATCTGCAACGGTCACAATTTCAGTGCTTCCCCCGCTACCCATAATGCCCGTGATCGGGCCGGAACGTTCCGACTTGCGGGCTTCAAGAGCACGACCAAGACTCATCGATTTGCTATCGACATTTAGAGTAGCCAACGCAACTTTTGAGTCCCGCAGGATGGGATTCGACCTGATTTTGGGGTGGCAAATCAACCGTCCGTCAGCAGCGTCTGCCACGCACATGTAGCCGCCGTTAGGCAATGATACTTCTTCAATGAGAGTTTGAAGCTTTTCCCAGGCATCACTCTGAAATTCAACCTTGCCAAACTTGGAGGATTCAATCAGCTTGGCCATTTGCTCTGCGATCAGCCGATTGTCATCCATGATTTGTGAACGAACAATTTGGTGAACACTGATACGAACCCAAATCGTAAAGCCGAAGAGCGCACTCATAAGACAGACGATCTGCGCGATCGACAGTAACTCAATCAGCCTCTTTTTGTTCGAAGATTCCAAGGTTCTCATTCCAGCGAATCCACGACCGCCCATAGAGCCTGGTAGCTGGCGTCCCCTAAAGATTGAAGTGCGACAAAGCAGACGGTAATTATCACCGCGAGCATGACTGCGTACTCTACCGCCGATGTGCCGCACTCGGCGTCTAGGAACCGCGCAGGAGTACACTTTCGTAGCCAGAGCATCTCTCGTAGTTCCTAGGTTGGTTGTTCGAAGTTTTCGCGAGCAGTTGATTACGATTTATTCATGCACGCAAACCCTAGGTCTAAAATACAGCCGTGGTGCGTCATTTGATTTGACTGCGTTCCTAAAGCAGCCAAGCGCAGCGACAGAAGTTGAATAATCCATCCCATTTGGATATTCGGCAAATCAGGAAGTGATTTCCTTCATATTTCTTGTCCGTTGATTATGCGCCGAGGCCGCGCATTCGCCTTGATTCAGCGGACCGAACCCATGGTCGGATCGTCGTCCGCGCGGCACCGATCGCACGACCTCCGGAGGGCAATGAAGAAGGATGCCGTCGCGACTTCAACGCTTGTTAAAATCCCGTTCGACCCTACAGTTTCAGTCCAAAGAGCTCCCCGCCGCTGGAACCGGTTCCACCACGAAGTTGGCCTTCGTAACGACGCACCGCACTTTCGCGTTTCACCTCTTCGGGCTCCGGCGTGGACTTGTCGGACCGAGCGGTTTCTGGACCGGCTTGGGTTGCTTTCAACGACAAACCAATGCGCTGTGCATTGCGATCGACCGTCAAGATCTTTACTTCGACTTCTTGGCCTTCCTGAATCACTTGGGATACATTGTTCACACGACGGTGAGCCAGTTCGGAAATATGGATCAATCCTTCGATCCCGGTGGCCAGTTTGACAAACGCGCCGAAGTTGGCCAAACGAGTGACTGTGCCGCGGATCGTCGTGCCGGTTGGGAACCGTGCTTCGACATCATTCCACGGATCGTCTTGGAGCGCTCGGTAGGAGAGAGAAATCTTGCCAGTCTTGGGATCAAATTTTTCGATCCGGACCTGAACCTTATCTCCCTCCTTAACTACCTCGTTGGGATGTGCGATTTTATCCCACGACAATTGGCTGATGTGAATCAGACCGTCTAGGCCGCCGATATCGACGAAGGCGCCGAAATCCAAAACTTTGCGAACCACACCTTCGCAAACTTCGCCGATCTCCAAGTTCGCCAATCGCTCTTGCTTCTTCTGTTCCTTTTCGCGTTCCAAAACGGCGCGGTGCGAGAGGACCAAATTGCCGCGTCGCGGATTGGCTTCGGTTACGATGCACAGCAGTTTTTGTCCGACGTAGTCGGCTGCCGATTCGATGCGAAACTCTGAGAGTTGACTGATGGGAATAAAGCCGCGGATATTCCCAACCTTGCACTCGACGCCACCTGTGTTGGCGGATTCAATTTTGGCTTCAACGACGGCCCCTTCTTCCAGGTCGCCCCAATCGTTGGCAGCGATGGCCTCGCCGGGAATACCGCATTCGTAGAGACCTTCCTCGGCGTTGAATGCCCTAAGGACCACGTCGATTTGCATGCCTTCGGTAGGCATGTCGGTGAACTGAAGCAGCGAGATTACCCCTTCATTGGGGCCTCCGAGGCTGACAAAGACGTTGGCGTTATGGATTTTGATGACACGGGCTTGAAACAGAGTGCCGAGCTCAAGGCCCACGCCGACGCGTCCGGCTTTTTCGCCAATCATGAGCGCATCCAGATCGGCGCCCGCCATTGCCTCGGCCAACTCGGAATCTTCCGCCGAATCGCGAACATTGGGACGTGGCACTTGGACCTTCGGGGCAACCACAGGTGCGTCGGAGGTGCTAGACCGGTATCGCGGCGCGAGCCCCTCTGCGTCGATGGCTTCTGCGATAGGTTCAGAAGTGGCTGCTTGTTTTGCGGAGGCTGATGGCTGTGGGGCCGTATCAACGCGCGATTCGGTCAGTTTTGAGGTAGTTGTGACCGAAAATTCTGTACCGTGCTCTTTCGCCGCAGTGCGATCATCTGATCGAGCATCCGAAGATTTTTCGGTACGAGGATTTGGACCTCGAGCGGTACCCGTTTTGGACTGCTGCTGGGCTTGTCGCATGCGGCGAATCTGTTCCAGATTCAATGGGCCACCCGAACTCTTCGGAGCCTCCACTATCGATTCGTTCGGGGCAGACAAATCCGCCGCTGGAACGCTCTCCTGGGGTTGATCCGTGTGGGATTCGGGAAGATCTGAGGGATTTTGAGGATCGACCATGACGACGGCTCGCGAAGGGAACGAGGAAAGCGAAATTGCAAAACCCGAGCGTAGTTTAGCAGGGGGCGATCAAGTTGCTAGTCTTTTCGACGTTTCTGCGACCCTACAAAGGCCGAAGCCTCGATAATCCTCTCCGGATAACCGATTTTTCGGGGTAAGCCTCCCCCATAGTCTTTCGTGATGAAAATGCGCCGTTATCCTTTGGGTGGAAAATGCGTTGAATCCTTAATGGAACGCTGCATGTGTTCTGCCATCCTCTCCACGAGCAAGACGATCCGCTGTGCCCCTTTCGATCGAAAATGCGTTGCTCTCCTTACCATTCGCGATAACTCTGCTCGGACAGAGCATTGAATCGGGCGATTTGGTGATCGTCGGCTTGCTGATCTTGCTCGAAGGCTTGTTATCCATCGACAACGCGTTGGTGTTGGGGATGCTGGCCAAAAGGCTGCCCAAGCACATGCGGTCTCGCGCTTTGTCGTACGGCTTGATCGGTGCATTTGTGTTCCGATTCATCGCCATCCTGACTTCGGCCTATCTGCTGCAATGGACGTTTGTCAAATTCCTAGGTGGCGCGTACTTGGTGTACATTTCGGTCAAGCATCTATTTTTTGACCAATATGACGGGCACGAAGAGCGGATGGTGCTCGACGAAGCGGGCCAACCGAGTTTGGTCGATGCAGTAACGGGCCTTAAGCTCGATATCGACCGCGAAAATATCGAGATCGAGCAGCGCGTTCCCATCGCGGCTGGATTGGTTACAGATAGCGATGAGGACCGTTCTGCGACCGCTGCCGTCGTCGTACACGAGGAGGACGAATTTTGCGACGTTCGGAGGCGAAACAACGGGCTCTTTTGGCGAACCGTAATCGTCATCGAACTGACCGATATCGCCTTTGCGGTTGATTCGATTTTGGCAGCCATCGCGTTGGCTGGCTCGCGTTCTGAAAAATTATGGGTGGTGATCACCGGTGGTATCCTCGGCGTGGTCTTAATGCGTTTTGCCGCATCGATCTTCGTGCGACTGCTCGAACGCTATCCCCGATTCGAAACCTCGGCTTATTTGCTGGTCGTGATAATCGGCATCAAGCTCCTGGCGGATTGGGCGTTCAATAGCGATTGGAGCTTTGGTGGCGGCGAGTGGTTGGGCTCGTGGAATGAATTTTGGCAAGCGGTTGAGGGAACGCGGCGGGGATGGGTGGAAGCGTACCAAGGTTGGCTCGATTCCTCCTGGCCTTTGGGGCGAGCCGCAGAAGTCCATGCGGAAGGAATCAAACATGTACCGCATTTATTTGATTTCCATGACCTGCGTCGACCCGAGTGCTCTGGCTTCTGGTTGATGATGCTCGGTTGCTTTGGCTACGGCTTTTTGCCTCGGAGGCAATCCGAGCAGACCTCCAATTCCTAAACGTCGCGACGTCGCTAACTCGTACGATAAGACAAATCGTTTTGGCTCACTCGCAGGCATCGGATATCGACGTTTCATTACCATCCACGCTCCCAATTTGAACTGACATCCAACGGAAGCAATTCATGATGAAGGACGTTGCGATCATCCTAGCTGCGGCGGGGCAGAGCTCGCGATTCAGGGATCCTCACTTTAAGAAAGTGTTCATCACAATCAACGGCAAGCCAGTGTGGCAATACAGCGCTCAACTGTTTGCCAATCATCCGCGCGTCGCTCAAATCATCATGACCATTGCGCCTGAAGACAAAGAGACCGTGCAAGAGAAATTCAGCGGTAATCTGACAATGTTCGGTGTGGAGATCGTGATGGGTGGCCAGGAGCGGCATGACAGTGTTCGAAATGCCTTGGAACGAGTCCGCGACGACATTCGACTCGTCGCGATCCACGACGCGGCCCGCCCTTGCCTGACCAACCGATTGTTCAACCAAGTGATCGAGGAAGCCGAACGGTCGGGAGCCGCCATTTTGGCGTCTCCCATCCGCGGGACGGTCAAGCGGGTAAGTAAGAGCCTCCGTGTCCAGGAAACGGTTTCGCGTGAGGGATTGTGGCAGGCCCAAACCCCGCAGGTATTCCGAACGGACATCATCAAAAAGGCTTATTCGCAGTCCCAGGGAATCCCCACCGACGACGCGCAGATTGTCGAAATGACCGGCGTTCCCGTAGCGATTGTCGAAGCCCCCGAGACGAACTTGAAAATCACCACCAAGGAAGATCTGCGAACGGTAGAGTCGCTCCTTAGGTCGCCGCCTAAATCGCGAGACAATCCGTTCTTCTAAATCGATTGTCTGCTCGTATCTGCATGTTTCTGGAACGCTTTCCAGATCGATCGGATAAAATAATGTCTCCGTTCCCGCGGCACCGCACAAACCAGCGGCGGACCCTGCGGGTGAGAAATTGGAAATAGGGGAATCGAGCAGATGGCAATTCAACGTGATGTGGAATGGAAACAAGTCCAGGCTGAACTTCTGCGCAGGCGTTGGTTCTTTCGAGATTGCGGCGTCGGTATGGCCGGCATCGCAGCCGCGGACTTAATGGCCGGCGACCTCCTTGGACAGTCGCCAACGCCTCCTTTGGCGGCCAAACAGCCTCCATTGCCTGCCAAGGTCAAGCGGGTGGTCTACATCTTCCAGGCCGGCGCACCGAGTCAGTTGGAATTGTTTGACCCCAAGCCGGAACTGGCAAAACGGGATGGACAGCTCCCCCCGGCTTCGCTTCTGGAGGGATATCGGGCCGCATTCATCAATCCTAACTCCGCCTTGCTCGGCCCAAAATATTCTTTTTCGCCGCGCGGAGCGTGCGGTATGGAACTGAGCGAACTTCTACCCCAACTCGGTGAAATCGCTGACGACATCTGCCTGGTCCGTTCCATGCAAACTCCAGCCGTCAATCATGCGCCGGCCCAGATCATGATGAATACTGGCTCGGAGCAATTCGGTCGACCGAGCCTGGGTAGCTGGACGTTGTACGGTTTGGGAAGTGAGTCGAGTGAACTACCAGGCTTTGTCGTTTTAACCAGCGCCAAGGGGACCAGCGGCGGAGCGAGTAACTACGGCTGTGGCTTCCTGCCGACCGAGTACTCCGGTATCCCCTTTCGCAGCGCCGGCGATCCGATGTTGTACCTATCCAATCCCAGTGGGGTGGATGCGCAGCTCCAAAAGGACTCGATCGACACTCTGTCTCGACTCAATCAAATGGCGAGCGAACAAGTAGGAGATCCCGAAATCGCTGCCCGTATCCAAAGCTATGAGATGGCTTATCGCTTACAAACCAGTGCACCGGAGTTGATGGAGTTAGGGAGCGAATCGGCCGAGACATTGGCCGCGTATGGGGTCAAAGATCCCAAGGAAGCCAGCTTCGCCAAGAACTGTCTGCTCGCGCGGCGTTTGCTACAGCGGGGTGTCCGATTCGTTCAGCTCTTCCACGAAGCTTGGGATCAACATGGGAATCTGACGGCGGATGTCAAGAACAACGCCAACGCGACCGATCGCCCCAGCGCGGCCTTGGTCCAAGACCTCAAACGACTGGGCATGCTCGAGGACACGCTGGTGATATGGGGAGGTGAGTTCGGGCGGACGCCGATGGTCCAGGGAGGAAACGATGGCCGCGATCACCACAACCGAGCCTTTAGCATTTGGATGGCGGGCGGTGGTTTGAAAAAAGGGTACGTGCATGGCCAGTCTGACGAACTGGGCTTCAACGCCGTCGAACAACCCGTGCAAGTACATGATCTGAATGCGACCATCTTGCACTTGCTGGGATTCGATCACACGCAACTCACGTTCCGCTACCAAGGACGAGATTTTCGATTAACCGACGTGCACGGCGAAATCGTCCATGGATTGCTGGCGTAAGAGATGACTTGCTGGCGTAAGAGTTAGGGATCGCTACTTTCGCGGAGCGAAAGGCGACTAACGAACGCCTTAAAGACTCTTTGACGGTGCTTTGGGACGCAAGGAACAGGTTCTCATCTTGGGCCTAAATGGATCAGCTTTTTGTTGATGAATTCCAAAATCCCGAGGTGAGACAACTCTCTTCCGTACCCAGAGTTCTTGACGCCTCCGAATGGCAACTCGGCTTGTGATCGCGTCGGTTGGTTTAGGAACACCATGCCCGATTCGATGCGATCTGCGATGCGGCGTCCGCGTTCTCGATCCGAGGTAAAAACACTTCCCCCCAATCCAAACGAAGAGTGATTGGCCAGCGCGATGGCTTCTTCCTCATCGCGAACCACATAAACTGTCGCTACGGGTCCGAAGAGCTCTTGATCGAACGTCGGCATGTCCGGCGTGACATCCGTCAAAATAGTGGGGTTGAAGAAGGCACCCGTTCGTTTGGGGCGGTCGCCGCCGAGGACGACAGTGGCGCCTGCATCGATCGACGCGCGAACTTGGTCCAGCAACTGCGAAGCGGCCTCTTCGGTCGAGAGCGGTCCTAATGTCGTTTCCTCTTCCATAGGATCGCCCAAGACCAATGCCGACATCTGTTTGCGAAAGCCTGAGAGAAATGCCTCCGCGACCGGTTCGACCACAATGAAGCGTTTAGAAGCCACGCAGGATTGACCTGCATTGACGGTGCGTCCCTTGACGGCCATCGCGATGGCATGCTCTAGGTCTGCGTCCTCGAGCACCAGGAAAGGATCATTACCACCCAATTCCAAAACGCTTCGTTTGAGATGTTTTCCTGCCAGAGCACCCACGGAGGCGCCAGCCTTTTCGCTTCCGGTCAGCGACACGCCTTGAACGCGCCGATCGGCGATGATGTCTTCGATCCATTCGGTCGGTAAGAAAAGATTGGTGTAGACACCTTTGGGAAGTCCGCACGCTTGAAACAACTCCTCCAAAGCGAGCGCGCACTGAGGCACGTTACTGGCATGCTTAACCAAGACCGTATTGCCCGCCATGATGTTCGGCGCAGCGAATCGCACAACTTGGTAGAACGGAAAATTCCAGGGCATGATACCCAGTAGAACACCGATTGGCTCATGCCGCAGTACCGCATCAACGCCCTCGACATCCAACGGTTCGTCGGCGAGGAACGACGATGCGCCCTTGGCATAAAATTCAGCGATCTTTGCGCAGTACTCAACTTCGTAGCGGCTTTCCGAAATCCGCTTGCCCATCTCGCTCGTGATCAACTTTGCATACTTCGGTGCATCGATGCGCAATGATTCTGCAAACTGCAGCATTCTCGCTTTGCGATGGTCGAATGCAGTGGTCCTCCACGAACGATAGGCATCGTCGGCGGTGACAAGCACCGCTTGGAGAGACTCCTTCGACATTGTCTGAAACTCAGATAGCTTCTCCTCGGTCGCAGGATTGATGCTCGCAATGCTCATGTGTGGGGGTCCAATCGTGGCGGAGTTGATTTGGTTCTGCTTCTGAGGATACCGGTGACGGGCTACGCGGTCTGCTGTGCGTGTTTGCCTTCAGCGAATTCCTCAATCGCTTTGGCGCAGAACGCAGGCAAGTCATCGGGATTGCGACTGGTCACAAGTCCTTGATCGCACACGCACTCATCATCCACCCACTCGGCCCCTGCGTTGATCAAATCCGTTTTCAGGCTGGGCCATGAAGTGACACGGCGACCTCGCACGACATCGGCTTCAATGAGGGTCCAAGGCCCATGGCAAATAGCGGCCACAGGCTTGTTCTGTTTGAAGAAATCGCGGACGAACTGGACTGAGTCCTCGCACATTCGCAGAGTGTCGGGGTTCAGAACTCCGCCGGGCAATACCAGACCATCAAAGTCCTCGGCCGACGCTTGGATAACGTCTTCATCGACAGGGAACAAATCTCCCTTGTCAGCGTGGTGCATGCCTTGGATTGCCCCTTTTTTTGGCGATACCAAGACCACCTCCGCTCCCGCTTTTTGAATGGCATCCCACGGCTTAGTCAATTCAACTTGTTCAAATCCATCGGTAACTAGGAAAGCAATTCGTTTGTTGGTGAGTTTTTGATCGATCATGGCGTCCTCTGTCGTTTGACGTTTTCATCTTAGGTTTCTAGGACCGCCCACTGCAGCAGTCCGTGCTGACTCGTTGAAACGCAGTTTCCGTACCAAGCAGTGGCTAATGAAGGAAATGCTTACCTTTGGAGTCTTTGGCAAGCAAGTTCGCCCGCAGTGGAAGCCGTTATCGCGTCGGTTGAACAGCGATCCATCGTACTGGCTTGCGTTACGCCGAACTGGTGGCACAACAAGCAGACACCTAGGCTAAGGCTTTGCAGCGCTAAAGCTGTGGAAACCTCATGGAAATTGCGTTGTGGCCCGGCCTATCCCATCCGATTTGCTCCGTGATCCAAGCGGCTTGCGTTGGATGGATTCTGAACCACAAACCCTTTCTCATAAAAGGGTTACGTCATTTCCTCCGAAGACATCACTCGGTCGGAAGGCCACGTCACATGTTAATTTTCGAGGAATAGGTAAAGTGGCAGGTTGAAGTCGCCTGCCTGACGAGGCATACTTTGACAGAATATTCGATTCAATCGTTCGTCGCTAGGGTTCTCGCAACCAAGTAAATAGGCGAGCGCTGATGTGCTTCATGTAGACCGTACGAGTAAATTCAGTGAAGGGGAGAAGAGGATGAGGTATTTGGGACTTTTGGTTCCTGCAGTGCTGGTGGCGTTATGCGTTACCGCAAAAGCAGATTTGATCACCGATGATTTTTCTTACGCCAACGGTGATCTGACCACCGTTTCAGGTGGTAATTGGACAGCACATAGTGGGACTGGTAGTTTTGTTCAGGTTGCGAGCGGAGCGGTCGTGCTGAGTCAGGGCGGTGGTTCACGCGAAGACGTCAGCCGCTCGACGGGGACAGTGCTGGGCGCGGGAGGTATTTGGCGGTACTCATTCGACGTTGTCGTCAACGGCACCGATGACGCGTCGAACGTCTATTTCGCTCACTTTAAGGATGATGGCACTGGCTTTAATGCGCGAGCATTTGTCGCAGCCCCAAACGTTGCCGGTGGCAACTTCACTTTCGGAATTGGTGAAGTTTCAGGGACCATTCCGGAAGCGACGTTTACCACAGACTTCAGTTACGGAACGTCGTATCGACTGTTTGGTGAATACAATTTCGATACTGGCTTGAGTGCACTTTGGGTCAATGACCCTTCGGTTCAGATCTTTTCAACCAACGCGGATATTGGCCAAGCCATGACGTCGATGGCCTTTCGTCAAGCAGCTGGGAATACCTCCATGACGATTGATAATTTGACGGTTTCGTCAATCACGGCAGTACCTGAACCAGGTTCGATGGCGTTGCTGGCAGTAGTGGGTGGTAGCCTCCTAGCCATACGCCGACGCCGCGCTAGCTGATGCATTCGCATCGTATGCAAACGAAAAAAGGCTCGGCATGACTGCCGAGCCTTTTTTCATGTCTGAGTCGAGGTAACCGTTCACACCCCGATATTCATTGTGTATTTTTGCAGCTAAATCAGCCGGTACGCGTTAGCGTCCGGTTTCTTCGAATTGTTACGGAAACCGGACGCTAACGCGTTCCGGCTAATCGGAGTGTGAACGGATACGAGTCGAGTGAGAAGCACAGCGACTTCAGTCGCCGCCGTCCCTAGATTGATACAGCTCTATAGCTGCATCCGCGACAAGCTATTTTGCCCAAGCTCGATGCTGGTCGGCTTCAGAATCCCGCCCCAATGCTTCGTAGGCTTCGGCCAGCTTTTCATGCAGGACCTTAGCATTGCTGCTTTTTTCTAGAGCTCCACTGAGTTCGCGGACGGCTCCTTGCCAATCCTTACGAGCCAAAAGCACCATTCCCAGTGTTTCTCGGAAAATCGAGGGTGTCTCATTATTGGCTCCAAGAGGCGTCTCAACGGCGACCTCGGCCAACGTCTGGGCTTCCTCCAATCGAGGAGGACTTTGCTGCAATAGTACGATGGCCAGATTGTTGCAAGCGACCGCCACTGCCGGTTGCAACGTCACGGCCTGCTTCAGATGCCTAATACCATTCTCAAACGTTTCGGAGTTTGCTAAGTCGAGACATCCAAGTCCGAAGTGCGCGATGGACGGGTTGCCACCTGACACCAAGGCTTCCTCGAAAAGTTCTCGGATCTCGGCCTTTCGATCTTCGTTCAGATCCCGGGCAAAGATCAACGCAAGCCGTTCGTAAATGCCGCGGTTATTGAGATCAATCGACATCGCTCGAGTTAGCCAAGTCAGCTTGTCGATCATTCGAATCGAGTCGTTGCTATCATCGAAGCGCGCTAGATAAAACGATACGGCCGCAGCCCGCATGTCGTTATCGCGGATCATGTTCAGCCCGGTCAGAAAAACCTTTTCCGCCTCTTCCATTCGCTTCAACTTGGTCAACGCGAAACCCAGCTGCAAGCGATCTATTTTTGATAGCGAGTTTTCCTTGACCTTTCTGTCAAATCCTTCTTGCGCTAACTCCAATGCTCGTGTCGCCGCTGTACTGTCTCCGCGGCGTTGCTCCAATTCCCAGAGGTTGAAGTAATAAGATGGATTGATCGCCCCTGCACGCTCGAGATATTCCGCGGCTTCTTGGAATTGCCCCGACGCTTGGTAGTACCGCGCCCACAGCCCCAGGCTGCGGTCATTCGAAGCCTCTCCGCCCTTCTGTAAGTGCCAATGCAGAAGGTCGAGATTGTCCTGGCTGGGCTCGACGCCCATCCGCTGAGCGACCTCAATGGCTCGCATCTGATGAGCGGGCTCGTAGCCCAGCCCACCATCAGGAGCTAATTCGGACATGACAGCGCTCCCGCCCTCGAGATTTCCTGCTTGCATCTGAATGATTGCAAACAGAAAGAGTGTTTCCTGTTTGCGAACCGACCCATCGGCAACCATTCGTTTCGCATACCGTTGGCTGACTCCCAACTCGTTGCTCGTCAACGTGCGCTGAGCACGGATGGCGTACCGTGAAATCATTCGCTCCTGCATAAAAGCGTCGTAAGCGACGCCGATGCCGCAAGCGATCATCAAAAAGGCCGCAGGCAATCCTCGCAGAAAACAGTTGCGGCGAGGGCGCGGGAACGCAAAGGCTTGAAACGGGAATGCGATCGCAGCGAGCAACCCTCGGAAAGGCCAGACCAACAAAAACGCCGGGAAAAGCCACAGCCAGTGCCACCAAGCTCGTCGATGGTCCTCGCGCGAATAGTTATCCTCACGCGCACCAAATGGGTTCAGAATCCGCGCGAACATTCGCTCCATCAAATCAGAAATCCATCGCATGATTGCAATTGGTAATTCGCGGAGGAATGACAACATCAGATGGCTCGCGGCTCTATTCGCCCAAAGTCGTTGAGGATCGTTTCATCTCCAAATCGCCCGACAGCTTAGCGCCGGTATCGGTAGCACTGATCTCGGTAGCACTGATCTCGGTGGCGCTGGTCTCGGTGGCGCTGGTCTCGGTGGCGCCGGTCTCCTTGGTGACGGTCTCAGTCGCAGCGTCGCCGCTCTTGCCTTCGGACGTCGAATCGTTCGTAAGATTCTGCCACCGGCCCAAAATCGTTCGAAGGACATCGACCGCCTCTTGACGAAGGGGTTCCGCAGGAAGCTTGCCGGACATCATGGACATCGAGACGCTGCTGTAGGGATTTGCGCAAATGTCCCTTTGCGCATCCATAAGCGATTTTGCGCCGATCGCGTATTGCAACGCGGAGTTGAGTGTGATCGGTAAATGGCGCCACTGCGCGATGAGATCGGTTTCCGTAAGTGGCTCACGCCGCTTATCCAACCCAACTCCCACCGTGAAACCGGACTCGCCTGGCAAACGTGTCAGTATCCACTTGCACGCTTCAAGGTCCAGTCGTTCCTCATCGGCGGGCACTCCCTTAGCATTCCCATCACTTGATGTGGCACCGTCGTCCGGCGGTTGAAGTCGCCATCCGTACCAGAACCATCTCCAACGCGGTCCGGGATAGGTCGGCAACCAGCCCCGCACTTGTAGTTGGATTTGCTTGCCGTCACGCTCCAACGTCCAGTTTTTGGCAACCGGTCGCGAACCATCGATCCAGTAGCTTTCCTGTGTTTCGGGCTCACCCACCTTCCAACCGTCGATTTCGGCGGGCAATTCGAACGCCGCAATGGTCTCAGCGCTTGGCTCAACACTTGATAACGCGCCGTTCAGAGGCAGCAAACGCAACGACAATCCCGCTACGACAACGAATGCTGCGACGACACCCCATGTCGCCGCAGACGGCGTCCCGATCCAACCGCCTTCGATGGGCCAAAGTTCCAAATCCGACTTGGTGATTGACAACCCTTGAAGTCGCGGAACGGAGATACTGGCTAGGAGTTGATCGCTGCTCCATAGAAAGAACAGCATGAAGCCTAGTGCGGCGTATTCGCTGATCAAAAGTGCCACCTGAGAATCGAACCAAGTTCCTCCCCAATCCTGATGGATGAGGATAGCCGCGACCCGAACTGAGTTGCCGACGATCACCCAGAAGATTCCAAAAAAGACATTGGCCACCGTCCTCACAGGGTGGTATCGATAATGGATCCCCCAGGCAATGGCTAGGAACGTGACCAGAACGATAGAACGAACCCCATTGCACAGTGGTTCCGCCAATGTCTCTTGGCTGACCAACCCTAGTACTACGCCGTCGGAAAAGTGAAACACACTCAACAGATCTAAAAGGATACTGGCGAATCCACTGGTCATCGATTGCAATCCCAACTGCATCCAAGGCTCGCTGGACGCGGGCAAGGGCCGGAAGAAAAAAGCCAGAACCAGAATCGGAGCCATCGCCTGCAGTCCCAATTTTCCGAAGTGGGCATACACAACCGACCACCCCAACACCAAGAATGCACACCAAGCCAAGTGAGGCCAGTGCATCAACTGAGCGACCAAACCCATAACGACTGCCAACAAGAATCCAATGACAATCCCCGCGGGAGAGCCACCCACTCTTCGCAAACCTACGAGTGAATCGTCCTCGCCCAGGATCCGCTCGTACACGTCCAAGCGACGCGTGTAAGCCAAGTAGGCAACGGCGAGCAATCCAAGCGGAAAGAAGCAATGGTTGTTCGAATGCCAGAGGCCAGCAAAGAATTCGAACAAGAGCGTGGCCAAAGCCAACAACCCGGCAATGAAGACGGTTACGAAACCGAGCATATACCGTTTAACTCCGATTCAACGTTTGAGATAGATTGACGTGCAACATGAACTTGGTGTCTGCTCTGAGGAATGCCGGGCCGACAAGGCACCAACCCTGACGTGCGACCGTGCCCGAAGAAATCTCGACTCGAGCCATTGTCAGAAAGTTTACCCTACGATCGCGAAGTGACGCGTTTCCGATCTTCGCTTCGCACTTTGTCAGAGTAATCCGAGTACTGACGATCGTAGTACTTCGAATAGTTCGTGCCCGAGTAATACGCACCGCGATAGTAGGTGCCATATTCGTTGTAATACAGATTCTCATCCATACCGTTCACGATTACACCCATCAGATTCCCGTTTACCATATCGAGCCGCTCTTTCGCTTTGTGGGCCGACAGGATCACGCCACGTCGTATGCGAAGGATCATGATGATACCGTCGACGACCGAGGCCAAGCTCGCTGCATCCGCAACCGGGATAATGGGCGGGCAGTCGATCAAGACAATATCGAATTGGTTTCGCAGTTCTCCCACCATGTCCGCGAATGCACTGGAAGCGATCAATTCGCCTGGGTTGTGAGGGCGACCACCGGTCGTCATCACCGTCAAATTGCTTTGGAAATCGCAGGGACGAAGCACTTCGGCCAACGTCGCCTCGCCGAGCAAGTACTGCATGCCGCCGGGCTCGAATTGAATACCGAAGTTCTGCTGCACGCGCGGACGACGATAATCGGCATCGATTAGGCAGATCTTTTTGTTCGTCTGAGCCAAAGAAATAGCAAGATTGGCGACGATCGTTGATTTCCCGTCCCCAGGCGATGGGCTGGTGAACATGAACACCTTGTGCCCTGTTTGTCCCGCAGCGAACAACAACGACGTACGGGCTGCTCGGAATGTTTCCGCGGCCGAAGAGTTCGAATTCAAGCAGGTGATCAACATCGGAGAACCGGTAAAATCCTTATCCAGTTTCCCCTTGCGAATCTTCGGCACCTTGCAGATGACCGGAACATTCAGGCTCTCTTGGATGTCGATCGGAGTTCGGTAGGATAGATCCGAATGATCGATCAGGATTGCCAGACCACAGCCGAGAAAGCCACCGATGAGCGACCCCACCAACAAGAATTTCCAGAGCACGGGAAACACTTGCCTGGGCGAAGTCGCGTGATCGATCAAGCGAACTTTGGTGGATGCATAATTACCTGAGGTAACCTCGATCGCTGCCATCTGTTCCAAGATTTGGGATAGTGAGGCGCGTCGGTCGTCAATCTCCTCGCGGAGCAAGTTGAGCTGAGCGATTTGTTGAGACGTTTTGTTGGTGAGTTTCTCCTTGGAAACAATATCATCGTTCGCTTTGTCGAGGTTGTATTTAGCCCGTTCGCGTTGGTTCATGAGCGCAGCGGCGTACATGCGGACCATCTGTTCATCGCGATTCTTGGCCTCTTGAATCGCCGACTCGTTCAATTTTGCTTTGGGATCACCCTCACTGGACAAGGATCGCAATCCATCCAGCTCCTTATTGAGGCGATTCATGGCTGCCAACGCGGCCTGGTATTTGGACTCCACAAACTCAACCTGAGGGTGCTTTTCGCCAAAGCGCTTCGCGGATTCCTCGCGCTCGGCTTCTAAAGCCAGAACTTCTGCGTATCCTGCTTCAATCCGTTGTTCGTATCTCGAGACACGTTGCCGGTCTTCGAATGCAAGTAAAGAATAACCGTCCTCCCTGCCAACCAAATTGAAATACTTCTTGGCTTCGATAACCGCTAAGCGAAGCAGATCTTCGTTGGTAGTCTCCGGATCGACTGCGGCTTGGATTTGCTCCAACGATTGATCCGCTTCACGAAATGATTTTAGAAACTCATCGCGTTCCAACGTCATCCTATTTAGTTCAGCAACGTGTGGGTTCACCCACTTCCCTAATTGATTCTCCGTAACCAACGTGAGATCAGCCAACATGGCCTGGTAATCCCTTAGGGATTTGTCATTCTCGGTTTTTAGCGAGTCTTGTAAGTTTCTCAAGAGCTCAATCGTATCTCGTCCCGATTCGCTCGAGTTGCCTTGAATAACTTTCTCGTACGACTTGTAAACTTCGGTCAGGATGAGGGGCAAATCCTCTTTGTGCTTACCTTCACAACGGATCTCAAGCGAGTCGGACGACATGTCCTTGCCCACCGGAGATACGGTCAGCATCTCTCCAAGGTCCCCTAAACTAAAATCGAGTTCATTGAAGGTCGCCAGGAGACTTTCGCCCTTCTCGTCCTTCATCTCCTGCAGAGATTTCATGGCTGCCGAAAGGACTGTTTCGCTCGAAAGCAGAGTTTTTTGTTTTTCAAGTGCGACTTGCTGCTGGACCACTTCTCCGTTGATGACACTCGGCGGGGCCTGCATCCAAATCATCAATCGAAGGACAGATGCATAAGTTGGCGTAGAAAACCAGAACAGCAGGCCTGCTAGACCAGCCCCGAGAACGGCCAGGAGAATGATCACGGATTTACGGCGCCAGAGCGCGCCGTAAATGTCAAACGACGGCACAGGATTTTCCTCGACGGTCGCCACGGGGGTCATCGGGCGGTACCCAGGCGAGTTGTCTTCGAAGTCGCGTCTAGCGATTACTTTATCCATGGTGTACTACTAAAGAGGAGACCTAGTGACTGTCTCAAACATGATCCGTTACTGAACAGGGGGTGGTCAAGGGTTCCCCAATCCGAATACACGGAAAACTAACATACTCAGGACCTTGATCCCGAAAATCCTGACAATCGCTACCCATATCGGGGGTACGAACCCGCACAACTTCCAGATCCATGATTCAGGCGCTGGTTAGCCAGTGACCGGTTTTCGCCAGAATTGCGACAATTTGCGAAGTGGTTTCGTAAAGCGAAGGGCCATTGGAGGCCGGATACCATTGACCAACCAAGCCCGACGGTCTTCGGTATTGGCTCGAAGTCGGTTGGCCAGCGAAGCATTGCTTTTGCCTCCGACCCGCATCTTCACCATGATCCGATCCAAGTAACTGACTCGGATTTGATTTCGCACGAACAATCTCAACATGAGTTCGTAGTCTGCCGCGATGTCGAAGTCCTCACGAAAGACGCCGAACCGATCGTAACACGAGCGGCGCAGATACACCGTCGGGTGCGGCGGCATCCAACCCCACCGAAACTTGTTCACGTCGTAAGGCCCGGAATCCCAAAAGCGGACGATTCGGTTCGGATCCTCGGCTTGCACATACAGTAGATCGCCATAAACGGCGTCTAAGCCCGGATCGTTAAACCGGGCTGCAACTTGTTCGATGATGGATGGATCGGCGAGGTAGTCATCGGCGTGCAAAAAACCGATCACTTCTCCCGTGGCCAATCTCAGTCCCTTGTTGAGCGCATCGTAGATACCGTGATCGGGCTCTCGTACCGAAACTGCGATACGATCCGCGTACCTACCAATCACCTGATCTGTCCCATCATTGGACATGCCATCGACCACAACATACTCGATGTTCGGATAACTTTGCCCCAGTACCGATTCGATGGCGTTGGCAACCGTGGCGGCATTGTTGTAGATGGCCGTAACGATGGAGACTTTCGGGAAAGATCTCGGGGAATTTTTTTGCAAACGCATGTAATCCAACTGCAACCTGGGAATGATCAGAACGAACGATCCGAATCGACCGCATCGCTCGGTGCTGCCTGCTGCGACACTTCTGCTGCTTTCCGCGACTGTGCTTCCTCCAACAATTGTTGGACGCGGGCATTGGACACTCCGAGGACTTCCAAGGAACGGAAAGATTCAATCGCCGTATCGTAATCACCATGTTGCATCGCGATCAGTCCTCGAGATAACCATAAGTCAGGAGTACGATCATTAACCTCGAGCAAGGAACTTAACATGGCTCTGGCCTGCGGATAATCGATTGTTGCATTTGTCAACAATTGAGAGATGACCGGTACACTGCCGATCAATAAGCCGGAATCGTTTTTCAAAAGTTCCAATTCTGGAGCTAGTCCATCACCTTCGTCATTCTCTCCTGCCACGCGTTGCTGCAACCATTCCAACAACACGCTCAATGCTGCGTCCGCCTGATCCGTCCCGGCCGCATCGCGCACGCTCCGGACGATAGGGGCAGAAGCCAGGATAGAATCAGAAGCCATGGGTTTGATCAAACGCGAAAACAGTTGGGCGACACTCGGTGAATCGGGAGCGACTCGTACGGCCATGGCGAACAGCTTCGAAGCGCTGAGTCTCGTATACGTGGAGTCTCCAAAGTAGGCTTTACAGACCAAGGTTCTAAGCAAACCTGCAGCCACTGTTTTGCGCAATCGTTGCTTCTCATCAGGCGAGAAGTCCGGCAAACGACTGGTAGCGAACGCAGTCGCCTCCGCTAAACTCCCGACAACCAACATCGCTCGAAATCCGGCATCCACTTCGAGAAGTGACAGTCGCTCCCCACGTGCGGACCGCGACATGATCGAACGCATGCCTTGCCTCGCAATTCGTTCCTGTTCGGCGCCTTCCTCGATCGCTACGCTCTCCGCCTTCCACATCGAAACCGATTCCTCGAGAATTTCCGCGTCAGCCAATTCACGCTGTGCCTCCGATAGCCAGCGACGGCGCTGATCGGTATCCGCCGGACTCTCCCACGCCAGCGCCTGCATGACGCGAATCTGTCCGCGAACGTGCCTCGCCTCCCTCTGCAACTCGGTCCCAAACGATGCGACTTGGCAGTCCTGGATTAGCGACTCCAAGTCGATCTCTCCTGCGGGCAATAAAGCAACCAAGCGATCAACTTGATCGCGAATCAACCACAGCCTGGCACGATCGGCAAATTCCCCCTGCAAAAGACTGGCGGCTTTGAATTCCGACATGCTCCGGTCGCGGGCCGCGTTGGCAAGTTCCATCCACCTCACGCGTTCTTCAGACGTACTGACCTCATCGGATAGCGATGCCAAGGCCACCCAATTCGACTGACTCGCCATTTCTAATTGAGCCAAGGACCACTTAGGCATTGGGTCCTGGGGATCATGGAACATTAGCCGCTTCGCAATCAAAGTTGCTCGCTTGAGCTCGTCGCTTCGCTCCAAAAGCTTCGATCGGTCTGCCCCAAAGGACATTGATTCGCTCGAGGGAGCTGTAGAATTTTCCGGCGATTCGATCTTCGGTGCAACGCTTGGATCCTGTACCAAAGAATCCATCGATTGCTTGAGCATGCTCTTGTAGTTAGGGATGATGCGAGGCCCCACCCAGAACAAGCTCAGGGCGCTGAGAAGAATCGTCACAACCGCCAGAATCAGGGATGGGATTCCCCAGCGCCAATATTGGTCGGGCGGAAGTGGCAAGATGTCGGTTAGCGCGATCGCAGGTGGCGCTGATGCACCTAATCCGCGCGAGGAATTGGAATTATTCACGGCTATCGAGCTCTCCAATTACGGGCAAGCTCCCTGTGACAAGCGTCTGCCGCAACTCAACGTAGGACAAACGCAGCTTATCCAAACTCTTCGGATCATTAGGATCGAGCAGTCGCGACAGCAGTTGGACTTGAAAGGTCGAAGGCTGATTGTCCGACGTGACTTGTTTCTTAAATAGCTCCTGCACTGCGCGCCACGCCCGATTCGGGCTCGGACCGAGTTGTTCCAGTGAGCCGTCGTATCCATGTGGATTCCCTTGATCGTCGAACAAGGAAAAATGCAAAGCATACAGTTGGCCGGTCTGATTTCGCATTACCAACTCATAGAATGGAAACTCTTGGCCCGAGACTGGATTTGACCAGGGGACGAGTCGCTGCGATTCAATCGTCCAGCCCGCACTCGAATAACACGTCCAGAGCGAATGCCACCCGCGGAAGGGCATATCCATGGATGCGATTTGGCTGCCAAGAGGGCCGTCAAAGAACCAAGAATGCGAGTGCTGCCCCCAGCGATTGCGATAGTTTCGAGATTCCTCTTTGTAGTCCACCAAAGTCTGGTTTCCAAGATTCGATGGGAATGCGGCACGACCCGGAAATCGATCGGCCACCTCCTTGGTCATTTTTGGTGCCAAGGTACGAAACCGCGAATCAATGGCTCGATAGCTGATTGGGAGCAAAAGTAAAAGTAGCGCAGGCACTAACAATGCCGCAAAGGGAACGCGGCTTTGCGCCTCTTTAGCCGACGCGATCGAACCTGCCATCACCGTCGACTGATTCGTCGTTTCCGTTTCTACCGCAGTCGTGCTCTCTTTGGAGCGCCATCGGGTCAAATAAATACCATTCTCGGCGAGACGCAACTCCAGAAAATTCAATAGCTGAACGGAACTCCAATGGGCCCAAGCGGCGACAAGAAACACCGTCAACCCCAAGACGGTGTGCTGTGTACCGGTAGAAAGGTCGATCGCTAGCCATTCCAAACCGATAACGATTGTGACGATCCGGAGCAGGTTTCCCAGAATCGCCCACAAGGGAACCGTGACAATAGTGATCAAGCTCACGACCAGTCCTGCGCGACCGATCAACAGCAGCACACCAGCCACCGCCATCAGCGCGTATTGACTATCCACCCCGCTGCAGGCTTCCTCAACGAACAACGGAATCGATGCGATCTCGATGATGTTCCCGCGCTGCACATGAATGATGGCGGCCATGTCCATGATGCGACTGCAGATGGTCGACGACAAGGCTTGGAGGGCGTGCACCAACTTTTCGTCCCAATCGAACGGCGCTGGTAGCGTGACCATCAACAAACCACAGATGCCCAGCAGTCGAAGGACTGTGAGATTTCCAAAACAACCTAGCCCCCATGAGAAAACCAGTAGGATGGCAGTTGCATGTGCCAGCCAAGGGGAACTAAGCAGAATCGCTACCGCAGCAATGAAAATCCCAAGACTCGCCAATATCCAAGCAAACCGACGACGTCCAGCCGATACAACATGCCGCATTTCCCCTTCCTTGGCCAAAAACCAGATGGCCGCCGCGACCGCTAATGGAAAGAACTGAAGATGCTGCTTTTCCCACAAGAACATCGCCTCGAGGGCCAGGAGAATCGTCAATCCGCATAACGGCAACACGAGCGCGTACAACGTCCAGCGATCGGCCCACCACTGGCCCGATAGGCTCGATGAATCCACAGGTTCAACGTCAGTGGGATGCATGTTTGGTCACGTGCGTCGTATGTCCGATTTCTTGGCATTTGGCCAAAATGAAAGCTTCGTAGCTGGCCAAAAGCGAACAGTAAATCAATCCTTCGCGACCCTCAAGAAATCCCATTCTGAAAATATACTGATACAGGAATCTGAGGAAAGGCCGCCAACGCGTGCGCCGTGCGAGATCGCGTAAGGCACTTCGTCGCTTGGAACCGTCTGTGGTAAAGAGGGACGTCATCGAAACCGAATTCAACCCAAGGCTTTCCTTGGTAGCCTCACGACTCGAATACCGATTGTGCTTGTCGATCCAATTCTCGATACCCTTGTAGAACGCGAAATGTTCCAACGGAGCGTGAATGGTTCCAATCAATTGCCGTTGCAATGGGATGGGTACCTCGCCATGTCCCGAATCCTCAAACCGCACCTCGCGACGCACGATTCGCATGATCCAAACGGGAAAGCTATCGGAACGCTTCATCCACTTGCCCAGGAACATCGTCTTTCTGCAAATGGCAAAGGCTTTCATCTGCGAAGACGCATTGGAAACTTGCCGCTGCAGCTCCTCGACGAAATCAGGGGTCACCAACTCATCGGCATCGAGCATCAGCAACCAATCATGACGCGTTGGAAGATTCTCGATCGCCCAATTGCGTTGTTCGGCAAAATTGCGAAACGGATGTTCGAACACGCGTACGGGTAACTCCATTAGCAGGGCGCGTGTGCCGTCCTGAGATCCCGGGTCGAGGACGACGATCACGTCATCGCACCAAGCCAGCCGATCGATGCACTGGCCGATGATCCCGTACTCGTCTCGCGCGAGAATCACGCACGAAATCATCAACAGCCTCGGCCTAAGACAATGCAATTGTCCACGTCAAACCCTACGCATCGTATCATGAAGGGATGGTTCAAATTCATGTAACAGGCACGTCTTATTCTTTGGTTGCGACGGCAATCATCGACATCGCTAAGGGGGGGATTCGACCGACGCGATGAAATCGAATCGATGCGAAACCGGCTTCTCGAAGAAGCTCACCCAGAGTTGCAATCGACCAAAACTTGATATGCCCATGGTCCCACAAAGCGTGAAAGTGGTGGTCCATCTTACCGCTCAGCGCCAAAACCAAATTCTTCCAATAGCCGTGATAGGGTGTCGACAAAATGGCTACGCCACCCGGTTCTAGTAGATCAAAGAGTGTCTTGGCATATTCCCGCGGCGCGTACAAATGTTCGACAACTTCCAAGCTCACGACGGCTGGAAATTGGCCGTAGATCGCTCGAAGGTCATCGTACGCAGATCCAATTTTCAGATTCAAATCGGGATAACTCGCACGGGCCTGTTGGATTCCATCCTGCGAGGGGTCGACCCCCGTAACTTGGTAGCCCAAGGACGTCATCCAGTGAGCGATCGAGCCATTACCGCAGCCGAGATCGAACACGCGTTTGCGCTCTTCGGTCTCGCCCTGAAACTGGGCGGTCAACGCCATTTCGACCGTAGGCAACAGACAGGAGTGCGTGACACTAATGCGCGACGAGGTGAATTTGTACCCACCGATAGAATCAATCTCTTTCATGATCTTCCTGCGCCTCGGCAGTAGCGTTCCTTTTCATTTCACGAGTCTTGATCACACGGGCGGGATTACCGACCACGATTTTCATTTCTGGCACATCACTGAAGACTGCTGCTCGGGCACCGACAATCGCCCCTCGATGCACCGTCACTCCGGGGCCGACAAAGGCATCGGCACATACCCAGGCGTTGTCCTCGATGCGAATCGGTGGCTTGAGCAATGGCAGCGTTGGATCTCGATAATCGTGCGACCCCGCGCACAGATGCGCGCGGTGCGAGATCGTCGCGCTGCAACCAATTGAGATAGTTCCCAAGTTGTAGACCAAGACATCTTCGCCGATCGCAGATGCGTCGCCAACCTCGAGATTCCAGGGAAAGTAGATTACGGCCGAGGGATAGATATGCACGTCCCGTCCGATCTTGGCTCCGAATCTACGTAGCAACCAAGCACGGAACCCAAAGCCAACCCGAGGACTGCGTGAAAAGGCAATGCGACCCAATCCCCAAAGTACACGAAGGAGCATCTCGCGGGGAGTGTACTTGCGATCGTGTCGATTGGTTTGAATGTCAAGCATGAAGATCGTGAAACTCGGCGCGGTGAATGCCTTCGATGGAATTCGATGCGCATCGGATGACGCAGGGAGGCGTTCCACCCTCGACCAGCCATCGATAGGATGCCAGCATGTTCGCACCGATCGCATCCCAATTAAAAGCACGTTCCACAAAGTTCCGGCCGTTCTGTCCCATGCGTTTCAGTTCATCGGCTGGGATCGTCAATGCATTCTTCATGCATGCGTATAGGGGCCCTTCTCCGGTCTCAATCCACCACCCCGCTTTTTCCCGCTCGAGGGATTGCCAAGGCGTACCGTGCGTGGTGATGACAGGTACACCCGCCATCAACGATTCGGCCACGACGACACCGAAATTCTCGCTGTACGTGGGTAGCACAAACAAACTCGCATGCCGCATCCATTGGGCTTTGGTCGTTCCCTCCACCGGTCCGACGTAACGACAGTGCGGTGGTAGTTCTCGATTCGCTAATAGTCCTTGCTCATCGTTTCCTGCCAGGATTAACTCGAATCCGTTGGTCGGCAAGTGCTCCCAAACCTTCAGTAGTTCCAGGATCCCCTTCTTGTGATGGATCCGCGATAGGAACAGCACGTAAGGACGATCGAGAGGACGCTTCGGCGAAGGTTTTTCAAAATCATCGACACCGTTTGGGATCACGGCGATGGGCTGACGCACGCCCAATGCTCGCAGTTCGTCGGCTTCCAAATCGCTAGTGGCATGAATCAAGTGTGCGTTGGTCAAGTCGCGTTTGGCAAAGAGATGCCAAGCCAGCCATTTCTTCCATCGTTTATGCGTTAATGACCACGGACTAAGCATTCCGCGCGGCGAAACAATCCGCAAGTTATGATAACGTCGCGCCATGCGAGCTGAGGAGCGATTGATAGCATGCCATTGCCCATGGTCATGCAGCAAGACAGGACCGCGCGGGCGCCACGCAGCGATCCGATCACTGAGAAAGCCATCGAGATTGCGAAGCGATACCAGAAGAATCTCGGGTGGTTTCGTTCCAAGGGCCGTCAACGCTTGCTCAACTCCACACGTCACGATGGGAGCGAAAATAACATCGCTCGCTCGTTGAAGGGCGCCACACATGGCGGGTACTGTACGCGATGGTCCTCCATGCGTGAGCACAAGGCTACCGACGGTGTGAATGACAGTGAGAGTATCGTCGCTCATCGTGCAGATCCGCCTGCTAACAAGGTCCGATGGACTTCTCGGTACAAATCCAAGTAGCGATCCGCAATACTTGTAGCTGAGTACCGTGCGAGATTCCGTGTCCCGCGTTCCACCAGATCGCTGCGCAGCGCGCTTGATTTCACCACCTGTTCGATCCCCGCCCGGATACTTTCGACGCGGGTTGGATCCACCAGCAGCGCGCCGCCTCCCGCCACCTCAGGCATCGAAGAGCAATCACTCGTGACCACTGGCCTCCGCATGCCTTGGCCTTCCAGAATCGGCATGCCGAATCCTTCCTCGAGAGATACAAAGGCAACTAAGTTGGCTTCGCGGTAGGCATCGATCATCCCCTGAAGACTCAGGGCTGTACTATTCTTATAAACGAGTCCCGATGCATTGAGCATGGACCGTTGTGGGTCTGACAAAGTACCGATCACATGCAATCGGGCTTGAACGCCGTCCATGGGTTCGATAATGGCTTGAACCAGTCGCTCCAAATTCTTGTTCGATTTCGTACCGATGTGCAGGATCCATGGAGCGGCGGTCATGTCCCACTTGTGTTCTCCCTGAAAGGCAGGATGGACACAATCAGGGATCACGACCGTCTTGTTACACGCCATCGGAAAATGCTTGAGCAGCTCTCGTTGCGTGCACTCGGAAATAACCGTAACGCGGCTCGATCGCGCGATTGGCATGCGAAACCAGAATGCGTTCAAGAGCCATTTCCGGATACCGGAGAGTTGTCCGAGCCGAACCAGGTCGTGAATGGTTAAGATCGTTCTCGAGGGAGGTAAGCCAGCCGCGAGGTAGTGGACGTCTCCCGTAATATGAAAGAGGTTGCCGTTCAACCCAGCAGCCCACGCGATGTTGCGGACCCTGCCTAAAAAGCCTTTGCTGAAGCACGGAGCCACGGAAACCTCCGGCTGGAAACCTCGGTCCAGCATCTCCGATCGCAGAATGTCGAACAGACCTTCAATACTGTGCGATCCCGGAAACGGCTTACGATGAAGATGGTGGACGTGCAGTCCCTGCAGTGGAACCGCCTGGGCTTCCAACGACGGGTCAATCTCGAGAGGAATTGCAAGTTGTGTCATGGGATCAACGGTCGAGAGCCTTGCAACCGGCCTTTGCTCACCATCGATGGTTTGGTCCGACGTACCGAACTCTGCTCGCGAAGCAACCAGCGAATGGTCGGTAACAGTATCAAGCCGAAGAACGGCAGGTTGTATACAAGAGCCACAATCAATACTGCCGAGTATGGCGTTTGCCCGAGATAAAGCCCAGCGAAGCGAATGATCGACAATTCGGTAGGTGTTCGCGCTAACAAAGCCAACCCACGTTCCAACAGCACCAGATACAGACCAAAGACGAGTCCACCCAAGTAAAAACCGCTGCTACCCCAAACGACGATGCATTCTTCGACAAACGATGGCTTGCGCGATGTCTTACGGTCTGCTTTATTTCCAACGCCCGATTCCCGAGCCAAATCATTGAAGTACTCATCGATGGATTGCTTGTCCGGGTCCAACACGCGAGGCACGAGACTGCTCAGTGAAACGCGAAAGGTCTCATATCCCTGGGGTCGTTCGCGATAATTCCTTAAGTAGATTTGCGGGATAACTGCCAAACACACACGATTGCCCAGATAGCGCCACACGGCAGCGGGATTCCCTAACTCCTGATCATCCAGACGATCGTTTTGAGAGTACTTTTGCAGTCCCGTCATGAGAGCGCTGAAGGTTTCGTTAGCCGATCCCGAATCCAGAAATGCTCGCTTGGCGTATTGAAAAACCGGAAGTAAGGCAACGAAAGTTGCAGCAATGCATGCGGAAATGACGACGGCCCGCTTTCGGTACTGCGGAAAGACGCTCGCGATGTACCAGATCAAGTGTAGGCTCGTCACAAAGATCATCTGCTTCAAACCGCTACCTGCAAACGCGAAGACGCCGAAGATCATGGTCAGAACGATCGGCCAACGAAATCGTAGTAGGACCGGGTCATTCGGATTTGAGTGAATGCACATCAAAGCCATCGAGACGAAGAAGAATCCTCCGAAAAGACGTACGGGCTGATTGAGGACGGCTGGGAAGTGTTGGTAAAAAAGCAAGGCCACGGCCCCGAAAGCCCCCATCATCAGTAACACGACCTGGCTATCGATCCCTAGCGCCCGGGGGCGTGACCCAGTACCCGTCGTTGCCTTGTCATCCAGTTCGAAGGCCGGGATCTTTGGACCAAAAAGCTGAGCCACGGTCCATGCGATGGCCGTAAAAAGGAATGTCCCCGTATCGACTTGAAAGGCATTGAACTCCGCATCCCGCAATACGACACTCCCGTAATAGACGGTGTAGCGAAAGAAATAGTAGCCGACAATGTAAAACATTGACCAGGTGCCGTAGGCGAGGAACTGGGTGGCAACGAACCATTGCGATGGTCCTAATCGCCACATCCAATCGCGACCCACGGCGACGAAAACAAACGTCAACCATAGCAGTCCGCGAATCACGGCGTTGGGGATCGTGAGATCCAACGGCAACGACATTGAAATCGCGGCCAGCATAGCGACGGCAATGATACGACTAGTCATGACGGAATTAACAGAATTGAGTGCACTGGTTCATACCTTGCATTTTTCGAATACGCCATAGATTAAGCGACGCTGCGATGCGAGAAGCCGAGCATCGGGAGCGATCCAATCGGGCCGATACAGACAGCCATGCCCCTGCAGCGTCCGTTCGATTTCACCAAAATGCGTTACGTAAACCGCATCCGCATCGGGATAAAATGGTCGCGAGAAGCAGGATGGATTTGCGTTCATCAAGAATACAGGATCATCGCCTGCTCCACCCAAGCGTTTCTTCAAATACGCAGGGAGTAACCATCGGGCTACCCAGGAAGACCAAACCGCATCCACCACATGTCCACGTTTGAGCTTTTGCATGCCCGAATCGATGCCGTGCCCAATGATCTGACTCGCCATCGACAGTCGCGAATAGTAATCGGGACACAGCAAGACAATCCGCCCCCCGGGCTTGCAAATTCGGGCCAGGTCGGCCAGGAAGCGGGCCGGCCAGACGACATGTTCGAGCACAAAGACGGACAGGACCACATCCACCGACGAATCCTCAAATGGCAAGGGACGATCCGCTTGGATCGCTCGAAAAGTCGCCTGTGGGAAATCGCGTCGATTCTGCGCCAGCATTTCCGATGAGAAATCGCATCCGGTGTAGTTTGCAGGGTCGACTTGGCCCGACGTGAGTATTTGGGCCCGGCCACAACCAATCTCTCCCACCTTCCCATGCTGGGCCTGACGGATCATATCGGCGTGCATGTGCTCCGCAGGATCGGTCCAGGCCGATGTAGCAAAGTGAATCATTTCGTAGTAGCTTGCATTGGTGGAATAGTAATCCACCATGCGGCGTTCAAGCTCGAGGCCTCGCTCTGGCTCATGCCGAGCCGAAAAGTAATCGAACAGCATTTATTTGACCAATCGCATGGCCATCAGGAGCGAACACCCGCGCACCCGATTTCCCAAGAAACGATCGTAGAGCAGTGGAAAGAAACGCAGCGGACGCGGGAAATACATCGACCACTGGGGCGATGGATAGAAGTAAAAAGTAGCCTGCGTGAACCCCAATGGCCGAAGTTGCTTCGAGACCGCACGTACGCTGTTGAGGCGGTAATACGCAGGATAGTCGTTGACGACTGAGCGACCTTCGCGGGCCTCGCAACGTCGGGCTGCGTACGCTTTGAACCCGGCCAGTTCTGTCCATCGCGAGATCCGTGCAAACGGATGCAAACTGTGAGGAGTGAGTCCCCAAAAGATTCCGCCAGGAGCCATGACCTCCGATAGCTTTTTCATGAATGCGCTCGGATCCGAAACATGCTCAACGACGTTGTAAGCCAATGAAATTGGATAGGAGTTGGATGGGATGTCTGCAAGTTCAAACAGGGATTCCCAGCGCTGGTTCAGAGACGGATGTGTGCGTACATCTTCACTCGGCTCCACACCATCCCATTGTCCAACGTAGGATTCCAGTCCGCGTAACGGGGATGGAATGGACCCACCGCACCCAATGTCGAGCAACTTTGGCCTATCGAGTCGCTGCAAATCCGATTCGACTTGTTCTCGAAAAACACGTTGAAATCCGGAACCATCGGCGGCGCAGTCAGCGACATAATCCGACCAGTCCGCGATCGAGATCGTCGTTTCAGCCAATTAACGTGTCCCCTTCCCGATAGAGCCAGACACCTTTTGAAGACCCATTTGGAGCCATTGCTTCATTCGGAGTTTTCCGAGCGCCGGTAGACAGGACCAATAAACCCACATCAAACCGACGTACACCGGAATCACGAACGCTAGTATCCACACCTGCGACGCAACGAGAAAAGCGGAGAGTACCATTCCGAGGCCGGCCAAACATGCGGCTGCTAGCAACGCAACAAATTGCGACTTTGGAAAGCTGAGTTCATGCCGCGTCATCCAATGCGAAGCAACCACGACGGTCGCCGCGCAGCAGAAAAACTCTGTGAGCAATGAAACAAACGCGGAACCTTGAATGCCATAGCGTGGGACGGCCATGAACAGCCCGACGACTAAGACGGTTGTTGCGATCACACTGATAGCCAACTGTGGTTTAAGCAAGTTATTAGCCCGCACCAAAGCCCAAGCAGGCTGCGCGATCGCGAACAGCAACATCGACCATGACAGCCACGCGAAAACTACAGGATCGAATTTCAAGCGGGAGTTGGTCCACAGTTCGAACAACCAACCACCGTTGAGTTGCAACACGGCCACGGCGGGGATGACCGCAAAGAGCACCACCGACCAAAGGGATGCAAAGGCCAAATCCAATCGCTGTTGATCGCGAGCTCGAGCAAACCGCATCACTTCGGGCATCAGAGGTGAGGAGACAGCCGTCAATCCTTGCGAAACCGCATTCACTCCCACGCGTATGGTTGAAAAATTCGTCATTTCCACCGTACCTGCCAGTGGTGCCAGCAACAGTCTCATCCCTTGCTGACGGAGCGCATCGGAAAACTGCTGCAACGCCAGAACCAATGAATGTGCAAAGCGCCCCCAACCACTCCGCCAGTCAATGGTGACCGGAACCAATCCCAATCGCATCGCGATCCTCGCCGCATCGATCAGCAACGCCCCGCGAATCGCCACAAATGTAACCAGAAACGTTAGAACCGCTGCCAATAAGTCCCCACCCACCATGACCACGATCGCAGGCAGAAAGGATTCCAACAGGGTAATGGCGACGAACCACCAAGCGACCCTGGGATAAAATCCAAACGGATAAAGGAAACGAACGAGGATTCCTCCCACCGATCCCAGGCACCACCATAGGAAGGCATAAACCCCACCAAAAACTGCGATGGCCAAATAGTTTTGGGAGATTATTGCATTGTTTTCGCCGCTCACCACTCCCGCGCCGAGCAACCACAAGGCGATGATGACTCCCACGAATTGGATACCGCCGACAAATACGGAAACACCTACGGCATCCCAAAACAATTGATTGAGCCGCCCAAAGTTTTCATCGCCAGTTTTCAGAAACTCGCCGTCGAGATACTGATGGTGCGATGCATCTAAGATCGGGAACATCAAGCTAGCTGAATGCAACAGCAACCAAATTCCATAGACTTCGACATCCCAGTGCCCGAGATAAATCGGAACCGTCGCGATTTGCGATAGGAATAGCGTCCCAAGACGGGACCAGCCGGCTAAACTCCCGGAAACAACTCTGCGTGTGACGGTCACTTGTCGTGAATTGCTTAGCGGCCTAACACGCGATTGCGAGCCAGTCGTGCACGTTCCATTCCGACGAACCGAGCGTCGTACCATGTCTCCTGCCAACGTTCGCGAGGTCTGGGTTGAACGTAGGGATGCTCGATCGCAAAGTCATGCGCAAAATCGGGTTGCGGCAAAGGAAAGCGGATGGCGCGTCGCCAGCAAATGGGCCATGTGGGGTGGATGTGCTGCGTCGACTCCCGCCATCCAAGCCACTTAAGCCGGAACCAACGCATGGTATCGAAATCCCCCGCATGGCTCCATGTCTTGAGCTTCGTCAGCATCTCTTCATCGGTCATCACGTACCCGTAATGGTAACACGGTGTATCCAGAATGACCCCTTCACGAGTCGATGGAATGCGACGGTCAGCAAATCTCAACCCGCGTTGGCAACGAATCGCGAAATTGGCATTTGTCGACTTAATGCCACCGTACTGATCGACAGCGACGTAGTGAGCTGACTTATAGAAATTGTACCATGTTGTCGCGATAACCTGCACGTTCGTGTGGTCCGACAGATAACTGCGAATTTGTTCCCACGATTGACGGCTGTAGAATTCGTCGGCATCGATGGTCAACAACCAATCGAAGCCTTGCGCTTCAGCCCGTTCTAAGCAAGCGTTGCGGGTCTGCTCCTCGCGTTCCCAATCCCCATGGACGATTTCCAGTTTCCCGCTGGCCAGGAATGGATCGAGGATGCTGATCGGGGTCGGATTTCCCAATGAGACCCGCGACGAGGCGATGTAATTGAACGGACGCGAAGGATACGCAACGAAGAGTTTATCTACATGTGGCAATAAGGATGCGATCGCGCTGGGCAAGTAGCGATCGACATTGTAAGCCAACATATGGGCAGCTATCTGCATGTTTCGTTGAATCCTCTTCGACTACTTCTCGAGACTGGCCGTGCGAAGAAACTTCAATCCTTCGCCATCTCGGGTCAGAATCAGGCACTCGCCATGCACGCAACTCTTCATGCGCACACCCGCGCGGTCCAATGCTCGGTAGATAATCTGAGTTGCACAAGGAAAATCATTGTCGGGGAGTTCGAAGATCAGGCAGCGAACATGCTCGAGCCAGCTCACGTCCTCGGCTGCAAAGATCGGACCTTCCGACCCCTCGATATCCATCTTCAGAATGTCGATACGATCCATTCCGAAGCGTTGCATCAAATCACCAATGGAACTGGCTCTCAAAGCACCTGACGTACCCTCGGCAACTTCCTGGACTTGATGGCTCAAATGATCCGGACCTGGCACGACGCGCAGCCAGTTCGAATTGGACCACAACCCTTCTCGAAGGCAATGGACTTGAGGAATGTCGGCTGCATTTTGGCTGAGCAAGGCGTAATTGGAGGGTTCGGGCTCCAAGGCCACGATCGTGGCTTCTGGATGGAATGCGTGGAAGCGTAAGGTCTCGTCGCCGATATTGGCACCTGCATCGACAATCCATCGAATCTTGGTCGCCGCTGCATCATCCGAAATGCGATATCCGACGGTCATCAAGTGCGACAGAGCATTGAAATCTGCAAAGCCTCGGTAGTGGAATCGTCGGTCGAGCGACTTCAAGCGGACGCTAGTCATTGCACTCGATCGAAACATCCGCACGCGACCATACACATCCAGTGCGCTGCGTAGGCCGAAATTGCCGACACTATGGATCCATCGTTCCCAAGCAGGTCCGAATCGCGCCCATTGGCTCAACATGGCTTCGCCTCGGCATGTTTGTCGAGCGACTGGCGAACGTGATCCTGGCTTCGATTGCCCTCTGTGTGCCACGCTTGGTAAATCTCGATCAATCGCCTGGCTCGATCAGCATAGGTGTATCCACCCGCCTGAACGGCCTGCAACCCAGCCCGCCGCATCGATTCCCGATATTGAGCATTTTCCATTAGGTGTTGAACCTTGGCACACAATTCTTCAATGGAATTTGCATCAAAGAACTCGGCCTCAACACCCTCACGGTACAACTGGTTATGGATTTTTGTTCGTTCCGCCAGCAACACACCTCCACAGGCGGGAATCTCAAAGGACCGCTGGGTATATTCATCTCGATTTTCTTTGCGGAGGAACCCGAGGGACATCTTCGCCATGCCGATTGCGGCGGCCATGTCATCGAGATATAGCCCGTCTGACATTACGTAACGGCGAAGTGGACTGGTGGAGCTCAAACGCGACCATCCACCGCCATGGATGGCATATTTGGCAGGAACACGTTGAACCAGTTGCTCCATCATCTCCGCCCGGTGCCGGGCGTAGGTACCGACGAACAAACAGTCGCTGGACAATCGCGAGGACTGTTCTGCAGTAGGGGTCACGGGCCGATGCAATTCGGGCGAGTAGGAAAAAGGAAAGAACTCGACATTCGGATTGATTGGTTGGATTTCAGGAACGTTCACCGGCCGCGTGGTCAATATGCGATCGTAACTAGAAATGGCTCGACGCTGTTTCCGGCTGGTCGTACTCCGGTACTTGCTAAAGAAATCATCATGATTGAGGTTGATGACGCATGCACCCGTGCGCCGTAGCGACCGCACGAACTCCGACCGCCAATGGAGGCCTTTGAGCGTCAGGATCAAATGGGGATGGAAAGCGTGGACCGCGTCTTCGATGGTCCTTTCGTGGCGCTTCAAATCGCTAGGCAGGACCCGATGCATTAATCGATACCAAAGACGTTTCGCCGATTGCCCGTAATACGATTCCAATCGGATCCAATCCGAGACATGTTCGACCGATACCCCGAGTTCCTGCAACGCATTTTTATAACAAGTGCCTGCACCGGAGGTGCGCACGTCGCCGCATATAAAGACGCGGGGGATCATCACGCCTTGACTATCCTTCACGCCTTGACGATCCGTCCGGGCTCAGCGCTTTGCCCGCTCATCGCGTTTCTGGTATCGATGATCAACGAAGCCCATTGGCCCAATTCTTCGGCTGAGAATACATCGTGCCAGGTGGAGATGATGACTGCGTCGTAGGATCCAAGGCATTCTTGATTCCAAGAAACACTCTGCTTGCCCATCCAGTTTCGATGCTCGCGCGTTGGGCCTATGAGCGGGATATAGGGATCGTGATAATCGATGTCCGCGCCGAGATTGGCCAGGCGATCCATGAGCGCGAAAGTCGGGGATTCTCGAAGGTCATCGACGTTCGCTTTGTAGGCCAGTCCCAGCAGTAGAACGCGTGAGCCGCGCAAGGCTTTGCTTCGATCATTGAGGGCTAGTAGAGTTTTTTCAACCACATAGTCCGGCATACTGCGATTGATCTGGCCGGCCAGTTCGATGAACCGAGTATGGACGCCATACTCTTTTGCCTTCCACGTCAAATAGAAGGGGTCGATGGGGATGCAGTGCCCGCCCAAACCTGGTCCAGGAAAAAAGGGACTGAAGCCGAATGGCTTGGTCGATGCGGCCTCGATCACTTCCCAGATATCGATTCCCATGCTATCAGCGACCATCTTCAGTTCGTTGACCAACCCAATATTCACGGCTCGATAAATGTTTTCTAGCAATTTGGTCAGCTCGGCCACGCGGGTCGAACTCACGGGCACGATGCGATCAAAGACCGCCCCGTAGAGTGTCTGGCCAGCGTCCAAGCATGCCGGGGTGGTTCCGCCGACGACCTTCGGAATGTTGGTAGCGGCGAATTTTGGATTGCCAGGATCTTCGCGCTCGGGCGAGTAGACGACGAATACATCCTGACCCACCTTTTTGCCGATCGCTTCGAGTCGGGTTACGAGCTCTTCATCCGTTGTACCCGGATAAGTGGTACTCTCCAAGCTGATGCACTGACCATCACGGATGCTCGGTAAAATTGACTCGATAGTCGTCACCACGTAACTCAAATCGGGTTCGAAATGCCGATCCAGCGGTGTCGGCACACATAGCAAGATCGCGTCTACCGAAGCAAGTTGGCTAAAATCGGTGGTGGCGGACAAGAGCCCTGAAGATACAGCAACTGCGATATCTTCAGAAGCAATGTGCTTGATGTAGCTGACGCCTTGGTTCAGCGATTCGGTTTTTTGGGGGTCGATGTCCACTCCCAGCGCGCGATACCCTCGATTGGCGTAGGCCAACAGCAAGGGCAATCCGACGTATCCGAGACCAACCACCGCGATGGTGGTTTGACCTGGGATCATGGAGAAACGTGGCGGCATGCCTACAGTGATTTTCGTGGTTGCTTTTGAGGAGTGAGAAGGACGCTGCGTTGGGACTTCGTCCCCGTCGGTGACAGCCATTGGCTTCCGAATTACCGCTGATGGGCAGTGGGCCCTGGTTTTGGATCGACAAGTCTCGAGTCGAGCACCCCCTAAGTGTAGGTCGGTCTTTGGGATGGTAAAGTTTGACACGCAGGATTGGTCCAGGCTTCTGGGAAAGCTTCACCGATTCTTCGGATAAACCCGGTCGAGCGAGGGGGCCGCGATTTTCCAAAGTTGTGAGGCATCACCTGCATTCAGAGCCCAAAGCGATTCCAGCTGTTCGGAATCCTTCCCACTCGAGAGTTTATGAAGGAAAAATCGGTTGAATCGTGCGAATGAGAGGCTATCCTTAGTGCCTTCTGGGCGTACCGTATGCGACCATTCATCGGCTATCGCCCCAATCCATTCAACCCGATCCATTTTCTCAGTCTCAAGGTCAAGACAGGCACGCATGAAACCCACTCTTTTGGTTACCGGCGGAGCAGGATTCATCGGTGGCTGCTTCGTGCGGCAACACCTCGCTGCATCCAGCGCTCGCATCGTGAACTTGGATCTTTTGACCTACGCGGGCAATCTCGATTCCATCCCGCCTGCCGATGGCAAGGACCATGTTTTTGTTCAAGCCGATATCTTGGACCGTAAACAGGTGGACCAACTTCTGGCGACCTACCAACCCGTCGGAATCGTCCATTTCGCTGCCGAATCGCACGTCGATCGATCCATCGATGGTCCAGCCGCATTCGTGCAGACGAACGTCGTTGGCACCTGCAACTTGCTCGATTCCGCCCTCGCTTACTATCGCTCGTTGGCCGAACCCAACAAATCGGCTTTTCGGTTCTTGCACGTTAGCACCGATGAAGTCTTCGGCTCACTCGGGGAAACTGGCAAATTCACGGAAACCACCCCCTACGCACCCAATTCGCCTTACTCGGCCTCCAAGGCTTCCTCCGATATGTTCGTTCGGGCCTACCACGAAACCTACGGACTTCCGACGTTGATTACCAACTGTTCGAACAACTACGGCCCTTATCAGTTCCCAGAAAAACTCATCCCATTGATGATTCTCAACACGGTGGACCGCAAGCCATTGCCGGTATACGGCGATGGTCAGAACGTCCGCGATTGGTTGTTTGTCGATGACCATTGCCGTGCGATCACCGCAGTACTCGAGCGTGGCCGATTGGGAGAAACCTACAACATCGGTGGAGATAGCGAACGCAGCAATTTGCAGATGGTGCACGCTATTTGTGACTTGGTCGACGAGCTTCTCAAGCGTGAGCCGGGCAGCTCTCGTTCCCTAATCCAATTTGTTCGCGATCGGCCTGGACATGACCGACGATACGCGATCGATGCCAGCAAAATCCAAGGCGAGTTAGGTTGGAAACCCAGCGCAGTCCTCGAAGATGGATTGCGAAAAACCGTCGCTTGGTACCTCGAACAAAAGCATTGGGTCGCTCGCGTTAGCAGCGGTGACTATCGCCGTGAACGTCTAGGTGTCGACTCGTAACCATCGACCGGATCACTTCTCGCTCTTTCCCTTGAAACCCTGACTCAAAGATCCCATGACCTCAATCGATTCAGCACCAGCGACTTCCAAGGGTATCATTCTGGCCGGAGGGTCCGGTACGCGTCTGCACCCGTTGACGCTGGCGACGAGCAAGCAGCTGTTGCCGGTGTACGACAAACCGATGGTCTACTATCCCCTGTCCTGCTTGATGCTAGCAGGTATCCGAGACGTTTTGATCATCTCCACCCCGCATGATCTCCCTCAGTTCCAGAGGTTGCTTCAAGACGGCTCGCAATGGGGCATGAAGATTCAATACGCGGCCCAACCGAAACCCGAAGGTTTGGCTCAAGCCTTCATCATCGGAAAAGATTTCGTAGGCCAAGATCCAGTGGCGTTGGTGCTGGGTGACAACATATTCTACGGCCAAGGCTTTCAGAAATTGCTGGCCCAGGCTTCCGCGCAGCGTAAGGGCGCGACCATCTTTGGATACCCCGTCCGTGATCCGCAGCGTTATGGTGTGGTCGAGTTCGATGCGAACGGTCGCGTGATCTCGCTGGAGGAAAAACCCAAACAGCCGAAGTCCAATTTCGCCATCCCCGGCTTGTACTTTTACGACAACCGAGTGATTGAACTCGCCGCCAATCTAAAGCCATCGGCCCGCGGCGAGTTGGAAATTACCGACATCAATCGCCTGTATCTCGAACAAGGCGAATTGAACGTCCTCCTCTTCTCGCGCGGATTTGCGTGGCTGGATGCGGGTACGCACGAGTCGTTATTGGAATCGAGTGAATTCGTGGCCGCGGTTGAGAAACGCCAAGGGCTGAAGATCTCGTGCCCAGAAGAAATCGCGTTTCGCAAAGGCTTCATCGATGCGGCGCAACTCGAGAAGCTCTCCTGCCAATTTGGTGGTGAGTACGGTGCATATCTCAAGGAATTGCTGTTACCTGACAGGGTACTGTAACCTAATGTAGCGCCGTCATCTCCTAGATTCTTCGCGACTACTCTGCTGGACCCTGTTCCGCATCGCCTAAGGTGAGGTCTCCGTAGAGAACTCGAATTCCTCCGCACTGCACCGTCCACCAGCAAAATGGCTTTGCTTCACCCGGCACCACATTCTTTTGCAACCACCCTCCGTCGCGTGCGCTCCGGTGTCCCCAATGATCGATTTTCATGCATACAAATAGTCGAGTCATCGCAGCCAAACATTAATAGCGACATGTCTCGTTGGCCTAGATACGGCACTTAATCGAGCGAGATGACTTCGCTCGTAATCGTACCGTCAACAATGCGCGTTCGTAGCACTTGGCCAACACGCGCTTCCTGGATATCGGTTAGGACATGCCCCGTAGCAGCATCGGTGGTGAACGAATAACCGCGTGCGAGGGTCCGGAGGGGACTGACAGATTCCAGTTGTGCGGCCAGAATCTCGAAGGAACGCTCTGCCCGTTCCAGCCGCTTGTCGACGCCATCCAGCAGGCGCCGTTCCAAATCGTCAAGTCGTTGCGTCATCGTATCGAAGACACGTTGCGGTTGCTGGAAAATTGGGCGAGATGCAATTCCTGTCCATCGCGTCTCAAGTTCCCGAATTTTATGTTGCATCATCGCGCGAATGCGCGACTGCACTGAGAACAATAGCTCAATGATTTCATCTCGGTTAGGGACGACCAGCTCTGCAGCTTCCGAAGGTGTGAGTGCCCGTACATCCGCAGCCAAGTCGCAAAGCGTGACGTCGATCTCATGGCCAACGGCTGAAACGGTGGGAATTGGGCATGCGGCGATGGCCCGCACGACGAGTTCTTCATTGAACGACCATAGATCTTCGATGGAACCACCACCGCGGCCAACGATCAATACGTCCAGCTTTGGTCGAACTTGCGCTGCCAATTCAATACCGCGCGCGATTTGTTCGGCTGAGCCTGCGCCTTGGACCTTGGCGGGAATCACCAGCACACTTGTCTGGGGCCAGCGACGCCGTAAGACCTCGAGGAAGTCATGAATGGCAGCGCCATGAGGACTGGTCACGAAGCCGACGCGTTTGGGAAATCTCGGCAGCGGTCGCTTGCGTTCTGATCGAAAAAGTCCCTCGGCCTCGAGTTTTGCGTGCAGTCGTCGAAACGCCAACTGCAGGGCTCCGATGCCTTGTGGTTCGATCCGTTGCACCACGATTTGGTACGTGCCGCGCGGTCCGTAGACATCGATTCGGCCCATGCATAGCACGGACAAACCTTCGCGGAGATCGAATTGATACTTCTCCCACGTCGACTTCCAAAGCACGGCGCTGATTTGATTCGCGTTGTCCTTGAGTGTCAGATAGATGTGACCTGCGCCTGAGCGTGTAATGCTGCCCACTTCGCCGGCCACCCAAAACGAAGTCAGCGATTGATCGAGTGTGCGTTTGATCCAAGCATTGAGTTGCGTGACACTCAGCGGCTTCTGGCCCTCGTCTTCTTTGGCCGATGGCTCCCCTGTCGGATCGCGATTTGCCTCGGACGCGGGACCGGCACCTTTCGTCGACTTTTTTTTGGACTCGGAGTTTCCTCCTCGAGAAAAGAAGGTGTCGGCATCTTCACCCCACAGGAAACCGGTCATGAGGTCACCCCCAAGGAGCTGACACGTTCCTGCGAAGCATGAGGGGCGGCGTGCAGCGGTCGTTCTCGCGCCCGTGGCAGTCCGTCCATTGCCCAACCTTCTGCCTCGGCATTGATTGTGTGCATGATTGTTTCCACATGCATGCGGTAGGCTTCGAGTTGATCTTCATTCAGTTTTCTGGGGATGTCGATGGCTGGTCCCAAGATCATACGACCGCGACTCCCAAATCTTGGCACAGCGAAGTGATCCCACGAACCATTGCGAAAAGGTGCATTGAATCCGCAGCCGATGGGAATCACCGGTATGCGGAGCAATGATGCTAGTTGGATGCAGCCCGGTGATAGAACACGCCGAGGTCCGCGTGGGCCATCGGGTGTGAGCACCAGGCTGGTCTGTTGATGCTCGCGTTTGTACTGCAAGATGGCTTTGATCCCGCCCCTTGAGGAAGAGCCTCGCACCGTTTTGAATCCGAAGTTCTCGACGACCTCGCTAAACCAATCGGCATCCCGATGGAGTCCAACCAATAGCGTCAAGTCGCTCCCTTTTCTCGATGTGGCGGGCAAGAGAATGTACTCATGCCACATGATGTAAAGCGCAGGGCGATTGAATTCGCGCAGGGCGGCGTCGGCATTGGTGCCGTAATCCGCGATGCGAGCGTCGACAGACCGCATCCATGCCTGAAGGAACAACCCGAGACCGGTAGAAAGCAACCGGATGGCCTTGGGTTGAATCGATTTTTGAAACCAGATCCTCATCGAGGGGTTCTTCATTCTGGCAGGCGATAGATCCCTGAGAAAACCTCCACGGCCGGCCCTGTTTTGAACACGTGACCGCTGGCCTCATCCCATCGGAGTGTCAAATCACCGCCGAGCAAGTGATTGAGAATCGTACGCTCGGTACGCCCGGTCAAAACTCCGGCAACACAAACGGCGCTCGCGCCCGTTCCGCAGGCCCAAGTCTCTCCAGATCCGCGCTCCCAGGTCCGCTGACGGACCTCACCTGCCCCCAAGACTTCAACAAACTCCACGTTCGTACGCCGCGGAAACCGCTCGTCTCTTTCGATCAAGGGTCCGATTTCCAAGACGAGCTCGTCAGTGGCTTCGGGAACAAAAATCACGCAGTGTGGATTCCCCATCGAAACGCACGTGGCAAACAGCGCATGCCCTTTGAATTCAATGCGATGATCGATGACTTGTTCATCCGGTGAAGAGAGCGTGGTTGGAACGTCCTTCGCCAACAATCGAGGTTGCCCCATGTCGACCGTTACGCTGTCCACCTGTCCGCCTCGAACTTGAAGTTCCAATTCGAGAGGTCCTGCACCGGTTTCGATTACGAGCGAAGTCGATCGCGCGATGCCGTGGTCGTAAACGTACTTGGCGACGCAACGAATCCCATTGCCACACATTTCGGACTCGCTGCCATCGGCGTTAAACATCCGCATGCGTGCATGGCCTTTTTCCGAAGGCAGGATCACGATGATGCCATCGCCTCCTACTCCGAAACGACGGTGCGACATGTCGATCGCAAGGCGTTCCAAATCCGTGGGCAATTGTTGATCAAAGCCGTTGATGTACACGTAGTCGTTGCCGGCTCCGTGCATTTTTGTGAATCGAATGTCTGGCAATTCAGTCTCCGATAGTCTGAGTTATTTGGGGAGCAGTCCGAGGGCTGCGGACGATGGACGAGCGATCACATGGCATGCAATCAGTTTGCCCAAGCCATCGATCTTGGGTTTGGCGGCTTCAACTGCAGCGGTTACCGCTGCGACATCGCCTCGGATGACCACCGTAACATACCCACCGCCAAGTTTTTCTTTGCCAACGACTTCGACCGAAGCCGCCTTGCACGCCGTATCAATGGCTTCGAAGACGGCGGTGAAGCCCTGGGTTTCAATGAATCCCAAGGCTTGTCCAGAACTCTGGCTGCTCGACATGTTGTCTGACTCCGACGCGGGTTGTTTGATAACGGATTGTTCGATGAGGACGTTGTATTCTTCCGGACTCCAAATGGCGCGAAGGGCATCGCGATCAGGCCGATGGATGCAATGGGATGCTCGCAATTGACCCATCGACTCGGCCGCCCTCGCTCCGGCCTCGACAGCCGATTGCACATCGCTAGGCGAGCCGGCGATCTTGATCACCGCTCCCAACATGTCATTCCATTCGGCTTGCAAAACCACAATATTCGCGGCTTTGTCCATGGTATCGCAAGCGACCATGCCGGCTGTCCAAGCATTGGTTTCGACGAGGCCGATTGACGGCAATTCGGTTTGGGAATAGCTGCCCCAGTCATTCGGTTCCGTCAGGGAGGACACTGGCATCAATCCCCCAATTCTCGGAGACCGGTTTTCATTTTCTCGAGCCATCCTGGAATGGATTCCAATGGTGGTTCCGAGGCCTCGTACTCCAAGGCAACCCAGCCACTATAGCCGGACTCTTTGAGGATTCGTAGGACCCTAGGAATGTCGGTCCACTCCCGTTTTCCACTTGGATACACTTCCACTTTGAGTTGCGCGTTCAATGCGTAGGGAGCGATCTGTCGGAGCTCCTCGTAGGGATCCTCGGTCGAACGAAAATTCCCGGAATCCAAGTTGATTCCAAACGCATCCGATTGAACGCGTTTTACGATGTCGAGCAATCCTGTTGCAAGTGCGGTCACGCCGCCATGGTTTTCAAGTCCCAACATTACGCCGCGTTCCGAGGCATACTTGGCCACTGTTTCAATCGTACGAACGCATCGGTCGCGCGTGATTGGCCACTCCTCGCCTTCGGGTTGTTTGCCGGCGAAAATGCGAATCACGGGCGCGCCCAAGATCGAATAGTGATCGATCCACATCTTGGCTTTGTCGATATCCGACTGCAGTTTGGCTTCATCTGGCTGACAGAAATCATTACCGATCGCGCCGCCCGAAATAGTGATTCCACGTTCATGGCAATAGCGTTTCATCCGCAAAAGATAGGCGGTGTCGACGTCGGAGGGAAAGTAATAGCTGGTCAATTCCGCACCAGGTACGCCGTGCTCGTGGCAGTAGTCGACAAAGCGAAACAGATCCCATCCACTGTCCTTCTTGGTCAGCAGATCGCGCAGGGAATAGGCAGCCAAGCTCAAATGCAGTCGACCAGGTACCGGACGCACGATCGGTTCGATTGCAGAAACATTCGGAATCCATGCGTCGGCCAAACCCATCAGGCAAGGAAGGCTGCCGGCTGCGAGCAATCGAGTGCCGAAATTCCGGCGACTCGTCCGAGAAAAATCGGTAAGGTCCTGGGATGTGTTGTGGCTCATGGCAAAATAGTTCGTTCAGGCAAGAGGGGAGGGAAACGGTCAGGTGTGTCCGGGTCACCCGAGCGTTGGAGTCGCACTCAAAGCGAACCGCATTATAGTGAAGGGGACACGAATCCACAGGCGAGCGTACCCAGGGCATCGATTTTGGCAAAGCTTTATTTTTACTACTCCACGATGAATGCAGGCAAGTCCACGATCCTGCTGCAGTCCGCCTACAATTACCGTGAACGCGGCATGCGGACATTGATTTTTTCGCCAAGCATCGACACGCGATTCGGTTCCGGAAAAGTCCACTCGCGAATCGGTTTGAGCGCCGAAGCCGTCTCCTTCGACGCCACCGAAAATCTATTCCGAATCGCAGAACGCGAGCACAAATCCGACCCGATTCACTGCGTACTGGTCGATGAAGCACAATTTCTGACGAAACCACAGGTTAGGCAACTCGGCGACGTGTGCGACAAACTTTCGATCCCCGTACTGACGTATGGGCTTCGCACCGATTTCCAAGGCAACCTGTTCGAAGGCAGTCAGTACCTGTTGGCATGGGCCGACGACTTGACGGAAATCAAAACCATCTGCCATTGTGGACGCAAGGCCACCATGGTTCTCAGGGTGGATCCCGATGGCATTCCTGTCCGTGACGGTGAGCAGATCCAAATCGGTGGCGATGATCGGTACGTGACCGTCTGTCGCCAGCACTTCAAGCAGGGGCTTACCGAGCGTCGACCGAACGACTTACCTTTTGAGGACTTTTGAGATGACACAATCCAGCAATGGGGGATCGAACCGCTTGGCTGCGGGGCTTTTGCTATTGGCCGGCCTTTCCGGAGCGATTGCCGTCGGTATCGGAGCTATCGGCGCGCATTCACTCCCAAAACAGTTGGCGGCACGAGGACTCGAACCGTCGGAGGTCGAAAAGAAGCTTCAGCAGTGCGAACTTGGAGTGCGTTATCAGATGTACCACGCTTTGGCAGTGACATTCCTCGCGCTATCGGCCGGGGTTCGGCGCTCGCGCGGACTGCAGATTGCTGCAGTGCTATTCTTGCTGGGAACCCTGTGCTTCTCTGGTGGCCTTTACTCCATTGTGTTTGCCGACCAACTCCTACACTGGAGTATCGTACCCATTGGCGGCGCGACAATGATCCTGGGCTGGCTATGCGTGGCCGCGTCGTTTCGAAACGCGCTCGACATGTCCAGTTGACCCTTCGGCAACCGCTATCCAGCAGTTGACCAGGCGGTTTAGAAGGGTGCGTCTTCTTCGTCGGCCGAGAACCCGGACAGTTCTTCGTTGACCGATTGCAGATCGTCACCACCTTCACCTGAGAGACGGTAGCCCATGGCTTCGGCACTCAGGAAGTACTTGGTCTCGCTCATCGGATCGCGCTGCCATTTCCGCCCGGATAATCGGTAAGTAACCGTGATATCGTCACCCACTTTGAGACCATCGACGGTATCGCATGCGTCGTTGGTGAACTCGAGAGGGATGAAATTCGTGAAGCGTCCGTTCTGCTGTTCGAGCACAATCAGCCGCTTGCGAAAACCTTTTTGGCCAAAGGTCTTGGTTTCTTCAATTAAGTGGACGATGCCTCGAGTGCTGGATTGGGACATGATCGCTCAGTGAGAAAGATGGTTTCCGTCAGGATAGGGCCCGTCGTTTGATCGCTGGAGACGGACAGCCCATTTCTAAATCACAAAATAACGGTCAGCCAGGGCAAAGGCAACCGGTAGCGTCCGGTGGACAGTTCGATCGAATCGATTTAATCTCATGAGAGTACCAAAAGAAGCGAGAAGATTTGAGCCAGTTTGGCTGGAGATATGTGCATGCATTCGATTGTCGATGAGCTAGCGTGGCGAGGGTTGAATCATCAAACCACCGACGAAAAAGAGCTTCGTGAACTACTGTCCAAGCCTGCACGCGTTTATGCGGGATTCGACCCCACGGCCGAGTCTCTGCACGTCGGGTCGCTATTGCCTTTGATGCTGTTGCGGAGATTTCAGCAAGCTGGCCATCAGCCGATCGCTTTGGTCGGTGGTGCGACCGGCATGATCGGCGATCCGAGCGGCAAGACCGATGAACGGCAACTTCTATCGAAAGAGGCGCTGGAAAAGAACGTGGCCGGTATCCGCCTGCAGATGGAGCAGTTCTTAAGCTTCGAGGGATCCAACGCCGCGATTGTGGTCAACAACTAC
Organism: Pirellula sp.; assembly: GCA_041752005.1. GTDB lineage: Bacteria > Planctomycetota > Planctomycetia > Pirellulales > Pirellulaceae > JBKCUI01. The sequence goes on along the minus strand of JBGSHV010000122.1, from coordinate 3,849 downwards.
GATTGGATGCACGGTTTTTCTTTTTTGGACTTTCTGCGCGATGTCGGCAAGAACTTTCCGATCAACGTCATGCTGACCAAGGACTCGGTAAAGAGCCGATTGGAACGTAGCGACTCCGGGATGAGTTACACGGAGTTCAGTTACATGCTGCTCCAAGCCTATGACTTCGTCTATTTGGCTCGGCATCACGATTGCCAGCTCCAGATCGGTGGTAGCGATCAGTGGGGCAACATTACAGCGGGCATTGACTTAGGTCGCCGCATGCTGGGCCAATCGCTGCACGGGATGACCTGCCCGCTGTTGACCACCAGTGATGGTAAGAAAATGGGCAAAACCGAGCGTGGCGCTGTTTGGTTGTCTGCGGAGCGAACCAGCCCATTCGAGTTCTACCAATATTTCATCAATGTCGGCGATGCCGATGTACTGATGGTCCTTCGGTACTTGTCCGAGATCAACCCATCCGAATATGCCGAACTGGAGAATTCCGTCCGCGACAAACCGCACGAACGCATTGCGCAAAAACGGCTGGCGGAGAATCTAACTCGGCTGGTCCACGGCGACGCGGGATTGCAATCGGCACAACGAGCCACGCAAACCCTGTTCGGCGCGGAGATCGAATCCCTCACGGATCGTGAACTGAGGCAGATCTTCGCCGATGTACCGAGTTGTGAGTTGCCCCGCGACCGATTAGTGGACGGCATTGGAATCATGGATGCGATGTGCCAGGCGGGGTTAGCGTCCAGTAAAAGCGAAGCGCGGCGCGGCGTTACTGAGGGAGCAGCCTACGTCAACAATCGGCGGGTCGAATCAATCGATCGTGTGCTGGGAATCCAAGACCTAGCAAGCGAAACGGTAATCGTCTTGCGGAGTGGCAAAAGGCGATATGCCCTCCTCCGCTTCGTCTAACGGCCCACCAGGCATACCATGCGCATCGTCCATATAATTACGCGAATGATCGTCGGAGGGGCGCAGGAGAATACGCTTTACAATTGCCTCGATTTAGTTCGCGAACATGGCGACGACGTGACTTTGATCACCGGTCCGTCGTTGGGGGCCGAGGGCAAATTGATCGATGCGCGTGGCATCGACAATCTCAAGGTCCTCGAAATCCCGTCCTTGATTCGTGCCATAAATCCGTTGCACGACGTGCGAGCCATGCGGGAGCTTAAATCGACTCTGTGGGCGATGCGACCGGACGTGGTCCACACGCATAGTGCCAAAGCCGGATTGTTGGGGCGGGCCGCCGCTTGGTCTCTAAACGTCCCGTGCGTGGTGCACACCGTGCACGGCGCGCCGTTCCATGCTTTCCAGCCGTGGGTCGCTCGCTCCTTTTTCCAACGATGCGAGCGGTGGGCGGCCCGACGCTGCCATCACATGATCAGTGTGGCCGACGCCATGACCGACTTAATGGTCGAGGCCAACATCGCGCCGAGAGAAAAGTTCTCGACGATCTATAGCGGGATGGAGGTCGAACCATTTCTCGCTGCGGATGAACACCGAGAACGAGTACGCCAGGAATTGGGTTTTCGTCCGGAGCATGTCGTGATCGGAAAGATCGCTCGACTATTTCATCTCAAAGGTCACGAATATGTACTCCAAGCGGCTCGCGATGTAGTGAAGCGAGCGCCAAACGTTCGGTTCCTCTTTGTCGGTGATGGTCTGCTACGGGAACCCTTGGGAAACTTGATCAAGAGCTATGGATTGGACCAGCATGTGTGTTTCACTGGTTTGGTTCGTCCTGAACAGATCCCTGAGTTGGTCGGTGCGATGGACATGCTCGTGCACGCGTCCTTGCGCGAAGGCCTGGCGCGGGCGCTCCCTCAGGCGTTGATCGCGGGCAAGCCAGTGATCAGTTACGATATCGATGGTGCTCGGGAAGTGGTGATCGATGGCGTGACAGGTTATTTGCTTCCACCCCGATCGGTTGAACCAATGGGGCGAGCGATGTTGCGATTGGCCGAGGATACCGAGTTGCGGATGCGGTTGGGAGCCGAAGGGAGAGCGCGATTTCAAGACGTTTTCCGCCACGAGCGCATGACCGACCAAATCCGCGCTCTGTACGACCGAATCCTCACAGGGGGACCGCGTCAAACAGGCTAGCAACGCGTTGCCGGAACTAAAGTTCCCGTCGTCGAATGCGTTCCTGTCGCTGACTGGCCGCGAGCTTGATGTTGTCAGGTAGCCCCGGCATGCTCATTACCTTCTTGAGATCCTCGGCTGCCTTTTCGTCCTCGTTGATGGCGGAATAGGCCAAGGCCCGATTGTACAAAGCCATGCCCACCACATCCGCCGGCACGCCTGGGTCCTTCAGCGTCTGCGTGTAGTCCACAATGGCGCCGGCGAAATCGCCCTTCTTTGCTTTCTCCATCCCGTTGCGGTACCCAGACAAGGACTTTGCACGACGGGAGAATAGGTTCTTCAGCGAATCGAGAATGCTCATGCTGACTCCGCTCAGCGAAACGGTTCGAATGGAATGTTCACAGTTTTCGGGGAGACATAAACATAGCACATACGCGTACTCGCTCCGCCTACAGGCCCACATAATTCGTGCTGCTCCGAGCCAGAACATTGTGCATTTTTGTGTACGAGAACTCGACACTAGCAGCGATGCTTATCCTGTCATCGCGCTCCGTCGGTTCAGCGAGCAGGTGTAGATGCTTCGATCACGTATCCGTTCACACTCCGATTAGCCGGAACGCGTTAGCGTCCGGTTTCCGTAACAATTCGAAGAAACCGGACGCTAACGCGTACCGGCTGATTTAGCTGCAAAAATACACAATGAATATCGGGGTGTGAACGGTTACTTCGATCACTGATTTGCTCCTCTGTAGATGCTCGATTCCTATACGAACGGACCGAGTAAATGCCCATTTTTCGGCCAGTGCGCGGACGTGGAGACAGTTGTCGTTCGGAAGCAAGTAGCCAACGACTCGCATCATCGCTCACTGGCGCTTTTTGGAATGGTCTACTTTCTACCCTCTACTGCTCCACTCTCTCGACGCAAAGCGTCGCCTGGCGTCTGACCCTTGAACGCCGAATGTGGAATGACTCGATTGTGCTGGTCTACGTAGAATGCCGTTTGCTTGCGTACGTCGTCGATCGTTTCAAGCGTGTTCAAGTACGACCGAGCCACTGCGCCGCTAGTAAGTAGAATGGAGAAGGCTGAATTTAGAGCAGTTAAGTCTCGTCGTGGCTGGCCCCGAGCTAGGATGCTTTACCATTTTTGATGCAACGGAACACATGCTGGGTTACAATGTGGCTTAGGCGGCACTCACCAAACATTAGAGTAACAATCATGACAGATTTGGACCGAATCACTTTTGATCCCACCAAGATGAATGGCCAGCCTTGCATCCGAGGTACGCGACTTACTGTTCGCCGTGTCCTGGAGGTGCTCGCGCTTTATCCTGATCGAAATCACTTGGCGCAAGAGTATCCTGAACTGGAAGACGAAGACATCCGGCAGTCTTTGGCGTATGCAGCCGCACATCTCGATGATAAGGTCCTGGAACTGCACAACCAATAATGCGGCTATTGCTCGATCAGGGAATTGCCAGGTCAACGGTGGGTCGTCTCCGCGAGATGAATATCGCGTCGGTGCATGTTGGCGATTTAGGTCTGGCCGCAGCCACTGATGAAGAGATCTTGGAGGTAGGGCGAAATGGTGGTTGGGTAGTTGTGACCCTGGATGCGGATTTCCATGCAAAGGGAAAACAAGGACATGCATTGTGGTCGTTGCGGTCGTGTCTGAGCAGTCGGCGACATGCTTGCACGCTTGGTCGTTCGGCGTGGATCTTAGCCTCGTGGATCGCTTTTGAACGCCGTTTGTGACGCGAGGGACCTGCGTAT
>JBGSHV010000121.1:0-14741 GCA_041752005.1 Pirellula sp. | reverse complement strand
ATCGTTTGCTGTATCAACGGGACTCGCAACAATCCGTTTGAAGGCGTTTGCCAAACATTGGATGAATCGTGGGTGACGATTGGGAAACCGAAGTTTGATTCCGCTCGTTTCACAAGGCAACAGTGGGAAGCATTACCATCGTCGATCGAATATCGAATGATTCGCTATAGGGTAAGCGGACGCAAAGATAAGATCACCATTGTTACGACGCTAACCAATTCGTCTCGCCACTCCTCCGAAGCGATCGCATCGCTATACGGTTTGCGTTGGGATGTTGAACTAGATATTTGCTGTGTGAAATCGACGATGGGGAAGTGTGATCTGAGGAGTCAGACACCCGACAACATCGATCGTGAAATAGCGGCAAGCGTATTGGCATACAATCTTGTTCGGGCGTTAATGAGCGACGCTGCGGCGATCGCCATGGCGCATCCTCGCGAGATTAGTTTTTCCCGATCGCGCGATGCTTGGATCAGCTTCGGTGATGAATTGGAGACCGCTGACGACCTGATGTGGATTATCCTATCTGCCACATCGCGTATGGTCCGCGATCGGCCTGGACGCGACGAACCGCGACAGCTCAAGCGGCGAAACCTAACAAAATATCCCAAGCTCAGAACTCCACGTCCAAGCAAGGCGAAACGTATTGTTGCCGCCAGCGACAACCCAAGGCAAAAATCAGCCAACATCCCTTAAGTCCACGCCATTCAGGGCAAGCTCAGAGAGGGCATGCTCAAATTCCCGCTGATTAAAAAAATTTCGAATTTCTCGAACCGATTGACCAGAGGTGTCCAAAGGTCCAATCAATTTGATTTTGGTGTACTCTTTTTGAAACCCTCGGCAACTAGCTTCTGGATCTCGGCATGCGCATTGCAACTTGGAATCTACGTAACAACATGGGTGCCGGCGCTTGGCCGCGTCTGTGGAATATGCTCGACCTAAACATCCTTTTCCTCCAAGAAACCGCGCAACCTCAAACCGATCACCCTTACCATTGGGAGTTGGTCGATGGAATCAAATGGGGCAGCGCCGTGGTCCTATCCTCCGGAAGGATCGAGCCCATCGCGATTCCCGACGACCGCGGCTGGGTGGTCGGCGGCGAAGTCGTGGGCGGAAACCTGCTGAGGGACGATCGCCGGCTGTTCGCATTCAGCCTTCATTCGCCCTCATCATCAAACACGTCCAAGCGCCAGTCCTACGTGAAGGAAGTGGATGCCGTGGTCTCCGTCCTCGAATCAATGGTGCCCTCCGAATGCGATCTGATCCTTGGCGGCGATTTCAATTTCACCATTGGCGAACGGCAGCCGGGGGAGTTCCGGGAAACCAAGAAATCGGAACGCGACGTCATCCAACGCATGGCCGAATTGGGGTTGTCGTCATGTTGGACGATGAGCCACCCAAACTTACCGCTAGAGCAGACGTTGCGTTGGGTCAGCGACAAGGCCCCTCACAAATCGACACCGTTCCACTGTGACGGGCTTTTTGTTCCGCACCGATGGAGGGACCAAGTGAATTGCGAAGTCTTCACGAGCGAGTGCTATCGCGTTAGCGACCACAATCCGGTCGTCGCCTGGATCGACGAATCCATCATGGCAGATGGATGAGCTCAAAAGGTCTTTTGCTCTTTCAACCATACTTCGATGAACTCGCGACTAAAAATCGGATGTTTCCGGCCCACTCAACAGATACGCCATCAAACCGATCGAGGGTCGAACCAACGTTACTATCCTTCTTTTTCAACAAGGTCTTCACCATGCCCGCATCTATTTTTGTACTAAACGGAGACTCACAATTGACCCAAGTACGACCTTCCGAGTTTGACTACGAACGAGTCTTCCAAGAGCTTATTGCCAAAAACTCTGAATTGTTACTTGGAGACTTGATCAATCCTGACAAACCGCGTCGTTGGATCTTGGTCAAGCGCGAAATGGGGATCCCCGCTCAGGAAGAGGGAGGTAACCGGTGGAGCCTCGATCACTTGTTCCTCGACCAAGAAGGGATCCCCACACTTGTTGAAGTCAAGTTGGTCGGTGACCCTCGCGCAAGACGGGAAGTCGTTGCCCAAATGCTCGATTACGCAGCGAACGCGGTTCTTAACTGGACTGTGGAAAATGTTCGAAATTGCTTTGAGCAGCAATGCCGAGGCATAGACGCGGATCCAGCAGAAGCCCTGTCAGGACTCTTGCAAGGGGAAACAACGGAAATGGAATTCTGGGAAATGGTCAAAATCAATTTGGGAGCTCAAAAGATTCGGTTGGTCTTTGTTGCAGATCGAATCGCAGACGAACTGAAAACAATCGTAAAGTTCCTTAACCGACAAATGTCCCCGGCCGAGGTCTTGGCCGTTGAGCTTCAGTACTTTACTGATACCCAAGGGACGCTTCGCACACTTGTCCCAACGTTGTACGGTGAATCCGCTGCATCAAAATCCAAGAGGACAAGTGCGTCGACACCGGGGGTCGAGATTGCCGACGAGGAGTTTTTTGAAGTGATCCGCAATCAAAACAATCAAGGCAGGCTTGAATCGATTCGTAAAGTTTATTCGTGGGCCGGACAAAACAACCTCCCCATGAGTTTCCGACGCGGTGACCGCGAATTCTCATTTTCCCCGATCTTCGTCATCAACAATAAGTCAATTTATGCCTTCACATGCAAGCATGACGGAAAGCTTGTTTTTCGGATGAAGGTTTTGTCAAGGTCTTTCCCGCCTTTTGATCTCCAAGAGACGCGAGATGAATTGGAAGCGATGCTGACCAAAATCCCTGGCTTTGTAATGCGTGACGGAGGGATGACCGGTTTGCCGTACATCGCTATGGACAAATTAGAAACGGATCGGGAACGAGAATCCGTGCTGCAGGTGCTGAGTTGGATCTACGACAAACTTCAACCGGGGTCGGCATCCTAGAACTCTTCACGCTTCTCCCCTCGAACTTGAAAAAACCCAAATGGCCAATACCACATCCCCGCCCAAGTACCCCGCTGTCCAAATCAACCGTTTGCAAGGCACGGAGCGGTTCTCCATCGCTTCGTTGTCGCTTCAAGCCGACGTGTTGGGCTTCTGGCAGTGGTCCTGCTCCAACTTGCTAGGGAACACCCTGCGAGGCCAGCTGGCGGAATACATCGTGGGATTAGTTGTGGGATGCGCCGATGGCGTTCGCCCAGAATGGGATGCCCACGATTTGGTCTGGCAAGACGCCCACAGACAACCCATCCGAATCGAAGTCAAATCGGCAGCCTACCTGCAGTCTTGGCATCAAGAAGAACACTCGGCGATTACCTTTGACATCGCGAAAAGAAAGTCGTGGTACGCGGCCACGAACACCTATGGTGCGACCCCGGAACGAGCGTCCGATGTCTACGTTTTCTGCTTGCTGCACCACGACGACAAGGAAACAGTCAATCCGCTCGACCTCGCGCAGTGGTCTTTCTACGCTGTCTCAACGCATCGAATCAACGAGAACTTTCAATTGCAACAGCGCATCGCGCTCGGTCCCCTCGAGCAGTTGCATGGCTCGGCGTTTCCATTCGCCGATCTCCCAACCCGAATTCGAGCTGCGAATGTCAGAGTTTGATCTCGAGCTCATCCACATCGATGCCTTCCTACGGTCTCGGACCACTTGTCATCGCACCCGTGCGACTTGCCAGGTGTCTGGTATTGCCGTTGTTCCTTTTTTTTCTCTGTTCGCTCTTTTTTTAGGGCTCGGACCAAACGTGTCACGGGCACGGACCAATTTGTTCATCGGTCGATTTCTGGACGTGGGACTACGGCATGCGGGCTCCCCTCAGAAAATTTGAACGGGCATCAGCTAAGATAAGCACCCCTCCTATCGGCTGTCCCTCCGTAACCAAGACCTGCTGCATTTTTCCTACCGAACTCAAACGCAAATGCCCACTCCCGCGATCAACTTGAGTACCGAGCTGGAGCGATTTCGCCACAAACTGCTCGACCTTAGCCTAAAAAACCCTCTGCTGAACTATCGAATCAGTAAACGTAGAACGCTGGAAATCGTCGACGAAATCCCCGATGAGGTTTATCGGCGTTTAGTCGTTCAGGAGAAATCCATGCAAGTGGTGCCGGATCCAACGGCTGACTTGTTGGTGCGCGGGGCCCTCGCAACCGAGGAGGCGGTTACCAGCGACGATTCCACGAAAATTGCAGCGACGGTCGCATCTGCCAACGACCCCCTGTTCCGGAATGATCGAGCCAACAAAAAGTATTTCGACAACCAACTTCAGTCGAATGTCGGTCCGATCAAATTCCAAACCATAGCTCGTGGCATTGCACGCGACGCTAGGACGACCATTGAAGAAACGGGGATCAATTACCTTCACTTGGCGTTGGGCTTCCTCAAATGGAGAGAATCCGATTTGGGCGATGCCGAAATGCGCATGGCCCCATTGCTTCTCATTCCTGTCGAAATGAAGGCCAAGTTGAGCGACGCGGGTGGTTACGAATTCCAAATTACCTGGAACGAGGATGATGTCCAATCGAACGCAAGCCTACGGAAAAAATTGGAGTCGGAGTTTGGCGTCGCACTTCCCGAAATTCAGGAAGAACAGACTCCGTCCGATTACTTTGAATCAGTTGCTCGTTCGGTCCAGCGCAAGCCTAATTGGAGGGTTGAACCCTCAATCCTACTCGGCTTTTTCTCGTTTCATAAACTCTCCATGTTTGTTGATATCGACCCTGCCAATTGGGCGGAGTCCACGGCATTATCGGAATCTTCGATTGCATCCCGTCTGGTCATGGGAACACTGGACTCTTTGGGCTCGGGACTTTACGCGCAAGACTATGATGTCGACGAACATCCCGTTGCGAAGGCCATTGAGTTACCTCTCGACGCCGATAGTTCGCAACAGTCCGCAATTTCCGACATTGCGGAAGGAAAAAGCCTCGTCATCGAGGGTCCCCCTGGAACCGGCAAATCCCAGACGATTGCGAACGCGATAGCCAATGCGATTGAACGAGGGAAAACGGTTCTCTTTGTCGCGGAGAAGCTTGCGGCGCTCGAAGTTGTCTACAAAAGACTTGCTCAAGCAGGTTTATCCGATTTCTGCCTTGAACTTCATGGCCATGCGGTTGCACCTAAAAAAGTGATGGAATCATTGGCCAGCCGCTTAGGAGCACACAAAGGCGGGGCGAATACAGAAATGGACAGCAAGCGTCGTCTCGAACAATGCAAGGACAAGCTCCGCGCATACATGGTGGCATCGTCGAAGCTAGTTGGCCCCCATCGAGAACCGCTTTACGATCTGTTTTGGCGTATAGTGCGATTGCGTCAGAAAGGGATTACGCTCGTTCGCAATATTGCGTGCGATACCGAAATCGAGCTGTCAGCTTACGAAGAGGCCTGTGAAGCATTGGGTGCCTTTGCCAATCATTCGCAGCAATATGAGAATCCTGTACAAAGCGCTTGGTGGGGATACTTCCCGAGAGACCTAGCACCCACCGAGGCCGAACGAGTCCTTGATCAAATCGAAAAGCTATACGTCCCAGCGACAGAGATCCAAAAACAGATCCAAGCGATCAGCGGTTACTTCAACAACGATAAGGACCGCATCTCCGCATTTCTCCGTGGCGTCGATGGCGCGAAATTCAAAGCGCTGCTAGACAACGTTCCACTTCGCTCTCCGCTAAAATTTCGTTTGCTCGCGGACAAGTCTTTGCAGCAAACAATCCGTCGCGTCGAAGCCGCTCATCGTGTGTGTGTGGAATCCAAAGTTAAGTTGGACCAAAATCTCGTCGAAAGCGCGCAAGAACCTTCAGAGATTGCAAAGATTCTGGACAGGGATACAGTCCAACAATTGAGAAAGCTCCCCGGGGAACTCCAAGGCTGGCAATTCAAGGAACTGCAGTCCTGGCTAGACCAGACGTTGATGCTCGCAGCCACACTTCAAAAGCAGGTAGCCGCGTGGCAGCCGTTTGGCATCGGCGAGATCTTGAGTGTGGACGATTACGACCGAGCGACTCAAGTTGTGCACTTACTCCAGCATTCGGCGATAGACGATGTATCGGAACTCGGCATCGAGTGGTTTTTAGAGTCGGCTCGCAAGTCTCTCTCGCAATCAAAAGCTCGCTGTGAGGACCTCCGAAAGAGGCGCGACGAAATCGCGTCTGTGTTTCACTTACCATCGACTCCCGAGCGAGAACGCTTACTCTTCTTAACGGGTCGCTTCCGCTCCAATGGAGCATCCTGGTTCTGTTGGCTCAGTGGAGACTACCGCTTGGCAGTGAAAGAAATCAGACAATTCGCAACGTTTCCGAAGGGATTTGGGTTCGCGAAAAAACTGAAGGCCCTCGAATCGCTCGAGAGCTTTGACAAAGACTTGAAAGCGTATTTGAACGATCCGACCTCCATGAAATTGCTTCGCAGTCAGTTTCGCGGCCTGGAATCGGATTGGGATCGCATCAGTCAAACTTTGAACTGGGTGCTTACCGCAAAAAAGTTAGGTCTTGATTTTCAACGAGTGAATCGACTTTTGCCCTTTCGACAAGAACTGTCTGGACCACTCGGTATTCACAACATCAAGGCAGAGCTTCAGCAGTTTCGAGAGCAGTTTAACAGTGAAAATGCCAAGGCACTGGGTTTCGCCCAAATAGCCATCAGCACATCTCGAATTCAGAATCTATCGGACCGCCTGTCGAATCTCAGAAAGCAATTGGCAAGTTTGGAGCAGTACTCCAAACTTTTTTTGGCCGGTAGCAGTACCAAACTGAAGACGATGCTGGATGTACACGAATCCGGTACGCAATTCAGTGAGGCAAGAACGAGCCTCGACCTCGTCCTAAATACAGGTGATGAAGTTGCCCGCACTTTAGTCGACTCCATTGTGAATCGCGGCATTGGTCTTGGAGAAGCCGTTCAGTGGCTGCAGGACTTTGAGTCCACATCGATGGACGAACAACTCATCGATGCTCTCGATGCATTTGGTGTAGATCAAGTCTGCTATGCCTTGGTGCAAGCTCAGTGCTCCATTTCAGAAAGCATGGAGCGATGGAACTTCTTGAGAAATGGTGTCGTTGGGAACGCGGACGTTCGACCTAGCTGGTTGGCATCGAGCGTGGACGGCGCACCGAGATTCGATCTTTTGAGCATCCTTGAACAAATTAAATCAGAACGAGAACGCCTGCCTGCCTGGCTTGCTTTGTGCAGGACCTATGACCGCTGTAGGCGATTTGGCGTGGACGCATTCGCAATGGCTGCTGCGCGAGATGAAATAGAAGAAAGCCAACTTAGTGATTGCTTTCAGCTGGCATTGCTGAACCAGGTTGCCGAACGCGAATTGATGAGTAATTCGATCGGATTCAATTTCACATCTGCTGAGATGGAGGATATTCGCGGGAATTTCCAGCGGTTCGATCGGGCAAGCATGAAAGCGAAATCGATCGAGATCGATCGCAACGCGCGGGAGAGGTATGTTCCTGAAGGTAACAATCGAGGACGTGTTTCCGAGTTGACGGAACTGTCGCTGATTCGACACGAGCTCGGAAAAAAATCTCGGCACTGCAGAATTCGAGACCTTATGGTTCGCGCCGGTAATGCGACCCAAGTCTTGAAACCCTGCTTTCTCATGAGTCCATTGTCGCTCGCGAGGTACATTCCGAGTGACTCCATGAATTTTGACATGGTGATCATGGACGAAGCCTCTCAAATCAAGCCCGAAGACGCAATTGGAGCTATCCTACGAGCCAAACAATTGATTGTTGTGGGTGACCCAAAACAGCTTCCCCCATCGAGCTTCTTTGATCAGACCGATGAGGAACTCGAAGACGATGAGGCCACGCAATTCGATAATGCCGAATCGATTTTGGAAGTAGCTCAACGATCGTTTCAACCGTACCGCCGTCTGCGTTGGCATTACCGTAGTCAACACGAAACGCTAATCCAGTTTTCAAACGGCAAATTCTACGACGATGACCTCGTGGTGTTCCCGTCACCGAAAGACTCGATGGGCGGGTTTGGCGTGCTGCATCACTTTGTGCCAGGTGCCACCTGCGTGAAAGGTCAGAACGTTAAGGAAGCTGAGGCAATCGTTCACCGCATCGTTCAGCACGCACAGATGTGCCCCTCAGAGTCATTGGGTGTAGCGGCGTTCAATCAGAAGCAGGCTGAGCTGATCGATGCACTGCTGCAAAAGGCGTGCGATCAGGACACGGGTCTCGCAAGGCTGGTCTCGGATTTGCGAGAGGGGGACGAAGGGCTGTTTATCAAGAACCTAGAGAACATCCAGGGTGACGAACGCGACGTAATTTTCATTTCATACACCTATGGTGCCGATCCCAATACGGGACACGTCTTTCAGCGTTTTGGCCCGATCAATTCCGAGATGGGCTGGCGACGATTGAACGTGATGGTCACCCGTTCGCGCAGACGGATGGAGGTTTTTACCTCGATGCGACCGGGCGACATCCAGTGTGGCCCGGACAAAAGCCGCGGGGTTAATGCATACCACGACTTCCTCGAATTTGCTCAATCGGGAATGATGCGTGAAGTAGGCTCCGAGTCAGGACGAGAACCCGATTCGCCATTCGAGGAATCGGTTGCTCGCGTCGTAGATGCTTGTGGACTGGAACCGGTATTCCAGGTTGGGGTTGTTGGTTACTTCATTGACATTGGAGTGCGGCGGAGGGAAGGGAATCGCGAATTTCTGCTCGGCATCGAATGCGATGGCGCAACCTACCATTCATCGCGATCAGCACGCGATCGCGATAGGTTGCGAGAAGAGATCATCAAAGCTCGAGGATGGCGACTGCACCGGATCTGGTCGACCGAATGGTTTCTAAACCAGAAATCTGAGGAAGCACGGTTGGAGAAAGCGCTTAATGAGGTTTCTGCGAACGGGTAATAATACCCTCCGCCGGTCCTATTTCGAGCAATAACACTGAAAGATCAAAACAACCTCCAATTATCAGGTGTATTAAAGGATGATTGAATTTAAATGCGCAAACTGTAAAGCACGACTAGTCGCTCCTCCGGAATACGTTGGAAAAGTCGCGAAATGCAAGAATTGCGGAGAAAAAGTCGAGGTTCCGATTCCCTCGACCGCCTCCAGGCATCCACAAGAGCAATCTCCCGCGTTGGCACCTCGGAAATCGAACGGCATTTCTCATAGTGCGGCCGAATTGCGAAAGATGATGCCTCCCGAAGTGTTCGATATCCTTGCAGTCGGAGAAATGCCGGAGAACATTGCAAAGGCGCTATTCGACTGGGGCATGTATACGTACGGACTCGGACAACATACGACAGGTTGCATCGACGAAATCAAATACGACGGTCACATCGTCGTGCTCGATGATGGAACTCGCTGGGAAGTTGATGACGGCGATACGCACATTTCAGATCTTTGGTCACCTGGCGATCGCGTCGTAATTGTTGACGATGAGATGTTTCGGCTGGACGAGTTGGAAAAAGTGAACGTCCAAGAGGACTAGTCGGAGGTATCGTCCATGGACAAGAAACAGCTAACCGAAACCGATATTCGGACAACCGATATTCGGACAATGTTCATCACGCCGGCACTGCTCGGCGCGAATGGCCAGAAATGGAACTTGATGACCCAGATTCTCGAGGAGTTCCACTTCACTAAGGGACGCGTCATCGTCCGTGGCAAGACCGTTCACCGAGGCGAAGCCAAGAAGGCTGACTACATCCTCTACTACAAACCCAACGTCCCAATCGCGGTGATCGAAGCCAACGACAAACTGAAGTGGACCCCAATATTAGGACCACGGCTGCGCGGTTCTTAGATAGAGGGAACGTCGCGTTTTAGCCGACCACTACGGTACACTGCTGCTGGCGTTTGGCGGTCCAGCCACGTGTGCTTGCGTACCGAGGTGAAGTGGTGAAAGTAGGTCCTCAGCCCCTTTTGAAGATCAGCTCCGTTGATGTATTCCTTGAGGTAGATATCCTCGTATTTGACTGTTCTCCCTAGGCGCTCAATCATCGCATTGTCAATCGCTCGCCCTTTGCCATCCATACTGATGGCTATCCCACGGTCTTTGAGACGGTTGGTGAATTCGCGGCCCGTAAATTGAGAACCTTGGTCATTATTCATGATTTCAGGAGTGCCTCCTTCCAATGCATCCTCAAGTGCTTCCACGCAAAAATCTGCGTCGATGGTAAACCGAGTTAGCAACCCTGCAAAAGCATACCGGAAAAAACGCGAGTTTCTATCTTAGGCCGTGGTCCTAATATTGGGGTCCACTTCAGCCACCACGCCTGGCTATCCGATGAGCGTCGAGAGGTCGCGACCAAGAGCGGTCTCAAATTCATTGACCCACCAACCTGTCTCAACAGCGGGCTCGTCTACACTCGCCGATCCGCCGCCGACGCCTGGCAGCCACCGACGACGGACATCGGCACGACCCATTGTGCCGAGCAGATCCTAATCGAGCAGCGAGCCCACCGATTCGGCAAAGAGTCACTCGATTCACGATTCAATTGGCAGTACTACTTCAAGGACTTCCGCGCAGGTCTGGCTGACGCCTACATCGTCCACCTGGCATCGTGCAACACCAAGCTGGCCACGGCGAGGGAAATTCTTCAGTCGATCCGTTAGGCGTTTCCGCGGAAACCGAAGGACTCCGGGGGTAGGCACTCAGCCACTCCGCAAAGCCTACGTGTCAGAGAGCCGCCCCCCTCCGCTCCCCCCGTGCAGCCGCGAGCACGATTTCCCTGCGGTGCATCGAGCGCGCCGCCGCGGTGATGCCGGCATTGGTTGAATTCACGGGCCGGTTTATGCCACGAATAATGCAATGACCGAAACCTCGCAGATTCTCAATGAATCACGAGGATTTTCGACAACCTCGCGCAAAACAGTGGCGTTTTTTTCCCGATTTTTTGCAGGGAATTAAGCGAGAACGATCGCTTCATCCTTGAAACCGGGTTAACGGACTAGATAATTGGCGAACCAGGGAAAATTACAAATTACGGCGATGAAACCCTTAGTTCACAGTGAGAACTGCGTGAAAAAATGACAGACTACGCGGACTATCAAGTCCACTGTGCGACGGCAATTCGAACCGTAATTGCGGACCGCGGTTGTGCGCCGATACTCTTCGTTGGTTCCGGCTTATCGAAACGATTTTTCGAATCCCCAAGCTGGGATGAACTACTTGAGCATTTTTGTTCGGAATGTCCGTCAATCGAATACGAATATGGCTACTACAAACAGAAGCATAAAGATTTACCATCGATTGGTTCAGAACTTGCCGAGCATTATCGTGAATGGGCCTGGAGCGCTAGCGGTAAGAAACGGTTTCCGTCCGAGCTTTTTGCTTCAGGGCAACCGAATGACATCTATCTGAAATACTGCGTTGCTGAGCATTTTCGTCAAATCACGCCTTCATTTTCAAAGATAAGAACGGCAGGCCAGAGACGCGAACTCATGGCGTTACGCGAAATCCAGCCGCACGCTGTAATTTCGACCAACTACGACGAATTCCTCGAACGCGTTTTCCCTGACTTTGTGCCGATCGTCGGACAGCAGATTCTGCGAACGAACTACGTTAGCGTAGGCGAAGTATTCAAAATCCATGGTTGCGCAACTGACCCTGCATCTCTTGTCTTGACAGCGGAAGACTACGACGAATGGACTCGAAAAAAGAAGTATTTAAGCGCCAAATTGCTCGCCTACTTCGCAGAGCATCCACTGGTTTTTATAGGTTACAGCGGGTCCGACGAAAACATTCGCGGAATTCTTTCTGATATAGATGAGATTCTCGCTGAACCTGATGGGTTGGTGTCAAATCTCTTCTTCGTGACGTACAGACGCGATGCCGAATCGATCGTAAACCCGCCAACGGAAAAACTAATCGAACTCCAGGACGGCAGGTCCATCCGTGTACGGAATATCGATGCAACTGATTATGAGTGGATATTTAAGGCCCTTGGGACCGGAGCGCCAATCGAAAAGGTTGACCCAAAAATTTTGCGGGCTCTACTAGCAAGAAATTACGAACTCGTGCGGCATGACATCCCACGGAAGACCGTTCAAATCGATTTCTCGACACTCGAACACGCCGTAAACACTGACGGACATATTGCCCATTTGCTTGGTATTTCAACGCTGGACAACCCAAGTACTTTCAATGCAGTATACCCTTACACAATCAGTGGCGTAGCCGACAAACTTGGGTTTCCCCATTGGTCGCATGTTCACAAGTTGATCCAACGGATTGAGGGTGAGCATAGTGTCGACATTAAGAGCTTCGACAATAAATATCACATTAGCGTGAGGACTGGTTCCGCGGCCAAGTCGGTGACGCAGAAATACTCGCAGAAATGCGTTGACCTTTTAGCGTCCGTCCGCGACGGCTTAAAATACTCGGTCGACCTTACGGAGGTAAGCGGACCTGAGCAATAATAAGCCGAACGATACGGTGTACCTATATCGCAGGAGACCCGATTTTTTGAACTTCCAGTTTTCTGGCGGCGGCTCGGTTACCGCGGCCCTTATACTCAAGACACAAAGGTAATTCGTGCGCAAGACGATTTGGGATGCTGCGACATTATTCATATTTGAACGCGGTATCACTTTTCGCCGCGTGGATGATGCGTGGTCGTGCGTGACTGTGGTTGAAGATTTGCTCATCATTTCCCCAAGTGAGTTCGCAACCAAGACTCGAATGCTACCGATATATGCCGAGGTCCCAATCCCGCCCATTACAATTACTCACATTCTTTCACAAGATGGATCTCGTGCTTTTGACCTCCAAGTTCAAGACGCAATTTACAAACGGTCATGGGATAGCACCGAATACATTCGACTCCTGCAGATCAGGAATGTGGAGTACTGCCACCTCCTTTTGCTGCATGAATTGAAACGATTGGCGATGGCGTACTCGAATACTCTTGAGATGATCCATCAATTCCCTACTCAGACTGCTGTCCAGTTTTTGCTCGGCAACTCGTTCGTCGTATACTTCGCGTTCGACGGAGTGGTCACCGCAGCAATACGAGCACTGGACAGTCTACGGCCATATCTGTGGTACGGATTCGGTGAACGAGGTCAGATGTCAAATAGCTTCTTTCGTACCGTGGAAACCTCCACCCGACTTCCCCACCGCATCTCAAGAATTGTCGATACGCTCAGGCCGCGTTTGACAGATGCAAAAGCATACCGAGACTGCATCCAGCACTATTTCTCGCCCGGACTTCACACCGACTCGTTGCAAATAGACAAACATGATCCTGGATTTTTGACACTAAGTGCGTGGATTCCAGATAGCGCCGCGTCTCGTGCTACCTCCCAATTTCGCTACGCAAAGAATCTCGACGCGCTTTCATTCTCATGGGATCTAGTGTCCGATATTATTCTTTTGCTGACGGCGATTGCGGAAGAACTTCCCGATCCCAAGTCTCATTCAGATAGAGTATAGTCTAGTCGTTGGACATGTAACGGCGGACCCGAGAGCGTTGGCAATGGATACCAGTTTGCCGCGTGCCGTTGAACGCCGCCAGTCGATCACCTAACCCAAACGATTTCGAGATTCTCGATGAAAAACGCCTCGAAAGAGAACGACTTGCGATGACCACAACAACCAAACAAGAGCAATATAGTCGTGCATTGATGCACTTGGGCTACATTCTTCGACCGGTCGAAGAAATGCTGATTTGCGACACAATTCCTGACGTGAAAGAACTCTCTCTGCTTGGATCAAAGCTTTCCGCCGAGGCCCAACAATGGTATTTGGGTGAATTGACAACATTCTTCACAGTCGGCACAACGCATATGAGGCAATCACATAAAATAGTATTGCTGAAACTCAGCGAACTCGGAAACACACTTCAACGTTTTCCCTCTCCGTTCACACCATTGCACCGTGTAGCACTGAAGGAAGTGGTGGCGTCGTTTAGAGCAGAAATCCTTGACGAATTGAATCGTGTTCCTACCGATTACGATCCAGAAATCATTCCCCCAAATATGCCATTCACAGTGTCACTAAAGATTTCAGATGCCATTATCACGGCACAAAAGCGCATTCACGTCTTTGATCGATATTTAGACGACACGTTCTTTCCTCTTTACCTTCGACACGTAGAAAGAACTCGCGAAATTCGCCTTATTACCACACAGGGTAATTCCACTTTTGGAATTGGAAACGTAAACACACTGGCAATTAAAGCAGCAGCCGAGTTTATTGATTTTCAATTGATCCAAGTACTACCCGTCGACCTTCACGACCGAAACCTTCGCATCGACAATCAATGCTACTATTTGGGGCCCAGCGTCAAAGACGCCGGAAAATCGCCAGCCAATTTTGGCCCAGGAACATCGACCCAAAGTTCCAACGCTGTCCTTGATGACTTGATTACGAATGGGATCATTGTTCATAGTTCTTGAGCCGTAGATGGTCTAATTGGAATTACGCCATAATTCGGGCTGTTTAGTCCTGCGGAATTTTCCAATGCACCGGCGCGACGACGTCGGACATTTTCAATCGGACATTCTCTCGTTGCCGCGGAGTAATTATTGACGGTAGTCTCAATCAATCTTCAACGTCGCCCATTCCTTCGCCAGTACCTTCGGTACCGAAAGTGGTTTCACCCCACCGTGCATTCCCAGCAGGTGATCCGCGAGCGCACATGCATGTTTTAGTATCAATCGCGGTTGAGCGTTGAGCCACTTTCGCGGGCTGGCTTTGTGTGGCTGCGATTTTCTGTTCGCGGGTCGGTGGCGAGCCAATTAGAGTAATTGGTCTCTCTTCTAATTCTATAAAAACGCCTCGCTGAAGAGCT
>JBGSHV010000120.1:0-32103 GCA_041752005.1 Pirellula sp. | reverse complement strand
GACGACCCCAGCATCACCAAAACCGATGACGTGAATCTGAGTTGGGAGCGCATTGGGATCGACATTGATTTGCCCCGGTGCATCGCCTGGCTTGGATCGACGACGCAATTTATCTAAGCGTGATCGACCATTTTTGCGTTTCGCCACAGTATTTCGATCATCTCCTTTGCCTACCGCCTTGACGCCCATGCGGGCTCCAGGTCTGCTCATCTCGCCAAGGCTCAATCATACCCACCGATGGCACCATCGGAACGGTGGTGCGTGCAGATTAGGCCAGCTAAGAATCCTTGGATCCCCGCCAAGATAACGCTAAGGTGAGCGAAACTCAGCTATCGAATTCGGAACGCACAAAGGGCACACACATGCAGTTAGAAATCCGGAACTTGAGCAAGACATATCCGGGCGACGTCCGCGCGCTCGATGGAGTATCCATGACGATCCCGAAAGGGATGTTCGGATTACTGGGTCCGAACGGCGCAGGCAAATCGACTCTGATGCGGATCCTGGCGACGCTTCAAACCGCCGACTCGGGTTCGGCCTCCCTAGGGGAAATCGATGTGCTGCGCGATAAAACCCGCGTGCGCGAGATCCTCGGTTACCTGCCTCAGGAATTTGGAGTGTATCCGCGGGTCAGCGCGATGAGCTTGCTAACCCACTTGGCGACCCTCAAGGGCGTAGGAGCCAACGGCCGCGATCGGAAATTGGTGGTCGAATCGTTGCTGGAACGTGTGAATTTGAGCGATGTCCGACACAAAGCCGTTTACACATACTCCGGCGGTATGCGACAGCGCTTTGGAATTGCCCAAGCGTTGCTTGGAGATCCAAAACTTCTGATCGTGGATGAACCGACCGCCGGATTGGACCCCGGTGAGAGAAATCGCTTCTACAATTTGCTGGCCGAAGTTGGCGAAACCATCATCGTCATCCTCTCGACGCACATTGTGCAAGACGTCAAAGAGCTCTGCACCCACATGGCCATTATCCATCATGGTCGGTTGTTGTTCAGTGGCTCGCCCGCCGTGGCCGAACGAGGGCTCGATGGGAAGGTATGGGCCAAGTCCATGTCGAAGCAGGAACTCCTCAGCCGTACCTGGCCTCATCCCATTCTTTCGACCAAACTTGTGGCGGGCAGTCCGATGGTTCGCATCTACAGTGACGTGGACCCGGGCTTTGGTTTTCAAAACACTTCTCCCGATTTGGAAGACGTTTTCTTTTCGCATCTGTCGAAGGCTTAGTCCAATCGTTGGCCAAGCTCTCGCGCCGGTCGCCAAGTTCAGAACCGTCTCCCTTCTATAAAGTTTTATTATGTTCCGTGAATTCTTCCGCTACGAACTCATCTACTGGTTTCGCGGTTGGATGATCTACATCTTTGTGGCCGTGATCGCAATTTTGTTTGGATTGGCGGCCGGTTCGGACTTCGTGCAAATCGGAGGTCCGGTTGGAAATGCATACAAGAACTCACCGTATACCGTCGCTCTGTGGTACTCAGCCGCTAGTATCTTGACTTGCTTCATGGCTGTCGCCATTTACGACTCGTCGGCCTCCCGCGACTTCAGCAGCAAGATGTCCGATATCTTGTTCAGCAAGCCGTTGAGCAAATGGGGCTACTTACTAGGCCGTTTCAGCGGCGCAACGATCATCGCCGTCTTACCCGCGCTCGGTATCTCCGTCGGGATGTTTTTTGCCCGCTTGGCCAACTGGACCGATGTCGAGCGATGGGGACCCACCTATTTCTGGCATCACTGGCAACCGTTTCTCTTGTTCGCGATCCCCAACACCCTCTTATTTGGTTCGATCGTCTTTGCCATTGCCAGCGCCACCCGCAACACGCTGTACTCGTTCCTGTCCGTTCTGTTGTTATTGGTGGTGTACGCGATCACCCAAGGCGTGGCTGGTCAACTCGATTATGAAGTCTTCGCATGCCTGAGCGATCCCTTCGGTGCGGCGCCCTTTGACGTCGCCACCAAGTATTGGACCGTTAGCGAGAAAAACACGTTAGCGATCCCAATGACCAGCTTAATGATCATCAATCGCATTATATGGATCGTCGTATCGCTCGGAATTTTCGCCGCGGCTGGTAGTCGATTTACGTTCGAGACCAAAGCCCGAGGCCGTCGCAAGGCGCGAAAGGCTGAAGCCTCGGTTGCGGCCGCCGACGTCCAAACCTTTGAACTGCAACCCATTGGCCAGATTCCTAAAAGAACTCCACAACCCGCGTGGTGGTCACAATTCGCATCGTCGTTCAGTTCCGACATGCGGGCCGTGGTCGGGAGCGCGACTTTCATCGTGATCCTATGCTTGTCGCTGTTCAACACCGGAGTGGGTCTATTCCTTGGAGACAACATCGCGTACGGCGCTTCTTCGTTTCCGGTAACGTACAATATGATCGAGCAGATCTCCGGGTCGTTGATCATCTTCCCGTTGGCCGTAATCACGTACTTCACCGGTGTTTTGGTGTGGCGAACGCGGGATAGCAGAATGCATGAAATCATCGGTGCCACACCGGCCCCGAACAGCGTCTTCGTGCTATCGCGATTTTTGACGATGCTAATTCTTTTGTACTCGATCTTGCTCGGAGGCATCGCCTTAGGTTGCTTCTACCAATGGCTGCATGGTTACCATCGCTACCAGTTGGGCGTGTACTTTACCGAGATGATCGGGATCACTGGAACACGGTTGATCTTCTTGATGATCGCAAGCTTTGTGGCGCATACGATTGCTCCGAACAAGTACGTTGGGTACGCGTTTTTCATCCTGTTTGTAATCCTGAATGGTCAAATCTGGCGCTGGTTGCGATGGGAGACATTGCTGGTCCGTTACGGGTCGATGCCAACTCACATCTATTCCGATATGTTTGGATTTGCACCTTATGCTTCGAGCATTGTCGCCTTTGCCATCTACTGGGCCTTGGTCTCTATCCTACTGCTATGGTTCTGCGCCCTTTGGATGCCACGCGGGGCGGCGATCGGTTGGTTCCAGCGACTCCGCGAAGCAACGACTTCGCAACGGGCTGGGGCCTGGATTGTGCCGACCGTCGCAGCGGTGGCTGCCGCGTCGATGGCTGTTTATTTGGGGTACAACACGATGGTTCTCAACACGCTCATCGGGTCGGCCGAACGTGAGCAACGCCAAATCGAGTACGAGAAAAAATACGAGACCATCGCCTCGATTCCTCAGCCAAAGATACAGGACATTCGCTACACGATTGATATTTTTCCAGAAACGCGAAACATGCGATTGAGCGCTGTGCAAAAGATCGCCAACAAGTCCGATGCGCCCATCGAGACACTGTACGTCAACGTCACGCCCCAGTACGACACCGACATTCAAATCCCAGGCGCGACGCTCGAGGTGGACGATGAACGATTGTCGATGCGCACGTATCGATTGGCGCTACCTCTCGAGCCCCAACAGACGCTCGAAATGCAATACACGGTCGCAAGCCATCAGCGCGGAATCGAAAATCAAGTTTCGAATTCGGAGCTCGTTCAGAATGGCACGTTCTTCAACAACGGTATCGCGCCTTCGTTCGGTTATTCTCAGAACCGCCGATTGGTCCAACCGCAGCGGCGTCGGTACTATGGCTTGCAACCGGTTGAGGCCATTCCCGAACTGCAGCGTGACTGCACCGATGCATGCCAAATCCACTACATTGCTGAGGACTCGGATTGGGTGTCGGTCGAAACTGTGATCAGCACATCTGCCGATCAGATCGCCGTTGCGCCTGGTTCGTTGGTGGAACAATGGACCGAGGAAGGACGCAATTACTTTCGTTATCAGCTCGACCATCCTTCGCTAAATTTCTACTCATTCATTTCTGCCAAGTACGAGGTGAAACGCGATCGAGTCGATGGAGTCGACACCGAGGTTTACTACCATAAAGAACATCCATGGAATGTGGACCGAATGTCGGAAGCCATCGGCGCGACGCTTCGCTACTGCAATGCGGAATTCGGTCCCTACAAACACAAACAAGCACGCATCATCGAGTTTCCGCGCGTGGCTTCGTTCGCTCAAGCATTTCCTGGTACGATGCCCTATTCGGAGTCCATCGGTTTCATCGCCAATCTCGAGAAGCCAGACGACATCGATATGGTTTCCTACGTCGTGGCCCATGAGATGGGGCATCAATGGTGGGCACACCAGGTCATCGGGGCGCGCATGCAAGGCGCCACGCTCCTCTCTGAGACTCTGGCTCAGTACACAGCACTCATGATTATGCGCCACCGTTATGGCGACGACATGATGCACAAGTTCTTCCGGTACGAGATGGACCGCTATCTCCGAGCTCGCGGCTTAGAAACTCGCAAGGAACGTCCGCTTATGGCCGTCGAATTCGATCAAGGCTACATCCACTACCAGAAAGGTGGACTGGCGCTGTACTACCTAGCTGAGATGATCGGCGAGGAACGCATCAACGCTGCATTGAAAGGGGTTGTGGAGCAATACGCGTACAAAGGCCCACCGTATCCCAATGCCTATGCCCTGATCGATAGGCTTCGAGAACAAACCCCTACGGAACTCCAGTATCTGATCCAGGATTTGTTCGAGGACATCACCCTGTTTGGCAATCGCACCCTTGAGGCCACCGCTTCCCCCCTGGAGGATGGCAAATATCAGGTGAAAATTCAGGTCGAGTGCGCGAAGTACAAGGCCGATGATCAAGGAGTTGAACGCAGCGTGCCGATGAACGACTTCCTCGAGATCGGTGCCTTTGCCGAACCGGAATCAGGCAAACGGTATGGCAAGCTCCTGCATCGCGAGCGCGTCCAGTTGACCGAGGGCGTCCACACATTGGAGTTCGTGGTTGACGAGAAACCGTATCAAGCTGGGATCGAACCACGCAACTTGCTCATCGATCGTGTTCCCAGCGACAACCTCAAAAGAGTGACTCTCCAATGAGTACTTTGGAGAGACCGGTAAGCAAACGAATCTCCGCTGCTACCCGCACTAGTTAGAAGCATCGTCCAGCGTTTCGCGGAAGATATCGTCGCGTGCGTGGAGTTGGAAGAAGAGCGCTTTCTTCTGCTCCGGTAGGGAGTAATCAAAACCCAACTTACGAAGAAATGCAT
The DNA here is from genome assembly GCA_041752005.1 of Pirellula sp. GTDB lineage: Bacteria > Planctomycetota > Planctomycetia > Pirellulales > Pirellulaceae > JBKCUI01. The sequence goes on along the minus strand of JBGSHV010000120.1, from coordinate 27,031 downwards.
CCGAAGCGCTGATGGCCATCACTTCGAGGATCCCTTTATCCTTGGCACGATCCACGCATGCCCGAACCAGATCGCTTCCAATCCCTCGGCCTTGGTAACCGTCGGCGACCGCCAAGCATTGGATCTCGCCGAGTTTCCGCGAATAGATTTCCACGGCCGCAAATCCGACGATCTTTTTCAAACCATGTTTGTCTTGGGTCTCGGCGACGAATCCGTTGGCCATCAACAAGGTCAACTCGGAACGCATTCGGCGAAGCAATTTCCGTTGCTCAATGAACGGTTGCAGCAATCGCTCGATCCCCTCGACGTCGTCGAAGTGAGCGCGACGGACGATGTGCTGCGACTCTTCGGAGCCATCACCAGGATTGGGTTCGGCATCACCTGGGTCGGGTTCGGCGGAGACAGGCGGATTGTGAGAAAGTTCATTCACGGCGGTTGGCGTCCCGAAGGAGGATAAAGAGAGACCCTCCTATGCTAGCGGATCTCGTGGGAAAACCCACTGTGGATCGGCCTTTTTCGTCCAGGCCCACGGGCTCCTAGGACCTCACGTAGCCTCGCACGGCCCGAAGCAGCCTCATCGAAACATGGTAGGCCGCGTTGCCTAGCAACTCGAAAGCCGATCGATAGCAATGCAGATTGCTGGCATTGCAAAGCCTGTTTCTGACGTTCGAGTTGTTTGGCACCTTCGTCTTGCCCTCTTTGCGTAGTTTCTCGTATAGATATTCCCGTATGGATGGAATGACTCAGGCCGGGATGCCGGTTAGCGACGACCGCGATCGAGCGAGGTCCGACGCAAACGATCGAGGAGGGACAGGGATGGGGACTCAGCTATTTTTTTCCGTGGGTGAACCCAGCGGCGATCTGCATGCAGCGAACTTGATGCAGAGCCTTCGCGCGCGAGCGCCCGAGATGAGCATGCGGGGGTTCGGTGGAGCCCGAATGATTCAGGCCGGGCTGGAACTCGATTTTGACTTGACGACCATGGCGGTAATGGGTTTCGCAGAAGTACTGCCAAAGTTGCGCGAGTTCTTTCGGCTGGCCGATCAAGCCGAGGAATGCTTCCGCGCAGGCCAAGTCGACGGCGTGGTTCTGGTTGACTTCCCCGGTTTCAATTGGCACATTGCCAAGCGTGCCAAGAAGTACGGATTGCCCGTGTACTATTACCTTCCACCTCAGCTATGGGCATGGGGAGGATGGCGTGTACAAAAGATGAAACGTTGGGTGGATCATGTTCTTTGCAATCTCCCGTTCGAACAGACTTGGTTTGAATCGCAGGGCATGCCGAGCACTTACGTCGGTCATCCTTTTTTTGATTCCGTGGCCAAAGCGAATTTGGACCAACGATTTTTGGAGCGATGGCGTTCTGCTGGCCCCGTGCAGGTTGCGGTCCTTCCTGGTTCGCGTCATCACGAGGTTCATCGCAATTGGCCTCTGCAACTGGAGATCATCCGAAATCTTTCGAAGAACTTTCCGGACATTGAGTTTCTGATCGCGACCTTAAAGGACTCTCATGCACTGTGGTGTCGGTCCCAACTCCAACCTTCGGATGCACGGCTACCGATTCATATCTTCTCAGGTAGAACGAGTGAGATCATTGAGCTGGCCGATTGCGCGTTGATGAAAAGCGGCTCAGTTTCGCTCGAGATGATGGCCCGGGCCAAACCGGCGGTGGTCACGTACCACGTCCCCACGTCCACGTACTGTCTGGCACGCATGTTGGTTCATTGCGATCGCGTTTCTCTTCCCAACTTGATGGCGGATGAGATGCTCATGCCGGAGTTTTTGTCGCACGGTGGCCCACGATCACGCTCGGCGCGGAGAGCGATAGCCGGTGCGACCTCCGCCATGGAGCGTTTGGTTGGAGAGGAATCGTACCGGAGCCAACAGAGCGATCGCATGCGGGCCTTGGCCAGCGTGCATGCACAGCCTGGAGCGAGCGATACGGCAGCCGAATGGATAGTCGATCGAATGAGGTCGCTCGTCGGGGTAACGCCGAACAAAGTGTTCGCGCCAGCCAGCGGTCGCCATGCGGCTTGATTCACCAACGCGTGCAGTCGCCAACAGAACGCTTGGAGCATTCGCTAAGGCTTGAACTCGTACAGTTCTGGATCGACGTTGGGGGCTTCGAACATACGCTTCAGCCGCTGCATGGACTTTTCACCACCCACGCGGAACGGATCCCCCTCGAAATCCAAGGCTTCTCCCATGTCTGCATCGATTTGGTCGGGATCCTCGCCGGCTTCCATACGCCGCATGGCTTCGAGCATAGCAGCATTGGGTTGTGCCCCGGTCATGTCGAACATCTTTTTCATGAATTGAGCCATTTGGCGAGGATCTTCGGGTCCATCTCCATCCATGTGCGGTGCCATTTCTTGCATCAACTGCTCCATTTTGGATTCGTCGATGTTCTCGAACGGGTCGCCATCGGCCGTAGGTTCTGTGAGTCCTTTGGAGATGGCAAACCGCGACACCTTTTTCTCCAGCTTGCGTCGCCCGCATTTCGGACACTTGGGAGGCGCGGGGATCGCCATGGCGCGTGCTAGAAAGCTGTACACGGTGTGGCATGGAGGGCAGTAGTATTCGTAGATCGGCATGTCTGGTTTCCTAATCGGGGGGAGGGTGAGCCGCATGGATTCTTGACCCACGACTGCATGCGGATATCATTTCAGCATGTTTTTCTAGTTTTTCTAGGGACCTTGATCCTTTCGTTGCCCTTACGCACCACCCTCGAACTCGCGCGATTTGGCGATCCACATGAGTAATGATCCGCCAAACGGTAGCGATGGGCAGGTGACGAGCGAAACGCAACTCGTCGGTTCTCAAGCGGCTGATCCGCCGTTGTTGCCAACTCCCGAGTTGCTCGCGGATCTGCAAGTGATCAGCCAACGGTTGGAGTCTGCCCAACCAGAAGCCATTTTGGAATGGGCCACGGAAACCTATGGCGAGCGGTTCACGATGGCCACCGCCTTCGGTCCCGAGGGGATGATTCTGCTAGAAATGCTTTCGCGAGTCGCTCCGAAAACGCATGTCTTCAATCTCGAAACGGGCTATCAATTCCCAGAAACCTTGGCCTTGCGCGATCAGGTCGCAGAACGCTATGGGATCGAGGTCGAATTGATGCGTCCCGAACTCACGGTCCTCGAGTACGAAACACTGCATGGCGGTCCGTTGTACCAAGTCGATCCGAATCGCTGCTGTGGGGATCGCAAACTGACCATCCTTCGCCGGGCTGCGTTGGGAAAATACGGTTGGGCCAGTGCGATTCGCCGTGACCAAAGCCCCGATCGGGCCGTGGCCCCGATCGTCGGTTGGGATCGCAAGTTCCATCTGGTCAAGGTAAGTCCGCTGGCGACATGGACCAAAAAGCAGGTGTGGGATCGTATTGTCAAGCAATCGATTCCCTACAACCCCTTGCATGACGCTGGGTACACCAGCATTGGCTGCTGGCCTTGCACGCGGGCCGTGCTGATGGGTGAAGATGAACGCGCTGGCCGTTGGAGCGGAACTGGCAAAACCGAATGTGGTTTGCACACGCAGGACTAAGTATCCGCGGGACGGTGCGTGCCCGTGACTAGGCATCCGCAGAACCAAAATTCTTTTTGAAAACCGAGGACGAAAGGTGCCTCCGTCGCCATTCACCTGCATCGAAGCGTTTGTGGTAAACTAAGGGGCGATTCCAACGGAAAACCGTTCCAGAAACCCGTTTTAGCGACACGCGATCGCGATCGACTCCGCGTCGTGATGTCCACGTCTTCCATAGAAAGCACTCTCGCATGGCTGTCATTCTAAAAACCAACAAGGGCGATATCACACTGGAATTAGATGCTAAGGCAGCTCCTATCAGCGTCGAGAATTTCCTTCAGTATGCCAAAGCTGGCCATTACAACGGTACGATTTTCCATCGCGTCATCGAAGGCTTCATGATCCAGGGTGGCGGTTTCACAGAAGACATGAAGCAAAAAGCGACTCAGGGCCCGATAAAAAACGAATCCACCAATGGCTTGAGCAATCTGAAGTACTCGGTTGCCATGGCTCGCACCAGCGTGCCAGATAGCGCGACCAGCCAGTTCTTTATCAACACCAAGGACAATTTCTTCCTTGATAAATCCAGTTCTCAGGACGGCGTGGGCTACTGCGTTTTTGGACGCGTCATTGATGGCACCGATGTGGTCGATGCCATCGATGCAGTCGCCACCACGCGTCGGTCAGGTCATTCGGATGTTCCTGCCGAACAGATCGAGATTCTTTCGGTCGAATTGACCGAGAAGTAACGGAAAGAGTCGCTTGCTAGGTTCATCGTTAAGGGGCTTCTCGCGTGCAATGGGATGTCGCGTTAAGTCGTGGATTGGCCAATACGTTATTTATCAGTGGCGGAGCAGCTTGTTTAGCCACACTGCTGGCTGCATGCTTTTCGTTGCTCATCTTCCATGCGCGCATCATTGGTGGACGTACGTGCGCCGGCATTCTTGGCTCCTTCCTGCTCATACCGGTTTATGTACAAGCCACTGCTTGGAGTGCTGGCTTTGGTGAACAAGGTTGGTTTCGATTGAGCCAGGTAGCGGCTGCAAAAAATCCCACCTGGGGTTTGTTGGCCGTGATTTGGATTCATGCAACCGCGGCGCTGCCGGTGTGCTTTCTGATATTGTCGGTAGGCATGCGACGCGTCCGCGATTCCACGTATGAGCAAGCGTGGGTCGAGTTTGGTCCTCGGTATGTCGTGACCCGAGTGCTCCCGAGACGCTTGGCGCCATGGCTTGCAGGTGCATGGCTGTGGGCAATCTGCATGACCCAGAACGACATGGTCGTAACGAACTTGTTTCAGGTTCCAACGTTGTGCGAGAGCGTCTATCAGCAAGTTCAGTTCGGCAAGTTGCGGAGCGAACCCATCGCGACCGCACTGGTTCTTTCCGGCTTGTGTGGAGCCGGTATGGCATGGCTGATGCACCTTGCCACGCCGAGCATCCTTCCTAGGCAACCCACCTCTATCCCAGTCGGCGACCGTTTTGCACCTGTGGAGCGGAAGTATTCTGCGGAGCGCCTGCTCGCAACCTTCGCCGGCTGGCTCATGGTGGGATTCATCATCGGTCTGCCCATCATGAGCATGTGCGTTCGGATCGGGACCGAGTCGCGCGTGATCGAGCAAATGCCGACGCGGGCATGGAGCTGGAACCAAGCCGGACAGAGTTTGATGCATGGTTTTGACTACGCGCCTGAAATCGGATGGAGCCTGTCGCTGTCGTTTTGGTCAAGCGTCGTCGCAATGATATTGGCAGGTTGCGCTCTGGCGTGCGCTAGTTCCCGCATGCTCGGTAGCATGGTTGGATTGGTGCTCGGGTTCCTGCTTGCGATGCCTGGTCCTCTGGTGAATTTAGCGGTGCTATGGCTGTTGGATTCAGCGTTACCGGCCCAATGGAGCTTCCTCGCCGATCGCACACTGATCGGCCCTATCCTGGCGTTGCAGACCCGCTGTTTGCCCATCGCCTTTGGAGTGATCTGGATAGCCAGATCGAATTTTCAAAGGGACTACGGCGATCGGATGGCCATGGAACGCGGACTCGCCTGGTGGGATCGGCAGCGGATCTGGCTGCGCTACGCCAGCGGATCGTTCTTGACGGCTTGGATGATTGCCTTCTTGGTCGCGTTTGGCGACCTAGCGTCCTACCTGCTCGTTCAACCCCCTGGGGTGACGACGGTCGCGATGCGACTCTTCGATTTGCTTCACTATGGCACGCGCAATCGCGAGGCAAGCTTGGCCTTGATATTGGCCATCGCGGCCGCTTTGCCTAGCCTATGGTTGGCGAACCGAGTCCAACGCGTTGGACGGGATAGCGGGCATTGAGATCGGGCCGCAATCCTCGGAAGCGTGGCATGCCTTAGCGGGCAGTGCTGTTAGGCCAACCATGGCTTCAGGACAAAGGGTGGACGACTAGGCCGGAGACGAGCTTGGGATAGAAGTACGTGCTCTTGGCGGGCATGCGTTCTTGGTGGAGCGAGACACTTCGGATGTGTTCGATCGTCGCTGGCATGACTAAGGCGGCGAGCGGATAGCGCAATTTTCCTTCGAGGCGGCCGTGTAGGCCATCGATGACCTCTTGAACTTGGTGCACGTACGTTGGCTTGGGCATGTCCTTGAGTCCCAGCGCATCTTCGAACACCAAGCGATGCAGGACAGCGACCCCGAGCCCTTGCCAATCCTGACTATGTTCTGCGGCAATAACCGCCATGCGATCGACCGCTTCCTGTCGGGCAGAGATGCGAGTCCATTCGTTAGAGGCATTGGAATAAAGGGCCATGATCATTTGCTCATCGTAGCGATCCATTTCCGCCCAGACCGCGCCAGCTTGCTCCGGTCCCATTCCGACCCGTTCGCAATCGAAGTAAGGGGACAGCCGCTCGTGCAGTTGCTCGGTCGTCATCTCTGGCACTCCATGCAGCAACCGGTGGGTGGGGAGCACGACCAAGCCTGGATCGCTCATCCCAACCAACATGGTCAGTACGTAGTTGGCTGGATGTTCTTCGGGCAACGGCGATTGCGCATTGAGTTCATCGCGGTAGTTGCAAGCTGTTTCGTAGCGGTGGTGACCATCGGCCACGAACATGTCGCGAGCAGAGATCAAGGCCGTCACTTCCTGGATTGTTTTCACGTCGCTGACAGGCCACATGCGGTGCAGGACACCCAAGTGGTCGGTGGCTTCCAGGCCGTGCACGCCAACAACTTTATCTTCGAGAAGGTTTTGAATCTCGTTGTCTTCATCGGGGTAGAGCCCAAAAATCTGAGACAGATTGGCTTTGGTGGCCCGCGTCAACCGCAACCGATCGTCTTTGGCTTTGGCGTGCGTTTGTTCATGCGGGTAAATATTGCCTTCTCCGAACCGTTGCAACCGGACCCGGGCCATGAAGCCGCGGCGAGTCAGGGTTTGACCATTGCGATCAAAGATTTGGTGGTACACAAAAATCGCTGGGTCGGGTTCGGGTTGCAGGATGCCTTCGTTCCGCCACTCGCGGTAGATCCTGGCCGCACGATCGTAAACGGCGTTCTCGTCGGAATCGTCCTCTTCTGGCCGATTAAGTTCCAACCTCAGAAAGTTGTAAGGGGAAAGGTTGTAGAGGTAGTCCTGCAGTTCGGAATCGACCACATCGTAGGGAGGTGCGATGCAATTGGTCAGTGAACCGACCAGCGCGAGGTTGTACCTCAGACCGCGAAAGGCTTGGATTTGAGGCATAGACGCGTTCCCCAGAGCAGAAACAAAATAAGCCCGGTAGAACCGGGCTCGAAGGATGCAGAGCTGCCCCGCTAGGACTCGAACCTAGAATAAAGGAACCAAAATCCCTTGTGTTGCCAATTACACCACGGGGCATTCGACCTGCGAAGTTTATCCAGGACTCCCAACCTCGGCAACCGTAACTGCGTGCCAACCGTCAGGGTAAATTCAGAAACCGTCAAAAATTAGCGATTCCGCGTCGACTCTTGGACCATCGCGACCATCATTTGCTGGCGTTTTCGGACCACATAGTACTTGGCCGATGCGGAGGACCGGAAACTGGGGCTGGCCATGATCCATTGCAAATCCCCCATCGAAACCGTCGTCCAATCCATGACTCCCACAATCACGTCACCGATCATGAGCCGCTGCTTGGCCGCAGGACTTCCAGTCCGGATCTCGGTGATACGCAGACCACCTTGATAAGCGTCCCCTGCTTCCGAAAGTGCCGAGGCCGGAACAGGCGTCACACGCACGCCGATTTGTTCCCAGACCGAGCGGGCAATGTCTTGGTTGGTCGGAGGAGCGGCTGTCGGTTGCAAGGCCAGTGATTGCACAACCCTGCTTTCACCTCGGGCGATTTCTAGTTCTACATTCTTGCCGGGACTCGCTTCGAGAAGCACTAATTCCAGTTCGAGCCGGTTGCTGACAGGAGTGCCGTTGACCATTTCGATCACGTCGCAGAGTCGGAGATCGCGTGCGGACTGGCTGTCGCTGGACTCACCCCGCACCACCAATTTCGAGATTCCCTTTTCGTAGCTCCTGGTCAGATCGAGACCATGGACTACCGGATCGCGGTGGGAAGCCGCGACGAGGTCGGCCATGACTTCCAACGCGGAGTCGATGGGGATTGCGAAGCCGATTCCCTGAGCTCCGACCCGAACAGCGACATTGATTCCAATAACCTCACCGTCCAAATTCAGCAGCGGACCACCCGAATTTCCTGGATTGATGTCAGCGTTGGTTTGGATCAGATTCTTGTATTCCTGGGTGCCGTTGACCGGAATGTTTCGGTGCAGCGCGCTGATGATGCCTTGGGTTACCGTGTTCTGGTATCCGAAAGGATTGCCGATCGCAATCACGGTTTCACCGCGCATCAGATCGGAGCTTGTCCCGAACTCAATGGTGGGCAAATCTTTCGTCGTTGGAATCTTTATCAGCGCCAAGTCCGTTTCAGGATCGTAGTTGATGAGTTTAGCGATGGCGGTACCGCCATCGGCCAACGTCACTTCAATGCGACTAACGTCCTCGACCACATGTAGGTTGGTAACGATGTACCCGCGTGGATCGATGATCACGCCGGTACCCATACCGTTAACCTCTTGCTTGGAACCGGGCCCAGCGGACGTCGGGTTCGAGATGGTCTTGTTGCCCTGGATATTTACGACCGCTGCTTCTGCGCGTTGGATGGCGCGCACGATCGGAGATATCCGGACCGTTGGGTCCGCAACGACGTCAGTCGATTGGGCCAACGAAAGACACAGAACCGACGCTATGCAGTTAATGCGTAGCATCGTCCGGCTTGCAATGACACAGCGAAATTTCATTCTGGGCCCGGTATTCGTGCTCGGGAAATCAATGCCACTTCGAGCTGTTCGAACGGACGCCGGTCTTGCGGGTCCCAACGTCCATTTCGACAACGAGGTATGCATCGGATGTTCCGGTGCAAAGGCATGACCGACGACGCATGCGGGTTAACAATCGACCCATGCAGACAACTTTGCCTATCTTGCCAAAGATCCCGAAAAAGCAGGGATTAAGGGCGTTTGGCTAGCCCGGCGGCCAGGACAGTGGCCGTCCACCCAGAAGGTGATAGTGGAGATGCGGGACCGATTGCCCCCCATCGCGCCCGACATTGGTGACCACGCGGTAGCCTCCTTCGGACAACCCTTGCTCCCTGGCCAGTTGTCGAATCACCCATTGCAGATGCCCCAGCAGCGGCAAATCCTCCAATGCGGCGTCATCGAGCGATGCAAGGGGTTTCTTGGGAATGATCAATAGGTGGACAGGCGCCTGCGGATGAATGTCTGCAAAAGCCAGCACTTGCTCGTCCTCGTAAACGATTTTGGCTGGGATTTCTTTGCGGATGATCTTGGAAAACAACGTATCACTCACTGCACTCTACCTTTTCGTCAAATTTTGACTGATCCGCCAACTCCACTCCAGCCGAATAGTTTACCAAGGCAGGTTGGATCTCGGGGGGCGTGCGGGCCGTACCCCTGAACGAGGCTCCACCGGTTACACGAAGCAACGGAAAAGCTAAGGAATGGATATGCGCTCTCGCATCAATGCCACCACATTTCGTTTCGGTATGTTTCGTTTCGAATGGCCCATGGCCGTTCTCACGATCGTATCTTTTGCCGGCTGCTCGTTGTGCCCAGCCCCCTACGACTACGACTACACAGGCTTCGGTTCGCGGACACCCCGGACGGACATGCGAAATGGTCGCGTGGGTTCCATCTTTAGCGATCCAGCCATCGTCGGTTCGCGCGTTGTGACATCCTCGCAATCATCGTCCGAAGCGATGGAGGAATACTACGATAGCATGCCCGAGGAAATTCTCGACGGTGCCGTCCTCGACCTGGGTGACTCGGTGGAGGGGATCGAAATCGTCGATCCGCCGCGCTGAACCGCCGCGTTGAACCGCCGCGTTGAACCATCACGCTGTACCATCACGCTGTACCACCGCGATTGAATTTATCGCCATAGAATTGGATGACCCGGAATACCCCGCTCTAAAATGTTGCGCGACCTGTGAGGCGTTCGGTTAAGCTGGGCAACCCCATTTCGCCCGATCACACGATGACCAACTGACGATCGTGACATGCACTCCTTCGACTCGCATTCGCCATGCAACCTCGACGCCGATTAGGCCCGAGCGTGACTTTGTTCTCTATTGGATGACCGCCTACCGGAGGCTGCACTTCAATTTCGCTTTGCAGCGTGCGGTCGAACTCGCAACCGACCTCAACAAGCCATTGGTGATTTTGGAGGCAGTTCGAGTCGGTTATCGCTGGGCCAGCGATCGCTTCCATCGTTTTATCCTGGACGGCATGATCGACAACCAGCAGGAGGCAGAAAAAACCTCCGTTCGGTACTTAGCGTATGTGGAGCCCAAACGCGGCCACGGGCATGGCTTGGTCAGCACTTTGGCCCAGGCAGCGTGCGCAACCATCACCGATGACTTTCCATGCTTTTTCCATCCCACGCTCTACACAGGGGTGGTCCGCCGATGGCCGAGCTACGTTGAATTGGTCGACAGCAATGGCATTTTACCGATCTGGGATGCAGAACGCACGTTTACCGTAGCGCATTCCTATCGCCGTCACATGCAAAAGGTAATCGCCAACGGCTTGCCGGCGTTTCCCCTACACGACCCGCTCAAAAAACTCACTGTGCCTCGCTTAGAGAAACTGCCAGAGCGTGTGGAAAAACGATGGTCGTTCTCCACAACACAGGCGCTCCAGGAGTGGGACCTGAGCCAACTCGCAATCGATCACGCGGTTCTACCGACAGGGGAACCTGGCGGTCGCGTCGCAGCCTTGGCCGCTCTGGATCGATTTGCAAAAAAACGATTGGATGGCTATAGCGACGCCCGCAATGAACCCGAGCAACGTGGCTCGAGTCACTTGTCTCCACACCTGCATTTTGGGCATGTGAGCCCGCATGAGATTTTCTTAAGGATAACTCAATCGGTTCCTGATTGGTCGTTCGAAAGTATAGGCAAACCCAACGGAAAGATGACAGGTTTTTGGAATCTTGGGACCGATGCGGAAGCCTTCATGGACCAATTGTTGACGTGGCGCGAGATAGGCTTCAACATGTGCGCACGCGAGGAAAATTACGATCGGTACGAATCGCTGCCAGAGTGGGCGAAGACAACATTGGCTGAGCATGCGTCGGATCCGCGGCCAGAGGTCTACGATCTAGCGGCCTTCGAACGGGCCGAAACGCACGACCCGTTATGGAATGCAGCCCAACGCCAACTGGTTCGCGAAGGTCGTATCCACAATTACCTTCGAATGCTGTGGGGCAAGAAAATTCTGCATTGGAGTCGTTCCCCCCGCGAAGCCCTCGCCATCATGATCGAACTCAACAACAAGTATGCCTTGGATGGCCGCGACCCGAATTCGTACAGCGGTATCTTTTGGGTGCTCGGTCGCTACGATCGAGCATGGGGACCTGAACGTCCGATCTTTGGCAAGATCCGATACATGACCAGCGCTTCGACGCAGTCCAAATTCTCTGTCAAAGGCTACCTGCGAGCATACGCGGAATCGCCATGATTGCAGCCATCGTTTATCCCCACCAACTCTTTCCTAACCTCGATTGGCTTCAGGGCGCGCAACGCGTATACGTCGTTGAGGATCCGCTTCTTTTCACGCAGTATGCCTTCCATCGCCAAAAGCGGATGCTGCATCGTGCCTCGCTTCGCGCCTACGCCGATCGACTGCGGGCCCATGGGAGCGATGTTCACTACATTGAGGCCAAACAATTAGAAACCTCGGGAACTCTGGCCGCGAAACTCGCTTCCGATGGTGCGACCCATTGCCGCGTGATTGACCCTGAGGATCATGACTTGTCCGAGTCTGTGATTCGGGGTTGCAATTGCGCGGGGCTGGAACTCCAGGTACTCGACGATCCTCATTTCTTAACCAGCACGCAGCAGATCGATGCGTTTGTAGCGGATCGAGACAAGTTGTTGTTCACCTCGTTCTACATTGAACAGCGAAAAAGATTGCAAGTCCTGATTGACGATCGCCAGAAGGCCGTCGGTGGCAAATGGAGTTTCGATACCGAGAACCGACGGCGTCTACCATCCGATGTCGTGCCTCCGAACTATCCGTTTCCAGTTCGGAACGCCTATGCCGATGAGGCCGCAAAGTATGTGGAGTGCGAGTTTCCGGATTCGCTCGGTGACGTCGAGCCCTTGTTCTATCCGCACGATGCTAAAGGTGCCGAACTTCAGTTAGAGCGATTTGTCAGCGAACGTTTGAATCAGTTCGGCGACTACGAAGACGCGATCAGTCGCGAGCATACCTTCCTCAATCATTCCGTCCTGACACCGGTCCTCAATCTGGGTCTAATTTCCCCGCGATGCATTCTCGATCGTGTTCTTCGCGATTCGGATACCGTGCCGATGAATTCCTTGGAAGGTTTTATTCGACAAGTCATCGGCTGGCGCGAGTACATGCGATTGGTCTATCGAAAACTTGGCAGTTTTCAACGGACCAAAAACTATTGGCAGCATCACCGGTCACTCCCCAAAGCGTTTTACAACGGCACGACGCAGATCGAACCAGTCGACCATGTGATTCGTCGCGTACTGCGCTATGGGTATTGCCATCATATCGAGCGACTGATGATTCTCGGCAATTTTATGCTCCTCTGTGAATTCCATCCGGATACCATTTTTCAATGGTTCATGGAGCTGTTCGTCGATGCGTACGATTGGGTGATGGTTCCCAATGTGTATGGCATGAGCCAACACGCCGACGGTGGTACGATCACCACCAAGCCCTACATCAGTGGCTCGAGCTATGTCCTGAAAATGAGCGACTTCAAGAAGGGGGATTGGTGCGGTGTTTGGGATGGCCTGTACTGGAACTTCATTGCCAAGCACCGCTCCTTTTTTGAAGCCAATCCGCGAATGAAGGTCATGACCAGCCAACTTGATCGCATGGGCGAGAAGCTGACCGAACATCGGCGCGTGGCCGAACAATTCTTAGGGAGTTGGGCGTAGCCGACTGGATTTAGGCCCAGAAACCTGCTTGCGATTGCGAAAACCCAGTCTTTTTATTGCAAGAACTGCTGTTACATCCCAACTGCGATTGGGTTACTATTGTCGAAAGAGTTCTGAAATTCCGGGCGCGACGAGTGTACTACCGCATTTTGCAACGGGTTATCCGTTGCGATCTAGCAACCCTCATCCTTTCAAATTCCCTCCGATGTCCAACACTGCTGAATCCGAACCAATCGTTTCCCAACGGCCGCTCTCTAGGGTACCTAGCCCACGTGAGAACCGACAGTTATCGATTCCTGAGGAAGCTCGACCAATACGCATATTTTGGCCGTATGCGATTTCCTTGGCCCTCGTTCACGTGCTAAGTCTCTTCGCGTTCGTGCCGTCACTCTTCAGCGTCAGCGGACTCGTCGTCGCCATTGTGACGCACATCCTGTTTGATGGACTAGGCGTCTCGATTGGCTACCATCGATTGCTGACCCACCGCGGATTCCAATGTCCCAAATGGTTAGAACACACCTTTGCGATTTTGGGCATCTGCACCTTGCAAGACTCACCGGCCCGATGGGTCGCCGTCCACCGCATGCATCACCAACACAGCGATCAGGAGCCCGACCCGCACACGCCGTTGGTCACGTTCCTATGGGGACATGTGGGATGGTTGCTAGTCGTCGATCGGAGGCATGACAGTGTCTTCCACTTCGAGCGCTACGTGCGCGACATGCTCCACGATCGTTTTTACTTCGCCATGGAAAAATACCTTGGCTGGCTTTGGATCTATCTGGCGCACGCTGGCATCATCACCGCCATGGGCTACGGCTTCGGTCTTCTTTACGGAATGACCAGCAGCCAATCCTTGTGGCTGGCCATGTCCTGGTTGGTTTGGGGAGTCTTCCTGCGAACCGTGTTTACCATGCACGTCACGTGGGCTGTCAACTCCGTTTGTCATCTTTGGGGGTATCGCAATTACGAGACCCGCGACAACAGCCGCAACTCATGGTGGGTTGCTTACCTGACGTTTGGAGAAGGTTGGCACAACAACCACCACGCCGACCAACGCAGCGCACGCCATGGTCATCGCTGGTTTGAGTTCGACGCCTCATGGTGGACGATCAAGACGATGGAGCGTCTTGGACTCGCATGGAACGTGATCGGTCCTCGCGAATCGCTGACCGAACAGCTCGATTAATGCTGGGACGTTTTGTGCTGATACGGAGCACAATCTCCTGGACGACGATGACCGAGCGTGCAGGACTTGGTCCACGGCGGCGTGCAGAATATTGCCAGCGGCAACGTCGTTACCTGACCGACAAAACGGCTTGCTGAAACCACCGGTGCCAGCGGCTTGCCGATCCCGTGACCGTAGCGTTCGTAATTCGGCTGCTCAAAATACAGTGGCGAATAGCAAAACACCGGTGAGTGCCATTGGAACGTCTCGGTAGCCCACAAGTAAGCTTCGCCGTCCCCCTGCTGCAATCGATAGGTCGCCGCCTCGGTCGCTGAATTGAAAAAATTGCGATCGACCTTCAATTGCGAGAACGCTCGAGAACCATTTAGCGGCCGATGGAGCATCGTGTCGACGTCTAGATCCATTATGCCCTTTTCCTGCGTATCCAACTGCGATTGGATCGGGGCCTCACGGATGGCAGATACCGTGAACGATAAATCGTTAAATGCAATGGCGGGATAGGTCGGGACCACAATGGCTGCAGCCACCTCTGGCGCCGTCGATGGGTTGGCCAGTGGCTGAGGTCCATGCATGACGTAAGTCTGGGCCTGACTCGAGCCAGCCCCGAGACTGATCCAAGTGGTCATCCCCAGCAGGCCGCGCAACGCCCATCGCTTGGCAGTCTGCACATTCGTTGGCATGGTCAGAGTTGTTATCATGGTTCACTCACTTCGTATCACCGTACTTGGAATGCCGACGATGATATCTCGGCTATCGATTCTCTTCGAAGCATCCTGGGCTGCCATTCGCTCTGCAGCAGCTGCCATTGCCTGGCCGTTTGAAGGCAATTCGTCCAAGAATACATTGCAGTACCTGAGCAAGGTTCCTTTTTCGAGATTGACGTTTCTCAAGGACAACTCGTACTCCACTTCCGCTTGATGGTATCGCAATCGAGCATCGAGAAGCCGTCGATGGGTTTCGAGGAGAATATCCAGCTCAGGCAACTCGGCGGATTCCTGTTTCGCATTCATGGCCGCCAACTGCTTGGTGATCGCATCAAGCCGTTGACGTTGCAATTCTAGATTGTCATGGGCGCGTTTGGATTCATTGAATGCATTGCTCAGACCGAAGTGCACTGCCCGCTCTTGCTCGTAGAGTAGTTCCGAAGCCCTCGCCAGTTCCAATTGCGAGGTTCGCACGGCCGCATTGCCGCGCCGAAATCCGATCGGCATTTGGTAGTCGAGCCCAAAGGCCCATTCTTGGTAGTCGCCGTTGAAAACCGAGCTGTAGGTGTTGTCGAACCCTCGCATCCGGTAGGTCGAAACCGCATCCAACTGCGGCTTGAGAAAATTACGATTGGCGATCAATTCCAACTCGCGTTGCTTAATGATCCATCGCTGACGACGCAGTTCTTCTCGCAACCGAATGGCCTCTTCGACGGAACTGCTCCAGTCAAACACGACGTTCGCCAGCGTCGGACGGTCCGTGGGTTGCACCAGATTGCCATCATTGATCGGCATTCCGATCATCAACCTCAATTTGCGTTCGCTCACACGGACACCGCCAATTCCCCGAAACGTGCCGCCCGTCGTACCGTTGTAGGTTCGCGTGCCATCGATCGGACGACCGGTGAGGGAGTCCACGATGTCCGCTTGGAATCGGATCACCTGCTCTCTGGCTTGCTCGATACGTTCCTGACCAGAATTGCGAGCGACCACGCGATCGAAGGTGAACTGCGCGATATCTCTGGCCTGAATGCGCGCATCCAAATCGCGGTAGGCAAAGTACAGATCCCAATAGGCGTTTTCGATCTCGGCCACGTAGTCTCTGACCGCACGCTCGAAGTCGATCAAACTGATGTCGGTGCGAACCCTTGCCAATAACACACCGTTGAGCTGACCGGGCTGTGCTCCAGGACCGGCAATTCGGTTGAACTCCGTTCCCGCTCCCAACATCAAAGGCTGCCGTGCCGAGGCCTCGATGTAGTTGTCCCACGTCAATGGCCCCAACCGGTTTGCCTGTTGGTTGTTGCGATCGTAGACCGTAACATCGCGAACGGTATACAATCCACCGGTGGCCGAACGCTTGCTAATCCCAACTTGGTTGGTGCTTAGATATTGCCGGAACTGCCCGTTTTGACCAAAGAAACTGTTGTTGAAGGCCCGGTCGTTGTTTTCATAAAAACTGGAGGCAAACAAGTTAGCATCGAAGGCACTCAGCGCTGCCTCTTCACCCGCGCGCGGATCGGCGAAGACGATGGCCGGATCCAAATTGGTCCGTACCGTCTCCGGATTCCGCACAAAGTTGAGGCCCAAATCGCGGAGAACCGTCGAAGTACGCAATCCTTCCGCGATGCATTGCTGAAGGGTCATCCCGAGAAAACGGTCGGGGGTCAGCGAAGACTCGTCCATATCCAACGGGGAAACCGGCTCCGAGTACTCGGGCATGTTCTCCGAGGGTACCGCATCGCTAAAACGAAGTTGCGAGACCGGCGTGTACGTAGACAAAGGCGAAGCCTGAAACTTGGTCTTCGAGGGAGACAAACCACAGCCTGCTGTGGTTACGAGCATCCCCAATCCGAAGCGAACCATGCGCCGCGAAAATCCAGGCGACCAATTTGTTTTGGAGGTTCGGATATTCATAATCTCGGCGGTGACACCTCACGCTAAAGACCGCGATACGGCGACCACTTTCCTAAGACTGCTATTCGACTGAAAATGTCTGCAAGCTTGATCGATAGGCTGAGCATGTGCCGAAAATAAACATTCTAGAACCAAGTCCACGACCCATCGAAGCCACGGAACGAATTGCTAGCTCTCTTTGAATATGCCAATCACTCCCGATATCACCGAAGCGGATCGGATCCTTGACGAGCTCGACCGGCTAGCCCGGCATAGCGATTCCAATGCCTCGTTCTGGAATAAACTGCTGTCGAGCTTGAGGTCCTTGGTCCGAGCCGAAGCTGCTTCGCTCGTGCTTCAGCTTCAATCTCACGCGATGGTGATCGCCCAGCAAGGCTCACCGAATTTCGAACATATCGCTGCGCTTGAGGAATCGAGTCAACGGGATTCAGGGGCGGAATGTTGGTGGGGAGTTTTAAATGGCGCGAGTTGGTTTGCGGTCCCGATTCGCTCCATCAATCTCGACAGGGGCTGGCTACTATTGCACTTTGCCGCTCCCCTTCACCCTTCGTCCATCGATGGTCTTCAAGCGTTGGTACGGGCCTTTGCGGATATCTATTCAACTGCAACCATCGCGCACCGCGATGCACGTTTTCAACTGCAATCGCAGCGTATGGAACATGCATTGAAGTCGCTCCTGGGAGCCGATTCTCAAGAATCGCTGCGCCAGGTATTGGTCGATCAGGTCCAATTGCTGTCGAATGCAGCTCGAGTCTCCCTAAGCCACATCCATCCGGAATCTGCCTCGCGCAGCCGACTCCTCGCATGCAGTGGCGTCCATCAGATCGATGCAACTTCACCGACAGTTCAGGCCCTGGTTCGCATGGCTTGGCAAGCGGCTGTAGAAGGCCGCCCGAAAATGAGCATGGCAGCCAACAGCAGCGGTCAAGACGCCCTACGCTCGGAGAAGACAGGCGAGGTCGGACTGATCGAAAACTATTTGGCCATGCCTTTGGAATCGCGAACAGTTTCCAATGCTACCTCGCATTGGCTTATCCTCGAGTGGCCAGAGAGCGAGAGCATGGCAGAGGCATTTCCCGAATTGCCACTGAGTTTCGGGTTGGTGCAACCTGTATGGATACAGCAATCTCGCTGGTGCACTCTTCCAACCTGGATCCGAGAACGAGCGGCACGGGCGGTGTTGCCGACACGATCGCCACTTTGGGCGCGTTGGTTTCGACCGGTTTTGGTTGTGCTACTATTGATCGCGCTGGTTTGGGCAGCTCTCCGACCTGTGCCGATGACCATCGAAGCAACCGCGCTTCTCGAACCGGTGAATCAACGGTCGATCCACGCCAGCGTCGACGGATACCTTACCGAGCTTCTCGCAACTGACAGGCAGCCGGTAACAGTGGGTCAAAAACTGGCGCAGCTTCGTTCCCCGAGCTTGGAATTGCAACTTGAGGAAGTGCTCGGCCAGATTCGCTCCATGGCAGAAAAGCGAAATGGTTTGCAGGTCGCCATCAATCAGCTCTCCCCCTCGTCTTCGGACTCGGTTTCGAACCAAACGCGACTCTCAACCGAACTGCTGGTTCTCGACACTCAGGAAAAGCACGCTCGCGAAAAACTTGAATTCCTCAAACGCGAACAAGACCGCTTGGTACTCACTTCGCCCATCGAAGGTGTCATGCTATGTCGCGAGTCCCAACGAGAATTGGAGAATCGTCCAGTGAAACGAGGAGATCGCCTATTTCAGGTCGTCGATCTTTCTGGTCCCTCGCAACTGATGATCCAAGTAGCCGATCGAGACACCCATTACGTCGGTACCGAGTACGCGCGCAATCACGGCGTCATCGATTATGTCTTTGACAGTCTTCCTGAGGAGCGATTTCAGGGGACGGTGACCGAACTGGCCAACCGGGTCGACAATCGATTTGGGGATGGCAATTATCAAACCGTTTATGCCGACGTCGATCCTCGCCAAGGAACGCGCGTCCGCATCGGTGCAACCGCCCGCGTATCCTTTGTCTGTGGCCAGCAACCCTTTTGGTTTGTTTGGAGTCGACCCTTGGTCGAATTCCTACAAAAGCGTTATCTCTTGTTCACTCACTCGCCGGACAATTCATTGGAACAGGAGTTCGCTTCACCATGATCCCACGTATGCTTCCTCGTGGTCTTGTTCTGCCGTTCCGATTTCTAGTTCCATGGATCGCGCTGTTGGTGGGTGATTGTCTGGTCATTCCACGGCTCATGGCTCAGGAAGCCAGCGTACCAGGGATCGCCAACGCAAAAAACAGTTTGGCTTTGGAAGGGGCGATCATGAAGACGATCGAAACGACATCGGTCGCCGCCCAAGTGGCTGGGTTGCTCGAAACGCTCGAGGTGAAGGAAGGATCACGTGTGATCGCCGGGAGCGATATTGCGCGGGTCCGCGATGAAGCCGTTAGATTGCAAGTCGAACGGACACGCTTGGCCTGGGATCTGGCTCAGAAAAAGTATCAAAGCGACATAGATGAACAAGTCGCTAGGAAGAATCAAGCGGTTGCGGCCAATGAGTACCAGCGCGCCATCGATGCCAACGACAGGGTGAACAACGCCTATCCAATCAACGAAATTGATCGTTTGAAACTTATCCTGGATCGATCAACTCTTGAAACCAAGCGGGCCTCGCATCTCAGGGAACTGGGTGCGATTGAAGCGGCGGTGGCGGAAAATGAATACCGTCAGAATGAAGAGTTGCTTCGCAAACATCGCGTGATCGCGCCGTGCACAGGTATGGTCATTGCAGTGGAGAAACGACCAGGGGAATGGGTCGAACCCGGCACCGTCGTCGCCAGGATCGTAGAAATCGATCGCCTTCGGATCGAGGGTTTCCTTTTGGCCGAGAACGCTTCCTTGGATTTGCTTGGGACGCAGGCCAAAGTGACGGTCGATGTTTCCGGGAAGGTGCTCACGACAACCGCCGAGTTGGTATTCATCAGCCCTGAAGTCAATCCACTCAATTCGCAGGTCCGCGTGTTCTTGGAGGTACAGAACCAGGAAGGCAAACTTAGACCCGGCTTGCGACCGAAAGTTATTTTGCAGCAGCAACCATGACGCCGAATCCGACCAACTCAGGAGATGCCGCAGCGAGATTTCGGATTCGGCCCGATCTCGGTTGGATTTTCTATCCGGATAGCCATCGTTGGGTTGCACAAGACCCAATAGCGAACGCCTTTTTTTACTTCAATGAGATCGAGCGGGATGCGGCTCGACTTCTCGACGGCTCGCGAACCGCTCAGGAAATTGTGCAAACTATCAATCGTTGTTCGCTGCAGCGCCCCATCAATCCCGCCTGGCTTGAGATGTTTGTCCAGAGGCTTTGGCAATGCAATTTAGTGCTGTCGCCGGTCGCTTCGGCATCGCGTGGAATCAACAAGTCACGATTGCGTTGGGGATGGATGGGGCGCACCCTCATGAATCCTCTTGCCATTCGCATACCCTTGCTCCGACCTTCGAGGAATCTTCCATTCGCGCGACCCCTGGCTGCTCTTATTTTCCACCCCGTGCTGGCGGTCATGGGACTACTCCTTTTGGCCATTACCGGATTCATGCTCGTGCTCGATTGGTTGCATCGCCCGGAACTCTTGTTCTACGACATCGGTCGTATTCAAGGGGATCGATGGCTCGCACTTCTCGCAATGCTGTTGGTCATCAAGTCGCTTCATGAATTCGGCCATTACTTGGCCAGTGTCCACTGGCGGGCGGATTGCCATGAGATCGGGCTACTGTTGCTGTGCTTCTCTCCGTGCCTCTACTGTGACACGACCAACGCGTGGAAGCTTGCATCCAAATGGCATCGGGCAGCAATCTCCGCAGCCGGTATTTACATGGAACTTTGGATCGCTGTCCTGGGTGGCTTGATTTACTTAAACACGGAATCAGGCTTGTGGCATATCCTCGGAGCAGGTGCTTTTTTAACGTGCACCATCGGAACGCTTTTGATCAATGGAAACCCCTGCTTTCGGTACGACGGCTACTACATTCTGTCCGATCTCTGGGGCGTTCCCAATTTGGGGGCGCAGAGCAACGCTGCTCGGTGGGATACCTGGGTTTCCTGGCTGGGTGGTCGTCGACCGGAACCCTCGCGCTACGACCGACCTAGGTGGCAGTTGAATCTCTTCGCGATCATTTCCGGACTTTACCGAACGATGGTGCTGGGCCTCCTGGCCGTGTTTGTTTGGTCGCTACTAGTTCCGGCGGGTTTAGGGATCCTTGCTCTCATGGTTCTCGGTGTCGTCGCCTTGGGCCTGGTAGCGGTGTTGATGCGATCCATCCGAGCCACGTTCTCCGAGTTCTTCGGGTCGAAACCTATCCGAGCTTGGAGACTGGCAGCCGCGCTCCTTGCGATGACGCTTTTGCTGTGGTGGTCGGCCAGCGTTCCGATTTCCATCGGAGTTTCCTCGCGCGGTTTCGTGGAACTCACGGACAGGCAGCCGATCTACGCGACCGAAACAGCCATGCTTGTATGGGTAGGAGATGTCGAGAATCGATTCCAACAAGGCGAGCTACTGTTCGAAACCGATGTCCCTGAGAAACGATGGGAACTACTGAAACTCTTGCAGGACGTGGATGAAGTCGCGACCCGCATACGTATCCTGGAGGAGAACCAGGTCAACGACGCGTCCGTCGCTTACGAACTCCCAACACTTCGGGAACTGCAAAGCGAGCTGCTTGCCAAGCAGAATGTGCTGCAGCCGGAACTTGCTTCGTTGAAACAGTACGCGCCCTCGAACGGATTTTTTGTTCACTTAGCGTCCAGCGTGCAGCAGTCCCTTACGAGGGAAAGTTCCTATCAACACAGAGAGTACCCACTCCAGCTTCAGAACTTGGGCACCCTGCTCGAACGCGGCCAACAGCTCGGATGGTTCACATCGAAAAACGAAATTGCCATTCATGCCTTGATCAGCGAGACGGAGATGCGGTGGATCGAAGTGGGTATGCAGGCTGAAGCGGTCCTCGATTCGGATCCGTCGCTTCGTTTGCCTTGCACGGTTCAGCAACTCGCCCTGGAACCCATTTCAGAATTGCCCATCGAACTCATGGGTGATCCGAGCCTCGTCGCAGTTCGAGATGAAAACGGAGTGTTGCGGCTCGAGACTCCTCATTACTTGGTGGTGCTTCAACCCACGTCACCAATCTGCGACGGATTGCGAGGGGCGGGAGCGACGCTTCACTTCGCACTTCCAGGAAAGACTCTTTGGCAATACGCGTGGCAGTTTGGCGAACGCAGCTTTCATCCGTATGCACGCATCCAATAAACCGTCTGCGGCGCTCCGGCGTTGGAGGCGTTAAGCAATTCACGCAGGCTGTCCAAACGATCGCCTGCGATCGGAAACGCCCAGGCTTCCTCACTAGCCTTGAAACGTCGCTAGCGTTGGATCTTTGGGAATCCGATGGAACGGCGGGTCGTGTTAGTGTCTTCAAAATCGGTAGGATTGCACGCGACGGGAGAGAATGCGACATGATCGCTGGCGTGCGGATTGGCGTCATTTTCGCGAAACGTCACGCTCATCGTGGTCAAGCCGGCTCGGATCATATCCCCAGAGCGAAGCTCGGATACGGAAATCTTGGCATTATTCAAGAACGTGCCGTTGGAGCTCCCGATGTCCCGGATGCGAAACCCGTCGCCGGTAGAATCCAGTAGAAAATGCCTACGGGACAGATGCGTATCGGTCGGGATTGAGAAGTCCGTTGCGGAAGTGCGGCCGACTTCGATGCATTGGTTTTCACGCAACCAAATACGCTTGCCGGCAGCCGGGCCTTGGAGGATATCAAGCACGCAAATCATGGTGGACTCAAAGGACAAGGAGGTCATCAACCTGTTAACGATCCGTCGGTCGCATCCCCGTCAGGGCCACGTCGGCGTGAATCGGTCCATTCGCCTCATTCTAACTTAATGGCAACCAAGCGATGCTGCGAATGGAAAATCACAAACTGCTAGGATATTTATCGGTCCACAGGTACGCAGCATGTTGGAAAACACTACTAATTTCAGCCCGAGCCAATTAGACTGGAGCGGAGGTCTAAGCCCATGGGCGGGATCGAAATCACTTGGCTGCGACCTATCCCTTCGATCCGGTGGACGCGTGACAGAATGAAGAAAATTGTTAGCTTCTGCGCAAGATTCTTTCGCCGTGCCCTGGCGAACGCTGTGAGAAAACAGCGTCGACGGGCTCTGGCCGCTGAAATCGCACCTTTGTTTCAGCGCTTGGAGGCGCGCCGTGTCCTTACCGTCAACGGCGCCTTCGATGCCGTTACGGGACTCCTAAATGTCGACATCGGAGCGGGTGGAAATTCCGCTGCCGCACTGCGGCAACAAGGAACCGATGAAACCCGATTTTTTCTGGACGAGAATAACGACGCCACCTTTGATCCACTCAGCGAGGTCGGGGGCTTCAAAGCGGACCTTCGCTTGCTAATGGTTCAAGGCGTCGGCATGGTCCCTATTGGCTCATTCCAATGGCTCGACGCCAGTCCCCTGGGATCGCCCGTGCGATACCAACTCCAGTCCCTGACAATCCAAGGGCTCGAAAGTGCCACGCTGGAAACACTGGCTCAAGTGCAGGACGCCAGTTTGATTTCAACCGATCAAATGGTTGCCTTTGGCTCCATCGCCTCCGGCAACCAATTGACCTTTCAATCCAACCTATCGGTGGAAGTTTCAGGGGCGGCTGGACAAATTCTATCGCTACCTGGCGCACAGTTGACCGTCCTGGGGGTTGCCGACCTGCGAGCGGACTCGATTGATCTTGGCAACCAGCCAGGCGACCGCGTCGAGTTCCAGGCGTTGCACTTCGAATCGGATGAATCTGTTCTCATCACTACCGATTCTGATCTACAAATCGTGAACGTAGGCGTGGACACCAACCATGCAGGGAGCCTGATTTTGTCCTCGCCAGGCAGCTTGCAAATCGCTGCCAACACTTCTATTTTCATCGACACGACCGTCGAGCTCACCGCTGATTCACTTCTGATGCAGTCGAATTCACAATTAATCGCCCAAGGCGATATCGAATGGACTGCCAACGATGGAGACATAGTCGTAACCTACGTTGCATCGAATGCTAACGTGACATTGAGTAGCGCCAACAACATCTTGGATGGCGATGGTGTCTCTGATGATGTCGATATTCAAGGAGTCGAAATTCGACTAACGTCGAATCTGGGAAGTATCGGATCCTCGACCGCTGATATTTTTCTGGCCGACATGGTGTCGCAAAACCCCAATCCCTTGGAAGTGTTGACGACCGGTTCCTACACGGCAACGGCCACTCAAGGCATGATCGCCCTCGATGCAGCGAACGCTTCGACAGTCACCGCCATCACCTCGACATTGTGGATTCAATCCGATGGCGACTTGGACGCATCGACCCTTTCGCCCGCACTCCTCGCGGGCAAAGTCAATCTGGCGCTTGTGGCAGATGTCGATAGAAACGGCTCAGGCACGCTACTTCTGTCAGATTCAATCACCGTGATCGGCGATCTGCGATTGACTGGTGATGACATAACGGCAAGCGATGGAACGATCGATCTCGCCGGACAACACATCCTCTTTTCTTCGCAACAATCCGAAGTCATTGCGGTCACCGCATCGTACCTAGATGCCTATTCAGGCGGAAATCTCACGGTCGCTGCACATACGAATCTCACGTTGACCGATCTGAATAACGACACCTTCGGCATGCGTACCGTAGGGTCCGTTCTTGTTACCACCACGACCGGATCACTGTCCAACAATGGAATCGTCCAAAGCGATTCCGGAAATATTCTTTTCCAAACAAATGCGAACACCGGTGACATTGTCATTCAAGCTAATGTGAGAGCCACTGTTGGACACGTCACGCTAAACGCAGCCGATGATATCCATGTTCAAGCGAACCTATCGACCGGCGGCTCTGGCACCGTCTACATGCTGGCAGCCAACCGTGGTATCGATGGCTCTTCCATGGACGGCATCCTCATGGCCTCGGGCACCCGTGTCGCAACAGCGGGTGGTAATGTTCTGTTGGAAGCTCGCAATGAAGGTGATATCCGTCTGTCACTCATAAACTCGCAGACGGGTGACGTCGCGTTGAGAGCTCAAGGCTCTATCGTGGACAACAACGCATGGAGTTTGGTCACTGCCAATGCCGCGGTTGGTCAGAATCGGATCTCGGTCGCCGATGCATCTGGTTTTTCGATCGGTGATTTTGTTTCCATTCTCGACAACAACAGTCCCGGCGAAGTGTTCTCGATTGTAGCCATTGCGGGCAATGTACTTACATTGGACGGCAATCTCGCCAGCAACTTCACTCTCCCGCAAAGCGCTTCGGTAACCGCATTGAATTTGCGTTCCTATCGCGCAATCCTCGCTGCCGATACCAACAATGATGGAATGGGAGTCATCGGCGCCAATGACAACCTCAATGGAACTGCAAACAGAAATCGAAACGCGATCGATACACAAGTCGCCATCTTGGCAGGGCGATCTGCTCAAGGCATCTACGTCCGAGAGGCGGATGGTCTCATA
Organism: Pirellula sp.; assembly: GCA_041752005.1. Taxonomy (GTDB): domain Bacteria; phylum Planctomycetota; class Planctomycetia; order Pirellulales; family Pirellulaceae; genus JBKCUI01. The sequence goes on along the minus strand of JBGSHV010000120.1, from coordinate 1,686 downwards.
GTCGGCTCTATCTCTCAGAACGCGACGTTCGTTCGCCAAGTGCAAGTCAACGGAACACTCACCAATGTTTCGAACGCGGCTCTGAGCGGGCTGACCAATCTCTCGAACGCATCCGGTGGCCCGATCAAGCTCCAATCGCTTACGGGGGAATTGGCGGTTGGATCCCCAATTTCTGCTGCCGGAAATGGGAATGTGCTTCTGCAAACCTTGAGCTCCGGAGCAATCAGTGTTGCGGGTACGATCACCAGTGGCAGTGGCAACATTTCCTTGGTCTGCGCAGGGTTCATCACGCAGTCCGCCAATATCGAAACCAGCAATGGAACGATCGAACTTTCGGCCGCATCCAGCATCACGATGAGCGCAACTGCCGAGATCTTGACCGCAGGCGGCAATGCACGGCTCTCTGCAGGCACAGGTAGCCTTCTGTTGGGAAAGGTTGATGCAGCCACCGGTAATGTCAGCCTGTTGGCAGGTACTTCCATCCTCGATGCAAACGCTGGTGCGATCAACGTCATCGCCAGCAATTTGCGAATGGTGGCTACCAATGGGCGTATCGGGAATGCAAATATCTTCAACCCCAACCCCGATACCAACCTCAATGCCATCGATACCCAAGTCACCACGCTAGCCGCTCGATCGGCAACGGGAATCTACGTTCGTGAGGCAGACGGACTCACCGTCGGTTCCATCGATCCAATCGCCATCCGTCGCCCGCAGTTCAACTCAACGACTTCGGTGATTTCTGATGCCGCATTGCAAGGCCTCACGTCCACCGTTTCGGGCCCGATCAAAATTCAAACCGCGACGGGCGATCTTGTCGTCAGCAACACCATTGCCGCCAACGGAAGTGGCGATATCCTCCTGCAAACCCTCTCGGCTGGGAACGTCGAAATCGCTGCGCTAGTCACAAGCGGGTCGGGAAACGTCTCAGTTCGCTCCGCGAACGGCATCACCCAGTCCGCCAATGTCTCAACAACCGGCGGAACGGTGGAGCTGGCCGCAGCCAACTCCATCACGATGAGTTCTGCAGCGCAAATCACGACCAACGGCGGCAACGCACGACTTGCGGCCGGAACGGGCTTTATCGAATTAGGATTGGTCAACGCAGGTACCGGCAACGTCAGTCTCACTGCGGGCACCTCGATCACCGATGCCAATGCGGGATCGCTCAATGTCATCGCCAACCAACTAAGGATGGTGGCTACCACGGGTGCCATCGGTGGCGCCGACGTGGCCAACGGCAACCCCGACGGGAATGTCAACGCCATCGACACGCAGATCAATGTGCTCGCGGCCAGTTCAGCATCGGGAATCTACGTGCGCGAGGTCGACGGACTCACCGTTGGGAATGTAGGTCCAATCGCGGTGAGCCGCGTTCAATTCAACTCCACGACCTCGGTCGTCTCCGATCCAGGTCTACAAGGGCTAACAACCACCCTGGCCGGGCCGATCAAGATTCAGAGCGTGGCTGGTGACTTGACGGTGGGAACGTCGATCGTTGCTGCGGGCAGCGGAGATGTCCTTCTGCAGACGCTCAACTCGGGAGGGATCAGTATCGCGGGAGCAATCGCAACCGGTACCGGCAATGTTGCCATGCGATCGGCAGGGTTCATCACGCAGTCTTCCGTGATCAGTGCCTCCACCGGAACTGTGGAACTCGAAGCAGGTGGTTCCATCACGATGGGC
>JBGSHV010000119.1:0-7446 GCA_041752005.1 Pirellula sp. | reverse complement strand
ACCTCTGTGAACGCTTCGGTGCGCAAGTTGCCCGACGCATCGCATCACTCGAGGCCAAGGCGACTGGCTAGGTCTTACCTCGTACGACTCTTTCATTCGCTACCTTTCTCCGGCTTACGCCGACGCACCCTGACACCTTTTATCAGACGTGACACCTTTTATCAGACGCGAAGGCGGGTGCGGGTGCGAGCGGGCACTGCGGCGCGCGGCAAATCGATCACGACTCGGCAGCCTGCTCCCGCTTCGGATTGCATGATGATGGTCCCCGAATGCCCTTCGACGATGCGCTGGACGGCGGCTAACGAAACTCCCAGCCCCCGCCCTTGTTCGCGTCCGCTGTAGTACAAATCCATCGCGCTGTGTTGGGCTGCCGTCGATAATCCAGGTCCGGTGTCTTGGATCGCAATGCGGAGGGTCCCCATCGACTCTGCGGTCGCGTCTCGAAAGTTGCCAGGATGGCTTGGCTGCAGCGTCCAGGTGATGGTATCCCCAGGCCCACAGACTTCGATCGCATTGCGTCCCAACATCCGCAAGGCTTCGGACAACGCAGCGGAGTCGATGCTGGCATAGAGCGGCTCAATCCCGAGTTCGCATTGCCAATGGATGCTCTGACCTTGGGTTTGTTCCTCAAGTCCATCGGCGACGGAGCGCACGACGGCGTTGACCTCAGCCACGCTGCAATGAAGCGGGCTCGGCTGAATCGCTCGCATGACTTCGGCCAGCATCTCATGAGCCCGCATGGCCTGATCAACCATCGTGGCCAAGCTTCTGCGATCGTGCTCCGACGACGCCGAGCCGATCATCTGTTGCGCGCGAGCTAAGATATTGCCGAGGGGATTGTTGATCTCATGGGTCAATCCATAGGCAAAGTGGTAGAGCTGTCGGCGGGCGGAACGCTGCGTCGCGTCGGCGATCGACCGCTCGGTGCTAAGCAAACCGATGGCTCGATGGATGGCTCCGACAATCTTCGGCGACACTTGGTTATTTCTCTGCTGGCTTCCTTTCTGGAGTTCTTCAAGCAGCCACTGCAATGCGCCCAGATCGTCGTTCTCGCGAAGCGCGGGAACGCACACCCCAACCCCGTCCGTGCCTAAAAAAGTTGCGGATTGCTCGCGAACCATGGCTGCGATGGATCCGGGTTCGGAACGCGCGTGGGTGGCGATCGCAATCCAGCGGTCTACGGCTTCTTCTAGCAGGCGCAATGCAAACGATGTGTCGTCGCCAGGAGTCGCCCGGGCGCCGACCTGTATGGGGTCACTCATGATGTTCTCCGCGTCGATCGATGAAGCGTGATGATAGCATGGACGCGACCTGTAAGGTTGACGAAAAAAAACAGCCACCGAGAGAACCCGATGGCTGTTTGATTTTTTGTATTGAGTGAATCGGATCCCCTAGAGATTCCGAATCGGAGAACTTAGCGTCGGCCGTAGCCACCGCGGCTTCCGCCGCCACCACCACCGCCACCGCCGCCACCACCATGACCGCCGCCACCGCCGTGGCCGCCAACGCTTTCGCGAGGACGAGCTTCGTTAACCGTTAGCGAACGGCCATCGTGCTGGTAATCATTCAGGTTGTTGATCGCAGTCTTGGCGTCTTCAGCGTTGTCCATTTCGACAAAGCCAAAACCCTTGCTGCGTCCGGTGTCACGATCCTTGATCACCTGTGCGCTGCGGACGGTGCCGTACTGCGCGAACAGTTCTTCAAGTGCGCGATCTGTCACGCTGTAAGTCAAATTTCCTACGTACAATTTTGTGCCCATACTGGGAACTCCTGCATCGAAATGCTGCCTAACCCTCTCAAAAACTTCCCGGGTTAGAAAGAAAGGAACCCAACAAGGTGGGCTCACCTAGACGAAAACACGAACAGAGCAGCAGGCAGGTCAAAAAACCAAAACACTGGCGTAACTTCGCTTCACCATCTGCACGAAGAATATCTGAATGGAACCCACGGGGCAAGGTGATTCTGCAACTTTTTGGGATGATCCCGATTTTTTCTTGCCGCAGATACCGAGCAGGCCTAATCGCGCCGTATGGGGACACACCCATTTACTGGCTATCGGTTGGGCGGATGACGTGGAATGAGATGGATGGCGGGCGCTTTGATGGCCGCGACCACGGACTCTCCCGGTCGCAATTGCATCTCCTCCAGGGCCGATTTGGTGATCAATACAGTCCATCGAAATCCGCCTTGGAGCACGATGCGGACGAGCGCTCCCTCGGGCTGGATCGATTCGACGACGGCTGGCAACTGATTTCGGACGCTGGAATGCTCGACACGCTGGCGGAGCAGAACGAAATCCTCAGCTTTGAGGCACACATGGACCGGGCCGCAAATGCTGTCCGATGCCGACCCTCCATGAGGAAGCATCGAAGTCAGGGTTATCTCCCCGATTTGGACCTTGGCCAGACCTGTGGCATCCACGCCTACGATTTGACCTTCGACGATGGTTTCGACCCCGACCATTCTCGCCACTTCGAGATCGAGCGGGTTGCTGAAGACATACTGCCACGTGCCTTGTTGAAGAATGGTCCCTCGACTCATGATCACGAGATGGTCGGCCAACGCGATGGCTTCCGCCCGATCGTGGGTGACCAGAACCGTCGGGATGTTGCATTCAGACAATATCCCTCGCAATTCATGCCGCATTTGTTCGCGCAGCATTGCGTCGAGCGACGAAAGAGGTTCATCGAGCAAAAGCAGCCGGGGCCGTACCGCAAGGGCTCGAGCCAATGCGACCCGCTGCCGTTGGCCCCCCGATACCTCCAGCGGAAGTCGATCGATGAGTTCTGCGATCTGAAACCGCTGCAGTAGATTACGGATCCGCTCATTGCGCTCGCCACTGGCCATCCGTGGCAATCCGAAACCAATGTTGTCGCCGATGCTCAAATGAGGGAAGAGGGCTCCGTCCTGAAACAGCATTCCGACGCGTCGCGATTGGGGTGTCATGACGCGCTTCTGGGCCACATCGAGCCAATCTTCATCGTTCCAACGAATCGTGCCGGAGTCTGGTTGCTCAAGACCCGCGAGGCATCGAAGCACGGTCGTCTTGCCACAGCCCGATGGTCCGAAAAGGACCGTGGTGTGGCGACCGTGACTAGGTAGTTCCAATCGGCAGCTGACCCGAAAGCTCGAGGCATGGATTTTGGAAAAGTCTGCGATCAATGCGTTGCTCACGTGGACTTCCTACGTGGAACTTTGAGTTGTACGACCCACAGCACGAAGGCTGCGACTGCAAGCAACAGCAACGAAGTGCGATGCGCAGCTTCATAGTTCAAGGCCTGAACGTCGTCATAAATGGCGATCGACAACGTGCGTGTGACACCCGGAATGTTGCCGCCGATCATCAACACAACTCCGAACTCGCCGAGCGCATGGGCAAAAGTCAGGACAAGACCGACCAAGATGCCTGGCCAAGCCAATGGGAAGATGACGCGCCAAAAAGTTTTCCAGCGAGATTGACCTAAACACCACGACGCTTCGATCCATTGGCGATCGATGCCTTCAATGGCCGCTTGAAACGGACGGATTGCGAATGGCACATTGCACAGAACCGAAGCCAACAGTATGCCTTCGAATCGAAATGGAAGCGTCCAACCGAAGATGGCGCCCGTCCCCTGTCCGAGCCAGCCTTTAGGGCCGAATGCGGTCAATAAGTAGAATCCGATTACGGTCGGCGGTAACACGAGCGGCAGCGTGATCAAGGCTTCCAACAGTGACTTGAAACGCCAACGCGAGTTGGCCAACCAGTAAGCGAATGGGAGACCGAGCACGAAGAGAATGAGGGTCGTGCAAATCGCCAACTGCATCGAGACTCGAAACGCAATCCAATCCATCAAGGAGCCTCAGGGATCGAAAATCCAAAACGCAATAAAACGTCACGTCCGGACTGGGATCGTAAGAACGCACAGAACGCATCGCTGGCTTCCCGATACTCGGCCCATCGCATCACTACTCCAACCTGTTTTAATCCGGGATGGATTTCTGCAGGCACCGAAAGGAACCGTCCGCGAGCCTGCATGGCAGGGGATTGAATTAGCGATTGTGCCAAGATGCCCACGTCGGCCGCGCCGCTTTCAGCAAATTGCGCAGCCTGCGCGACACTGTTCCCGAGTACCAGTTTGGGCGCAACCACATCCCAAAGCCCCAAGCTTCGCAGCGCCTCTTCGGCGGCGCGTCCGTACGGAGCATGCTTGGGATTTGCGATCGCGATTTTGGCCATCTCTGGGTTGCGCAAGGTTTCGAATCCCAGCGATGCGAGATCCCAAGGTGCATCGTTGCGGGTCCACAGGACCAAGTGGCCGATCGCATACGCAAATTCGGTACCCTCGGCGACATAACCCAGTTCTGCAAGCCGCCGTGGATACTCGGCATCCGCCGACAGAAAGACATCCCAAGGTGCCCGCTCGGCAAGCTGTGCAAACAGTTGCCCGGAGGAACCGTAAGTAACCGACACTTGTATTTCGTGATGGTCTTTCTGAAATGCCGCGATCAATGCCTCCATCGCATGCCGAAGATCGGAGGCCGCAGCCACGGCCACACGCTGTTCTTTAAGTGGCGGGCGCTCTGCGAGATGTGGCTGTTCTGCGCGAGATGGGGATTCCACCGTTGATGAAGAATTTGAGTCAGGAACCGCATGCCCATTTGGAATGCAACCAAGTATCAAGATCGCTGGTAGCAAACAAACCCAGAAGTTCGCGCATCCCGATCGTCGGATCGCGCTGTCTCTATGTTGTTTTGAAATCGCTTCGCCGTTCATCGCTGCCTTACCCCCGGATCCGTCGCTTTGGAACCCCGCTATGGAACCCCGCAAGGATTCTGGTTGCCTCGCCCACGACTGTCAACGCGGTGCATCCTGGTAGATTCATTTCGTTCGTTTTGGCTCGCTGCAATCGCATAAGACATGCGATGGTCTTGTGGGTCATTGAATCGGTTATATTCATTGAACCTGTCTCAAATAGACCTGTAAGAACACGTTGCTTGTACGCATGAACTACTCGGAATTTGCTATCGATGACCGCCGCGGCGGATCGCTTTTTGCGCGCTCATGGCTTCCCGACTCGACGCCGACCGCGATTGTCGGGCTCGTACATGGTTTGGGCGATCATTCAGGACGTTGCCAGGGCATTGCCGATTTTTTGGTGAACTCCAATTTGGCTGTGGTTGCATACGATCAACGTGGTCACGGTCGCTCGGGGGGCGCGTTGCCATCGTTCGATACGCTCATGTCCGATATCGATCCGGTACTCGCCCGCATGCAGGAACTCAGCACGGCCCCTCCTTTTTTGTACGGTATCAGCCTCGGGGGAGGACTGGTACTCAATTATGCTCTGAAACGCAAAGGGCCACTGCGAGGTGTGATCGCCTCGAGTCCGCTCCTGGCCACTGCCTTTCAACCCCCGCGTTGGAAGCTGGCGTTCGCCAAGCTGCTACAGGACTGGTGGCCCAGCTTCACCCTTCCGAGTGGCATCGATCCCAACGCCTTGTCGCATGACCCCGAAGCGGTCGAACAGTATCGCAAGGATCCACTGGTCCATCATCGCATCTCGGCGGCCTTGGGCTTGTCGATGCTCGAAGCAGGCCGATGGGCAGTGGCGCATGCGTCCGAGTTGGCAGTACCGGTGTTGCTGATGCATGGAACCCAAGACCGCATCACATCGCATATCGCCAGTCAAGAATTTGCCGAAGGGGCGGGACCACAGTGCACGCTTCGGTTGTGGGACGATCTGTACCACGACCTGCATCACGAGCGTACACGAGAAGAAGTTTTGACCTACGTGACGCAATGGATTTCGATTGCCCTGGCGCGCCAAGTTTCGAGCGATTATTGAATCGCCGCGATATGTGACACTTCGCCCGCGCGTCCATGTCCGTGTCCGTGTCCAATCCATTGCGAAGCAGGGCGAATGACACGTTTCCAGCAGGCCCAATTTTTGGGCCGGACTCTGTTCATGCCGCTGACTCTGTTCAAAGCACGACCGTTTTCCGGTTTGCCTACAGGACGCTTCCGTCAAGGCAGTCCACTGGAACGGGGGACTGCTGACGGGGTCGGCGATGGTAACTCGTCGGAAGAACGGTGTGTCAGCACACGTGATCCAGTACCGACGATGTTCGAAAAAGAAAATAAAACATGATCCAGAAACCCATCGATTGGCTCGCAGCGTTGTACGACCTGTGTGCGGCTCCGCCCCAAAAAAAGAGGCTCGAACGATGGGTCGTTTGGCTAGCAGCGGCAGGATTCATCGTGCATCTGCTACTGATCGCCTTGGCTCGATCCGTACCCAGTCTCAATGAGGGCTGGTTGTCGCAGCTCGATCGGAACTTCTTGCACGCAGTCTACACACCCTTCAGCTTCATCCTCTTCTACGAGGTTTTGCTTTTGGTGCTGGCGATCCCGCGATCCCTCACCAGTTCGATTGGCAAGCAGTATGAGATTGTCTCCCTCATCGTCATTCGCCGCGTGTTCAAGGACATCGGTGAGTTTCGGGATCCAGCCACATGGCTGACGCAATTCGACGCGGCGATGATGGTGCTTCTGGATATGTGCGCGGCTGCTTTGATGTTCCTGCTGGTGACCGGTTTCTACCGTGTGCGGCAGACTGTTTTGCACGACAGTCCGCAAGCGGAATTGAACCAATTCGTGAGTATAAAGAAGGCCGTCGCCATATTGCTATGTGGAGTTTTGCTGTTATTGGCCGGATATAGTCTCGCTGTCTGGTTTGGCGAGGTTCTAAGCGTAGGTCGCGGACAATCTGCCGAGGCGATTGATCTCGATTTGTTTTTCTTCCCGATGTTTTATGAGCTCATGATCTTTACTGATGTTTTCCTACTGATCATTTCGTTGCTGTATTACGAGCGGTACGAATACGTAATCCGAAATGCTGGATTTGTGATTTCGACGGTTCTCCTGCGTTTTTCGCTGTCGACACCCAAACCCTACGACTTGGCCATCGGCTTAGTAGCCATGGTTTATGGCCTGTGTGTCTTGGGGGTGTTTTCCTTTTTCACTCGCGTAGCGTCCGATGCAAGAGAGTAGCGGACGAATACGGGGACGATCGACGGTCGTGGAGCATGCTACAATGAACGCATACTACAATCTTTAGAAGCGGATGATTCGTTTGCAAAACTCATGAGGTAGCCCAGCCAATGACAACATCCATCGAGACCTTCGGCGTTTTGCTTTCCCAGTCTCAGCGCAGAGTCGTTGGGACGTTGATTCCGGAACTTGCCCAACGGCTCCAGCTGCAGGAAAAGAACGGACGCGTAATCCAATTTTCGGTATCCGAAATGAAGTCCATCGCCACGCACGCGGAAGCGTCTCTGCGCAAGGCGAACCATGCTTCGCTGATGATCCATCACTCGACCGAATTTGTCGTCGAGGCCATCCGGAGGACACTTAAGGAGAAATCAGGCATCGGAGCCATTCCGATTTCTTCACGACTCTACCAG